>JAGBAA010000141.1 GCA_017939795.1 Thermoguttaceae bacterium
GGCAGTAAGAATCGGAACGAAACAGAACCTAAAAGCATTGAATTTCAGCAAGTGCCGTAAAAAAGGGCACGAAACAGGAATAGAGATGAAAAAAAAAGAAGGCAGATGAATTAAATTCACCTGCCTTGATACCCTCTAGGGGAGTCGAACCCCTGTACTAGGACTGAGAATCCTATGTCCTGGGCCACTAGACGAAGAGGGCTGAGTTCGTGAGAAATATGTGTCTCTCATGATGTGTTATAGGATAACATATTTTTTGTTTTCGTCAATGGGGGGCAGGGGATTTTTTGGGAATTTTTTTGAAAATTTTGCTTTTCAGATAAAATTGGCATCCTATTCCTGGAAAATCATGTGGAGTGCCATGATCTTGCATGAATGCTGAGGGGATTTTTTTCGAGGCGTATTGGAGATGGTTTCTCTGGCAGGTGAAATTCCGAAAAAAATGAAAATTCTTCCCGAAAGGATGTTCCTCTTCGGATCGATCCTCATCTGGGGCTGATCTATGCTGGAAGATCCGTGCGGTTCGGAAAATCCTTTTTTTTGTTAGATCCTGTACTCCATGGTCGTTTTCTGAGATTTTTCGATCTTTTTTTATGGAAATTTCTGTTTTTTTAAAAAACTGGTGTATACTTATAACTATATTTTAATAAATACTTCAGTAATTTACTGTCGGGAGTTCCGTATGAATCGTTTTGCAGAACGTAAAATTCCTTCTATTTACGACTTTACGCGCAGAAACGCCGCGTTTCTGAGTGCGTTCGTTTCGCTGGTCACTCTCATTCCAACTGGAGTGCAGGCAGACGTCGTTATCAATGGAAACACGATCACCGGCGGCGGCACATACTCTCAGGCCATCAACGCGACGGGGGATCTGGCAGTGACTCCGGGGTCGGGCGAGACTATTACGTTTACGAACAACGTGGTCACGACGGGTACATTCAATCAGACCGGTTCTTTTGTCGTTTTGGAGGCAGGAACGAAAAACTCTTTCGGCGCGTTTTTCATTACAAACAATCCGAATAATGCGAGTCCCCACAACAACAATACAAAAATGACGCTCAACGGCGAATTGACCGTCAATAATTTCCATGTTTGCAAGCGAGGTACCGCGTATGTTGACATCAATGAGGGGGCGATCCTCACCGTCAACAATGAGTTCTTGATCAATCAGGCCAAAAACGCGCAGGGCAGAATTACCCAGAACGGTGGTACGGTGAATCTGAACGGTACGGGCAATCTGCTCCGTCTTGGACACTATCCGAACACCGGTTATCCTTCCGAATATAATCTGAATGCGGGGACGCTGAACGTTCCGAATACAGTCTTGCACGTTGGGTGGGACGGCTACGCGAAACTGAATATCAGCGGCGGCACCGCCAATATGAAGGGGATCAACCTCTCAGCGGCGAACGGAAAGGGGTTCCTCAATCTCACGGGCGGAACGCTGAATCTTGGCGATGGCGGCGTAACGCACATTCTCCAGAAATCCGCGACCGCGAACGCTCCGGAGATCAAGCTCGGCACTGCGACCATCAATGCCGCAGCGAGTCATACCTGGGCGGAGAATCTGACGCTGAATCTCAATTCCGGCGCGACGACGACCTTTAACGCGGATGAAGGCAAGACCATTACCGTCGACAGTCTCATTCAGGGATCTGGAGCCATTCAGAAAACCGGGGCCGGAACGCTGGCTCTCACCGGTGCGAACACATACACGGGCCTGACGACGATCGCCGGCGGTACGCTTCAGGTCAGTACGCTCAACGGAACGATCAATTCCAAAGTCTACGCTCCGGGTGCGGAAACGGTCCTGGAACTTGGTTTCAATACGGAAAGCGGCGACACGGCAAATTATGGCGGAAGTATTGAAGGACAGACGAACCAGAAAAACCTGACGATCAAAAAAGTCGGTGCCGGAACGCAGACGCTTTCCCGTACGGGTTACCTCATCGGCGGGTCGAACAGTTCCCTGAAGGAAGTGATCGTCGATGAGGGCCGACTTGTCGTCGATGCTGTTCATAAAGTCTTCACGGCGAGCAATACCAAGGGCTTTTTCGACACTGCTCCCATTACGGTCAATGAAGGCGGAACGCTTGAGTACGTGCAGATTTGGACGACGTCGCCGAATATCGATCTGACGCTCAACGGCGGTACGCTTCAGCTGGACAATGGGCAGTATCTCAATAAACTGAACTTCAATTCCGGAAAAGTCACGCTGGGGTCCGATGATGCGCCATTGCGTGCCGGATACGTTGGGAGCGGCGTGTGGAACGTGACCGGCGGGAATTCCGTGATCGAGAATCCGGTGGAGATCGTCAAAAACGGAGACCATACGACGTTCACGCTCAATATCGCGGACGGCGCGTCGCTGGAAATGAAGCGGAATCTGGTCGGACTTTCCAGTTATCCAGGCTCTGCCGTGAATGTGAACGGAACCGGAACGAATGGAACGGGACTTCTGAAACTCTACTCTGGTTCCGATCTGCCGAAAGTGGCCGATCTGGGAACGGTGACGTTCAACAACGCGGACGTTCAGATCAACGGCGGGATGGAAACGTGGTCGGGCGGCGGATTTTTCGGCAGTAATGTCGTCCTGACCAATGCCGACCTGAATGTGAATCCTGATGCAGGCAAGACGATCCTGCTTGACAATGCGATCTCCGGGAATGGGACGCTCACAAAAACCGGTGATGGGACTCTGCATTTTTCCAACCGCAAGACCTACTCCGGAGGAACGACGATCCGGGAAGGTAAAGTCATCGCGAATGCCAAGAACGCTTCTGCAAGTACTTTTGGTACGGGACGTATTGTCGTAGAGGACGGTGCGGTATTGGAATTCCAGGTCTCCAACCAGCTCGGTTACGGAGCCAACGCCCCCAACGACATCCTCATTCGCGGAACATTGAAACCCTCCGACTATACGCACATCAAGAACGTCACGCTGGAAAATGGCACAATCGAAGCGGAGTATGGATTCACTAACGGAGGCAGCGGTCTGGATTTCGCGACGCGAACAGGGGTGATCGCTTCCACGGGAGAATCGGTCATCAATTCCCGCATCAACATCAACGGCGGTGCAAAAGCGACATTTGACGTTGTGTCCGGTAATCTGACGGTCAACGGCATCATCAAAAGCGACGGTAAATTTACGAAAACCGGCGACGGAACGCTTTCTTTGACTGCCGCGAACACTTATACTGGCGGGACGACCGTCAACGCGGGCACGCTCAAGCTCACCGGCGCGGGAACTCCGGGTACGGGAACGGTCACGCTTGGCGATAAAGGCACGTTGGAACTGAACGTCGCGGACGGCGCGGAAAAGACCTTCACGAACAAAGTCGCCGGCTCGGGCCAAGTTGCTAAAACGGGCGCAGGCACGCTGAAACTCAACACCGCAAACGGTTTTGAGACTTCCAGCCTGAACGTTTTGGATGGACGTGCGAACGTCGTCGGTACTCTGTCGGGCGATCTCGCCATCGCGGACGGTGCCTCCTTCTCGCCTGGCGACGGGATCGGGACGCTGACGGTCAACGGTCTTTTCTCGGCAGATGATGGCGCACGGCTCGTGTTTGAGATCGGTGAAGACTCTTCCGACCTGTTGGTCATCGGCAGCGAGGGATCGCTGGAAATTTCCGAGAACGCGATTCTTGAATTCCTCTTTACCGGTGAGGAATCAGGCGAGGCGTACACGCTTATTCAGGCGGAAGACGGTTTCACCGAACTCATGAACGCAGAGTTCTGGAACGATCTTTTGTCCAAAGAAATTGCGGCGAACTGGCATCTTGGCGTTGTTGGAAACTCCCTTCAGCTCCTTGCTGGAGCATCTGATGCCGTGCCGGAACCGGCAGCGTGGGTACTGCTTGTACTCGGAGCTGCGGGATTGTACTGCGTCCGGAGAAGGAACGCAAAATAGAAGACGAGTGAAAAAAGAAGTCTGCAAAATTGAAATGGGAGAGGAATTTAGGGAACCTCTCCCGTTTTTTTTTTGATAAAATCGGCAAATATCCTAAATATTCCAGTATTTTTTGGGATAATTTAGAAAATTTTTGTGTTTTTTCACGGAATCGGAATATAATAGTATCATTGTTCGTAATATTTGGATGATTTTTCCTCAAAGGACACCACAAATGGCCCATTTTGCAAAATATCGATTTCCATCCATTTATGATTTTACCCGCAGAAACGCCGCGTTTTTGAGTGCGTTCGTCTCTTTGGCGTGTCTTGTGCCGACTGGTGCGCGGGCAGATGTCGTCGTCAGCGGAAACACGATCACCGGAGGCGGCTCGTACTCCCAGGAGATCAACACAACGGGCGATCTGACCGTGACGCCGGATGCCGAGCAGACGATCACGTTTGAGAATAATGTCGTCACGACCGGGACGCTTAAGCAAAATGGCGCGAATCTCATCTTTGCTGCCGGGACGCAAAACTCTTTCGGCTCGTTTTTTATTACGAATGCCAGTGTTAATGGCTCGAAAATGGTCCTGAACGGTGAGATGTCCGTCAACAATTTTAATATGTGCGACAAATGGACTGTTTATGCTGACATCAATGATGGGGCGGTCCTTACTGTCAATAACGACTTCTTCATCAATCAGAGTAAAAACGCGCAGGGAATAATCACCCAGAACGGCGGAACGGTCAATTTGAACGGTACTGGCGATCAGCTCCGTCTCGGTCACTATACCAATACTGGCTATCCGTCAGAATACAATTTGAAAGCCGGTACTCTGAACGCTTCAAACGCCGTCCTGAATGTCGCGTGGGACGGTCACGCGAAATTGAACATCAGCGGCGGAACGGCGAATCTCAAGGGGATCAACCTTTCTGCCAGCAGCGGAAAAGGTTTTCTGAATCTCACCGGAGGGACGCTGAATCTTGGCGACTCCGGAGTGACGTCCATCGTGAAAACCTCCTACGGCACTCAGCCTGCTCCGGAGATCAAGCTCGGAACGGCGACCGTGAATGCCGCGGCAAGCCACACCTGGGCGGATAATCTGACGGTCACGCTGAATTCCGGAACGACCACGACTTTCAACGCGGACGAAGGCAAAACCATCACCATCGCCAGCGTCGTTCAGGGAACCGGGGCCATCAGCAAAACCGGAGCCGGCACGCTGATCCTTTGCGGTTCCTCGCTTCAGGCCTCGACCGTGACCTCGACCGCCGGAACGCTGGTGCTTGGAACGCCCGGAAACGCCATGTATATCAAGCCGACCTCTTCCCTGATCGCCAATGGCGGAGAAGTGCGTGTGGATGGAGACGTGATCTTTAACGATTCCTCCTCATATGTGATCTGCGGCGGTTCCTGGACCGGTGACGGATCCGTGACTGTTCAGGGCGGGTACATTCGCGTCAACACGCTGGATTTCACTAACGGCATTACGTTTGACGGCGGTTTGATCCTGAACAACGATAACAATGCTGTTCTGAACGCGGATCTGACGGTCATCAAGGACGGAAGCAAGATCCAGGCCGGCTGGAGTAAAATGCTGACATTTAACGGTGCGCTGAAAGGTTCCGCGTCGCTGACCGTCGGAAAAGACTCCGGCTGGGTCCGTTTCTCCGGCGATGGGAGCGAATATACGGGAGATCTGCTCGTTCAGGGGCAGATGCGTGTCGGAGGTGATGGAAAAGACACTTCGGATGCCTCGCAGGTCCTTGGTTCCGGGAAGATCCGGCTCAACGGCGGTACGATCCAGAATAACAACAACCACTTCACCATTCCCAACGCGCTGGAAGTTCTTTCCGAGTCGTCATTGAAGTCCGGATGGAGCAAAAATTCGACCTATACCGGAGCGATCACCGGCTCTGGAAAACTCATCGTGATTTCCGATTCCGGCTGGGTGATCATGGGAACTTCCTCTGACGATACCTTTACCGGCGACGTTCAGTGCAACTGGGGCAGCACCAGTTCCATGGGAAAAATGCGTCTCGCGGCGGAACAGCCATTCGGCGCGAACGCGGGGACCGGATACTTTTACGGCCAGCTGGACATGAACGGCTACTCGCAGGCGTTCAAGGGACTGTACAGCAATACGGACGGTTCTACGCTCAAGGGACAGATCTTCAACAATACGGATAAACGGTCGACGCTGACCTTGAACATCACAGGCAAAGACCTGACCTACCAAGGCAAGATCGACGGCAATATCGAGCTGATCGTCAACGCGGACGGCGCAGGAAAACAGACGCTCAACAATAACCAAAGCACCTTCACCGGCAACGTCGTCGTGAACGGCGGAACGCTCGTTGCGTCGGCAGGCTGGAAGTACGTGGACACGACGGTATTTGGCGACTATGTCTCCAAGACCGTGACGGTCAACGACGGTGCGGAGCTGGTTTTCGCGGCACAGGACGTCGTTTCCAACAGCGGGACCAATTCCCCGATCCAGTTCATCGTTAACGGCGGTACGATCCGCAACTCCGGGACGGTCTACAATAACCTCGCCAACACGGTATTTACCGACGGTGCGCAGCTTTACGCCGCGGACGGCAACGCCACGTGGAAAGCGTACAAACTGTCCAGTAAAGTCTCCGTGCTGCGCAACGCCGACGGTTCCGCCGCGGATGCGGTCACGTTCTCTTCCGATCTGACCAAGGCGAACGCGACTTACTCCTTCGGTCATGGCACCAGCATTTACGTCGAAGACGTCACCAGCGATTCGGCAGCCGTGACTGACACGAACTCCGACCTGATCATTTCCGCGGTCATTACCAATCCGAACACGGAAAGTAATCGAACGTTCTACAAAGACGGAGCGGGTATCCTGGAATTCACCGCCGCCAACACGTTCAACGGCACGGCAAGCATCCGCGAAGGCGTTTTGCGTCTTACTGGAGACGGAACGCTCGGAACCAGTGCCGTCGCCATCGGTGAGGCCGGCACGCTGGAGATCGCGTACGAGGATCCGGCGAAGAATGTGGATATTTCGTCTCTTGCGTTGGCTGAGGGAGGTACCTTCAAACTGACTTCCGGTACGGTCTCCGTCGACGGAGCATTCTCGGCAGGAGACGGCTCACAGCTCGTGTTTGAGCTTGGCGGCGACACTTCCGACCTTTTGGTCCTCGGCAGCGGCAGTACGCTTGACATTTCCGACGACGCGGTCCTCGAGCTTCTCTTGCGCGACGGTGTTTCCGGAACGTACACGCTCATTGAGGCGGAAAACGGATTTGGCGATTACGCGGATGCCGCGTTCTGGACGGACCTTCTGACTACGGAAAGCGACTACTTTTGGAATCTTTCCATCGTTGGAAACTCCCTCCTGGCAACAGCCGACCCGAATGTCGTTCCGGAACCCGCAACGTGGGCACTGCTGGTCCTTGGCATTTCGGGGATCTGCTTCATTCGGAGAAAGAATGCGAAATAGCGGATAGAGAAAACGAAGTTCATTTTTCAGCGCGGGAGGGAATGCACAGCATCGCCCTCTCGTTTTTCATTAAGTTTCAGATCTTCCAGGTGTTCCATGCCGGCTGAATTTCAACAACTCACCATTCCTGAACCGATTCGCGAGGCCGCGCGTACGCTCGGTTTTCCGCTTTTGGGGGCGGTCGAGGCGTGTGGATCGGAATTTTTCCCGGAATTTCAGGCGTGGCTTGAAGCTGGGAAATGTGCGGAGATGGCGTATCTGCGCGAACATGCCGATGCACGCCGTCATCCAGGATCCGTTCTTCCCGGCGTCCGTTCGATCCTGATGCTGGGGATGCCGTTCGCAGAGTTGGAAAAAATCGCGGAGCGGGAGCATGCAGATCATCCAATTCGGAAGTTTCTCGTACGGCAAGCACCAGAAAGCGGCTCCTCGGAACCTCCTGAAAACACTGCGTTCGTTGCGCAGTATGCTTCCAGCGGTCTCGACTACCACGATATTATCCGCCGCCAACTGAAAGCACTTCAAAAAACATTTCGTGAGTTTTTTCCGAACCAGACCTCACGCGGGATTGTGGACACTGCTCCATTTTTCGAGCGGGAATTCGCCGTCCGCGCCGGACTTGGTTTCCTTGGTCGAAATCGAATGCTGATCCACCCCGAATTCGGCAGTCTTTTTTTTCTCGCGGCAATTCTGACGACGGAAGTGCTTCCGGTGAGTGCAGAGAGGCCGTCTGTGCCGCTTTTGACACGGGAAGAACAGCTCGAATTCCGCCGCCGCTGCGAGTCCTGCGGTCAGTGTCTGTGTGCGTGTCCAACCGGTGCGCTTTCGGAATCGGGGTTGGATGCGCGACTCTGCGCAAGCTATCTGACGATCGAAGACCGATCCTTCGGGGGATCTTCCATGCCGGTTTCCTCTCCATATCTTCTCGGCTGCGATGAGTGCCAGCGTCACTGTCCGTGGAATCAGCCGTTCCCGCCGCGTACCCTTTTTCGTCTGGACGCCTTCCCGCTTACTTCCGACACGCTCCGACGCACCCCGTTCTTCCGTCCCGGCCCTGAAAAACTGGAAGCACGGGCGCAGGAACTTCAAAAATGAAAGCAGAATGTCATTCCGGCAGTGTGTCGGAGGACGATTTCTATTTTTTCGCACCGTTTAGATACGGGACCGGATCGGTGAAGCCGGCCTGACGAAAACCTTCGAGCCTCAGTCGGCAGGCGTCGCATTCGCCGCAGCTCGTTCCGTCTTCTGCCGGATCATAGCACGTGTGCGTCAGCGAGTAATCCACCCCAAGCTCCATTCCGCGCTGCACGATCTGTGCCTTAGAGAGGTAAAGCAGCGGTGCGTGAAATTTCATCTTCAGCCGACCTTCCACACTTGCTTTCGTGGCCAGATTCGCCATCGTTTCAAACGCTTCAAGGAACTCCGGACGGCAATCCGGATACCCGCTGTAGTCGATATGGTTGATCCCGAGGAAAATGTCTTCTGCACCGACCGTCTCGGCAAACGCAAGTGCCAGGGAAAGCATGATGGTATTGCGGGCCGGAACGTACGTGTCGGGGATCTCATCCTGCATCGTGTCGGCTGGCCGATCGTGCGGAACGGCGATCGACGGATCCGTGAGCGCACTTCCGCCGAAACACGCAAGATCGAGATTCAGAAATTCGTGCCGTTTTACGCCGACAGCTTCTCCCACACGCCGGGCCGCCTCCAGCTCAAAAAGGTGACGCTGGCCGTAATTGACCGTCAGGGCGTACAGTTCGTCGAAACCTTCTGATTTCGCGATCGCGGCAGTCGTGCTGGAATCCAGACCTCCGGAAAGAAGAACGATGGCTTTCATGGGATGACCTCCAAAAGGGAATGTGGAAAAAATCGTGTCCCCAGTATACACGAATCCTCAGATTTTTCAAGCGGGAGACCATGGTTTCCTCAAAAAGAAACAGAAAAAAAGGCGGGATCTGAAATGCACATCCGGAACCCGTGTACCGATCGGAGTGGGATTAAGGCCATTTTTTTCTTTGCGATCCGCCGGGACGGTGCGGAATGTATCAGGAAAAGATCCCAAAGAAAAGATTTCGGGAATGAAAACCACGTTTTAGAAGTCCAGCCGCAAGGGGAGTCGGCTGTTTTTGGAAAAATTTTTAACGAAAAAGATGAAGTTTAGGGGGTTTGCGTAAAATTTTTAGAAATTATTTGAAAAAGTTTACCCCCCCCTGCTTGACAAAAAACGCGTCTGTACTATAGTATATCGATAATAGGGTCAATTTGCGACCTGAAACTAATGGTAATCATGTATTTATTTCCATAACATACTTTTTATTCCTGGGAGAGAAAAATGAAAAAGTCCCTCTGCCGTCATTTCCTGACGCTCGCCGCTCTGGTGGCGTTCTCCGGAATGACCTTCGCGCAGGACGCTGCTGCTCCGGCTCCGGCCGCTGCTCCGGCTCCCGCTGCTGAAGTTGCCGCTCCGGCTCCGGCTCCGGCCGCTGCCCCGGCACCTGTCGCTGAAGTTGCCGCTCCGGCTCCGGTCGAAGCTGCCCCGGCACCCGTCGCTGAAGCTGCCGCTCCGGCTCCGGCCGAAGCTGCTCCGGCACCCGTCGCTGAAGCTGCCGCTCCGGCTCCGGCCGAAGCTGCTCCGGCACCCGTCGCTGAAGTCGCCGCTCCGGCTCCGGCCGAAGCTGCTCCGGCACCCGCCGCTGAAGCTGCCGCTCCTGTTCTGGCTGAAGCTGCTGCCGCTCCGGCTGGCTGCACCTGCAAAGATGGTGGCGAATGCACCTGTGAAGAAGGCAAGTGCACCTGCGGTACGACCTGCGCTGCCGCTGGCAACGACCTCTACTTCAAATTCTGGCTTGCCGCTCTGGCTGGTTCGGTCATCGCTCTCGTCTTCGCCGTCATCTTCTATAAGTCGATGATGAAAGCCGACGAAGGTAACGAAGAAATGATCTCCATCGCCGCAGCGGTCCGCGAAGGTGCCAATGCTTACCTCTGGCAGCAGTACAAGGTCGTCTTCTGGGCGTTCGTCGTCATTTGGGCGTTCCTCATGTACCTGGCCTTCGGTCTTGGCGTGCAGAACAAAATCGTCCCGTTCGCCTTCCTCACCGGTGGTTTCTTCTCCGGTCTGGCTGGCTGGTGCGGCATGAAAACCGCGACCCAGGCTTCCTCCCGTACCGCCGCCGGCGCCATGAAGTCCCTCAACCAGGGTCTCCAGGTCGCCTTCCGTTCCGGCGCTGTCATGGGTCTGACCGTCGTCGGTCTCGGCCTTCTGGACATCGTCCTCTGGTTCGGCGCTCTGTACTGGGTCTTCCCGCAGTACGGCTGGGAAATGTCCCTGACGGAAATCACCGTCGTCATGCTCTGCTTCGGTATGGGTGCTTCCACGCAGGCTCTGTTCGCCCGCGTCGGTGGTGGTATCTACACGAAGGCTGCTGACGTCGGCGCTGACCTCGTCGGTAAAGTCGAAGCCGGTATCCCGGAAGACGACAAACGTAACCCGGCCACCATCGCTGACAACGTCGGCGACAACGTCGGTGACGTCGCCGGTATGGGTGCTGACCTTTACGAATCCTACTGCGGATCCATCCTGTCCTCCGCCGCTCTTGGTGTTGCTGCTTATGCTGCCATGGGTGAAGGCCTCGACATCCAGATGAAAGCGCTCTTCCTCCCGATCCTCATCGCGGCGGTCGGCGTTGTTCTCTCCGTTCTCGGTATCTTCCTCGTCCGCACGGACGAAAAAGCTGACCAGGGTACGCTGCTCAAAGCTCTGGCGAAAGGCGTCAACCTTCCGTCCATCCTGATCGCTGTTGCTGCTTACTTCCTGGCCAGCAAACTCATGATCGGTACGGCTCAGAACATTGGTTTCTCCGTCATCACCGGTCTTGTCGCCGGATGGCTCATCGGTAAGTGGACCGAATATCGTACCTCTTACGAATACAAACCCACCCAGTTCATCGCTGGTCAGGGTAAAACCGGTCCGGCCACCGTCATCATCGCCGGTATTGCCGAAGGTATGTACAGCACCTGGGCTCCGGTCGTCATCGTCGGCGTCGCCACGATCCTTTCGTTCGGTTTCGCCACGAGCTTCAACTTCACGGAAGTGAAACTCTTCGCGCTGGGTCTCTACGGTGTCGGTATCGCCGCCGTCGGTATGCTCTCCACGCTGGGTGTCACCCTCGCCACCGACGCTTACGGCCCGATCGCCGACAACGCCGGCGGTAACGCTGAAATGTCCGAACTTCCGCCGGAAGTCCGCGAACGTACTGACGCTCTTGACTCCCTCGGCAACACCACCGCTGCGACCGGTAAAGGTTTCGCTATCGGTTCTGCCGCTCTGACCGCTCTGGCTCTTCTGGCTGCCTACGTCGAAGAAGTCCGCGTCGGTTTCGAACGCTGGGGTGCCGTCGCTGTCGAACAGATCGAAGCGAATGAAGCCAACGCTCCTGGCTACTACAAAGTTTCTGAAAACTTCGTCGTTTACTACGAAGGTAAAGAAGCTACCGAAAAAGCCAAGGCTGAAAGCAAGTCCGAATACTTCCCGGTTTCCTACCTGGTCATGCCGGCTCAGGCCAACAATCCGAACGGCGATGCGATGATCTATCGCGGTGCTGAAACCACCTGGGCGCAGTCCAACGAAGCTTGGAAAGCTATCGACGCCAAAAAAGGCCCGGTTGCCATTTCTAACGAAGCTGCTCAGCTGATCCCGTTCATTCCGGCCACTGCGGAAGACAAACCGGATATGGTCACGGTCAAAGCCGCGAACATGATGGACTGGATGAACTTCTACTCCTGCAACCTCCTCAACCCGAAAGTCCTCGTTGGTATCTTCATGGGCGCCATGGCCGTGTTCGTGTTCGGTGCCATGACGATGATGGCCGTCGGCCGTGCCGCTTCCGGTATGGTTGAAGAAGTCCGTCGTCAGTTCCGCGAGATCCCGGGCATCATGGAATACAAGAACAAGCCGGACTACAAGAAGCCGGTCGCCATCTCCACGCTGGCTGCCCAGAAGGAAATGATCGTTCCGTCCATGCTCGGTCTGATCCTGCCGATCGTCGTTGGTCTCGTCCTCGGCGTCACGGGCGTCATTGGTCTTCTCGTTGGTGCTCTGACCTCCGGTTTCTGCGTCGCTGTCTACATGGCGAACGCCGGTGGTGCGTGGGACAATGCGAAGAAATACGTCGAAACGGGTGAATTCGGCGGCAAGAAGTCGGAAGCTCACAAAGCGACCGTCGTCGGCGACACCGTTGGCGACCCCTTCAAAGACACGACTGGTCCGTCCCTCAACATCATCATCAAGCTGATGTCCATGGTTTCCGTCGTCGCCGCTGGTCTGATCGTCCGCTACTATCTCCACTTCTAATCGTGGTTTAGCGAACTCAGAACCTGAGTAAAACTGGGCGCTGTCTTTTCAGGCAGCGTCCTTTTTTTATGCAGATCGAAGAAAATGAGTACCCGATGCTGGTTTGGCTGGGAGAGGACGCTTTGGGTGGGAAAGGATCTGCATCGAATGCGCTGCGGCAGCATATGGAGCCAGAGGCTGGGATCTCTTGGATGGATTTCGGGAGCTGCGTTTGTCGTGTGAAATACTGTTCGGGTAACTCCAGTCTCTGGAAAACAGCAGGTCTGGAGCATTCAAAAAATGGAGTGTGAGTCCAATTTTCGGGAAATTTTCTGTTTTCCACTACGTAAAAAGGCCAGCTTCTTGATGAAACTGGCCTTCTTTGAATCATTTTTCTCAGCAATTTCTGATGCGTGCCGGAATCATTCGTGGGCGGACTAAATCGTTCCGACGGCGCGTTTCAGCTGGAACGAGGCGAGGATCGCGTCGCAGAGAGCTGTACAGAAGTTGACGTCTGCCTGTGTTTTCAGTGAAACGGCCTGAAGATAGTCGGTGTGTGGTGCAATACCGCGCTGGAACTGACTTCGGACGATCTCGAGATTGTGTTTTGCCTGCGCTACCGATTTTCGTGCGACTTCCAGACGCCCCCGGGCTTCCCGTTCATGGAGCCAGCATTGGCGGACCTGAAGTTCAATTCCGGAACGTGCTTCGTCCCGCATTCGGTTGACTGCGGCCGTCTGGTGATCTGCCGCGCGCTGTTTTGCCCGGCTAACTCCTCCGTCGAATGGGGTCCAGACCATACAGACGGCGGCCGAGGCGTAATTGTTTTCGCTGAGAGCTTCATTTTCCAGGTACGTGTACCCGCCGGCAAACGTCATGGAGGGAAGACGTTCCGAGCGGAATTCCGTCTTTTTTGCCATGGATTCTGCTGCCTGTGCGGCAAGTTCACGAAGTTCCGGCCGATTTTCGAGTGCGGAGGCCGTCTGTTCTTCGAGCGGTCCGGAAAGGGGAGGGACTGCGATCGATTCCAGGAGGACCTCCGATTCCAGCGGACGGGCAAGATACCGATTGTACGCGGATTTTGAGAGGTCAAGTCCCTGCTGCGCCTGGAATATCTGCTGGTCGATTTCTGCTTTGGATACCTGGGCGGCGAGGAAAACGTTTTCTGTAATGATGCCCTGCTGAACGAGTTTTTCCGTATTTTGAACGTGGATCTTCAGTTCCTGCTGTGTTTCCTGAAGGATCTGCATGATCCGGTTCATGCGGAGTACGAGAACGTAATTCTCCGCGACGTCCATTTTCAGGTCGAGCAGATCTTTTCGCTCTCCCTGTCTGGCTGCTTCTGCGCGGGCGTCTGCCTGCTGGATCTGACTCATGATCTTTCCGCCGGTAAAAAGCGGAAGGATCGCCTGTGTTGTAGAGACGAGCGTGTCCTGATCCATGACTGGAGCAGAATAGGAGGTCGGAAGTGCGCCAAGGACCGGGCCCAGCGACGGATTGGCCTGTGCGATGCCATTGAGAGACTGTCCGAAATTGATGTCGACGCTGGGTTCATCCGAAAGGACGGCATATGCTGTGGCGTTTGTGATGCGCGGCATTCGCGCACTTCGGGCCGCGGATGTTCCTGCTGCTGCGGCGGCAGTCATTTGCTGACTGGCCTTGAGCTGATTATTTTCCCGGATGGCGATCGCCCAGGCGTCTTCGAGTGTTTCGGAAAAAACGGAACTGCTGCACAAAACCGTCAGGATCCCGGTACAGAGAAGACCGCCGATCTGTTTGCTGTACTTGCGGAACTGCGAAATAAAAGCGGGCTGATGGCGTTTTTTTGCAAAACGGGGCATCATCTGCAGGATCGCAGATCGCAGAGCCGGTCTATCGGCGTCAACGGCATGTATTTCGCGGGGACGAACATCCTGTATGGAGGCCGTCTGGCGGCGTAAATGTGTTTTTTGCTGGAATTTTCCGTTCATTTTTTCTCTCAAAATAGTCGGCTTTTGCGGAGCTCAGTTTTGCAGAAATCGGAACTTTACTTTTTGCAGAGAGACCGCTTTAATCGTATCGACTGCTAAATCCGTCAATTTGAGAAAAAACAGAAGAACTGGAATATGTTATCTATCTTCTCTATTTTGTTTTTGTAAAATGCAGAAATGTTGAGAGGAAAAGAAAATTTCGACAAAGCGGGATGGGGGGAGCGGAGGATGGATGAAAATTTTGTGAAATTTTGCGCAAAAAAGGGGACAGGGACTTGAAAAAGTATGGTTCTTTGGTAAAATAGGAGAGCGATTTTATTTTTTTTGGCTCTCCGGAGATCTTTTTCGGCGGGCGTATCCTTTTGGGCCGTGTGCCCCAGAACTTTCATGGAAGAACGAAACTCAGGCACCATCCTCAATGAAAAATCCTTTCTCGTGACCGTCCTTTTGCCGCAGCGTCCGACGGGCGGCGTGAATATTCTGGGCGATACGGGGGAAGAACCGCTTGACGAGCTTCGCGGACTTGCTGAGGCTGCCGGGACGGTAGTCGTGGGTGAGATGGTACAGCGTCGGGCTGCCATCGAGCCGTCGACGTACATCGGAAGCGGGAAAGTGCTTGAGTTGAAAGGGATGCTTGAGAAGACCGAAGCTGACGTCGTGATCTTCGATAATGACCTGGCTCCGGGACAGACTCGCAATCTGGAAAAGGAACTGAATGTGAAAGTTCTTGACCGGACGGAGCTGATCCTGGACATTTTCGCATCCCGGGCGCAGACAAAAGAGGCTCGGCTTGCGGTAGAGCTGGCACAGCTGGAGTATTCTTTGCCGCGTTTGAAGCGAATGTGGACGCACCTTTCGCGTCAGAAAAAGGGCGTTGGGCTTCGCGGACCTGGGGAAACGCAGCTGGAAACGGACCGGCGTCTGGCACAGAAGCGTATTGCGGATCTGAAGGCGGAGCTGACGATCGTTCAGCAGCGGAAGGAGCGTGAGGTCAAATCGCGGAGTCAAACGCGGACGGTGTCGCTCGTAGGGTACACGAATGCGGGAAAGAGCACACTGCTTAACGCGCTGACCGGATCGGACGTTTACGTGAAGGATCAGCTTTTCGCGACGCTCGACACACGCACGCGCCGCTGGACGCTTCCCGGTTGGGGGCCGATCCTGCTGAGCGATACGGTAGGGTTCGTGAGGAATCTGCCGCATCATCTTGTTGCGAGTTTCCGAGCGACTCTGGAAGAGGCGCGATGTGCGGATCTGCTTCTGCACGTGGCGGATGGAAGCAATCCGATGGTCATGTTCCAGATCCAGGCAGCGTATGAGGTTCTGGAGCACCTTGGGATCGAAGAGAAAGATACGATCCTGGTCATCAACAAGATCGACGCATTCAAGAGCATGGACGAGAACGGAGAGCTGCCGACGCAGTACAATCTGCAGGCTCTTCTCAATCGCTATCCGAACGCCATGGGGATCAGTGCCAGAACGGGAGAGGGACTTCCGGAGCTGGCGCAGGCGGTCAGCGATATGCTCAGCCGCCATTTCCCTACGGTCGAGATCGAAATGTCCATCACCAACGGAAAACTTGCTGCGTATTTGGCGAATCATGGAGAAGTTTTCTCCCGCCAGTACCGCGACGACGGCACGGTCGTCATTCGATGCAGGATCGCCGGGTCCTTCCTTGGAAAGATCCGGAATGAAGAGATGAAAATGACGCTCATCGACGGTGAACTTCCTGTATTTGAGGAGGAATATTGAGCCGAGATCCCAATTCGTTTGAGAGCAGCCTGCAGTGCGGTTTTAGACGCAAAATTTAACGAATTTACCCAGTTTTAAAATTTTTCAGAAAAGTAAAGGAATCGAAACATGACCTGGTTTTCTGCTGAGGGCCGTTTGAGCCGTGAAAATATCGTGGAACTCGTGTATCGTGCTGCGGAAGAAGCACGCCGTCAGATCTGTCGGGATCCTAAACGGGTCCTTCTGCTCCCGCCGGACATTACGCGTGCCCATAGCGGCGCGGGTTGGATCACGGAAGAATTCTACAAAATTTTCTCTCAGACTGCGGAAGTCCACGTCATTCCGACGCTTGGCCAGCACGTGCCGCACACGGATGAGCAGAATCGCTGGATGTTCGGTTCGATCCCGCTTGACCGGATCCATGTGCATGACTGGAGAAATGGATCCCGGACGATCGGGGAAGTGTCTGTCGATTTCGTGAAGGAAGCCACGGCAGGCAAAGTGGATTGGGCGATCCCGGTATCGCTCGATAATTTCCTGCTTGACGGTGAGTGGGACCTCATCATCAACGTGGGACATGTCGTTCCGCACGAAGTTCTTGGATTCGCGAACCACAATAAAAACTACTTCATTGGTCTCGGCGGCAAACCGATGATCTGCGCCTCGCACATGGCGGCGGCGTGCTGCGGCATTGAAAACAACCTTGGGACGCTGATCTCTCCGCTGCGTGCGTGCTATAATAAAGCGGAGGACGACTTTCTCGGCGATTTCCCCGACATGTATTTCGAAGTCGTGATGGCGTACGACGAAAATGGCGAACTGGGACACACGGGCGTCTACGTCGGAAATGATCTGGAGACGTATCTTGATGCCGCGAAAGCCTCGCGTGAGCAGAACATCACGGTCGTTCCGCCGCTCAAAAAGGTCGTGGCCGTCATGCAGGGAGATGAATTTTACAGTACGTGGGTCGCGAACAAAGCGGTTTACCGAACGCGTAAAGCGATGGCGGATGACGGTGAACTCATCATTCTCGCGCCGGGACTGAAACGCTTTGGCGAGCAGGAAGACGTGGATATTCTGATCCGCAAGTACGGCTACTCCGGTACGGAAAATATCCTGAAACTCTGGAAAACCGAGCCGATGCTTCAGGACCTTACCCACGGTACGGCCCACCTGATCCATGGGTCCAGCGAAGGGCGTTTCCGCATTACGTATGCGCCGGGTCACCTGACGAAAGAAGAGATCGAAAGTGTTTGCTTCGGCTATGCAGACCTGAATGAGATGATGGCACTCTATGATCCTGCGAAGATGAAGAACGGTTTCAATACGATGCCGAATGGTGAGGAAGTCTACTATATCAGTACGCCTTCCGCCGGTCTCTGGACGACGGCTGAGAAATTGAATCAGGACTGAGGTCGGCTGAAAAACTGGATCCTGTCTGAGGATCCTGCGGGATTTTCCTGTGGGATTTTCCTGCGTGAGCATTGGGCGGGGGATTTCGGAATGAGTCGAAATGCCCCGCTGTCGTTAAAGTTTTTTTAGACCGCATGTCCCGCGAAATTCATTTTCTTTCGGTGACTCTTGCGGAACGTAATTTTTTTCTGAACCATTCATTCGTCTTCATGCGTATATTGATTATGTTTGTATCGCGAATGAAAATTTTCTTTGAGGGACGGCTTTTGAGCCGTGATTTCATTTTAGTCGGATTTGCTGAAATACGATGAATCAAAGATACGGTTGACTTTTTTTGGGTGGTCAATTGGTGAAAGCAGCCTTGGGAAATGACGGCTGGTCAGTTTTCCGTTTTTTGACGAAGAAGGAATTTCGGCAAAAAGATTGGTTTTTTCCAGAGGGCAGAAATGAAACGTGAGCTTTTAGAGCTTAAGCAGAAAGTGATGCAGCGTTTTCTTGATGGGGCGATCGATCAGGAAACGTACGATCGGATGCTTGGCGAAATCGACAGCATGGCACAGAATGAAGGTCCGGTTTCCATGCCGGGTGCTGGACCGGTCGTCATGGAGATGCCGATTCCTAGTACAGTTCCTCCTGCGATGGGTGGTGGAGACGTTCCGCCGGCAGTGGGACCAGTCCCGCCGATGGTGCCTTCTTTCGTGACGGTTTGGCCGGCCGGTGCGCCGGGACAGATGATGCCTGGTTATGCGTATCCGCAGGGTGGGTATCCTGGTATGTATTCGCAATCCATGGGCATGCCTGCTATTTCCGGCGGTATGCCGTGCCCGGCTGGAATGGGACACCAGAACGGTATGCCGTGGGAGCAGCCGTCCGTGCCGTCCCGAATTTCGTCTGATAAGCTGGAAGTCCGCACTGCGGCAGGAATGCGGAACGCAGGAGCTCTTCAGGAAGCTGCGGAAATGGACAAGCTGGCGCCGGATCCGGAGATCGATCCGAAACTGCTTGAGATCCTGAAGGACGGCGAAACTCTGGAGATCTGGTGGCACTATGCCGTGACTCCGGAATGTGTTTCGGCATGGAAAAAGATCCGTGTGCCGCTGCGCCTGAGCCTTGCGATGAACGAGCGTGTCGATGATGAGACACTTCACCTTGTGGGGCAGATCACGAATCTGCACGAACTCAATCTTTCCTCGACTCGGATCACGGATGAGGGGATCCGGATGCTTTCTCGTCTGACGCAGCTGGAATCGCTCGTCCTTACTTCGACGGAAGTTACTGGAGAAACCTTTGATTCGCTGGAAAACTGCAAAAATCTGCGTGAGCTGGCCCTGACCTCCACACCGTTTACGGATGAGGGAATGCAGTTCCTGCCGCAGTTCCAGCTTCTCGACACCCTGAAACTCGACGATACGAATATCTCGGACGAAGGAATGCCGGCACTGGAGGGATTGCATCAGCTTCAGCTGCTGAACATTCAGGGTACGATCGTTTCGGACCGCGGGCTTCGGTCGATCGCGCAGCTGACGTCGCTCGTTGAACTTTATCTTGGCGGGACGATCCCGATCGACGGATGCGATTATGAGAGTCCGATCACGGATAATGGGATCGCTTGCATTCAGGGTCTTGAGGGACTGAAAGTTCTCCATCTGAATGATACGCAGGTCACGAATACCTGTTTGCGCAGTATGAAAAAGATGAACGATCTGCGTGAATTAAACGTGACGGACACGTATTTCAGCGATGATGCTTTGAAGACACTCAAGAACTTCATGCGTCTTCAGGAAGTGGTCGTTGACGGAACGCGCATTACGAAATCCGGTGTGCGGAAGTTTTTCGGTCATTCGTCGGAGATCTTTCGCGGTGCACAGGTCGGATTCATGACGAAACTGGGACGTTTTCTGGCCTCTCCCTGGTCGAGAAAGAACTAAGTCCCTGGGAAAGTCAGAGAGAGGTTTTGCGAGATGGCACGGACGATTCCTGAATTTACGGCAATCAAAAAAACGGGACGGAAGATCTCAATGCTGACGGCATACGATTTTCCGACGGCCCGGCTTGTGGATGAAGCGGGTATTGACGCTATCCTGGTCGGCGATTCTCTCGGAATGGTCGTTCAGGGGAAGGCGAATACTTTGCCGGTCACGCTCGAGGAGATGATCTACCATACGGAGATCGTTGCCCGGGCTTCCCGAAATGCGCTGGTCATTGCGGATCTGCCGTTTCCTGGAGGACATGATTCGTGGGTCGGCACGCTTCGCGACTGTACGCAGCTCATGAAGCGGACGAACTGCCATGGGGTGAAGATGGAAACGTCTTTTCAGCAGGAAGAAATGATCGCGAGGATGGTCGAGGCCGGAATTCCGATCCTGGCGCACATCGGACTTTTGCCGCAGAAGATCCAGACGTTTGGAAAGTATTCGATGCAGAGAGTACGGGATGAACTGATGCGGGATGCTCTGGCGGTCCAGAAGGCCGGAGCGTTTGGGGTCGTGATGGAATGTGTCGATCATGAGATCGCGCGGGAAATCAGTCTGGAGCTGGAGATCCCCACGATCGGAATCGGTTCCGGGCCGTATTGCGACGGACAGATCCTGGTTCTTCAAGATATTTTGGGACTATCCGGACGAACGCCGAAACACGCAAAACAGTATGCGAACCTTCACTCGCTCATTCTGGGAGCCTGTGAGGCGTACCGAAAAGATGTCGAAGAGGGAAATTTCCCCGAAAAATAGATTTTGCTCCGGACAGCCGGAGACAGAAAGACAGGCAGGAGAAAAGTATGCCGAATTCCTTACTTTGTGTTCCCGAAAATGCAGTCCTGACCGGCTGGGATTTCAGTACCGGGGCAGTGAAATGTCTTGCGTTTGACCTGAATGGTAATGTACTCGCGGAGTCCCGCTTCCCGACGGAGCTTTCGCTTGGTGAAGATGGGGCGATCGAGCTGAATCTCCTTCAGCTGGAAGGTCAGGCCCGTCAGACATTGCGTGCCATGACGGCGAAATTGCGTGAGATGGGACGCTTTGATGACTGGATCGCGGGCGGGATCTCGGCAACTCATCATACGGCAGGCAGGATCGATGCACTTGGTGGACAGATCCGGCGTGCCATTTGCTGGAACGACCAGACGCTTGCGGAGTTTCATGCACTGGGAATGGAACGTCTCGGCGGAGCGGAGAAAGTTCAGGAACTCATCGGTGGTCCGTGGGCGATCCGCTATTCGCTTTCCCATCTGGTGAAGGATGAGATTCGGCTGGAACGTTCCAAGTGGCTCGCGACGCATCGTATCCAGACGCACGGCGGTCTTGCTGCAGGGTATTTGACTGGGAATTTTGATGTACTGAGCGTTTCTGCTGCTGCGAGTACCGGGATGATGGACTTCCGGACCCGGCAGTGGCGCCGTGAAATGCTGAACGCGCTGCAGGATGAAGAGCTGCGCCGTATGGCGTGGAGTCAGCTTCCGGAGATCATTGATGCGGATACGCCGATCGGAAATGCCGCTGGACTTTTTGCGTACGAAGAGGCTCAGCTCCCGCCGAATCTTCGCGGTTTTGGACTTGCGCGCGCTCAGGGACCGCTGATTTTCCCGACCAGCGACGATCAACAGGCCGGTCTGGTCGGAGGCGGTGCGGTGAATGACGGCGAGATCGCGGTCATTCTTGGAAACTCGGCTGTGGTGAACAGTTCGTGTGCCGTCATTCCGTCTTCGGACGTAAATCTGGACGTCATGGCACTGAACTGGGGTCCGTATCTCCTCATGCGGTGCTATGGAAACGGTGCGTATTTTATGGATCGGGTACTCGGCGCGGATCCTGATTTTGCTGCACTTGAGAAAGCTGCTGAAGCATGTGGTCCGGGCGCAAACGGTGCGAGGATCCTGCCGTTCCTGATCTCGGAACCGTCGCTGGGGATCCATTCTCCGCATCTGGAGTGGATCGGAGAAGAGCCGGCGGAGCAGGGCGTGCGTTTCCGCGCGTGTCTCGAAGCACTGGCGTATCTCATTGCGTTGGGGGTCGAAGAACATCGGAAGGCGGGCTGCGCGGTGCGTTCCATTTCTGTTTCGGGCGGTGTGGCGAAAAGCGACCTTATGTGCCGCATTTTGGCTTCCGTGCTGAATTTCCCGCTTCGCCGTCTGGAATCTCAGGAAGGACCGGCACTCGGTGCGGCCGTGACGGCACTTTCTGCGGTGGAGAATCATCTGCGTCAGGAAAAGGGGATCGAAACGGAAGAAAAGTTTACCGTTCACGATGCCGTTCGTCAAATGGTCCGTTTCCGCGAAGACGTTCAGCCTGTCGGCGAATGGGTCGAAGCCTACCGTCAGGGACTGGAACAGTTCCGTGAATCGGTGCGTGCGGTCAGTGCGAATTAGGCGAAAATCGCAAATGGTGCGGAATCCGTGAATTTGACGGTTTGCTCTGGATCCAGGATCCCCCGGTGTCGAATCTGGACATCGGGGGTTTTTTGTGGGGAAGTTTGGAAATCAAAAAGCAGACGGAACGGCTGATGAGTGCGTTGAAGTCCTTAGTCGGCGATTTCCCAGATCGCGGACTTGAGATTTCCGGCCTCGTACCAGACGCTCACGAGTTTGCCGTCGTCGCGCTGTACGGTGGCGGGGTAACCGAGATCGCACGGTGGACATTGGCTGAGTCGGAACGGCGCGGACCATGTTCGTCCTTCATCTTTACTCACGCGGGCGAGATTGCCGAACGGGTCACGCCGGTAGCCGTACGTCATGAGAAGGCGTCCGTCTGTGAGTTTCGTCAGATGAGAAGGGATGCCCCAGACACCGATTTTGTGAATGCGTGTCCATGTTTTGCCGCCGTCTTCGGATTCGGTCTGAAGTGTTTCCTGATTGCTCGTCGGTGCGTGGCTGCGAAGCTGAACGATGAGTCGGCCGCTGGCTGTCTCGACGCCATGGAGCTCATGATACTGGGAAAGCATTTCCCCCTCTGCCGCTTCCAATTCCGTGACCCAGTGCCAGGTCTTTCCGTCGTCGAGGGATTCTGCGATACCGACAGAACGCGGTGTTTCCCAGAGTTTGATCCCGGGGTAAAGGATCCGTCCGTCTTTGAGCTGGATCGGTCCGTGCGGAGAATTGACGATGGAAGAGTAACGTTTGGACCATGTTTTTCCGCCATCTTCCGAGCGGATCATCCAGCATCCAAGCTCTTTCTGGCGGGCTTCCAGTGTCTCGAACGGTTTGTGTGCTTCATTCCAGCGGTCGAAACGTGCGTCATCCCACGTCCCTTTTCCTTCGGCTCGGCGTTTGCGTTCCTGTTCCAGGGCGGGAAGATAGGCGAATGACGTGAATGTCGTGACTAAAATCGTTCCCTTTGCCGTGACGCAGATCCCGGCGTCCCGGTCGTCGGCAGGATAATTGAGGATCGTTTCGCCTTCCGACCATGTTTTGCCTCCATCCGTGGAACGGAAAAGCAGAACGCGCCCAAACGGGCAGACGTGCTGTTCACGTCCTCCGGAGACGACGGCAATCAGGTCACCGTTCGGCAGTTTCGCGACCGTCGGCCAGCCCTGGTAGCGGTTCGGCTGGACCGGGTTGATGGTCACGTTTTCCAGGATCCTGCCGTTGAATACCGCTTGCTCCTGTGCGGATATGGAAGACGGCCGAAACAGAGACGTACCAAAAATTCCGGTCCAGAAAAGCATTTCACGGCGGGAAAGTTCTTTTTTCATGTGAGGATCTCCTTTCTTTGGGGCGGTAAGGGAGGGTATTTTGCAGAACGGGCCAATGGACTGCGTCGATCTGCACAAAAAGATCCGCGAAAGACGGAACTTTCGCGGAAATAGTGTGTGGTTGGATCCTGCTCGTTAGGCTTGCGCATTGGCTTGAGTACGGGAACGCCGCATCCATGCGAGCGTCCCAACACCAAGAATGAGCAGGATGAAAGTGGAAGGTTCCGGCACGCTGCTCGGATCCGCCTGAAGCCAGATGCCTGAGGCTGTCGCGTTCAAAATGTAGTTCCATCCGGCATCCTGCGGGAAAAGTAGAGGATCAAACTCGATCATGTCGAGAAGTGTTTCCGTCGTCAGCGCATTCCCGGTCTCATCCACGATGGCGTCCACCGAGAAGAGGAGAATATCGTTCGTCGGATCGACCGCTGGTTCTGTCGCCGTGAGTTCGATCATTGCGTCTGCCGGGATCGTGAGCGTTCCGAGAACGTCCACCAGCGTGAAATTGTTCTCGAAATCATCGACGATGAGCGTGATGTCTTTGGAAAGTTTCAGGTCGCCGGAAACACTCAGGCCGCCGTCCACGGTCAGTTTCGCATCTGCCGCACTGGTGAGGTTTCCGTAAAATTGCGCGTGGTCGCTGGTGAAATCCACACCAGGCTCGATGATCGAAGAGTTGATCGGCGTTTCTGCCGTGCCGACGGTGCCGGAGTACGTGATACTTCCGGTATTGAGAGCCGCGCTCGATGCACCAAAACGCACAACTGAAGTATTGGTGCCGGTAATGTCGGAGGTGATCCGCACACTGCCGAGGCCGCCAGCCTGCGACCAGGAACTGTCCTCCGTATTGCTGGCCCAAGTGGTGGAATCATTGCTGAAACGCACCGTTTTGCCATTTCCAACGATGATGTCGTTTGCGAGCGTCCTGACCGCATCTGCCGTATTCGTCTCAAGACGGATGCGCGTATGGCCGGCCGGATGGAAAACGGATTCCAATGGATTTCCGAGTGCAGTATCCGTTCCAAGCGTAAGTTCGGTTGTGCATCCGCTGTTCGTGTAGGAGTCGCACGTAAACGTGTTTTCGCCGTAAAGGAAGATCATTCCGGGACTGCCTTCGTTTGCGTTGAACGTGAGGCGGTGACTGCCATCCTTTGTCGGGTCGCTGGCGATGACGCCGTTGAGCCGCATGGAGGCTTTTGCGTCGTCATTTTTGTACGCGACACGGAAGGAGGCGGTGGAACCGTTGATCATGATGTCCTGATCGAACGAGACTCGGCGGGAACTCTGGCTGTTGTTGCAGAGATTGCCGTCCAAATAGATCGTTCCGCTTCCCAGCCCGGAGCCATAGGAAACGTGAAGGCGCGTGTTGTTGCCGCCGTAGACCCAGGTATCTCCGGTATTCTGCTGGTTTTTGATGTTGTGGCGATAGTAGACAGTTTTTCCTCCGCTTCGGTAGATCGTGTCGATGTCGCCGGTGAATGAGGAGTTAATGTATCCAGTCTGACTTTCACTGGTCGTCAGGTCGAGCGTCATGTTTCCGGTGAACGGAGCGCTGAGGGTGAAATTCTTTCCGTTTCCGTTGATCTTCAAAGTGCCGCCGGAAACAACGCTTCCGGACGTATTCTTGCTGTCCACCGCCCCGCTGAGTGTGAGTGCCGAGCCGGTATTGTTCGTGATGTTCAGCGTCCGATTATTCAGGTGGATCGGATTTGCGAGATTGAATCCGGAGTAGGACTGTCCGGATCTTCCAAGATTCAGATTCGCATGAGATACCATGTAGACAGCACCGGAACCGAAGCCGGTATTTTCGCCGATGGTGATCTTTTGTGTCGAGTTGGTATGCCCACTGTCGCCAATGTACGTGTCCGCAGTGTATGTGTTCGCGCCGTAGATATTGTACGTGTTGGAAGCGGATTCCTTCAGCGCGATGGTGAACCGGACGTTCTGCGCGTTCGGATCCTGCGAGATGACTCCGCTGACGGTAATCGAACCGCCGTATGCTGCGCGGATGGAGGCCTGAGAACCGGTTAGGACGATCGCGTTGTTGAGCGCAAGATTTCCTTTCCCGGAGGTATTGTCATTCACGAGGTTGCCGTTCAGGTAGATCGTACCGCTTCCGATGCACTCCTGCGAGGTGACGTGAAGGCGTCCGCCGTTAATGTAGGTCGCGCCGGTCCAGGCGTTGGCTTCGTTTTTCAGACGGGTAATGTAGTCGCCGGAGGGACTGAACGCGACGGCGACGTTTCCGATAATCGTGGGAGCCAGCCCATTATTCGTTCCGGAGCTGACGATCGTCAGGAGCGACGTTTCCGTTCCCGTATTCGTGATAGTTCCCGTGCCGTTGACGAGCGTGACTTGGGTCGCGGAGTCCGTTGGATGCCCGAGGTCGAAACTGTTCAGATCCAGCGTCGTTCCTGCCGCAATGTTGACCGTGCCTGAATAGGCGTAGTCTGTGTTCATTGACGTGTTGCCCGTGATGTTCGCATCGGCGTATAGTTCGGAACACATTGGCGGTGCGATCGCGGCGAGTGAGGCAATCGACAGAACGGAACTCAAAACACGAGCCTTGCGGAAGTTGTTGTTTTTCATGACGGGACCTCTTTTTAATGTGAGCCTGAACGGGCATTCCAATCAGGCAAAACTTCAATCTACACTTTATAGTATAGATTGAAAGGAGAGAATTTCAAGTAAAATTTCAAAATTTTTTGAAAAAATGAAAAATTTACTCCGTCTGCATCTCAATTTTGTTCGTTTTTTCTGAATATTCTCAGGATTCGGGCCTCTGGAGCGGGATGTACTGGGTCGGCATGCTGGTCTGGAGGTTGGCGGCTTCGACCGATTCTATGTGGAAAAATTCCTGCGCACGGATCTTTTTCCCATCCTTTCCGACAGGCCGTTTGGTCCAGGTCCCGTCAGAATGCAGGATCTGGGACTTTTGATTATCCGCAAGAAAAACGTCCAGGATCTTTCGGATCCTTTTCTTGAGTTTTTTGGAAAGGATCGGGAAAATGATTTCCAGGCGATGCTCCAGATTGCGCGTCATCCAGTCGGAACTTGCGAGGTAGATCTCGCTGTCGCCGCCGTTATGGAAGCAGAAAATACGTGCGTGCTCCAGGAATCGGTCGATGATGGACGTGACCTCAATGTTCTCGGAAAGTCCGGGTACTCCGGGTCTCAGACAGCAGATACCGCGGACATTCAGCCGGATCTTGACCCCGTGCTGGGATGCCCGATAGAGAGCTTCAATAATGTGCGGATCTTCAAGCGAATTGACCTTTGCGAGAATACATCCCGGCTGTGCGGGGGTCGAAAGGGCGATCTCGCGGTCGATAAGTTCCAGAAAATGGCGTTTCAGATGGACCGGTTCAACCGTGAGACGCTTCCAGCCGACCGATTCCGAGTAGCCGGTCAGGATGTTGAAGAACGCCGCGACGTCGCTTGCGATCTCCGGATTACTGGTCATCAGCGCAATGTCGGAATAAAATCGGGCTGTCCGGTCATTGTAGTTGCCGGTCGAAAGGTGAACGTAACGCCGGATCCTCCCCTTTTCCCTTCGGATGATGAGCATCGCCTTCGCGTGCGTCTTCAGACCTGCGATCCCGTAAATGACGTGGCATCCGGCCGTTTCAAGCTGGCGGGTCCACTGGAGGTTTCTGGATTCGTCGAATCGGGCACGAAGCTCGACCAGGACGGAGACTTCCTTGCCGTTCTGTGCCGCCTTGATGAGCGCCTTTACGATCGGAGAATCGCCGCTCGTCCTGTAAAGCGTCTGCTTGATCGCGAGGACGTCTGGATCTTCAGCCGCCGACTCCAGAAGGTCGATCACCGGGGTGAATTTTTCGTACGGCATGAAGAGCATGACGTCTTCCTGTGCGATGCGCTCGTAGAGGTCGCCGCAGTCTTTCAGATCGAGCGGATCGACGGGCTTCCATTCGCGATAGCAGACGTCCTGAAGCCGGTGATTGCCTGCGAGTTCGTGTAAGACCGTGGCGTCAAGCGGTGCGTCCAGCTCGTAAATGTCGCGTTCCGTCAAATTCAGGAGCTGTGCGATCTTTTCACGTATCTGCGGTGCGCAGTTTGCAGAGATCTCGAGACGAACGACGTCGCGATATTTGCGCGAGAGGACTGCATTCTGTACTTCCTGGGCAAAATCGGGCTGAAATCGGTCTTCGATCGGGACATCTTCGTCCCGGGTGATCCGGAATACCGAATGGGATAGGATCTCGCATCCGGGAAACAGAAGGTCGGCATTTTCCGCAATGACCTGTTCCAGAAACGCATACGATGTCTGTTCCGTCGTCGTGTAGAATTTGACGAAACGCGAAATCTGGGTCGGGACCGGGATCACGGCAAGTTTTTCTTCAAATTCCTGTTCCTGCTGCGGCAGTTTGCGTCCGCGGGAACGCCCTGAAGCTGTTTTTTTGCTTGAGAGGCTTTCCATGCGTTTCGTTTTGGATCTTCGGGACTCCGAACGGGAGACAGACAGATTTTCAGGGTCTTCCGTTTCCTCGGATCGAGTTTTCGTTTCTGCCGCCTTTCTTTTGGCTGCCGTCTTGCGCACGGAAACAGATGTTTCTCCGGCGTGATTCTTCCGATGATTTTCGGAAATGGAAGATTTCCGGTTGCTGATATTTGACGGGACTTTCATCCAAAGTGCGACGTAAAGCTGAAGTGCCGGCAGAAGGGGCATTGGGTGAATGTCTTCGATCGCCATGGGAGTGAGGATCGGGAGGATCTCCGACTCGAAACAGCCGCGCAGCCAGGTTTTGGCGTT
The DNA here is from genome assembly GCA_017939795.1 of Thermoguttaceae bacterium. Classification (GTDB taxonomy): domain Bacteria; phylum Planctomycetota; class Planctomycetia; order Pirellulales; family Thermoguttaceae; genus RGIG3701. The sequence goes on from JAGBAA010000141.1 coordinate 28,270, forward strand.
TTCGTTCATCTGGGCATACGAAGTGACTTCCAGACCGTAGGTCTCCATGTTTGCCAGGGCTTTCCGGATCGCCGCCGACTGAACACTGACCAGTTCGTGCGCCTTTTCGGAGATTTTTTCCAGAAGCACTCCTGCCTTTCTCGCCGAGTTTTCCGAAATGTCGCGGTCTGCTCGGAGTTTCTGGTGCGCACTGGCGACGCGGACTTTGAAGAATTCGTCAAGATTCGAGCTGGTGATCGCCAGGAATTTCAGACGTTCTGCAAACGGTACACTTTCATCCAACCCTTCCTGCAGTACCCGGTAATTAAACGCCAGCCAGCTCAGGTCCCGTTCAAAGAAGTTTTCTGGAAGGTCCGTGCGGATCTTTGAATTTGATTTTTTCTGGATCATTTCAGATCGATCTCTCCTTAATTGTTGTGTCTTTTGTGCGTTTTTGATGTTTTCCCGTCCGGAAGTGTTCCGGTCCGCGTTTCAGTTCGTTTACGTTCGGAAGTGTTCCGGTCCGCGTTTCAGTTCGTTTACGTTCGGAAGTGTTCCGGTTCGCGTTTCAGTTCGTTTACGTCCGGAAGTGTTTCGGTTCGCGTTTCAGTGCGTTTACGTTCGGAAGTGTTCCGGTTCGCGTTTCAGTTCGTTTACGTTCGGAAAAGGATCCGGATCCCGAAAATATCCTCAAACATTTTTCCCTGCGTTTCAAGCGAACGCGCTTTCAGAAGGATGGTATCGTCCGGCGGGAGAATGACCGTCAGTTCGTCACCGGACCGCTCGAATTCGAGCGCATTGGGATCGTGGAAGTTTCCGTGATTCAGTGCATCCGCAATACGCAGGATCGCTGCGAGTTTGCTGATGGCGACCCGGGCTTCACGCGGAAGAGACATGAAGGACGTGTGGGAGTATTTCGGAGCAGAGCGGTAGCTGTATCGTGCGATGAATGCCGTCATTTCTGTCTCGGCACGGCGAAGACCGAAGATCTCCGAGTTGCCGATCAGGTAAAACGAATGCTTATGGAACGACCGGTTGTTCACGAATCTGCCGCAGTTCTGAAGGATCGCAGAGACCTGAAGCAGGAGTCGGTAACGCGGGGAAAGACCATGCTCCGCTTTCATTTCGTCGAAAAGTCGGACTGCCAGTTGTTCTGTCTGGGAAGCGTGCTCCAGATCGACGTGGAATTTCTCCGCGAGTTTTCTGGCGGCGTCCAGTACGGCATCCTGATAGTTGGAATTTTCGAAGCCCCAGACTTCACGTGCGATGGCTCGAAGAACGCCGTGGCGCATGGAAGAAAGACTCACCTGAAACGAAGAGACCGACGTTCTGTGAAGGATCTCCTGGTAGGTCAGGAACGCCGGTACCGTCGTTTCCGCCGTCTGAAAATTCAGACCAAATGTCCTGCAGAGACGCGAAGTATCCATTTTCAGGCAGCGTTCGACCAGAGAATCAAACCGATTCATGCGGACTCGCTTGAAGTTTCCCATACTGGAAGGCTCCCCGAGTTTTTTGGCGACAAAACGCGGCTCTGATCCCATCGTCAGGACATAATCGACCTCACTGAACGAAAAGTAGGATTCTGCCGCAGTAAGGAGTTCGCGGATCGCATGACGAAAAATGGATGCGCTGTTTTCGGGGAGTTCATTTCCGGAAATGAGCTGCTCCCGCATTCGGATCGCTCCAAGATTGAGACTTTGCGAATTTACGACGGTACCGCCCCGCAGGACTGCCAGCAGAGTGCTTCCGCCGCCGACATTAATGATCAGAACATTTTTGTCTTTCGCGATGAAATCGTTTCGCAGTTCATCCTGCACGGCCGTGACGATGAACTGGACTTCTTCTGCCGGGTCGATGATCTCCACTTCAAGCCCCGTTGCGATGCGGATCCGGTCTATGAAAATATCTGCGTTCGGCGCTTCACGGATCGAAGCGGTCGCGACGACGCGAATATGCTGCACATCGTATTGGGTAAAGAGCTTCCGGAAACTCTTCAGGATCTCGATCCCTACGCGCATGGACTGTGCCGAAAGACCGCCCCGCCGAAACGTTTCCTTGCCGAACCAGACACCGCGGGCCAGCTGTTCGAGAATTTCGATCCGTCCGTCGGAATATGATTCCGCGATCGTACAGCGTATCGTATTGGTCCCAATGTCGACTGCCGCGATCATTTTCGGGGGAGTGATTTCTGCCAGAGTGTCCATTTGATCTTCATTTCGATTTCTGAATTTTTGGGGAATGGGGGCGCGTGTCCCCGATACTGAAATTTTAGCACACAAAAGAGAGAAAGTCAAGGCCCGGCCTGCGCCGGAATGAAAAAGGATGGAAAGAAAATCGTTTTTTTTCTGGTTTTTCAGGAGTTTTTAAGAGGAGAGTATTCCTCTCATCGGATGCCGGAAAGAAAAGACTGTCGGGCAGAAAAAGATTTCAGAAAAAATCCGGACGGATCGGCACGCGAAACGTCCGGACATGTTCGTTGACGGAACGTCTAACTTTACGGCGTCACGACTTCGCTGATCCACTGATAGGATGGAGCCGCCTTGCTTTTTGTCTTCATCTGCTGCGGCAGGTAGCGGTACTTTTTGCGGTCGCCGGGCATCGTGAAATTGTCGCCTTTCTGCAGGATGATATACTGGAACGGCATTTCTCCAAACGCTTTGTCGCCGGCGGGCTGGCACGGGAACCAGAAACCGTCGCCGTTTTCATTTTCGAGGTAAAATTCCGCAAAACAGTGTTCCGGTACCCAAACTGTCCGGGCCGGGATCCCTTTTGCGCGGCAGATGGCGATGAAGAGGGAGGAAAGTTCTTCGCAGTCGCCCGTTCCGTCTTTTAGAGCGGCCAGCGCACCTTTCAGGTCGCCGTTTTCGTATTTGATGTTGGCCTGGACCCAGTCGTAGACGGCTTCCACTTCATCCCACGCATTTTCAGCGTCTGTTCCGATCGTTCGGGCCAGTTTTGCGATCGCTTTATCCTTTGATTCGATCTTTTCGCTCGGTTTCAGGTAAAGTCCGAATGTTTTGGGCAGTTTTTTGGGATCGGGTTTCACGAAACCTTCCGTATTTTCGGGTTTCAGCTGCGTGGAAGACTCACATTCAAAGCGGGTCACGACCTCTGCCGTTTCGCCAGCTGGGAGCGAGGGGATCCGGATGACCATCAGTGCCGAACCGCCGCGCTGTTTCTGGATGGAAACTTTTGCGTATGGTGAGTGGCGTTCTTCGGCGACTTTGACTTTCTGTTCCGGCCAGCTGACGGGGATCGGGATCGTCGCGATGACGCCAGTCACCGGAGCGCGGCGAGCTTCAAGTTTCAGACCGCATTCCCAGTACTGAATGAGAGACTCACCAAGCTCGCAGCCGCCTTTGGGGATCTCGGTCCCATCTTCCGTCACGTCGTCGCGGAACTGACCGAATGCCGCTGCGGAGCAAAACAGCAGCACGAGGGCTGAAATGCAAAAAATGTTCGTTTTATTTTTCATGGGAAACCCCTGATTTTCAAATTTAGATCAAAGAAACATAAAATCCCATTTTCTTTTATCGTGTGCGAAACCGATTTTCATGAGCAAAGAAGTAAAGAAAGATCAAAAAGAATAGGGGTGATCCAGCTCTCCATGCTTTCAAAAATTCTGAACACGCCCGTCTCGAAGCCAACAGTAAAGACCGCGGTGCCAGACCGGTGTGGAGCAAAGAGAAACCGGCGGGATCGATCTGGTCTGACCCAACGTTCCAGTCCAACGCGCCTGCGCGATTTCGGCAAGAAGTCCCCCTTGCGCAAAAATGAAAACGCACTATAATTAAGGAACTGAGTACTTTTTTGTTTTTTCATAATTTCGGATTTTAAAAAGAAAAGAAGAAGGAGTCAGACCGATGACGAAACCGGTAAGTGACGTGATTGCGGAACTGCGTTGGCGCAAACAGATTTTTCAGACGACGGACGATGCGAATATTTCCGCCTGGCTGATGGAAAAACCGCGTGCACTGTATGCCGGCTTTGATCCGACTGCGGACAGTCTTCATGTCGGTCACCTCATGGCATTGATGATCCTGCGCCGTTTTCAGAAAGCGGGGCATCGTCCGATCGCTCTGGTCGGCGGGGCGACGGGGATGATCGGCGACCCGAGCGGAAAGAGTGCGGAACGTAAGCAGCTCACGCCGGAAACGGTCGCGTACAATGTGGAGTGCATCAAGAAACAGGTCGGCCGTTTTCTGGATTTCGGCGATGGTCCGGAAGATGCTGTGCTGGTCAATAATTACGACTGGCTCGCGAATAAAACGTTCATCGAGTTCCTGCGCGATGTTGGAAAATGCTTTCCGGTGAATGCGATGCTGGCGAAAGACTCCGTGAAGTCCCGTCTGGAACGCGAAAATGGTCTGAGCTACACGGAGTTCAGCTACATGCTGCTTCAGTCGTACGACTTTGTGCATCTTTATCGTGAATTTGGCTGTGAGCTTCAGGTCGGCGGAAGCGATCAGTGGGGAAACATCACGACGGGGATCGATCTTGCCCGCCGTATGGAAGGCGTTCAGCTCTACGGCATGACCGCGCCGCTTCTGACGAAATCGGACGGCACGAAAATGGGAAAAACCGAGTCCGGTGCGCTTTGGCTGGATGCGGAAAAATGCTCCCCGTACCAGTTCTACCAGTACTGGATGAACGTCGAGGATTCGGAGGTCGTGAAGCTCCTCTCGCTCATGACGGATCTTGAACAGGAAGAGGTCGAGTCGATCACTGCGGCGCATCTGGAGGCTCCGGAAAAACGTTTCGGTCAGCGTCGGGCGGCAGAGGAGATCACTCGCCTGGTGCATGGCGATGAGGGACTTGCGGCCGCGCAGAAGGCGACGGAGATCTTCTTCGGTGCAGAGATCAAAGATCTCAAGGATGAGCAGCTGCGCTCCATTTTCAAGGACGTTCCGTCGGCAGAATTCACCCGTGCAGAGCTGGAAGCCGGGATCGGGATCGGCGATGCTCTCGTCAAGTCCGGCGTCGCGAAGACGAAATCGGATGTGCGCCGTGCCTCTGAGCAGGGGGGATTGTACGTGAACAATCAGCGCGTCGCGGATATTCGTGAGCCGCTGACGGCTGCAAATCTGGCCAGCGAAAGCACGATCGTGCTGCGGATGGGCAAGAAAAAGTACTCGCTGGTCGTGATCCGTTAAGAGAAACGGAGTGCTGCGGTTTAGGGAATAAGTCCGGAAATTTTGAAATAGGGAGAGGAACGTCATGAAAAAACGCCGTATTTTCCGCTGGATCCTGATTTTCGGACTTCTTTTCTTGCTGATTTCCGGAGTCATCGGGTCCTGGCTCTGGTGTGGGATTCATACTGTGCCGCAATATTATGCGGAACTCGCCATTACTGAGCAGACCCGAAAATCGGCAGAAGCTGACAGCCGCGCCATGGAACGCAAGGTCCAGATCCTTCGGCACAAGCTCCGGAAGGAAGAGATGTGGATCCTGGAATTTACGCAGGATGAACTGAATCACTGGCTCGCCATTGCGATCGGCGAAAAACGTTCCGGGATGCTTCCCCGGCGTTTGAAAGATCCGCGCGGAGTTATTCTGGAGGATCGGATCCAGGCTGGAGTGACGGTGGATCTCCCCGAATATCGAGGTGTTCTTTCTGTTGAACTCTACCCGAAGATCGTGGAGCCGAATATTGCGGAAGTCGAGCTGAAGAATGTCGCGGCAGGGACGGTGAAGGTGCCGGCCCGGTTCTTGGAGGAAGTGATCCGCCAGGTCGCGCAGGAAATGTCGCTCCCTCTTGAAGTGAGGAATGAAGGGGGGAGCACGATCCTTCGCTACGCATTTCGTGAAGGGGATCTTTTTGTTGACGAGAAAGCGGTCGATGTGCACACGCTGACTCTGAACGGCAAGAAGGTCATCCTCACCGGCGGCGTGCATTGATCCTGGCGTGAGGCTGTATTTTGACCTGAAATAAAAAACGGCAGGAAGAGAAACGTTTTCTTCTCCTGCCGTCGTTTTTTTCTCGCAGAATTTTCAGTTTTCGTTTTGGGACGCCTGCTGTCGTTCATCTTTGAACAGCTTATACTCAAAACTGTCTGTCAGCGCGATCCAGCTGGCCTCTACGACGTTCTCGCTCACGCCGACAGTTCCCCATGTGCCGGTTTCATCTTTGCTCTCGATGATGACGCGCACATTTGCCGCGGTTCCGGCCTCACTGTTGATGACACGCACTTTGTAGTCGAGCAGCTGGAGATTTTTCAGCTGAGGATAATGGCGGATCAGTGCCTTCCGCAATGCCGAGTCCAGTGCATTGACCGGCCCGTCGCCGTCTGCGACCTCATAGAGCGTCTCATTCTGAACGCGCAGCTTCACGATCGCCTCGGTATAGATCCGGGACTCATCCCCTTTATTTCGACCGGTCAGATTCACGTGGTACTTCAGGACGTCGAAATGCGAGCGCATTTCCCCGGAGCACTTTCGGACCAGAAGGTCGAAGGAACCGTCTGCCGCTTCGTAGGTGTACCCAAGACTTTCGCGCGCCACGACGTCTTCCAGGATCCGCTCCATTAGCTGAGAGTCGTTTCCGATATGGTGCTTCTCAGCCATCGCCACGATATTGGAGCGGCCAGACAGCTCGCTGACGAGGATCCGGCGTTCGTTGCCTACTTCGGTCGGATGGATGTGCTCGTAACTGCGCGAATTGCGGTTCACGGCACTGACGTGCATGCCCCCTTTGTGCGCAAACGCACTTTTCCCAACATACGGCTGGTTTGCCGGTGCTTTTATGTTGACGGTCTCGTAGAGGAAACGCGAACAGTCCGTCAATGACTGGATCGCGCCCGGCGTGAGGACATCGTAGCCCATCTTCAGTGCGAGATTGGCTGCGATGGAGATCAGGTTGGCATTTCCGCACCGTTCACCGAAACCGTTGATGCACCCCTGGACCTGAGCCGCACCTGCTTCGACGGCCGCCAGTGAGTTCGCGACGGCCAACTCGCAGTCATTATGGCAGTGGATGCCCAGCGGGACGTTCAGTTCCGAAACGAGTTTCTTCACGATCGCATAGATCTCCGTTGGCATGGAACCGCCGTTTGTATCGCATAGGATGATCCGGGACGCTCCCGCCGCCTCTGCCGTCCGCAGACATTCCAGCAGGTAGCCCGGGTCTTCCTTGAAGCCGTCGAACGCGTGTTCCGCATCGAAGAAGACCTCTCGGCCAGCCGATCTCAGGAAGGAAACGCTGTCGTGGATCATGTCGAGGTTTTCCTGTTTCGTGCAGCGCAGAATGTCCACGACCTGGAAACTGGATGATTTGCCGACCATCGTGATGATGGGGGCTTCGGAGTCGAGAAGTGCACGCAGACCGGTATCGTCCTGAACATTCACTCCTTTACGCCGGGTCATGCCGAAAGCACAGATCTTCGTCGGGCTTCCCTCAAAAGAGACAGACTTCATGTGCTGGAAAAATCCCCGGTCTTTGTCGTTGGAAGCCGGGTAGCCCCCCTCAACAAAATCGAACCCGAGGCGGGCAAGATGTTCCGCAACCTGGCATTTGTCGTGCAGCGAAAACGAAATTCCCTCCGCCTGCGAGCCGTCACGGAGCGTCGTATCGTAAAGTTCAATGTGCTTCATGGTCTTTTTGTCGGGCTGGATCCTGTACCGGAATGCCGCGGGCGAAAATAAATGACTGGGAAATAAAAGTTCCTAAGGTCAGGAACACGACATGGTAAAAAATACGGCCGACATGAAAAACACGGAAAGCACAGACACTTTGCGCAACAGGTTATTTTAGGAACTTTTTAATTCCTGAGAATCCGCGTCATTCCGTGTTTTCCATGCCGCACCGAAATGGGCCGAAAAAAATCCCTTGAACCCGCCGGGGATTCAAGGGATCTTCAATTTTTTACGCTATTTTGATCCACACCGAATCTCTCAGCAGGTACAGGCGACCGTAATCGCGATGGCGGCAATCCCGCCAGCGATAATGAGGATCGGATTCGTGGAAAAAATAACGGACTTCATTTTGCCTGAATTTACTTTTTAATAAAAGGTATGGAGCTTTTATATTCGGAAAAAGCAACCCGATGAGGACTCGAACCTCAAAATAGGGCACCAAAAGCCCTTGTGTTGCCATTACACTATCGGGTTGACTAAACCAAATTGTAGCATACCGCGAGATTTTTTCAAGAGGGGGGCAGTGCGTTTTCCGCCATTTTTCTCTCTTTTTTTATTTTAATTTTATTTAAATGTCGAAATTTTTATCTGAAGGGGCAGATCCCTTCTTTTTTTCGGGGGGTGGTTGAACTATTTTCCGTCTGTGATATGATGGAAGATGAAAGTGAGGTGAATTTATGGGCTACCAGGAAATTTGGGCGCCGTGGCGTCTGGCGTACGTGACGTCGACGGAGAAAAAATCGGAAGATCTTTCGAAGGATCTCGTTTTCCCGGAGGGTGCGGATCCGAACTGCTTCATCTGCCAGGCTGCGGCAGACGGACCGGAACATGATGCTGCGCGCTATGTTCTTCAGCGGAATGAGCATTCTCTCGTCATCATGAACCGCTATCCATACAATAATGGGCACCTGCTCATTACGCCGCGCCGGCATGTGGGGAGGCTGGAACAGCTTACGAGGGAAGAGCATCTCGAGCTGATGGAGACGCTCTCCCGGATCGTGCCGATGATGGAGCGCATCATGAACTGCGACGGTTTCAATGTGGGACTGAATCTCGGACGTGTTGCCGGTGCGGGACTTCCGGGACATCTTCACTGGCATCTGGTTCCGCGATGGAACGGCGACACGAATTTCATGCCGGTCCTGGCTTGTACGAATGTGATCCCGCAGTCGATGGAGGCACTTTGGGAGGTCCTCTATCGGGAATTGAACCCCGGCATCGAGCCGGAGATCGGAAATTGAGATGAATGTGCAGCTCCCGTCTATTTCTTCTTTTCTTCGGAAGGTCGGCTGGGCGAGTCTCCTGACGGTTGGCGTCTGGGTTTCCATTCCCGCAGTTTCGATAGGGCAGGGACTTCCGGAAACGCAGTCGGCGGAGCTCTCTCAGGGGATCCAGACGGTCTTTCTTTCGATTCGGGACCGTATGGCTCCGTCGCTCGTGCGGCTTGAGTTGATGGGCGGGATGGAGCAGATCGGAAACGAACAGACTGGTTTTCGAAAGCCGATTCGAGTTTCGACGGGCGTTTTTGCCTCGGAGGACGGATTTCTTTTCGCCAGTGCGGCTGCGTTTGCTCATGAACCCAACGCCGTCATTGCGGTGACTTCCGACGGCAGGCGGTTCCCGGCCCGGCTGGTCAGTACGGATTTTCGGCGGAAGATCGCGCTTCTGAAGATCGACGCTCCGAAGAATGGCGATCCCATACACTTTCAGGTCCCGGAATCTGTGCCGGTGAGCCAAATGCGCCCGGGACAGAAGATCCTCGCATTCGGCCGAGTGCTGGATCCGGAGATGCCGAGCCTTTCCGTGGGGATCCTCAGCGGAAAGAATCGCCAGCGTGGAATGGCGGTCCAGACGGACGCGCACGTGTCGCCGGCGAATTACGGAGGGCCGATGACGGATCTTGACGGCAGAGTCTTGGGGATCCTGACTCCGTTCGGAATGGGACCCAATGAGCTCGTGACCGGCATGGAACTTTACGATTCCGGGATCGGATTCGCGATACCGTTTGAGGAACTTCTGGCGTACCTGCCTCAAATGCAGACCCGCAGGGAATGGCATCCCGCACCGAAATTGGGGCTTCTTTTCGGAAATCCGTCGCCGATCCTCGCTGATCTGAAAGTTCGGTACATTGAGGACGGATCTCTCGCTTCAAAGGCCGGAATTCAGGTCGGGGACCTCATGACGCACATAAACGGCATTTCCGTTAAGCGCGGAATCGACTTTCAGAGAGAATGGATCCGGTACACGGAAGGGGATACTGTGAGGATCCGCTTTTTGCGAGGGGAAGAGAGTCGCGAAATTGAAATTTTGCTGGAAAATTTAGCGAAAAACGACGGAAAATAGGAGATTTTGGAAATTTCCAAAAGCATTCTGGGAAGATTTAACAATTAAACGGAATTTGGGCAAGTCGGCCAAGACGCAAAAGATTTTTTGACTAAATGGACGATGAAGGAAAACGTTAAGGGGCTTTTGCGGGCGTCGCAGAGAGCCTGATTTTGGGGTTTCCAGTTTTGTTTTTGTGTGTTTTCGATGAGTGTTTTCCGCCGTCATCTTGACATTTTGTGCAACTACCGCGACGATTACGCCGCGCAGGGCGTCAGAGCGCTTGGAAATGCCGGAGGATGCAGCGGTGCGGCATTCTGGAAAGTGCATGGAAAGGATGGGGACTACTGTTTGCGCCGCTGGGCCGCTCAGTATCCTACACAGGAACGCCTCGATTTCATTCATGCCGTTCAATGGCACGCAAAAGCGGAAGGGTTCACGAAATTTGCCATGCCGGTCGAGACGCTGGAAGGAATGACGTACGTTGCGGACGGCGATTCTTTCTGGCAGCTGGAGCCCTGGATGGAAGGAACTGCCGATTTTCGCAAACACCCCGGAACCGCTCGTCTGGTGAATGCCATGACGGCACTGGCTGAATTCCATTCTGCGATGGAGACGTTTCCCGTTGAAAATGAAAAAGGAACGGCTCCGGCTCTTCTGGAGCATGAACGTATTCTTCTGAAATGGACGGAATCGCAGCTGGATCGGCTGGAAAACGCCATTTGCGACCCGAAAAGGAATTTTAATGCGGATCTTCAGAGCGTGCGCTTCATTTCAGGCCTTTCGGATTCGGAAGGGCCTGCGGGAGTGGACTGCTGGCAGATCGGAAACGCCGTCACGATACCCTACCGGGCAAAACTGCGTTTCCAGACCCGCTTACAGGCTGCTGCGTCGGAACTCCTGCTCGTGATCCGGAAACTGCGTATGAGCGTACTTGCGCAGGTGGTGCGCGTGAGTAATTTTGCGCTTCCGCTCCTTCCCTGCATTCACGATCTGCATTCGGCACATCTTTACTTCAAGGGGCAGAACTTCCGCGGATTCATTGATTTCGGGTCTGCCGGAGTCGATTCTCCCGCCGTTGACGTGGCGCGTCTGCTCAATACGCTGACGGAATCCCGTCCGGTCCACTGGCTTGCGGGGCTTGCTGCTTACCAGTCTGTCCGACCTCTTTATCGTGAGGAACTGGCCGCGCTTCAGGTCTTTCGGAGAAGCACTGCCCTCACGACGGCGATCCGCTGGCTCGAGTACATTTTTATGCAGAACCACCCCGTGAAATGCTCGGCACGTCTCGTGCGTCAGCTGGAAAAAATGACCGAGATGCTGGAAAGAGTCTGATTCTGGAAGTTTTTGTGATGGAGTGCGGCAATACGGGAACGCAGTGACCTTTGCCGCTTTTTCTTTCGGCGATACAGCGCGACAGTGCATTCGCCGGGAGTGGGGCCTTCGGCCAGAATCGCAGTACTCTCCAATGACCGCTAGTGACCAACGGGAACGGGTTCACGACCGTGCGCGGGAGCGCAGATTGCCCGCCGCGGCTCGCGGCCGCCGGAAGTAAAAGCGGTGAAAGTGCGCAGGCGCACTGTATCACCGCACTCCAAAGGAGGTTTATTTCTCGACCGCCTGGAATTTGTGCCCATTGCTTTTGGCGTGTTCTTCCGCCTTGGACCCCTTCGGGGCGTAGATCGTGAGATTGGCTCCGCAATTGCAAAAACACCAGCCGCCGATTTCCGTCACACTTGCCGGAATATGTGCCTCGGTGAGTTGCCCGTTGTATTCAAATGCACCCAAGCCGATAGACTTGCATCCTTCCGGAAACGTAATGGAGGTAATCTTGGTATTGCAAAACGCATATGGATAAATATGAGTTACTCCTTTGGGGAGGGTATATTCTCCTAGTTTACACGCGGGGCAGCGAATCAGTCCTTTCCCATCTGCGGTGAATAAAACACCATCTACGTTTTTGAAATGCGGATTGTCTTTTGCAAGGTCGATTATCGTCAGTTTAGGATTTCCCGGATTGTTTCCTGCGCTGAGTGTATTTTTTTCAATTTCTTCCAGACTCGCGGGAAGGCGAATATATGTCAGGTTACGGCAATTAAGAATAGCAGTTGTTCCGATCAGTTTTACACCTTCCGGGATGATAATGGAGTTTACGCAGCTCCAAGCGAAAGCTCCTCCTCCGATCATAACGGTACCTTCCGGAACTTTGTAGTCTTCGGCTTTGGCGCATGGGTATTGAATGAGTTTTTTTTCTTTTCGCGCAAAAAGGACTCCATCAATCGACTCGTAATGCGGGTTTCCCTCTTCAACAATGATCTCACTGAGTTGGGAACATTCGCTGAATGGTTCGTAGCCTCCATGAAATTCAGAAACTGTTTCAGGAATCATTATCGAAGTAATGGAACGGCATCGATTAAAAGCCTCACGGTTAATCTTGACTGTTCCCTGCGGGATCTTGTATTCTCCGGTCTTGTTTCGAGGGCATAAGATCAGTCTCTTGCCATCTTTGGAAAACAGTACGCCGTCTACCAGTTTAAAATGAGGATGATTTTGGGAGATATGGATCTCTTTCAGATTTCCGCATCCCGTAAATACACATTCTCCAATGAATTCCAGACTGTCCGGGATGTGGAGTTTTGCCAGCGCACTGTGGAAAAACGCGCCTTCTCCGAGGCTTTCGACGCTGTTGGGGATCTCGATGTTGGTGAGGGCGAAGCAGTTATGGAACGTGTCTTTTTCGATGGCTTTCAGGTTTCCGGGGAGTTTTACAGAGGTGAGGTTCGTGCAGTCGCTGAATGCGCCATCGTGTCCGTGCGGCTGAGCGTCATGTCGTAGTTGATGACTTCAGGAAGCAGGGTATCCGGTGAATTTTGACTGTTGTTCTCTGGGGCAAAATGCCTAGGGGAAAACGCTACTCATTGGGGGTGATTTCAATAAAAGGGAAAAATTTGAAAAGATGATATATTTTGGTTTTAGCAAAAATCAAGAAAATTTCAAGAGGGAAATCGCTGAATTTTAAACGATTTTGAGTCCTTTTGCAATTTTAGTGCGTCCAATGAAAAGAGACCGCCCGGATATGGAACGGTCTCTCCATGTTTTGGCTGAGGAACTATGCTTCCTGCGCCAGTTCGGCAAACGCTTTGCCTGCTGCGTCGATCGTGTAGGCGATCTCTTCTTCCGTATGGGCTGCAGAGAGGAACATTGCCTCGAACTGACTGCACGGGAAGTAGATGCCTTGATGGATCATTTTCCAGAAATACTTCGCGAACGCCTGTGTGTCGGATCTGGCGGCAGAATCCCAATCAGTGACCGGCCCGTTCTGGAAGAAGAACGTGAGCATCGCGCCGACGCGGTTGGAACAGAGCGGGATACCGTGTTTTTTCGCGGCCGCAAGAATGCCGTTTTCAAGCTGGCTGCTGATTTTTTCAAGGTGATCGTAAGGATCTTCCTCACGGAGCGTTTCGAGTGTCGCGATCCCGGCCGTCATCGCAAGCGGATTGCCGCTGAGAGTTCCCGCCTGGTAGACTTTTCCGGCCGGCAGGACATTCTGCATGATCTCCTTCCGTCCGCCGTACGCACCGACGGGAAGTCCGCCGCCGATGATCTTTCCAAAGGTCGTGAGGTCCGGGCTGAGGCCAAGGAGCGACTGGGCACCGGCATAAGCGACACGGAAGCCCGTCATGACTTCGTCGCAGATCAGGAGCGTTCCGTACTCCTCTCGGACGCGCATCAAAGCTTCGCAGAATTCTTTGGTCATGCGCACGCATCCCATGTTTCCGACGACGGGTTCAAAAATGACGCACGCGATCTCGGAACCGCAGCGGGAAAACATTTCAAGGAGTCCGTCCGCGTCATTGTACTTCAGGACGATCGTGTCGCGGGAAGTTCCTTCCGTGACTCCGGGGGAATTGGGAACACTGAAAGTTGCGGCTGCCGAGCCTGCGGCAACAAGGAGCGAGTCGGCGTGGCCGTGGTAGTTGCCGGCAAATTTCACGATCTTATCGCGTCCCGTGGCACCGCGTGCGAGGCGGATGGCACTCATGGTCGCTTCGGTTCCCGAGTTGACGAAACGGACCATTTCGACGGATCCCACCGCGTCGATGACCAGACGGGCGAGACGGGATTCCAGAACGGTCGGCGCTCCGAAACTCGTTCCGGTATGGAGGACCTCCTCAAGTGCAGCGAGAACTTTCGGATGACCGTGGCCGAGGATCATGGGGCCCCAGGAGCCGACGTAATCGATGTAGCGGTTCCCGTCAACGTCGGTGAGGTGTGCACCTTCCGCGCTCTCAATGAAGATGGGGTTTCCGCCGACTGCGCCGAATGCGCGTGCGGGACTGTTTACGCCGCCGGGAAGGAGTTCAACGGCTTCGGAAAATGCTTTTCGGCTTTCTGTAAGGTTCAGCATGATGTTTTTTAGTGAAATGAATGGTGGAACGGAATGTTTGGGAAAACGAAAATGAGGAGGGATCCCAGGGAAACGCCCTCTCCCGGAGTATGTTTTCCGGAATGAAAATAAAATTCAGGCCCACGTTTCATTTTTGAAAATCGTGAGCCTGAAGAAAGGTTTCAGATCTTGCGTTTCAGGAGATTTCGTCCGATCGGCTGAACGCTTTCGTTCGGTCGGACTTCTGAAGTCTCCGAGACACTGGGGCCGGATGCAGGATCCTGGGATCCCGGGTCTGCAAAAAGTGCACTCAGGTCATCCGGTTCATCCACGGTTTGGGGGGCTGCGTCTTTGGTTTCGTCCGCATCCTCTGCCGGAACTTCTTCGTTTGCCGGTGCTTTTACTTCATCGGCGGGAGCTTTGACTTTCTTGATTTCCGGGATCTCGTTTTCCGCATTTTCGTTTTCTGCGGGTCCTTCGTCCGGAAGTTCATCCAGTCCATCCAGCGGTGCCGGATCGTCGAGTTTCTCATTCACTTCTTTGGAGGAAGCGTCATCCAGGATCGCCGGGAGTTCTTCTTCGTTTGCTGCAGGAGCGTCCGATTCCGGGAGTTCTGCATCCAGAGGAAGTGCATCAGGCGTTTCCTCTTCTGCCTTCTCTTCTTCCCCGTCGTCAGAGAGGTCGATGCCAAGTCCGTCATCAAGTGTTTCTACGGCAGCATCTGCTTCCGGTCCTTCTTTCTTCTCTGCCGGAGCGGCGTCGTTTTCCGGAAGAACATCGTCTGCTGGAAGAATTTCATCCGTTTCTTCCGCTTTTGGCGTTTCTTCCGCTTTTGGCGTTTCTTCCGCTTTTGGCGTTTCTTCCGCTTTTGGCGTTTCTTCCGCTTTTGGCGTTTCTTCCGCGTCGTTTGGCGTTGATTCTTCGATCAGGTCGTCCAGACTGAGCGGCGCATTGCGTTTGGGAGCTTCGTCGGCAAGGCCCGGTTTCGACTTGAGGTTTAGCGCTTCAGGAAGTTCGCCGACTTTTTCTTCGTCCGTTTCTTTGGAGTCCGTTGGAGTTTCTGCATCATCTGCATCATCTGCATCATCTGCATCATCTGCATCATCTGCATCATCTGCATCGTCGGCATTCTCTGTGTCCGCCTTTTCTGTACCTTCCGCCTCTTTGGTTTCCGGAACGATATCCTCATCTCCGAGATCCGGGAGATCCAGAAGTTCTACGCCGTCGGCCTCTTTTTCCTGTTTGGGAGCTTCCTTGTTTTCGTCCGTCAGCGAGGCGTCAAGCGCATCATCCAGACTGTCCGCGGCGGTCTCTTTTTCGTCCTTTGCTTCCGGAAGTTCTTCCTTTTGGGGGACTTCAGCATCGTTCCCGTCTGGAGTATCTTCCAGATCCAGAAGATCATCAAGTGCCGGCTCTTCAGGTTCCTTTTTCTGTGCATCGGCATCATTGGTCTCTTCCTCTTCGTTCGGTGCCGGCAGGGGAGCAAGACCCGGATTCGCATCAGTTTCCGGCAGAACGTCGTTTTCTGGTGCTGCGTCATTTTCCGGCGCAGCGTCATTTTCCGGTGCTGCGTCATTTTCCGGCGCAGCGTCATTTTCCGGCGTAGCGTCATTTTCCGGCGCAGCGTCATTTTCCGGCGCAGTATCCATTTCCGGCGCAGGCTCTTCTTTCTGTGCAGGAATGACGCGGCCGCTGAACTGGACCTGTGTACTCATTCCGCCCTCAAGGTCCGTAAAGACCGTGATCCCTCCGGTAAAATCGCCGACTTTTTTGCCATGGTAGGTAAGTTTGATCGGATGGATCTTGCGGGCGTCATGTTCGATGGACGCGGAAATATCGCGGCTTTCCGAGGTGATGTCGGTGATCTTGAATGGTTCTGCTCCCTGAATGACGACCGTTTTTTCGACGGAACTGCCTTCCTCTACAATATTGAACGCCAGCGGAGAGGGACTCGCGCTGAGTGTCTGCTTCACGCGTCCCTGAACACGGACCGGTACTCGCTGGGAGCGCGGATCGTAGTCGTTCGTAATGACCTCGAGGATCTCGGAAAAAGGTCCCGGCGGGGCGTTTTCTTTCAGACGGACCACCATCGTGTAGGACGACGCATAGTTCGGATGCTTTTTCAGCTCGACACTCAGGAAATCGCATTCGCTCTGAACGTCGCGGATCTGCCAGCCCTGATTCACGCTGTTGATGTTCACTGGAACGGCAGGCCTCGTTTGGGGGTCTACTGAACCAAAATAGACGATCCCCGGATTCACAGAAACGTCGCTCCGAATGTAGACGTAGGAGTGAAGCTGCATTTCTGCCCGATACGGCCTGGCAAAACGCACGGTGATCGTTGCGTTTTTCGTGCCGGTAAAGTTCTGCGTATTGACGCTGATGTGGATCTTCCCTTTCTGCCCGGTCTTGATCGGACCACGGGGGCCGAAAGAAGGCGTCGTGCATTGGCAGGATGACGTTACGGACTCGATGACGACATCTTCGACGAAAATGTTCGTGAACTCAAAGTCGAATTCGGTTTTAGTCCCTTTGACGACTGTCCCGAAATTATGCGACGTGGTCTGAAACATATCGACCGGGAAATTGGTGCCTGCTCCGTGGAGCATCCCAAGCATCATCATCCAGGAAAATACTATCGCTTGCATTTTTCCATCCAATTTTCATTCAGGTAAAATTCGGATCGGCTCAGGATCCGGAGAATCAAATTTCTTTTGTCCGGCAGTAAATTCTGGAACCGTTTACGTACTCAGACTACTATTCATTTTTAAACTATCGACAAATACAAACAGAAAAATCATCAAAACCGGTTTAATTATTAAAATTTTGTCCAAAAGATAGAAAGTTTCCATCTTTCCCAATTCCCTTTTTTGTTAATTTGGGGTATAATAGAGTGAAAATAAAGAAACTGAATGTCTGTGCCGAGAAAATGAATACGCAGAAAAGTGAAGGTTTGTGTGTCCATTCGAACGGACGATTTTTGCCGGAGAGGTCTTTTCAAAACATTTTCTCCCCGCAGATATTCCATTCCGTTAAATTTTGCCGAAAACCGCGGGAAATTTGGCAGACAGTATTTTATTTAAGACGGATTTTTTATTCAGGTCGGATTTTTATTTGAGACGGAATTTTATTCGGGACGATAAAACTGGATTTTTTTGTTTTTCATGGCAGAGGTCATGTGATGGAACGGCAGGGGAACAGCACACTCGTTAATCAGATCCGTGAAACCGCAGAGGGGAGCGTCGGGGGAATGCTTTTCCTTGTGGGAGTTTTTTGTGTTTTTTTTCTTCTTTTCTTTTCTCCGGTTTCTGTAAATTCGCAGGAGACGGGATCCGTTTTGCAAAATGCGGGATCTTCAGCTCCTTCTTCTGTATTGCCGTCAAATGTTGGGGAGGGTGAAGGACAAAATGGGCCGACGGCGGGGCAGATTGAGAGGAGGCGGGACTCTGTCGGATCGGCTGCATTGGAGAGTTCCTCAACGGACCTTACGAATGTACTCGGAAATGTGTCAGGAAACGGGAGCGGAGCCGAAATCGGAAATGGATCTGTTGATCAGACGGAAAATGAGGCTCTGAATGAGGCGAATGGCCGTTCTTCTTCATTTTCAGAAATACCGTCCAGTTCTCGGCGATTCTATCAGATGCTTCCTGAAGACGGACGTACCGCAGACCATTTTGCTGCCGGGGATCCGCAGGAAGGGCTTTCCCTGTACCTTTTGAATCAGAAAGGCCGGCTGGTTGCCGTGCCGGGGATCTCTCTGGAATTCATGGATGAAATGCTTCGTTCCATCTCGGGAAATACTAAGCAGAATGCCAAAGCACTTTTTCCGGATTTTATTTTTCATTCGGTTTTGGCCAATGGCGATGTTGAGAAAGATGCCGTACGGATGAAGGTGCGTTTTCAGATCGAGACCTTCAAGGATGCGGCTGTTTCGGTGCCGCTGCGTTTTGATGAAGGGATCCTTCTGGGAGGTGCCGAGGAACTGAACCGGAAAGATGGAAATGTACTCTCTTCAGAACAGAAACCGGAGACCACCTCGAAACCGGATCCCACTGCGGAACCGGATCCCACCTCGAAACCGGATCCCACTGCGGAACCGGATCCCACCTCGAAACCGGATCCCACCTCGAAACCGGATCCCACTGCGGAACCGGATCCCACTGCGAAACCGGATCCCACTGCGAAACCGGATCCCACCTCGAAATCGGATCCCACCTTGAAACCGGAGACCACCTCGAAACCGGAGACCACCTCGAAACCGGAGACCACTGCGAAACCGGATTCCACTGCGAAACCGGTTTCCACTGCGAAACCGGATTCCACTGCGAAACCGGATTCCACCTCGAAACCGGATCCCACTGCGAAACCGGATAGAAATCCCTCAACGGCGCAGAACGATACGGTACCGGACGAGAATGGGGCAGGAAATGCAGAGACAGAACCAAAAGAGGCCTCTTCGGATTCTGTTTCGAAAATTTTGGATCCGGGATTTTATTCAACGGCGGCCGAGGAAATGCTTTCTCATGTCCCCGTGGCGCGTCAGTACCGTGGTCCTGGACATGCGTGGGTCGAATTTTCTCCCAGGACGGGATTTACGGCCTGGTTGATGGGAAAAGGGATCCATGAGATCGAGTTGACTTTTCTTGTGCCGTACACGCATTCGGTTTCCGGAGAGAATCAACTTCAGGTCCAGGTTCCTTATGCCACGATGTCGGAGCTGAAGATCGGGATCCCGCAGCGTGAAGAAGAATCGAAACGGCTCGTAGTCTCGATGACGGGGGGGACTGCCCTTCAGTCTCCGTATTTTGTTCCGGACGCCTCTTCGAGTGTACAGGCTCAGAGTTCAGAGTCCGCAGGAGAAGAGGGAATGAACGAAGCTGAAAGTTCGGTCCCAAAGAATCCGGAGGAGGGAAAATCTCTCGGAAAGACCTTCATTTCTGCGATCCGAATGGGCGGATCGTTTTGGATGTCGTGGAGTGTTTCTCCGATCGAAAAGGTAGAAACTCCGGATATTCTGGAGGCGGAAGGTCTGATCCTTGCGGTGATCAGCAAAGATGCGGTCACGTATGATGCGAGACTGAAGATCCTGCGCAAAAATGCAGACGTGAGTGCTTTTCGTGTTCGTCTGCCGAAAAATGCGGAACTGATCTCCCGAAATACTTCGGAGTATTCGATCGCTTACGTTCAGGAAAAAGGAAACCGGCATGGAAGATCGGAAAAGTTCCATAAAGAGCCGCCAGTCAGTACGCAGGCACCTCTGGTCGAAGTGACGCTCAAAACGCGAAATACGGGGCATGTGCGGGTCGATATTCACGCGAAAGTGCCTCTTTCCGGTGAGAATGCGCTGACGGAATGGTTCGACATGGCGGGATTTGATGTTCCGGGAGCTGTCCGTCAGTGGGGACACTATGCCATCAAAACGACGTCAGGAAAGTACGCGAACTGGACACCGGGAGCTGGAATGCAGCGTCTTGAGGAACTTCCTGTTCCGCTGGAACTTTGGGAGCCTGTACGCAATCTTGAGAGGGACAATGGGACTGCATGGAACCGGACGGGAACTTCAGGAGAAGTCTTTTCCATTTCCATGAGCAGTACGGAACGCATGGCAGAAGCGGAAAACGGTATCGATGACGGTGCGGAAGGATCTTCGGGACACCATTCGGAACGTTCGGTAAAAGAGACCGGGAATTCCAGTCTTCAGGATCAGGAGGCCGAAAAGAGGATCGGCACTTTGGAGGAACTTCTTGGGACGGCGTCTTCCAGCGATCCGGCAGACCATGCAGCAGATCCTCCTGAAGTCATTCCGTCCAGCAGTTCTGGCCGTCCGGTGAACAGTTCGTCCGGTGGGCTGGAGGTAAAGGAGAAAAGTGCGGTCGGAGGAACCGGAAATGGCGGAACTTCCAGCGTGACGCCATACATTCCGCGCAAAAATGGAAATACGTCGGAGGGGCCGGCGGACGTGAAGAACGGAAGAAATGCCGAGATGCTTTCCGATCCGAAGACCGGCTGGGAGGGAGAAGACGGTACCGGGGTCCTTTGGGACGGGGTTTTTGAGTACGATTCTCAGCCGACTCCGCTTTGGACGAGGATCGTGGAGCAGACGGTCCGCGTGAATATCGAGCCGAAGTATGTCGTCTCGGTGAGCCGAAACCGGCTGGTCCTTGAGGCTGTGTGGAACTGCACGATCCGCGGAGGAAAGATCTCCTGGATCGATGTGGACCTGAACGGGTGGAAATTTCTCTCCAGCGGTCCAGAAAATCTGGTCGCGTCCGATCGGGTCAATGATATTTCGCCAAAAGATCCTGGAGAAACGCATATTTCGATCCCATTCAGTCAGCCGACTGGAAATCATCTGATGCTGACGTTTCGTGCGGAACGCCCGATTTCCGAAGAGGATGGGAGATTGGCGTTTCAACTGCCGCAGAAACTTGACGATGAAATGACTCAGGTCGTCTTTACGAGTACTCCGGCGGAATTGCGTATCCTTTCCGCATCCAATCTGGAACTGAATCCCGTTTTGCGCGAATGTCGGCGTCTTGTGCGTCAGCCGCTTCCCCTTGCGGAAGTACGTCAGGCCGCCAGTGCTTCGTCGATCCTTCTTTACCGCAGCGAGGGGGGAGATTCTCTCTTCACGGCAGATTTTAAGGTCCATGAACGTCATGTTCAGGTCAAACAGCGTTCCCGTGTGGAAGTTTATGCGCAGCAGTATCGTGTCCATCAGACGTTTGATTATGCGGCGGCGTATGAAAGTCTGAGTCAACTGCGGTTTCTGGTTCCGGAAATGGATCTGGCAGGACTTTCTGTTCAGGTCTCTTCGAGTCCGTCAGCTGGTCAAACCGGCGGGGAAGGTCGGTATCTGGCGATGAAATCCGTTTTGCGGACCTCCGGCAATGGAACCGAAAATGCCGGAAAGAGCCTGGTTCCGTCGGCAGACAGCCTCGGACATTCTCTCAACGGGAACGGGGCGGCTAATGGGACCGGCAATGGGACCGGCAATGGGACCGGCAATGGGACGGCAAACGGAAACATAAGCGGGACTGTAAATGGTCAGAGGACCGGCTCCGGGGATGAAGGGGGCCAAGGGAAGTCGGTCTCGCGTACCGGATCAGATGTTCCCGACGGCGGCAATTCCCCGATCCTGAAATTTGGGGGAAATTCGGTCCGGCATCAGTTCATGGAGATCGAGGCGGTCCTTCCAGAGAAGCGGATCGGGACTTTTACCGTCACGATTTCCTACGCACTCCCGATGCCGAAACTGAGTGCGGAAGAAAAACGTCTGGTAGAGATCCGTCTTGCGAGTTCAGAAGATGGAGCGACGGTCGAAAATATTTTGGAGCTTGCTTCCGAGAACGGAGTGGAGCTGATGTCGCCGTCGGAGCTGGATTTTGAGACCCCGTGGGAAGATATGGGGGCGTTTCTTGCTCAGGACCCTCTAAACCGCGAGCCGGAGTGGAGCGAGAGGCCCGGAAATCTCATGCCGGAATTTTTCTGCAGATCATTTTGTGCACAGAATGATTTTCAGGTGAACGTGAAGCTGCGTCCGATCTCGACACAGAAAGTCACGGTAGTGGACCGGTGCTGGATCCAGACCTGGCTGACCAAAGAAGCGAGGCAGGATCGGGCTGTTTTCCTTTTCCCGCCGCTCCAGGAATCTGGAATCTCCGAACCGGGGCAGCGTGGAGCGTTCATTCCGCCGCGGACGCTTACGGTCCGGCTTCCGCATGATGTGCAGATGGAGAGTGTGCGTGTCTGGATCGACGGAAAACCTGCTGCTGGAAATCAGGTGAAGAAAATTCAGCCGGAGCAGCTGCAGATCACATTTTCTTCGCCAAATGTTTTTCAGGCACAGACTGTTGAGGTCTTCTGCCAGTATCCCGCCGGTAAAGGACTTGGGCATTTTTTGAATGCGGAGATCCCGTATGTTCAGGAAGCTGCGTGGGTGCGTGGACTTTTCTGGCAGCTGATCGTGCCGCAGGATGTTCATCTTCTGAAAGTGCCGTCGAATTTTACGATGGAGTACCGCTGGGGATGGGGACATTGTTTCCTTGGCAGAATGCCGCTTTGGGAACAGGAAACGCTCGAAAAATGGTCAGGGGCTGTTCGCGGAACTCCGGCTCCGGCTCAAATGAATCGGTATGTTTTGTCGGGGATGGGCAATCTCCGCATGATGGATTCTGAGATTCCGCTCATTTTTGCAGATCGGACGGCCATCGTCGGAGTTTTGGGCGTTTGCGTGCTGATTTTGGGATCCCTTTTCCTGGTTTTGAAACTTTACCGTTCCTTCCTTGCGCAATTCCTGTTCTGGGTCGTGCTTGGAAGTCTGGCGGTCCGGTTTCCTGACTATGCCGTACTTTGTGCGCAGGCGGGTGTTTTGGGGTTCCTCGCGATTTTTGTCTCCATGATGTGCGGTTTGAGAAAAAATCTCAGACACAAAATGAACGTGGATCTTCCGTCGGATGATCAGACGGTCCATCATGCTCCGGCGATCCAGACGATGGTCGCGCTCTCTGAGGATTCCCGTCACGCATTCAAGACCGTGACCTTTGAGCAAAATATGGGGATCTCGGACGCTAATTTTTCCACGGTCATCCGAAAAAACTGAGTTCGCGGAAACGCGCGTTTGAGGACTGGAGAGTCTTTTCATGAAAATTCAGCAGATTTTTCCAATTGTTTTGGCGATCATGCTTCCGGCTGTTTTCGGAATCAGTCTGGATTGGGGGATCTTCTGTGTTGGAAATAAAACTGGCTTTTTTCATCAGGCGGCGTTTGCAGAAAATGAGAGTACTGTTTCAGGATATGGAAACGCATTTTCCGCAAAGGACACGTTGAAAAGCGCACTTGAGAAAAACAGGGATCCATTGGCGGAAACCATGGAACCGGCACGTCAAAAAATAGAGCCGGATGTTTCAAAGATCCCTTTTCGCCGAGTATATGTCCCGGAAACCCTTCTTCCTTCCGTTCCAGTCCAGGGCGGCGGGTTCTGGCCTGTGCCTTCCCGGGAATTTGAGCGTTGGGCGGAGCAGAGAGATGCGGAAGATGTGGATGAGACGGAGACTCGGGAACGGGTCCTGACACTGCGGGCACGCTATGAAGCTGAGTTTTCCGATCCTCTTTTTCTCACAGGAAAGGCGAACTTTCTGCTCCAGAAAGCACCTTCGGGATCTTCTTTGCGCGGAGTAGGATCGGCGGATCTCGCTGTTTCAAGGGAACATTTCTGGAAAACTCCCTCGGTCCGGTTCGCCATTCAGGGGGGGCTTCTGGTTGGGGAAACGGAGCTGAACCGCGGAGATATGCCTGCGTCATTGGACGGAGCCGCCGTTGAGGAACGTACGGATGGGGCGATGGAGGTACTTCGGAATCCTGGCGGAGATCAGGTCGATCCGGCAGAACTTTCTGGTGCAGATGTTTTGCAGAGCCGGCAGAACACCGGGATGGAGAATGGGGCAGGAACTCGAAATGAGGCGGTTTCTCCTATGGGGATGCATCGGGGGAGACGCCATTTCCAATTTCAGGAAAATGGGGAAGGGGAAGTTGAATTTTCTTCGCAGGATTTTGATGCAGATGGATTTTGCCGGACTGAATTTCTTTGGTCGCAGAAGGGGGTGTCTGCTCCCGGCGGTGATTTGGTGTTTGATTTGAAATGGATCCCGTCTGCCGATACCCGATGGATCCTGAAACTGCCGCCGCAGTGGATCCCCGAAACGTCTGATGGAATCGTGATGCTGCGAAGCCCGGAAATAAATGCGGTTTCGGAGACAGACCCGTTCCAGGAGAGGAACGCTGATGCGGGACTTGAAAGCGGATGGCGTGTTTGGGAGCTCTCGTTCGGCGGACGCAGCTCTGCACGTCTGGTACTTTGCCAGGCGAATGGAAATTTGGTCCAGACGCCGACTCCTCTTTCCGCAGACCAGAAAAATATTTACCAGATCTCCAAAAATGGGCTGGACGTTTTTGTCCGGATGAATCTGAACGTTTTGCAGGAGGATGAGAAAAAAGCGTCTCCGATCCGTGAACTGGGAGTTTGGATCGACGAAGGACTTGCGCCGGTTTCGGTACGGTTTAATGAGGAAGAGGTCGCCTGGTCGGCGTTTTCGAGAGACATTTCCAAAGTTCCTGCGGAAGATGGAGCGGAAAAGGCGGCGGGGGCACCCTCTGGAAAGACTGGAGTACTGGAAACATTGAGCGGTACTGGAAAGTCAGGCGTTTCAGAAATAGATGGTGTGCGCTCCGTTTTTCAGTCGGAAACTGTACATAAGACCGATCGGGAAAACGGAAGGACCTATCTGGCGATCACTCTTCCGAAAGAGCTGAATGGGCACGAAAATCGTCTTGAGATCAACGCGATCGGCAACGCAGACCGATGGTTGAAGCACGGCGGGCCTGTTTTGCACGATCTTCCGGAGATCCGTCTTCAAAATGTATTGCGGACGGAAAGCCGGACTCGGATCCAGATCTTCTCTCCTTTGGAGCTCGTTGATTTTTCGCTGGAGAATGCGTCGCTTCTTTCCCATCAGGAGAATTCCGCGTTGGCGATGGAGTCGCTGGAGATCCTGGAGCATGCGGACGATGTTTCCGTGAAGATGGCACTTGCTCCGCGTTCTTTTCAGCTGGATGTCGACACGACGACGGCCGTTGATTTTCAGGAAAACGGGCTCGCGGCGGTGATGGAAGTGCTTGCGTCGGTAAAGGGGGGGGAATATTTTGAGATTTGGGGAGTCGTTGACCGAGCGTGGACGATCGATTCCGTTGAGTCGGATTGGGGCGGTCTGATCGAGGACTGGAATCTCGAAGTGGATCCCGGAAATGTGCATCAGGCACTTTCTGATCTGGATCCGATGGGAGGTTTGCCGGAGAAGCTGAATGCAGCCGGATGGGACCTCGATTCTTTGGGGATCCTGAAAATCCAGCTCGCCCACTCGGTGAGTCCCGGAAAACCAGTCTCCTTGCGGGTCCGTGCCCGAAGGCTTGGGTATTCGGACGATCTGACCTTCAGCGGCGTTCAGCTTGCGCCGCTCTATTTGCCGACTTGTCGGATCGGACAGTCATGGATCCTTTGCGGTTCCTCAAATATGTGGAAAGTAAAATTTCTGGAACCGTACCGAAATCAGGAGATCTACTGGGAAGATCTTGCGGAGACCTCGGGAACCGGAAGATCTGACGGCACTCGTTCACAAACTGGAATGATTGGGCCGGGAAGTGTTTTCGAAATGCTGGAGCGGACCCGCACTCATTTTCCGGACCATACGGTCTTTTTGACGGGGATCCAGGATTTTCGGACCGTCCCGATGCTTCGTCTGGAACAGTCGCCGCAGCATTTTACGGCCGCGATCCATGGTTTCTATGATATTGCGTTTGATTCAAGTGCCATTTTCCGCATCTCATGCGATCCGAAAGGTACGGAAGTTGACCGGATCCAGATCATGATCCGTCCCGGTACTCTTTTGGGGACGAGCTGGAAATTTCCCAGGCAGCTTTATGGCAGTAAAGCGGAGTGCATTCGCCGTCAGCCGGTCGAAAGTCCGCAGGATCTGAATGCGTCGTTTGAGCTTTGGGAGATCCGCTTTCCGCAGCCGCAGCGGGATGCTTTCGATTTTGAAGTTGCCCTCCTGACTACCTCGGCTTTTGAATCTGACGAGACCGGCCGAAATGATTTGGAGGAAACCAACGGAAAGTTTCATTTGCGTGCTTCCGAGAGCGCACTGCTGAACAGTTACGTATCCATGACGCAGGACGAACAGCGTGCCTGGTGGCGTACTCATTTTCCGGAGGGACTTGATCTGCCGCTGATCGATGTTCTGAATGCGAGTGAATGTTCCGGTCTGGTGACGCTGAAAAATGACATTACGGACAGGATCTACGTCGAGACTCGAGAAATGGTGCCGACGCTGCTTTCTGTTTCCGAGCTTTCCGGGCTTCTTCATGAAAATTCTCCGGAAGACTGTGTTCAGTTCCGGTTTGACCCGCATGCGATCTCCAATTCGCCTGCTCCGCTTTTGAAATTGAATTGGAAAAATCAAAGTGTCGCGCTTCCTTCTGCATGGGTTTGGGAGAATGTGTGCGGGACTCAGATTTTCGAAAATGGGAAAAAGGCTCATTCGCTGACTTTCCGGATCGAGAACGTAAATCGGGATCGGATGATGCTTCGGATCCGCAGAAGTGTGTCTGAGGATACGTCGGAACTTCTCGCAGTCTGGGTCAATGGTCAGCGTTTGCCGGTCGATTCTGTGCTTTTGTCTTCCGGACAGTGCGAAAAAAGAAGCGGACAGAAGAGCGAAAATGGAAAAGATCGGGGGATCCGTCCGGGCAATCTTCAGGAGGAAAGCCGAAAAAAGGATCCAGTTGAAGGGACTTCCGTGGAGGTGGATGGGCACTCGGACGTGAAAGGCGAACTGGAAGAAGACCCGCTGGACGGTATTCCGGCGGAAGAGCCGGTCTCTTCAGAGGAGCAGGAGAAAGGATGGACGGTTTTGAGTATTCCGTTTCCGGGATGGAAACGTGAAAATCAGATCACGGTCCAATGGCTTGAATCGGAGGAGACTTCTGGAATTTTTCAGCGGCTTGAGCCTCCGGAGTTTTCCATCGATCTCCCTGTCCTTCGAAAAAACTGGAAGGTCTGGTTTCCTGAAAATTTTGTGCTTTCGAATGAGTTCACGGACCTAAAGTGGACGGTACCGTCGTCCATTCAGAGAACGGATGGAAGTATCGGCCGGATTCGGGATACGCTGCTGATGCGCCTTTTGGGAAATCTTCGGATCGGGCAGAGTTTTTTGACGTCCCGAGAGAATGTGTATCCTGAAAATACACTGGAACGGAACGCTGAAAATGCAGTATTGGGTGAACGAAATGATGGAACCAGTGCGGCAGGTGCATCTGGAGAACATCCGGACCAGATTTTGCAGCTTTCCACTCTGGCAACGACTGGATATGGGGATACTGCGCGGGATGAGAACTGCTGCTTCCTGGGAGATTTTCGTCCTGTGTGGATCTTGCATGGTAATCTGCTGGAGGCATGCCGAGGATTTCTTCTGATCCTGGTCTGTCTCGTGACGGTACGCTTTTTTGCGTCAAGGCGTGTCCAGAGGATCTTTTTGTGCGGGATCTTTGCGGGTCTGACCATGATCGTGCCGTTGGTGTGGACGCCGATATTCTCTGGGATCTTCTGGGGACTTCTTGCCTCCTTTGCAGTCAGTTCTGCAAAACGGCATCTGGATCATCTCGCGAAGCACGGAAAGCCCGTCATTGAAGTTCGGCCTGCATCTGGAACGGGGATCCTGAGCGCAGTGGTGCGGGAGAGTCTGGGAGGAAAGCTCTTCCGAAGACGCGGTTCAGCGAATGTGGAGAATGGCTCATCGGGAAAACTCTCTTCTTCCGGCGGAGGAGGTGCTCCCTCTCAAATCGGGAATCCGAAAATCGAGATGAGTACCCCTGAAACTTCTTTGGAAATGGAAGAGGCGTTTCTGGAAGCGAATGCCGCGAAAAGCGATTCCCCGAAAGGAGATCCTTCCAGAGGGAGACCGGGAATGCAAAGTACTGCGCAAATGAATGGTGACGGCATTTCGAAAGCGAAAGATAGTGGAACAGAACGATGAAAAAACAGAGTATTCAGAGCTTGGATCCACGGGTGTTTGCCCACTTTCTTCAGAAAATTTTGCCGGATCTTTGCGTATCCCGCAGCCTGAACCTTTTCCTTTTACGTTTCCCCATTTGGCTGTTTTGTTGGCTGATGTTTGGGATCGGAGGCCTGTTGCCTGCACAGGAACCGGAGATTCTGACGGGACGGGATCCTGCTGCGGACTCAGTTGAGGAATTTCGCCGGACGGTTGGGGAATCTGGAAATCTGCCGATTCAGAAACCGATATTTGACGCTGAAGATGCGGATCGTGCAGGAATCGGAGCTGCAGCAGTGGGCGGAATGGATGCGGCGCGAGGAATGGAGGCGGCGCGAGGATCGGAAAGCGCGAATGGATTTGACGCGGCTGTTGCGGAAGACGCGGCGGGAAAGTCTGGTCGTGGAACTCAAACTGGGAATTTTAAGGACGGAAGCGATTTTGAAGAGGCAGCGGAACCCATTTCCGGGAAAATGCCGTGGGTCCTCATTCCGATGGATCCGTCCGGGGATCCGTCCGGGAATGAATACTATGTTCCGCTTTCTTTCTTCAGCCAGCTGCAGAAACAGCAGGCTGTCCGGAGGGAAGGAGGAGATCGTTTCTTTTTTCTTCATGCGATCTACTCGGCGAGTCTGCATCAGACGCTGACTTCCAGCGAGTTGATGATGAATTCCGTTCTTGCGAAGTATGAGGTCGAGGTACTTTTGCCCGATACGAAGATACGCTTTCCTTTTTTCCCGGATCAGGTCTACGTTGCTCCCGGTTCCGTTCGGTTGAATGGAGAGCCGCTTCAGATCCTTTGGGAGAATGAGCAGCCGGTCGTGCGTATCGATCGGCCGGGGCGCTATTTGTTGGAGTTTACGCTGCTTCCGATCATGGGAGCGGTAGAGAAACTTGCGCCGATCGGGAAGACTGGAACGAAAGACGGCGAGTTTTCGTCTGGGATGGGGGAGCGATTGGAAGAGAACGTTTTTGCTGCAGAGATCCTGTCGGCGTCTGGAGCGGAAGGGGAACTTCAGGAACTGCGTCAGCTTTCTGCTTCCGTAGAAAATCAGGCGAGTCAGGCAGGTTTTTCTCTGAACGGTCTTCGTTTTTCCATTCCGCGGATCCCGAATTCGCAGTTTGAGCTTCATGTTTCCCATGATGTGAATCCTCTTTTCTTTCCTTTTGCGCGCGGTCAGCAGCGATTCGACCAGCTTACCCGTTCCTGGGTCGTGCAGCTTGGGGCATCTCCAATGCTTGCGGTCTATTGGAGAGCGATGGAGTCCAGAGAAGCGGGCCGGGCTGTTGCGGCTGATGAACTGTATGCCTGGAGGCTTGGAGAAAAAGGGCATTTTTTGGAGTCCCGCTGTCGTTTCCGAGCGGAAGAAGAGATCCGGCATCTGGAATGGACGATGGATTCCCGATGGTATTTGTCGGAAGATGAGTTGAGCGTTTTTTATTGGAAAGAACGGGATCCTGTTTATTTTTCTGCGGAAATGAATGATTCGGTTCCCGAACAGTTCCTGATGCCGTACACTGGCGAGAAAAATGTTCAGATCCTGCAGGAAGGGAAGCGTAAACGGGTCGTTCTGAGTTTTCCGGAGGGAATTTCGGAATCGCTTCTGGTGTGTTTTGCGCTGCGGACCTCGGAAGAATGCGGAAATGTCGGGATGTTTCTCCTGCCGGAGATCCGGACCGAGAAAACGCGTGTTTTGCGGAGATGGTATTTGGCTCAAGTCCCCTCTTCCATTGGGATTTCCGTACCGGACGGACAAAATAGTCCGAAGATCTCCATTCCGGAATTTCTCTCTGTTTGGAGAGAATTTGAGCCGATGGACGTTGATGAACGCAGCGGATGGGGTTCTTCTGGAAGTTCAGAAACCATTGGCGGAACCACAGAGCTGACTTTTGCACATGGAGAGATCGACGGAGAATTCAGATCTTCACCAGATGTTTCAGAGAGAAGCGCGGATCCTGTGTCTGGTTTGCCATTTTCTGGAGAGCCTTCGTTCTCCGAAGCAGAACATGGTGCTGAGAATACGGCCTTTGCTGGAGCGGATGACCGGAAAATGCAGGAAACACGCGATTCTGGTACTTTGCCGACGACTGGAACGATTGCGGAGAACGGCGGGATGACCGAAGCCGCAGCGGACGGGATCGCTTCTTCCAGATCCGTCCGCACACCAGCGCAGCCTTCCGTTCTGGTTTTGGACGATACTGCGGGAATGAACCGAAGCCATTTCTGGAAGATCGCCGCCAAACCTCATTGGAAATCGTGTCAGGTCGAGGAGGGGGTTTCGTGTACCTTTGGTCCTGAGGTCATGGAACTCGTCTACTCGGTACATTTTGCGAGTGCGCAGGAACTTCCATCTTTTTTCAGAGTCGAAGTGCCGGAGAAAATGAGAGTTCATCAGGTTTTTCTGGCCGATGAGCGCAAGCCGTTGACGTTGCGCAGTACACGGATCCGCTCTGGAGAACTTGGGATCTTTTGCATGAAAAGCGTTTCGGATGGTTCCGCGAACGGAGTGCCGGAAATTTCTGCCGTCTCCGGAACTTCTGATGAGACGTCTGGTTCCGGAATTCCTAATGCGGGTGCCGCTGATGCTGTGGAAATCAATGATGGGAATGCGGAACGGCAGCCGACGGCAGGAAAGGCATCTCCGTCAGCTGCGATACCGGGAGAAAATGGAGTGCAGGGACAAAAAATGGACGAAAAGCGTTCCTGCCGAATTGAGATCCACGGTTCGATCGACCTTGGGAAACTGGAATCGAAAGGAACTGTTTGCGAGTTTCCCAGAGTTGGGCTTTCCGGAGAAGAGTTTCTCGTGGTCTCCCGAAGTGTCGAGCTTTTCCGCACGCCTCAGGTTTTGGTGGATCTCATGGATGAGTTTGCTGCCGCAGTTCCGTCTGTCTCCCGCCATTTTGAAAAGAAATTGGGAATTGCAGAGAAAATACGGCCAATTGCGAGTTTTCGAATGGATCCGAAGGAACGATTTGCCGGAAAGGTGATCCTTCGCCCCAATCAGCCGAAGATCCTTGCGGATGTGCGTACTGTGCTGAAGAACAGAAAGTCAGAGGAAAGCGAAAAGGTCTTGCCCTCTGACCGTGGACTGCCGCAGAAGGATACATTGGATGGCACTGAAAACCGGGATGGAAAACATTCCGGGGCGGGAGCCGGACCTGACACGGAACCAGACCTTAAGGGAAAAGATGCCGGGAGTAAAGACGGAATGGAGCGTCCGTCGGAAACTGCGGAGATGGATGGATCTGTGGAGACTGCGGATCCGGAGGGGACGGCAGAGACTGACCGGACACGTACTTCAGATGATGGACCGAAGATGGGAAATGAACCGAAAAATGCGAAAGAAACGGAAACAGGGAACCGGGACATTTCTTCGGGAAACTCAAATGTTGCTGCATCCAGTCCCTCGGAACAGCCCGGAACTGCGGCGGAGCACGCTGTGAATGTTGAGAGTTCGGCTAATGCTGGCGGTTCAGTGAAAGTGGACGGCTCGTTGAATGGGGACGCTTTGGCGGCGAAGGATTCTGGAACCCCTGCTTCTGCGTATGGGGCGCAAAGCGCACGTGATTCCGGTTGGCAGATGAGCGTCGAATTGGCGCTTGAGGTCGAAAATGGTCTCGCGGATGAGATCGTCGTGGAGATCCCCGGCGGATTCGCGACCCCCTTTGTACTTGAGCCTCCGATGCCTTTTGAGCTGGAGCCGATTCCGGATGGGGAAGTCCGTCATGCCGAGGAATGTACGGCTTCCGAACGCAGAATACCGAAGGGGAACGGAAAACCTGCCGGGAAGACTGGAAACGGACGTGCTGGAGATACCGAAACTGGCGGAGCGTCGGAGAGACTGGAAAATTCAGGACGTTCTTCCGGAAGGCTGGAAGAGGAGGCAAAAATAGATCTTTCCGAGGATGTTGTACTTTCGGGGACGCGCGGAACAGCGGCCTCCCGGCGGGATTGGGTTCGGATGGTCATTCATCCGCCGAAAGCTCTTGAGGGGGCGGTTCGTATCCGAATCACGGGGAGTGTGCGCGAAGAACTGCCCGCTTCGATTCCGGGAGAGATCGCGGATCTTCCAAGACTGCGTTTTCCTGGAATGGAGATCCGTCGGCACGATGTGGTTTTGCCGGCCAGTTTCTCAAAGGGGGAGAAAAATCACTACGTTTGGAAAACAGAAGGCCTGAGTCCGATCTCGGCATCTGTGTTTCCTGTTCGGAGAAATCTGGAAACTTCCGCTGGTGCGCCTGAGGACGGCTCGAAGAACAGCGAGACTGGACGTTGGGAAGGTTCCGGGGAGACGGAATTTCCTCAGCCGGAATTTCAGGAGTGGAAGAGTGGAGAGACTGTGAAGGTTTTCCGGGTCAGTGAATCAGATTTTCAGGCTCATCTGGAACCCAAAAGCCGCGTGCTGATGAATCCATCCGTCAGTTCTGCAGTGCATTTGATCTACCGGAATTCTGAGTGGGAGTTCCTGGGGCTGGGAATTTTCGATCTGCTTCCGGAGAAAGCCTCTTTTTGCATTTTGCGGTTTCCGCGCTGTATGAAGCTGCTGGAACTGCATCTGGATTCTCTTCCTGTGCAGCTGGAAGAAGTTTTCTGGGATGCTGAAAAGAAGGAATTTCTGCAAAGAGATTCTGGAAATCATGAAGATGCACTTTGCCGATTTTACCGGATCTCCCTTCGGTCCCTTCAGTTTCCGCAGCGTTTGGAGGTCCTCTACCATAGTGCCTCGTTTGGTTCGGATGATGAGCGAGAGTCTCGTGTCGGTTCTGCAGACGGTTCTGTTTGGCCGTTCGGAGCGTTCTTCTCGAAGAGAACGTGCGGATCGGAACTTCAGCTTCCGGGAATGATCCAGCAGAATGAAGGTACTTTCCAGCTCCTGAATGGAGCGCGGGGGGCTGTTTTTCTCTTTGCGGAGAAGGAGGCCGGGAAGGAGCTTCTGTACACTTTGCCGAGATCCGGTACTCCTCAGTCCGGCATTTCTGGAGAAAAGAGTGCGTCTTCCAGTCCTTTGGAAAAGATTTCGTTCGTGGAGCTTCAATGCCGCTGCCTGAAACATCTGCACGATTTGGCCAATCGCGTGGCTGCGCTGCCTGTTTCGGGAGAACTTGCCCGTGAAGAGCAGTACCGTTGGTTTGAAAGCTGGAATCTTTTGCGTCTCAGCGATGAGGCACTCCTAAAGGAGTCGCTTGCTGCGATCGACAGAACGGAAGAGACGGAGAGCTGCCGCAAAAATGCGGAGACGCTATTTGCCGATGGTGTGCGTATTTTTGAGAGTCGAGCCTCCCGTGAGGATCTTGCTCCGGACGATTTAAAAAAGAAGATCGAATTCGTGCAGAAAAATTCACTTCGGCTCGCTTTCGCCAGAATTCTTCCCGAGACGCTTTCGTGCCGCAGTGCGTTTGATTCGAAAGGTGCGTCCGCCTTTTTTCTTGAGGTCTCGCCGCACGTTTTGCCAGTCCGACCAAAATTCATTTGGCCGGCGGCGTTTACCCTGCTTTTCACGATTTTGGTCTTGTGGGGACTCTGGATCTATCCGAAAATGCCGGAAGAACTGCGTTCTGCTCCATTTTGGCTCCTGATCCTGGGGACATTTTGGCTGCTGGGCGGTTTGCCGATCTGGGGCGGATGCGCGATCCTGGCCATTTCGCTTCTCTGGACCATTGACCGTTTCCGGAAACGATCTGCGGAATGACCGGTATGCATTTCCAGCGGATGATGGAGCTGCGTGCGTTGCGTGGATCGACTGCATACAGAAGCGAGCAAACTATTCGGAAATTGAGCAGAAATGATCGGAATAGTTTTCCTCCAGGGCAGAATGACGGCCGAAAATGATGGAGAAAACCGAATGCAGAAATGCAGGGAAAAAAAGAGTCGGGCTTCGATCGAGGCTCGACTCTTTTCTGTTTTTCCTCTTTCAGGAAGTCCGGCTAAGCGTTCTTTTTCCCGTTTTTGAAGGCGCAGAAGATGAGAGCGCCGGCAACGAGAAGCAGCGGGATCGCGATGAGCGGACGGAACCAAAGCCACGCGATGGCGATCGTGATGAGCGAGATCGCTCCGGCGAGCAGACCCGCCACGATGTTGGTCGCACCGCCGACCAGACTGCCGAGGAACGGAATGACGTCAGCCAGCACGGAGAGAGGCTTGAAGATCATGCCGAAGCCGATGAACATCAGGAAGAAACCGACTGCACGCAGGATCCAGCCGAACATGCTGTTTTCAGCCTGGGCATTTTCAAACATCGCTTCCATGGTAGTCGTGCCGACTTCCACACGCTCGATCGAATTTCGGTTGATCTGGAACGGGATCAGTTTTCCGTCTTTTTGGCCGGCAATGACGCTGACGTCGCCGTTTTCGACGTATTCAAACGAGATGCGAACGTCGCCGATCTGCGGATGGTTGGGGTCTGCGCCAATGTAGAAAATACCGTTCACGACCTGCGGGCCAGCGGGAACGGCCTGCTGGACCATGCCGTTTGCCGGAACTGCATAAACCTGAGCCGTACCAGGCTGCGCCACGTAGACCGGAGTCGTGCCGGGCTGAGCTGCGGGCTGGACCATGACCGGCTGAACGGCGGCAGGCTGAGCTGCGGGCTGGACCATGACCGGCTGAACAGCGGCAGGCTGAGCTGCGGGCTGGACCATGACCGGCTGAACAGCGGCAGGCTGAGCTGTAGGAGCTGGAACGGTACTCGTCATGGAGGTCGAGGGAACGGCTTCTACCGGGACGGCGGCCGGAGCAGGAGCAGCTTCCACCGGGACGGCGGCCGGAGCCGGAGCAGCTTCCACCGGGACGGCGGCCGGAGCCGGAGCAGCTTCCACCGGGACGGCGGCCGGAGCAGGAGCGGCTTCCACCGGGACGGCGGCCGGAGCAGGAACGGTTTCCACCGGGACGGCGGCCGGAGCAGGAACAGCTTCCACCGGGACGGCGGCCGGAGCAGGAACGGCTTCCACCGGGACGGCGGCCGGAGCAGGAGCAGCTTCCACCGGGACGGCGGCCGGAGCAGGAGCAGCTTCCGCCGGGACGGCGGCCGGAGCAGGTGCAGCTTCCGGAGCCGGCACGGAGAATTTCTTCCAGTTGCTCTTCTGACGAGCGACTTCAGGTTCGACCTGGAAATCACCAAGAGTCACGTTTTCCGCATAGTATTCCGTTCCTTCATACGGCATTGGCGGGTTGGTGTGTCCGGCAGATTCTTTGAAAGATGAAGAATCGATCGGCGTGGAGGACCAGCCGGTAGAGTACGTGTACGTCGTTTTGGTTTCGGTTCCGCCGCCGAGTTTTTTGACGGTTTCGGAACGGCTCTCTTCCTTCCACTGGAACATTTCGACGTTTCGCTTCAGTTTCAGAGCATTGACGGAAACGGACGGAAAATCCGTATCGGCCAGAACGTCATCGGTCTTCATGGTGCCTGTCGTGTAGACGAGTTTTCCATCATTGGCGGCATCGACGGCATCGGATTTGATCTCGACGCATTCGCTGGCTCCCTGCTTCAGGGCGCGATAGCGTTTGACGGTTCGGCCTTCATTCCAGAAAAGAAGGGCGATCGCGACTCCAACGAGAACGAAACCAACGAGGATCCCCTTGAGGGAATCTCCGATTCTGGAAAACCAGGATTGAGTGGTCGTTTCTGTGTACGACATGATAGAACTCCTTGAAATTTTGGAAATCTTACGGGCATTGGAATTTATTGTGCGGTACCCTGATGTCTGCCCGAACACAATTCAGGAACAAAACGACAGTTGAAAACTGATTTTAAAAAAACAGTTTTTCAGACTGGGAAATTTCTTTCTATTTTACGCAGAACGGAAGGCCTTTGCAAGGGGGAGGAGAGGAAATTTCTTGGAAAAATGGAAATAATTCGAATTTTTTTGTTTGTTGGCGAGACTCCTGGGATGAAAAGTTTTTCGAATTGGCTATGTGGAAGAAAATAGTTTTTTCTTTTTCGTTTTTGTGGGTTCCTTAAAATTTTTTCAAGACACCCTTGACCCAAAATTTGCGGTATGCTATACTGAAAGGAGAGTGCAGGCGGAGACCTTTGAGTGTCTCGCCGTTTCCTTCCGATTCCTACAGATTCCAGGTGCCATAAAATGAAAAACCTGCCATTTCGTATTTTTTCCGTCTCCTTTTGGGGAATTTTTTTCGGTTTCCTTTTTTTGATCGGTTGGGGGCTTTTCCCCAATACTGTAGATGCACGCGATCCTGCCGGTGTTTGGGATCTTGTTTCCCTGAAGCAGGTTCCTGCTGCGGAATGGTCGGATGTCGAGAGACTTTCGTCCGGCGATTCCCATGAGATCCAGACGCAGAAAGTCTGGTATGCGGGTGAGGAATTCAAGGGACGGCCCACGCGCGTTTTCGCATTCGTTTCGCGTCCTGTCGGCGACGGACCTTTCCCGGGGATCGTGCTGGTCCACGGCGGCGGAGGGACGGCGTTTCGGGCCTGGACGGAGCTTTGGGCCAAACGCGGTTACGCAGCTATTGCGATGGATCTTGCGGGCCATGAGGTTCTCGACGACGGTTCCAGAAAACGGCTGGAAGACGGAGGACCGGGACAGGGCGACGAAGAGAAATTCAGCTTTTTTGAAGAAAAGGACTACCGCCGGATGTGGTCCTACCATGCTGTTGCGGACATTATGCGGGCACATTCACTTCTGCGTTCTCTTCCGTGTGTTGATGCGGAACGGACTGCCGTCACTGGAATCAGCTGGGGCGGGTACCTCACGAGCATGATCGCGGGGATCGACGACCGATTCAAGGCGGCTGTGCCGGTTTACGGATGCGGTGATCTCGAGCGCAATTCCGTCTGGACGGAAAGACTGGATCAGATGCCGTGGCCTGGAAAAGTACGCTGGTCCAGCTATTTCGATCCCGTTCAGTACGTTGGGAATGCGAAATGCCGACTTTTTTTCCTGAACGGCACGGATGATTTTGCGTATCCGCTGGATATTCACTTCAATACCTACTCGCGCGTTCCACATGCCGATGTTCGCCTTCAGGTCCATATGCCGCACGGCCACGAAGTCGGCTGGGCACCGCGGGAAATAGAGGCGTACATTGATGCCGTACTGAACGGAGCACCGGAATTGCCGTGCCTTGGGAAGCTGGACTGGAAACGGATGCCGGACGGCACGATCTCGGTCTCGGCTCCCATTAAAAGAAACCCGGAAGCTGCTGTTTCTGCGAAACTTCATTTTTCCACGGATGCCGGCGGTTTTGAAGGAACGAAATGGAAGGTCCGAAACTGGTCGGAGATCCCTGCTGAGATCCGAAAAGACGTCCCGCAGGTTTCTGTTCAGATCCCGCAGGAAATCGCAGGAAAGGCTCCTTTGCGCATCTATCTGGAAGTCCAGACTGCGGACGGCTTGACAGTCTCGTCGCACTACGCACACTGCAAAGCGGTCCCGCGTCCCAATTTTCAGCCTGTTCCGGAAGGCGGGATCCTCCTTTTCGGGAAAGATCCGTCAGGTGTTCTGGTGAACCGTTTCCTTGATCAGAGCGGTGCAGCGGCAAACTGGAAAGTCGAAAATGATGAGTTGATCTCCGTTTCTGGAAACGGTGTGAATCATGTGCACTCGGACGCCGATTTTCGCGATGCGCTGATTCATGCAGAATTCTGCCTCCCGAAAAAAGGAAGCGGAAACTGTGGACTGTACATTCACGGTCTCTACGAAATGCAGATCCTGAATTCCGCCAATGCGCGGGAGACCCATATGCTGGAAGCCGGGGCGTTTTACCGTTTTGCTCCGGCGCAGGCTCTGGCGGGACTTGGCGGCGGAGAATGGCAGTCCTACGATGTTCTGTATCGTGCGCCGCGTCGGGACGCTTCCGGAAAAATCGTCGAGAAAGGCCAAATGACGGCGTGGCTGAACGGGATCCTGGTTCAGGACCGGTTTGAATTTGAAGAGGCCCGCTCGCAATGGCATCCAATGCGCCGACAGAAAACGGACCATATTCAGAAGAAGTGGGAGCATCAGAAACAAACCGGTTTTGCGCCGCTTTTCCTGCAGGATCATGGCGAAGCCGTGCGTTTTCGTAACGTCTGGATCAAACCGCTGGACTAGTCCGGGAGAAATAGCTGTCTCCGGTCTGAGGGAATTCAATTTTACTCCTGACCGGAGGCGGTATTGGATCTCAGAGCTTGATTTTCGGGACTTCTTTTCAAATTTGAATTTTTTCAGCGGCTGACCCCCTTGAAAATTTTTCGGCATTCGGTAAACTATGAGTAATTTTGTGAATGCTCCAAAATCGATCGGGATGCTTTTAACATTCAGACGAAAATCTGAGTGTATCAGGCACCTCCGGGAAACGGACAGAGCGATCGGACTCTGATGGGAAATGGATGAGCCGACTGGTACATCGGCTATTTGTTTTTTTCTTTGAAGTCCGGAGCTTTGTGCGCAGTGAAACGGAAAGAAAGAGTAAAGGGGGAAACGCAGTGAGTGCATCGGCCTATCTGGTTTTTCGGGATGAATCCCGGTGGAATGAAGTGTTTCGGTTGACTTCCGACCGGATCACGTCCGTGGGCCGTGCTCCCTCTAACGTCATCGTACTTAAGGATGACCGGTGCAGTCGAATGCACGCCATGATCCACTTTGACGAAGAGCAGGATGCGTGGTTTCTGAAGGATCTGAACAGTCGAAACGGTACTTTGGTCAATGGACGAAAGGTCGATTCTGAGGCGGAAGTTCGGCTTTCCCCAAATGATGTTCTGATGTTCGGGCGTTCGCATCTGATGTTTCTGAATGAACTTCGCGAGCTGCCGTCAGAGGAGTCGGATCAGGCATTCCAAATCGCGCCGCCGCAGGATCTCTCCTCCGTTCGTGTAGACAGTTCCAGTGTGTTGGGAAATTCGCACGTATTTTCCGGCATGATGGAGAATTCTGAAGAGACGATGATCACGTGCCGACGGGAAAAGGCGCGGCTTCTGGAGACTGTGGATCATGAATCGGCCAATCTTTCCAATTCGGCAGGAAAGCGCATCCGGCGTTCTATCGCGAATCTTTGCCGGCTGGCGATCGAGATCAATCGGGCAGGCGATCAGAAGGCGAAGCTGGATCTTGCGCTTCTCTACCTTTTGCGTGAGCTTCCGGTCAGTCATGCTGCGGTCCTTCTGCTTCCGGGACCAAGTGTGGAGAACTTTCCGATCGCCTCATTGGAGGCCGCTGCCTCTCAAATCGCGCCGAATCTGCGGAATGTGCGCGTTTCGCCGTACCAGAAGGTTTCGGACTATCTGGCGCAGACGGTGCTTGAATCCCGTAACGCGGTCATTGCACGCCACGTAAAGGGGGACAGTATCCTCGGGCGGCGAAACAGCGAAGGGGAAATCGAGACGACCAGCGTCATCTGTGCGCCGATTTTTACGGAAAACCGACGCTGGGGGATCCTTCACGTTTACTCGACGGATTCCCGGAAAGTACCGGATGTCCAGGATCTGGATTTTACGCTGGGAGTCGCGGAGATCCTGGGGATCATGTTCGAGAATCTTCGGGAGCAGAATCAGCTGACAGAAAGTCTGAATCGTGCGCAGAACGAGAATGCGGCACTTCGAAAACAGCTGGGTGTCCGCAGCGAGATCGTAGGCTCGAGCCGGGCCGTTCAGGAAATTACGGAGCAGATCGCGCTGGCGGCGAACAGCCGGGCGACTGTCTTGATCCATGGGGAAAGCGGTGTCGGAAAAGAACTGGTTGCGCGTGCGGTCCACTACTCGAGTCCGCGTAAGAAAGCTCCGTTCATTTGCCTGAACTGTGCGGTACTTTCAGAGGATCTGCTTGCCAGTGAACTTTTCGGGCATGAACGCGGGGCGTTTACGGGCGCGACGGAGCGGAAAATCGGAAAATTTGAAGCTGCGAACGGCGGGACGCTCATGCTTGACGAGATCGGAGAGATGGGGCTGAACATTCAGGCTAAATTTCTCCGTGTGCTGGAAGGGCATCCGTTTGAGCGGGTCGGCGGGACGAAGCCGATTTCCGTCGATGTGCGCGTCATTGCTGCGACGAACCGCGATCTGGAACAGGAAGTCATGGCGGGCCGGTTCCGCAAGGACCTTTTTTTCCGACTCCGGGTCGTTGGGATCCTGGTCCCGCCGCTGCGTCAGAGAGTCTCGGACATTCCGATCCTCGCGGAACATTTTTTCCATCTTTTCCGGACGGAAACGGGACGGAAACTGAGCGGATTTTCTCCGGAGGCGATCGCACGGCTTCAGAGCTACGCATGGCCGGGAAACATTCGGGAGCTGAAGAACGTTGTGGAGCGTGCTGTTGTGCTGGCTCGCGGTTCGCGGATCGAAGCGGGAGATCTTCTGCTTTCCAATCTTGCGGCCGAGTCCGGGGCTTTCATGGATCCCGGAATGGCGGGGCAGAGCGGAGGAATGGGGAGCTTGGGCGGTTTTTCTGCGTCGGCGGTTGAAGAGTTTCGGCCAATGGCGTTGGAGGAGATCGAGCTGGAGCACATTCGCCGAACGTTGGAATTTACCGAGGGAAACAAAAGCCGCGCGGCGCAGCTTTTGGGGATCGAGCGGACGACGCTGGATCGAAAGATCCGGAAGATCGAAGCGTCCTCAGGGAACTCAGAACGCTGAGTGTGGGCGTTTGAAATCGAAAAACGGGGCAGTTCCGGAAAGATTAGGAACTGCCCTTTTTTTATGTGCGGAGCAATGGTGTCGACTGGCGGATCGAGCAAACTTTACGCTCTTTTTTCGCCGACCCCGCAGAGCCATCCGTTTTGGGTATCGTGAGTCAGTGCCGTGACGGAAAACCCGCTGCGTGTGAGCAGTTCGCGGAGTTCTTCCGGGGCCGGGCAGAACATTTCCAGTCGGCGTGCGATCTCGGCATGGCGTTCGCTCATGGAGCCGCCGACCATTTCCAGCACGGTCATGAAACGGCCTCCCGGTTTCAAAACACGGAGAATTTCCGCGAGATCTTTTTCCGGATCCGGCCAGAAATAGAGGCTCTCGACAGAAAATACGGAGTCGAAAAAACCGTTGGGGAACGGAAGTTTCGAGACTCCGCCGCAGTGGAAGCTCATTTTGCCGGCGGAAACGTTTTCCGCGTTGAGTTCTTCTGCGGACTGGATCGCGAGCGGTGAGACATCGCAGCCAAAGAGCTGGGCATTGGGGAAACGCTCTGCGAGTTTTTTCAGAGCCGCACCGCCGCCGCAGCCGACGTCAAGGACGGTTTGACCGAATTCCGAAATGTGCGAGAATCCCCACTCTGTGAGCCGTGCGTGGGAGCGGTTCATCCCTTCGATCATTTGTGTGCCGAGTACGCCTTCCGGGAATCGCGCATTGCGGATGAGATCAAAATCAATTGGTTTTTCCATCGTCTTTTTCTCGTCTGGTTTTTGAGGAAACATTGGGGACGTTTTTGAGTCCATTTCCGATTTCGTTTGAGAGATTTTAGCGTTTTGCGGTCGGAATGTCAAGGGGGAGCGGAGCGTTTTTCCTGAAACGAAATTCCGCACGCCTACTTGACAAAATGGGGTAAGTCAGGTAAAATTGAATGAAATAGCGGTGGAGAGACCTCAGGGGATGCATTGAAGACACGGCTGGAAATCGTATTGGAGTGGAATCGATGATGGAAATTTTTGACGTTGTGGTATTTTTTTTGTTCGTGGGACTGTTCATTGCGGGCATTGGAGTCGTGCCGGTCTATATTTCGCGGGAACTGTCTCGCGAATGGAAGCAGAGAAACCTGAATATCGCGCCCATGAAGTGGCGTGAAGCGGTTTCCATTTTGCTTGCGGTTGTGTCTTTTGAATTTCTGCTCCATCCCCAAACCATGCTTTCCTGCTTTCCAACAGCCGGTTTTGCCTGCCTTCTTTTTTTATGGCCGATGCTGATTTTTGCGGTGGGAGAAAGCTGGAAGCGATGGAGGCTTTCGCTTGTGCTGATACTCATGCTGTGGGCAGTGGGGGCACGGTGCCTCTACACGGTACCGAGCGGATTTCTTGTTCTTTTTATTCCGGGACTTCTTCTGCTTCTTGCCGCCTCGGTGAATGGGCAGCGTGTGCCGCTTGAGAGAGACGGATGTGCCGCATTTCTCTTCGCTTCGATAGTCGGGGCATTTCTCAGCGTGTTTCGAATTGCGGCCTGGCCGTTTCGGGGATTCTTTTTTCGGAAAGGGAATCTCGTAAATCTCGCAGTATTTACTGTGCCGGCGGTTCTGCTGCTCGTTTTTGGCACGCTTTTCTTTTTCGCGAACTGGGACCTGAAAAATTTGGGCTGGATGGTGAAAAAACTGGAGAACGTGCTCGAGGGGATCTTCCTTTCATCTTCAGGCTCGGATGAATTTGTGGAGTCGTGTGCCGTATGGTTGGCCGTTGGTTTGGGGTTTGCGGGACTGATTGCGGGGAAAACGTGGAAAAATGTCGGCAGGGATGCGGAAAATGCGGTTTCGGGAGAGCGTGAGGTTTCCGGGATCTTCTACCAGACCGCGCGCAATTCACTTTGGGCACTTTGCGGACTTTTTGCGCTGGATCTTGTTTGGGAGGTCGGTGTACTTGCGTCGTGGGATCCGCCTGCAGATTTCTGTCTCGGAACGTTTTGCCATGAAGGGGCCGCGTGGCTGACGGCCGCGCTCGTTTTGACCGTCGGAGTTCTTTGGGGAATCTTTGGCCGGAAAATGGAGAAAAATGCGCAAAGTGCGTTTCTGGAAAAACTCGCATTTTTCTGGCTCTTCGAGAATCTTCTGCTTGTCGGAGCCATTTTCGTCCGTCTGGGGATCTACGTGGACCACTCCGGCCTGACGTGCTTGAGGATGGTCGGATTTTTCGGTACGGCCGCCGTCGGTGTTTGGCTGTTCTGGGCGTTTTTCCTGATTGCGAGGCGTGAAGGAATGGCTCTGATCTGGAACCGGTGTACGTGGAGTTCGCTCGCGATCATCTGGCTTTACCTGGTCCTGCCTGTCGATGCGTTCGTTTGGCGCGTCAATACTTCGCGGATCCTCGCGGGAGACCGTGCGCCGCTTCTGCACATTTCCGAGCAGTGGATCTCGGATGAGGGACTCGTACAGATGATGCCGCTTTTGTGTTCAGAGGATGAGAGTATCCGCGAGGGGGCGGCGGCTGCGATCTGTTCGTGGATCCCCGGCGTGTACTTTGACGCGGACTCTTCACTCCGGTGGCCGGAAGACTGGCGGCAGTATAATTATGTGGAACGGAGTCTGCGCGAGCAGGTCATTTTCTATGCGCCGTGGCTGAAGGCTGTGCGAGGTGCACAGTACGGGATCCAGGCCAGATTTCGCGAAAAGGCGCGGGAAGTCTATCCGACGGCAGGTCGCAGAGATACCGAAACGGATCAGGAGTAATTTTAATGGGGAAATGGAAAGAGAGGGACCTCATGCGAGATTTTATTTTGATTCCGGATTCATTCAAAGGGACGCTCAGTTCGCGGGAGATCTGCGGGATCATGGCGCGGACGATCCGGCGCTTTGTGCCGAATGCGAGGATCCGGTCGATCCCGGTCGCAGACGGAGGGGAAGGGACGGTCGATGCATTTTTGACGGCCGTCGGTGGGAAAAAAGTCTCGGTAGAGGTCACGGGACCGGATTTTCAGAAGATGAACGCATTCTATGGAGTCCTTCCGGATGGGGAGACGGCCGTCGTGGAAATGGCGGCATGTGCGGGGCTTCCGCTGGTCTACGGACGAAAGGATCCAGAAAAAATGACGACGTACGGCGTCGGTGAGCTTTTTCTCCATGCGGCCCGGAATGGATGCCGAAAAATCGTGACCGGATTAGGCGGCAGCTGCACGAACGATGCTGGGACGGGAGCTGCGGCGGCTTGCGGAGTCCGTTTTCTCAATGAGGCGGGCGAGTCGTTCATCCCCACCGGCGGAACACTCTGCGAGATCGCACGGATCGACGTTTCCAGGAAAGATCCCGCTCTGGGAAACGTAGAATTTCTGACCATGTGCGACATCGACAGTCCGTTTTGCGGGAAAACGGGGGCCGCGTATGTTTTTGCGCCTCAAAAGGGGGCGGATGATGCGATGGTCGAGCGTCTGGATGCCGGGCTGAGACACTGCGGTGAGGTGATCCAGAGGACGCTGGGGATGGGAATGCGGCAGAAGACTGGAGTTTCTGATCTCTTCATGCTTCCCGGAGCCGGAGCTGCCGGAGGAATGGGAGGGGGAATGTGCGCGTTTTTTGATTCGAAACTGAAGATGGGGATCGAGATCATTCTGGAAACGGTCCAGTTCGCGAAAATGCTTGAGAGAGCGGATCTGGTTTTCTCCGGAGAAGGGAAGATAGATGCACAGAGTTTACGCGGAAAAGTGGTCCTGGGGGTCGCTCAGCAGACCCAAAAAGCGGGCGTGCCCCTCATTGCGGTCGTCGGCGACATCGGGGACCGGATCGAGGAAGCG
Organism: Thermoguttaceae bacterium; assembly: GCA_017939795.1. Classification (GTDB taxonomy): domain Bacteria; phylum Planctomycetota; class Planctomycetia; order Pirellulales; family Thermoguttaceae; genus RGIG3701. The sequence goes on from JAGBAA010000141.1 coordinate 72,552, forward strand.
TATGCACGCGGAGTTTCTGCAATTTTCAGCATCAATCATGTGGCGGTGCCGGTTTCTGCTGCACGGCGCAGAGCACGCCGGGATCTGGAGTCGGAAATGGAAAATATTCTTCGCTTTTTGTGTGTGGTTCAAAAAAGCAAAAGAGGGAAAGGTGGGAGTGCAGAGGAACGGCAGATCCGGAAAGGAATGCAGTAAAAACGTCTCCGCAGGAAGTTGTCTGCCTCTGGATTTTTGCCAGGAATGGCGTAATTTTCCACTTTTTCTCCGGAAGCGTCCGGCGGGGGGCTTTTCAAATTTTCCCGTTCTGATATACTGGAGACGTTTTGCCATGCCGGGTATGCAGATGCACGCGGTGAATGGAAAGATGCCTGGGATGGATCCGCATTGGGGGAGAACTTTTTCATGTTTTTCAAATTTTTCAATTTGAGGAAATGGTTGGGAACCGGTGCCTCTAAAAATCGAAATGAAACACCCGTAGAAGTGCCTCTTGCGGGAAAAAATCAGCTTCGGCACGTCGCCATCATCATGGACGGCAATGGACGCTGGGCTCAGCAGCGCGGACTTCCGCGTGCGGCCGGACATCGTGAGGGGGCGAGAACTGTCGAGAAGATCGTGGCGGAGTCTGTGCGGATCGGGCTGGAAAATCTGACGCTTTACTGCTTTTCGCACGAGAACTGGAAGCGTCCTGCACTGGAGCTGAACGCCATCATGCAGCTTTTGGAGCATTTCATGGTTTCCTCCCGGCAGAGCATCATGGAGAATCGAGTGCGTTTGCGAGTCATTGGGCGGCGGGACGGGATCCCGGAGTCTGCCTTGCGCGAGATGGACAAAACGCTCGCAATGAGTGCGGAAAATGACGGTTTAGTCCTGACTCTCGCCATCAATTACGGAGGGCGTCAGGAATTGGTCGACGCTGCCCGTCAGCTCGCGCAGAGGGCCGTAGAGGGAAAGATCCAGCCTTCCGGGATCGACGAGGAACAGATCGCCGGGGTGCTTTACTCGGCCGGGACGCCGGATCCGGATCTTCTCATTCGGACGGCGGGGGAAATGCGTTTGAGTAATTTTCTTCTCTGGCAGTTGAGCTATGCGGAGATCTGGGTCACGGAGGTCTGTTGGCCTGATTTTTCCGAAGCACTCTTCCATGACGCGCTCGACTCCTTCCAGAAACGTACCCGGCGATTTGGGGCAGTCGTGAAAAATTGAGAGCCGCAGTCAGAAAGGGCAGACCGAAAAGACTGACCGAAAAGTGTTCCGTGGAGGGATCTTCGGGAAAGAAGCCCGGAGATCGCTCTGGTCAAAGATGATTCAAAAAGGATCCAGGACGAAAGAAGTTCAAAATGTCGGATGATTTGATTTTCACGCCCGAGAATATTTTGGGGGCGGATGGTTTGCTTGCCCGCAGAATGAAGGGCTACGAGCCGCGTCCGCAGCAGATCGTCATGGCGAACGACATTCTGGAGTCTTTTCTTGGAAAAAATCATCTGGTGGTGGAGGCTGGGACCGGGGTCGGAAAGAGCTTCGGGTATCTCGTTCCGGCGATTCTCGCGACGACGCAGGAGTACCTTTTTGAAGGAGAGAGGCAGAGACCGTACCGGCGGGTCGTCATTTCGACGCAGACCATCAGCCTTCAGGAACAGCTGATCCGGAAAGATCTGCCGTTTTTAAACAGTCTGCTGCCGCTTGAATTTTCTTTCGTGCTGGTGAAGGGACGGTCAAACTACGTCTGTCTGCGCCGTCTGAAAAATGCGTATCGAAATGCGCAGGTCCTTTTCAGTTCCATGGAGGAACTTGAGCAGATCGAAGATCTTCGCGTGTGGGCAAATCAGACGGACGATGGAACGCTTTCGGATCTGGATTTCAGCGTGAATCCGAAAGTCTGGGAAGAGGCCTGCTGCGAGTCGGGAAATTGCCTTGGGAAAAAATGCCAGTTCTTCAAGGACTGCCTTTACCAGCGGGCGCGGCGCCGTGTGCGGAATGCGCACATCCTGGTCGTGAATCATGCACTCTTTTTCAGCGATCTTGCCGTCCGGAACGGCGGTGGGGCCATTCTTCCCGAGTACAATGCGGTCGTTTTTGATGAAGCGCACTCCATGGAGTCGGTGGCGGGGGACCATCTTGGGATCGGAATCACGAATGGCCAGGTCGAGTATCTTCTTCGCCGATTGCTTAATCTTCGCACGAATCATGGCATTCTTGTGCAGTATGGACTGGAAGAGGCACAGAAGCTCATCGCGGAATGCTATGTGCAGTCGAGCAATTTCTTTTACGAGCTGAACGCATGGTTTGAATCGCGGCAGGAGGAAATGAATTCGCAGTTTCGGGCTAATGAGATCCGGGTGCGCCGTCCGGGAATCGTGGAGAATCAGCTCAGTCATGCGCTCGCAGTTTTGGCAGGATGCCTTTTCAATGATGCGCAGGCACAGGATTCCGAAGAGGCGCAGAAGGAACTCGACACGCTGGCGGACCGACTGAATTCTTTGGCCGTTGGGATCGATACGTGGGTCTCACAGAAGGCGGAAGATTTCGTTTACTGGCTGGATGTCGTTCCGGTCGGCCGAGGCGGACGGCGTGCTGTACCAAAGGTCTCGATGAATGCGGCGCCGATCGACGTTGGACCGCTGATGCGCGAGATGCTCTTCAATAAAATGCAGTCGGTCACCATGACCAGCGCAACGCTCTCTACAGTCCGAAGCAGTGGCGGGCGAAACCGGTTTTCGAGAGGCGGAAATGTTTTCGATCCGGAAAACCGTTTCGGTACGGAAAACGCAGGCGGAATGAATGTTCGTCCGGGAACTGTCGCGGAGATGATTTCGGGGAACCCGGAGATGATGGGGAAAAACCCGGTTTCCGGAGCCTCGGGAGAAGAATGTGCGGCAGATTTTGGGTACTTTCGCCAGCGGATCGGTCTGACGACTGCGCGGCAGCGTCTTTTGGGGAGTCCGTTCGACTATCCTCGGCAGGCACGTCTAATTCTTGGTGTTTCGATGCCGGATCCCGTCGCCGATGCGCAGGCGTACGAGCGTCAGCTTTCAGAGCGCATCTGCCGGTATGTGGAGATGACGGATGGTCATGCTTTCGTTCTGTTTACGAGCTACGGGCTCATGAACCGGGTCGTTGCGGAAATGACTCCGTGGCTCATTCGGCAGAATCTTGCACTTTTTTCGCAGGGAGAGGGAATGTCGCGCTCGCAGATGGTGGAGAATTTCAAAGCGAATCCGCGGAGCGTGCTTTTCGGGACGGATAGTTTCTGGCAGGGCGTTGATGTGCCGGGTGACGCACTGCGCAATGTCATCATCACGAAGCTCCCATTCCGCGTTCCGGACCACCCGCTGACGGAAGCCCGCGTCGATGCCATCAAAGCCCGCGGTGGAAATCCGTTTAACGAGTACCAGATCCCCGAGGCGGTCATCAAGTTGAAGCAGGGATTTGGTCGGCTCATCCGGACGCGGACGGATACTGGGATGGTCGTGATCCTGGATCCGCGGATCGAATCGAAATACTATGGGAAACTCTTTCTGGAATCCCTTCCCCGATGTTCCATCATCCGAGAGTGAGGCTGTATCGGATCCGTACGGTACTTGAATCGACGCAGCGTAGAATTGGTGCGGCATAAAATCTGCACGGTGTGAAATTTGGGCGGGATAAAAAATGGAGCGGCACGGAATGTTTGAGCCGCTCCGAAGTGAATGGATCGAAAATCAGCTTTCCTTCCCGAATTTCCAGCGTTTCTCTCCCAGTGTGAGCGACCACGCAGAATTTTCTTCCAGCGTGAAACGGAGTGTGCCGGGGTCAAGCGTTTCTTTTGGCTCGAGCGGGTAAAGGACCGTCGCGAATCGGCGAGTCTCTCCGGCCGGTTTATTCTGAACGAAGGCCATGGCGGGCCGGCGTTCTTTTTTCATGTAGACGGTCGAGAGCCAGCCTTCTTCTTCCTGAAGTGAAATTTCAGCGTTCTGGATCTCTGCTCCCGCGATCAGAAGATTGACTTTCCCTGGATGCACGGTCCACGCGCGGAGAGTTTCTTTTTCGAGTCGCCAATCTCCCGGAAGAAACTGGAAATGCTGGCGAAGTTCACCGGATGCCGAACCGGAAAGTTCGTCCAGAATGACGAAAAAGCGTCCATCGATCAACTGAAATGTACGCCGATGGAAGAGACCGGGGACCGGCTCATTTTCGAGGATCAGAATATCTGCTGCGGGGCGCGTTTCTGTCGCGGAAATAGTCTTTTCGCCGATTTTTCGTCCGCGGGAAAGGATCGGGTTTTTATTGAGCGAAACGAGCTGATGGACTTCCGGAGAACGGAAGTATCTGCGCCATTCCGGTTCTCCCGAGTAATTGAAGCACCCGCTGTCGATCATGAGCCGTCGGCCAAATGCAGAAAGCTCAAACGTCATGTTGTCCGCCTGATTGTGGCCGAAGCGTGTCGTGTTGGAGTTTTTCGCGACGAGGAAAAGCGCGTTTTCGGACCAGTCGGAGCGCATCGTGTGGTATCCGGCGGCTGGAAGTTCCTGAATGCGGGAGTCCGGATGCCGTCCCTCTTTCCCTTTCGTCACGAACCAGACCCAGTCCGGACGGTCGAACATCGTGAGGTACGGACGGATCCAGCGTCGGTTTACGTCGCGGCTTCCGAGCCACGCGTCGCCGAAGAGCGGAGCCGCACCGTCCGGGTGGCTCCAGACGACGACGGCGTTGATCGATTTTTCGAGTCGGTCCATGAAGTCCTGCGGAATCTCTACGGGAAGCTCAAGTTTCCCGCAGACGCGGACCAGACGGGCAAACTGTGCCGGGTAGGCCATATGGTAGCTTGGAATGTACTCGTTGATGACGCCGTCCTCAAGCAGAACGCGTTTCTGGAAATCGACCAGAAGCTGTGCGGCAGTCTGGACTTCATGCGCACTTTCTTTCCGTTCCGGGAGCGCGGCAGCGGTGAAGAGAAGCCCTTCCGTATGGTAAATGTCCCAGTTGCCGAGCATTCCGTCACGTTTTTGGGCGTCCAGACAGCATTTCAGGATCCGCCGGCAGTGAATGTCCAGCGAGTAAAGGAGGTCCGTGAAAGTGCGCGAGTCGAGTGAGGGGGAGTTGAGGAAAAATTCCAGATGCAGTGCCCACTCTTTCATGCGCAGGGCGGTGTCCAGGGAACGCCAACCGGGATGACGAAACGCGTTCTCCGGTTTGTGCATATGCCGGGTCCAGGAGCGCATTTCAAAGACCCACTCGCGCGCGAATTTCTCGTCTTTCGTCCGAACGTACTCTCCCGACAGTGCCGTGAGCCAGCTGAATCGGTGAAACTGCCAGATCCACTCTTTGTCTTTGTGCGGATTCGTGTCCCAGTCGATCTCGTCCTTTCCGCGAAAATCCGGCTCGTACGCGGGCTGACCGTGGAAAATGTGCTGAAGCGCGAGTTCCGCCGTTTTCTGAGGCTCTTTTCCTCCGTATCCGCGCGTCCCCACGATCTTTTCAGGCTCGCAGTCATTGAAAAGCCCGTAGATCGACGGAAGTTTCCGATTTCGGTAGGCTGCGAGGATGGCTTCCTGCTTTTCCAGAGGCGTTTGTGCTTTTTCCAGAAACGGCGCGAGCGTCGGATGTGCGGGATCCAGGAAATTCAGGACTTCCTCCAAATACGGACTGACTTCCGGAATTTTCGGCATGGAGTCCAGAGCGGCGGAAGAGCCAGATTCTGAAATTTGTGCATTTGCGGCATTCGGGGAAACTACGGTGTTCAGGATCAGAGTGCCGGCTGCGGCAGATACGGAGTCTGCGAGAAACTTTCGGCGGGTTTGGGGCATGGAAAACTCCTTGAAATGATTTGGAATTTGGGATTCTGAATGGAATGATTGCGCCGTCTCGCACAGTCTGAGAGACTGGCGAGACGGCGTTAAGTGGTTGGGGCGAGATCAAAAGCAGAAACTGCGGCTCATTTCTCCGGTTTATCGACGCATTCCAGTTTCATCTCGTCACTGTTTCCCTTCAGTTCCGGGGCGTACATCGCCTCGATCCGGGCGGGAAGAGCGGAGACTTTGCCGGGAGTTTCTGCACGCAGTCGGTACGAGACGCTGTGGGTCCCTTCATTCAGACTGCGCACGAAAAATGCCGTTCGATCGTCGCGGTACTCCACGTACGCTCCCATCGCATTTCCATCGTATCCGCTGCGGGTCTCGACGTTTTCGAAACCGGCGGGTTTCATGTCCTCGATCAGGATGTACGAGTAGTCATTTTTGCTTTCGACCGTCAGTTCTACTTCGATCAGATCGCCGCTGGAGACCGTTTCGCCGGAATCCATCGGGATCCGCTCATACTTCAGGATATTCTGCTTCACGAGCTGACCGCGTCCGCCTGCGGCATTCTGCTGCGCCTCGATACGCTTCAGACGGAAGTACTTTCGTTCGACTTTGACTTCCAGGCCGGTTTTCCGGATGAAGTCTTCCAGCGTAAAGTACCGTGCGTAGCCGTTGAAGTAAAGCGGACCGGTTCCCGTTTTGCGCAGCTCCACCCGGTGCGTGCCGGCGGTGACGGCTTCCCCTTCGAGAAGGAAAGTCAGGTCGGCCGTGAAGAGATTTTCCGGTGAGATGTTGACCGTTTTGCGGAGTTTACCGTCCAGGAAGATCTCGACCTTCATCTGCGGCTCAAGCTCGTTCGTCGTGCGCAGGTAGTGCGTGAACGCTTCCAGAACCTGTGCCGTATCGCGCGTTGAGTTCCAGTATGTCGCGTTTTTTCGGTGGTTCAGTAGGTACTTCACGAGACGAGACGCGGTCTGGAGTGTTTCCGGATCCGGATCCAGGCAGAGCAGACGGAGATACGCGGCCTGCGTTTCGATGTCGTTTCCGTACCAGCACCACCACCAGCAGAAACCGGGCAGCGAAAGATGCGCCGTCTGGTTTTCGTCATCCTGAACGAGGAACTGCGTAAGGAACTTTCGGATCGTCTGGAATCGCTCCATTTCTTCGCGTTGGAAGAAGGCGAGCCCGGAAATTGCGTTGGACTGCGGCGAAAGGTGCACGCGGTCCCGGAAAATGAAATCGCTCATCGCTTGGGCCGAGCCGTTCATCCAGCCCGCTTCCGTCAGCGTCGCGAAGACGAGGACGTCGACTTCAGCTACGCGGTTTTTCCATGGACGGTCACGGAATTCCTCCGGGATGGGGCCGTCTTTGGGGAGTTTGCCTGACTCGTAGAGTTCATGGAGTTTGACGCCGAGACGCAGTTTCTCGAGTTCACCTTCCTGGTGTTTCGCCAGCCAGCTGAGGCCGGACTGGATCGAGCGGTTGACCGATTCCGGGTTTTCGAGCGTGCCGAAAACTTCCGCCTTCTGCGCAAGAAGGAGTCCGCGTACGACGATGGAGGTCAGGTGGGCGCAAGAGGTCTCGCCGGCTCCGGAGAACCAACCCCACCCGCCGTCTGCGCACTGCATATTCACGAGCCGATCCACTCCGACCGAGACCATGTCGTTGAGGACTGCTTCATCAAAAACCGGGTCGTTTTTCCGATTCCGGATCTGTTTCTCCCACTGCGCGTTCCGTTCGCGGGCGTCGCCGATCTCCTGTGCGTTGAGGTTCGTCTTTCGGTCTGCGAGTGCCGCAAGATCCACTCCGGCATCGTTCAGCGCCTTGCGGACCAGGACTGCCGGAAGGAATCGGCTGACGGTCTGCTCCGTACATCCGTACGGATACTCGGCCAGGTACGGAATCGCGTCGAGCATTGCACCGGCCAGCGTCGGAGAGAATCGGATCTCCAGCGCGGAATCCTGCGGACGTCGGGCTTCCGGAATCGTGAATTCCATGAACCCGCTTGCCGTGGACGGAGCATTGACGGTTTCCGAGTCGGTTTTCTTGGCGGTCTCCATTGCATCCTGCGTTTCCGTGTTCGCCGGGATCATGCCGCTGCGCGCGTCCTGCTTCGCCATTCCGTGGATCTGGATGGGGAAGGAAAGGAGCATTGCGTCGGATTCTTCGTCCGTCTGTGCGGACATCGTGACGGAGCACTCTCCCTCGTTTTCGGCACGAATGCGCCAGTCGATGCGGGATTCGCCCTGTGCGGGGATCTGAACGGTCACCGTTTGCGCGGAATCGTCCAAGAGGCGGCATGGCGCGTCTTTCGGCAGGGAGAGTTTCACGACGACGGACTTTTCCGTTTCGAGGTAATTGTGTACATTTGCCGTCAGGACGATCTCATCCGACGTCGTCGCGAAACGCGGCGTCTGCATTCGGAGGATCAGATTTTTGGCGGTCAGGATCTCGGTCTCGGCTTTTCCGACCTGCGTTCCATTCCCCATGGCCCACGCGCAGATTTTCCACGTCGTGAGGTTTTCCGGCATTGGAAAATCGACTTTCGCGATTCCGTTTTCGTCGGTTTCCAGCGACGCAGTCCAGTACGCAGTGTCCGCGAAATTCTTTCGGATGACCGCTTCTGCGAGCGTTTGCGTGGATGCCGGATCGCCGATCCCATTCGAGACGGCTCCCGTTTCCATCAAGGGCTTTTCGTTCTTCATTTCTTCTGCCGGAACAGCGTCCATGTCTGCGGCCATTTCAGCCTCTGCGAGCATGGGAGCCTCTGCTGTCGGAGCTGCCGCCGCCATGGGCATCGCCATGACTGCACCGCCTGCCCTGTTCATTACGGCATTTTCTTCCAATGCCATGGCTTCCATCCGACGTGCACCGACGCCGGCAACTGCGCCGACTTTTCTCATCTTTGTGCCGGAGAAGTTCATTCTTTCTTCCGCTGCGAACATGATGGGATCCTGCCGGTTCTGTCCAATTCCGCCATTCGTGCAGTAATGGAAAAATCCGAGGTCCGTCATGCCGGGTTCTCGCGGTTTCGTCATGGAATGGGAGATCTGCTGGTTGGTGGAGCGGGTTTCCGGGTAATGATGCCGCTTCCAGTTCCAGAAATGAGCGTAAATGTCTCCCACATTCGGACCGCCGGAAACGTACTCGAGCGATTTGTCGTAGACCGTCAGGACCGTCTGTCCCACAAACGGCTTGCCGTCGGCGTCGGTGAGTTTCAGCATGACTTCCGCTTTTTCGCCTGGAAGGAAACGTTCTTTGGAAGGAATGGTTTCCAGATTCAGGATGCGCTTTGCCGGGGGAACGCAGATCTCTTTCGTGACGGCGTAAACCTGACTGTTTGCCGTAACCAGAGCCTCAACGAAGAAGTTTGGCTGATCGCATTCCCGGACGGAGAGTTCCACGATCCGGCTCTTTCCGTTCATTGGAATGATTCGCGGAGTAGAGCAGATCCCGTTTTCGCACCGCTCGAAAAGGACGACGGACGCATCCGCGAGGTTTGTGTTCACAAGAAGCCGCACGGTCTCACCCGGCCGGTATTCCGATTTGTCCGGGATGAGTTCCAGTTCGTTGAATCGGAGATCCTTTCCCGCCGCGCCATCGCCGTGGACGGTGAAGAGGATCGCGCCTTCGACGGTCTTCGGTTTTTCTCCGCCGCTGGTGAGGGTACACGAAACGCGGAATTGGCCGGAATGGTCAGCTTTCAGCTGAAAGATGGCAAATCCCTCGGCATCCGTCGCGATTTCGGCACTCTGAAGCTCTTTTTCCGTCGGCGTCCCGTCTTTTTCGTAACTGACTTCAAAGACCCGGACCGTTCCTTTTCCCTCAACAGCTTTTCCGTCCAGCGTTTTGGCGGCGAAGTGGACCGGGACCTGGTCGCCGACCCGTGCGTAGCCGCAGTGTGTCCAGACATTCACCTCGAAAGGTTTCCGAGCGGCCAGAACGGTCCCTTTTCCGCTGATAGTGCGGCGGGAAGCGTCCACGACGTCCGCTTCGATACGGTACTGGTGGTCGGCGTCCGGGTAAAGAAGTGCAGCAGACGAAGAGTCGATGAGGATCTCGGCTTTCCCTTCCATTTCCGGAGTCAGACGGAGCTCGCCCTCCTGGACCAGTTCCTCTCCGCCGGAATTCCGTCCTTCAAACCAGGGCGGAAGCGGAGCTGCGCATCCCCATGAACGCCAGCCGGGGAACCAAGGTACATCGTATGTGCTCCACCAGTAAGCTGGACCGTAGAGCCAGTCCCATGGAGCGGGAGCGTACCAGCGCTGCGTTCGCGTCTCGCGGAAAACACGGTACTGGACCGTGCCGTTCGCGACAGGGGCTCCGAAATAGTATTTGGATTCGATGCTGACTTTCACCGTATCGCCGAGCCGGGCCGGTTCTTTCGGCGCGTTGATCTTCACTTCAAATTCCGGCTTACGGTACTCTTCCATCCGGAACGTGACCTGGCCAAATACGAAATGGGGATCTTGAACGTCCCAGACGGAGACGGCATATTGCCCAAGTTTTGCGTCCTTAGGAAGAATGAATTCGCCGGACACTGCGCCGTAGCGGTCCGAGGTGACTTCACGTTCCTCGATATTTTCGCCGTTCGGGTCAGAGATCCGGATCCGGAGCTTTCGTTCGGAGACCGCACCGGCAGAGAGGTTGGGAAATGCGGCAAATTGGGACGCTGGCCTGAATGTGTCGTCGCTGACCTCCAGATAGTTTCCCTGGCCATAGACGGCACGGGAGACCCAGAATTTGAAGTTTACCTTCTCTTCCGGTCGGTAGATCGGGCGGTCGGTGATTCCAAATGCCGTCAGATTTGAGTAGAATGTTGGGTGGAAAAAGGAGAAATTCATCGAGCCCCAGTGGATCCCCGAAATGGTTTCTATCCGTTCGCCATTGGGTCTGCGGACGGCGATGGCATACCGGAAGGCTCCATAGTCTTCGTTTTTCATGTTTTCCGGTGATCCGATCCACGAGCCGTTTTGGTCGCATTCTGCCGTGAAAATATTGGAGTAGAAGCGGAATTCGTTCCTGCGTCGGCGGTCTCTTGATGGGACCCACTCCCGGCGGAAACCAAGGAATTCAAGTTTGGCTCCCGGTATCGGTTTTCCTGTCCGCGAGTCGGCGGCATAGTACCAGCTGCGTCCGTTCAGTTTTTTGTTTACGAGCATGACGTCCTGGACCCACGCTGTCGTGAAGACCCTGTTTCCGTTTTCTGCCTGCATTTCGACCCAGTAAACGCCGGGTTGAGAGACTTTCAGCGGCGTGGAGAGCGTCGTGTCGCGGTGCTCCGGATCGGGCTCGAGCGAAATGGACCACGTGCTTTTTTCGTCCGTCAGGAATTCTGTTTTACGGTCCTGAAGCAGCTGGTAGGCAAGATGCTCGATGGAGAGCTGGCTGATTTCCTGATCCAGATCGGAATCGCGTCCTGGAGTCAGTGCGGCCGCTTTTTCGATCTGTTCACGCAATGTACGGAAAAGTTTTTCCAGATCCACGCGGGTTGCCGTGAACTCCGCTTTCTTCGCGTTTCGGAAACGGATCGAGAGTTGGGGAGCTTCTGAGGTCTGCTGCTTTTGCGGGAGGAAACGGACCCAGTTTCCGGTGATCTCTTCCGTGAAATCGAGTGGATCTGGAATTTCGAGCGTTTCGCTGAATTCCGGACGGACCGGGATGTGCGGGAGTTCTCTAGCGAGTTTGAAGTACTCGACCGCGCGCGGATACTGCCGGCGGTTCATCGCAATGAGTCCCAGGTAGGACTGTGCCGTTTTCCGGTACGGATTCGGGCGTTCTGCAAGCTGGCGGTAGAGCAAAATGTAGTTTCCGTCTTCCTGCATCGTAAAGCGGCGGATCCCTGCGGCTGTCTGCGCGATCGTTTCCGTGTCTTTGAGCGTTTCAAGAGCCAGGAGACTCCCCGCGCGTGTTTTTTGTTCCTCTGCATCTTCCCCGACGCTGAGCCGATTCCAGAGATTTTGGAGCGTCTGTTCTCCGTAGTGCATCTGGAAAAACTGCGCAAGGCGGAACGTCACCTCATCGCGAAATGCAGCTTCCAGATCCAGTGCCGTATTTTCGGCATCTTTGGCCGGGATGTACTTCCCATGATTCAGACGAACGGCTTCTTCGAGCATCCATCGCCAGCGTTCGCCGTCGTTTTGTGCTTTTTCAAGCGATTCCGGGACGGAGAACGTCAGCGGAGTACCGTCTTCATTGAGCGGAATACCGCGGGTACGTGCGTTGAAGGAACGGCGTCCGTATGGATTTTCCGTCTCGATCTCCGGCAGGACCGAAAGGTCGGTGAGGGCCTGAAGCTCCCAGACGGTCTGATTTCCATTTCGGCTTTTGAGGAGGAAGTCGGCCAGATCGAGGAAGAACCAGCCGGCGGCGATGGTGTCTTCGTCAGCCTGCGCAAGCGGGATGCCGCGGAACATGAGCTGGCACGCACGCGTACGGTCACGCTCCTGCGAAGAGGCAAACTGCCCGTTTTGCTGCTGATTTCCGCGGTAGAATTTTCCCGAAACGACTCGTCCATGAGCCGGCAAAGAATTCCAGACCTGCGCAAGTGCCTGAAGTGCGCGCCAGGAGGAAGCGTAGGCCGTCTCAAAATTTTCCAGAAATTCGTCGATCTCAGAAGAACGGTTCAGCCGGATAAGTGCCTGATTCCGAGAGTTCAGGACGGACGGCAGAAAGCGGGCGGCTTCTTTCGTCAGCCATTTTTCGTTCCTTTGAGGCGCTGCTGCATTTTCGCCCAAAAGAGACAGATCGATGAGTTTCAGCGTTTCGACGTACTCGCCTTCTGCCAGTTTTTCGCTAATGTGCCGAGCAAAGGGTTCCCCTTCATTTGGAAGCGGGGCAGAGGCTTCCAAAACGGCTGGATTTCCCGGTATGCCGAGCATTCCAATACACAGCAGACTCAAAAAAAGATGAGCGAAGCGCATTTTTTTCCTCCTGATGATTTGTTTTTTTGTGGAAATCGGAGTTTCCTGAACGCAGAGCATTTCCTATTCTGTGGACCGCTGAGGATCTCCGCGCGGATAAACAGAGTCCCTGCCTGGATATGAAGACGAATGAGTTGGCGTTTCGTCTCAAAAAATCCCCCAATTTTTTAAGGATCTCCGATTTTTTTGAAATTTTTCTATTCTCCTTTCATTTTACCTGATTTTTCCATTCGGAAAAGCCCCCCGAAACCGATTTTGGAGAAATTTTGGGAATTTTGCACCGATTTTGCATGAATTTTTAAAATCGGTTTCCCGAAAAAGTTCGACTTTCCTGACTTTGGGGACGAATGGGTAGAAAAAGAGACCGCGTCTCCGATCATGGAGGCACGGCCGCTAAGTAGAGAGGGATCTTCAGGAAACAGGATCCAGAGATCTGATTCGGAAATTAAAGCTCGACTTTCCATCCGTTGCGGTATTCGTAGTCCGAGTAGAGGAATTTGTCCGCGTCGGAGTTGGTCGTGAAGTTTTTCGCATCCCAGGTCAGCGTCTTTCCCGCACGGAAAGCTGCATTCCCGAGCAGATTATTTTCGATCAGACGGCCGGAATAGTCGAAATTGCAGAGCGATTCCGGACCGCCTTTGCATGCATCGATAAATTCCTGATAGTGTCCTGCCGATTCCTGAATGAATGGTTCCGGACGCTGGTAGTCGGTGAACTTTCCGCTTGGCGAGAGGATGTGCTTGCCGTAATCGGAGACGACGAGACCTTTTTCGCCGATGAACGCGATCCCGATCCCCCAGTCGTTAATGACTGTGTCGTTTCCGACCATCGGCTGAAGCAGATCGCTTCGGCGTTTCATGCCTTCCGGACCATGGTACCACATGAGCTTGATCGGCCCGCTGGTGAATTCGCTTGAAGTTTTGCGGGCGGCATGATTCCAGGTCACGATCTGCCATGGCGGGAGTGCGATCGGATCCGGATCCGGTCCTTCCGCTGAGATGGTTTCCGGATATTCCAGTTCCAGTGCCCAGTATGCGAGGTCGATCAGATGGCTGCCCATGTCGCCGAGGACTCCCGTTCCGAAATCCCAGCGTCTGTGCCAGTTCAGGCAGCCGCGGTTTACGTAGTTGATGTTGAACGGACGCATCGGGGCAGGTCCGAGCCATTCATCCCACGCAAACCATTCCGGGATCGGCTGTTCTTCAAGAACGGCTGGGCCGATCGGTGCGATGGTACGGCTGCACCAGACGTGGGCTTCGGTGACTTTGCCGATCGCGCCTGCGCGGACCAGCTCCAGCGCGCGGCGGTAGTTGCTCACCGCGTGGATCTGCGTCCCCATCTGTGTCGCGATCTTTCCGCGGCGTTTTTTGTACTCGTTCTGCATCGCGCGGGCTTCGGCGACTGTTCGGGCGAGCGGTTTTTCCGTGTAGACGCTCTTGCCCGCCCGCATTGCTTCCAGAGATGCCAGCGCATGATGATGTTCTGCCGTCGAAATGACAAAGACGTCGATCTTTTCATTTTCGACGAGCGTGCGCCAGTCCACCGTGGTGACGGCATCGGGGTACTGCCCCTTTAGTTTGTCCAGCGTCTGGCGATTCGTGTCGCAGAGCGCGTACGTATTCTGGCTGCTCATTCCGCCTCGGTTGGCGCCGCCTCGGTTTCCGACTCCCAGAAAAGCGACGTTCAGCTTTTCATTCGGTGTGTCTGTGCCGTGGACGATGGACCCCGGAAGAATGAGGGTTCCAGCTCCAAGTGCGGAAGATGTTTTGAGAAAGTTTCGACGGTTGGATCTCAGCATGAGGATCTCCTTTCTTTCTTTTAAATGGAGGGATTTCTGAAATGGGAGGGATTTTTAATGGAGACATAAAAAACCGGACGCGATTTAGCTGTCCGGGAAATCGCTTTCATGTCGATTATATGCGATGGAATTTTTCCTGTCAAGGTACAGAAATGAACTTTTAGAAAAATTTTAAAATTTTTTGAAGAAATGAAAGATGATGCTGTCAGCATAAAAAAAAGTCTTTCCCTGAATGTGCGTTCAAAGAAAGACAGAATTTTACCCGATCCGGGAATTTTTCTATTCATCGTCCCAGTCATCGTACCAGTTTCTTTGATCGTAATTCGATTCATCAAAGATCCAGAGATACGCAATGAGAGCAGCCAGCCACGTCATAGTTCCATCCTCGAATTTATTTTTTCTTCGTAAGCATATTCAGGACCGTCACGAAATCCTGCGCGTCGCTGAATTGATGGTACACGCTGGCGAAACGGACGAATGCGATCTGATCGAGCTGGAAAAGCTGCCCCATAAGGAGTTCTCCGAGATACTGGGTCTCGATCTCGGTGTCGATGCTGTTCTCGATCTCGTTTTGAACGGCAGTCAGGATCTTTTCGATCTGCTCGTCACTGACCGGCCGTTTTCTGCATGCGATCTCCAGCCCGCATTTCAGTTTGTTGCGGTCGAAAATTTCACGGGTCCCATCCCTTTTGATGACTTTGATGGTCGGACGTTCCACTCGCTCATAGGTCGTGAAACGTTTCTGGCAGTGCTGGCATTCCCGGCGCCTGCGGATCCCGAATCCATCATCGCAGGATCTGGAATCGATCACCCGGTCATTATCCTGACGGCAGTTGGGACATTTCATTTTCGGTTCTCCCCGAATCGTTCGATTGATTGCGTTCTGGTTTTCTTTTCGGCATGTTTGGGAATTTTTGGTCCCAGACTGCGTACGGAAGATCCTTCTTTCCGTGGGGGGCTTTCGTCTGTCGGCAATGTGGAAAAAATGCGGCATATTTTTCCTTGCCTATAGAAAGAGTATCGGCTATTTTATCGATTTTTTAAAAACAAGTAAAGAGTAAATTTCTCTTATTTTGCATAATTTAACGCAAAAATGGAAATTTTTTTCATTTCGGAAGAATTTTTTTCAGATTCCGCCTGTTTTTTTGCTGCAGGGCCTTGAAAGGAATGGGAAAAAATGATAAAATTGACTTTCAATTCTAGACCTGGAATTCCTGAAACAAATTTTAAGGAGAACATCATGTCAAACGAGATCAGTCAAGAAGGATCTTCCCCGGCTCAAAATGAATTTCTGCCGGAAGAAACTTCGCTTCAGGAGCCTCCCATGGTTTCACACGAAATGCCGTCGATCTCTCCGGAAATGTCTGCGGATGCATCGGAGATCCCAACTTTTTCGGATAGTATCTCCTCTGCTTCGCCGGAGGCCGCTGATGCCGTGCCGGAAATGCCGGCTCCGGTTTCTTTCGTACCGCAGGAAACCACATCTGCTGAAGAGATCGACTTTCCGAAAGATGAGTATGTCTGGCACTATTCTCTCCGCGACTTGACGGATGAGATCTTTTGGGCCGTCGTCTTTTTGATTATTTGGGGGCAGCTTTTCTATCCGTCCCTCTCGGCTGTCGGAGGCTGGGGATACTTCAACCTCGCAGTCACTGGAATTTTTGGGATCGGGATCGTCTACTTTACCTGCCTTTATTCCGCATTGGAATTTTTCACTAAAAGAAATACTGTGGAAAAGACCGTCGGGAATGAAGTGGTGAAGATCCATAAATACAAATGGAAGACCTTGCCGAAATTCCTTCTTCTGGCGGTGGCCTGTCTTCTTTTTTGTTTCCGTATCTTTTCCCTTGATTTTACCGGAAAGACTGCGGAAGCTCCGGAAGTCCCTGCACACTCGGCCTGTGCGTTTGCTGTCGAAATGATCGCGGCACAGGAAGCAGCTCCGGCCTCAGCGGACGCGGAAACTGCCGAAACTCCTGCCGATGCAGCTCCTGCGGACGTGGAAATTGCCGAAACTCCTGCCGACGCAGTCCCAGCGGACGCGGAAACTGCCGAAACTCCTGCCGACGCAGTCCCAGCGGACGCGGAAACTGCCGAAACTCCTGCTGACGCAGTCCCAGTGGACGCGGAAACTGCCGAAACTCCTGCCGATGCAGTCCCTGCGGACGCGGAAACTGCCGAAACTCCTGCTGACGCAGTCCCTGCGGACGCGGAAATTGCCGAAACTCCTGCCGACGCAGTCCCTGCGGACGCGGAAATTGCCGAAACTCCTGTTGACGCAGTCCCTGCGGACGCAGAAATTGCCGAAACTCCTGCCGACGCAGTCCCAGCGGACGCGGAAACTGCCGAAACTCCTGCCGACGCAGTCCCTGCGGACGCGGAAACTGCCGAAGCCGAAAGTGGTTCAAGTGCCGCCGTTGTTTGGGAAAACCTGAAATCGGTTTTTCCGAAGTCATGGAATGAAGCCGCCCGTGACTTCTTCATTTTCTTCCTCGGGATCGGCGTATGGTGCTATGTGTTCAGTCTGCTTGCCCGGATCTTTTTCGGAAAGATCTGCACCTGGTATCGCCTGACTCCAACGGTTTTGATCTGTCGATCCGGTTTTTTCATCACCAAAGAACGCCGTGTTGCCGTTTGGGACATCCAGCGCGTAGAGGTGAAGCGGAATTTATGGCAGCGGTTTTTGGGAGTTGGGACTCTTGAGCTGCATGTCCGTGACGGTAATCTGGCGGAAATAGATGGTCTCGACGGCAGTGAGACGGAAGAATCCGTCATTCCGGATAATATCATTCAGCTTCCCGGTATCCGAATGCACGGTATTTTTACTTCGTCGTGTGAAGAGGTCGCCATCCTGAACACGTACAGTCTGTTTCTCCGCAGCCGAATGGGCGGCAGAATGTTGAATCCCATGGGGGTGGCTTCGAGCAGCGGAAATCAGAGAATGGAACTGAATGCCTATTTCCGTGAGAATTTTTCGGAAAAGGCAGATCAGAATATCGTTTGGAAATATCGTCCCCGGGACCTCTCAGATGAAGCTCTTTACTGCCTCATTTGTGTTGGGCTTGGACTTGCGGTCCAGTTTGGAATGCCCGGTTGGGAGTTCCTTAGCTGGCTTTTGTATGGACTTGCTGGACTTGGTGCCATTTGGCTGCTCGTTCTGCTTTTCATTCGGCGCAAGTTCACGCATTACGGGTTGAATGATTGCCATTTTACGTACACGACCGGCGTGATCTTTCAACAGATGCAGTCGATCCGCGTGACGGATATCGTGCAGGTCACGCTGACCCGCAGCTGGTGGGAAAGGATCATTCGGACCGGGACGCTCCATATCCGTTTCCGTACAAGCAGCGGCGTGAAGCCGAATCCGCTGGTGATCCGCGGTATCGGGCGATATTCTGAAATGTTCGAGAAGCTGGATTACTATCGAATGTACCATCGTCTCGTGCAGTACTTCGGAATGTCTGTTTGACGTTTCCGATCCCTGAGTATGTTTTGCACACGGCAGAAAGTTCATTCCTGAACATTTTCTGCCGTATCCATCCTGTTTTTTTAATTAGCATAAAAAGGAGAATTTGATGCCTACTCCTGAATATCTTCAGAGTTTGTTTGGTTTTGATGGTCAGGTCGCTGTCGTCATCGGCGGCGCGGGAGAACTTGGCGGTGCCGTGGCCCGCGGATTGGCCCAGGCAGGGGCGCATGTCGTGATCGCAGACGTGAATGAGGATCTCTGTGTGCAGCGGTGCGCCCAGCTCAGTGAGCTTGGCGGAAAAGCCTCTTGGACGCTCATTGACGTGACGGACCGTGATTCCGTTACGGCTGCGCTGAATGTTGCGGCGGCCATTAATGGAAAAGTGGATTGCCTGGTGAACGCTGCCGGCGTGAACTTCGGGACCAATTTCCTGGACTATCCCGAAGAAAAATGGGATTTCATCATGGACATCAACCTGAAGGGGACGTTCAACACGTGCCAGATCTTCGGCAAGCACATGGCAGAGAACGGCGGCGGGTCGATCCTCAATTTCGGAAGCGTCAACTCTATCCTTCCGCTTTCCCGCGTTTTCGGATATGCGGCAAGTAAAGCCGGCGTGCTGAACCTCAGCAACAATATTGCGCAGGATCTTGCATTGCAGGGTGTGCGCTGCAATACGATCTGCCCCGGTTTCTTCCCCGCAGAACAGAATCGCAAACTTCTGGATGAACAGCGTGTCGCGAACATCATGAACCACACTCCGATGCGCCGCTACGGGGAACCGGATGAACTCATTGGTGCAGCATTATTGATGCTGTCGAAGAACGGCGGAAAATTCATCACCGGCGCGTGCATCAACGTTGACGGCGGTTTTACCTGCGCCTGGTTCTGATCGAGCTGGCTGAGTAAAGTGTTTTTGGCGGGTCGGCCTTTCATTTCCCCGTGAGATCTGGGAGGTCGGCTCGTATGGGTATGGTGAACATGGATTTTGTGGCGATCGATTTCGAAACGGCGAATTTTCAGCGAAACAGTGCGTGCAGCATCGGCATGGTCCGCTGTGTGGACGGTGTGTTGACGGAAGAATTCCATACGCTGATCCGGCCGCCAAAACTTTGGTTTCGTCCGGATTTTATCGACATTCACGGGATCACGCCGGCAGATGTGCGCGGATTTGAGACTTTCGATGCGTATTGGGAGCAGATCCGGGATTTCATTGGCGGCAGAACGCTCGTGGCGCACAATGCGCCGTTTGACCGGGGAGTCCTTTCTGCGTGTCTGGAGCATTTTCATTTGCCGCAGATCTCAAATCCGTGGAAATGTTCGTGCCGAACTGCCAAAAAATGGTTTCCTGAATGTGCGGGGACCGTTTTACCGAACTATCGTCTGAATACGGTGGCGGACTATTTCCAGATTTCATTCCAGCACCATGATGCACTGGAAGACGCGCGGACGTGTGCGCTCGTCATGGCACAGATGTGCCGGGACGAAGTATGAGTTTATGTCCCGGGGACCATATGTTCTCCGGATGAAATTTCTTTTCCTTTTTTGAAGTTCGTCAAAATTCAGGATGGCTGATTTCAATTCCTTTTCGACGGATCCCGGTTTTCCTCCTTCTGTTTCGGAGAGAAAATCGGATTTTTCTCCTTCTGCCTCTCTCAAGACGATGCGTGCCCGGTCCGAGATCACGAAACGGGTCCGGAAATTTTTTGAGGAACGGGATTTCCTTGAGGTAGAGACTCCAATTCTGAGTGCCGACACGGTCGTGGACCGATATTTGGATCCTATGTCGCTGACGGAGGGAGGAAAACGTTTCTTTCTGCAGACTTCGCCGGAATTTGCGATGAAGCGCCTTTTGGCATCTTGGCAGGTGCCGATTTTTCAGATCGGAAAAGTCTTTCGGCGCGATGAGTGCGGAACGCTCCACAATCCGGAATTTACGATGCTTGAATTCTATCGTCCGGGAGATGATCTTGAGGGGGGAATGGGACTTCTGGATGAATTTCAGCAGGAGATCCTGGGGAGAGGTCCGGCTCGGCGGATGACGTATTCAGATGCGTTTGAGACGTTTCTCGGTCTGGATCCCCTGCGGGCTTCGATCGAAGAGATGGCAGATTGCGCGAAACGGGAGAATATGGTGATCCCGGAAGGCTTTGTGCTTTCGGAGGATGCGAACCGTGACGACTGGCTCGACTTTCTGCTTGGAGAACGGATCCAGGCTCGTCTTGGAAATGAGACGCCGGTGATCCTCTTTGATTATCCTGCCTCACAGGCGGCACTGGCGGTCTCGCGGGGGGATGTGGCGGAACGATTTGAGCTTTATGTGGATGGGATCGAATTGGCAAACGGATACCATGAGCTTTGCGATCCGGAGGAACTGCGCCGTCGGAATGTCGAAACGAACATACTGCGCCGCCTCGATGGGAAAGAGTGCCTGCCGGAAGAGAGCCGTCTTCTTGCTGCGATGGACTATGGTTTGCCTCCATGTGCAGGAACCGCTGTGGGGCTTGATCGGCTCATCATGCTGGCACTGGGAGCGCAGAGTTTGGAGGATATCCTGGCTTTTCCATTTCGGATCGCGTAGCCTTTCTGTTCTTCCTGAACGTTTTTTTGGGGATGCCTGCCTTTAAAGCATAAAAAAGAGCCTGCGTCGGTCCATAAGGAACTGACGAAGGCTCTGAAAGATTTTCTGCCGCTGGAAACGCATTTGGGAATGCCGCAGTCTGGGAATATTTTAGAATACCGTGAAACTCAGAACATGGCGCGACGCTGTGCTTTGGCGGCTTCCTGCGCGGCCTTGTACCGTTCTTCGGGGGATGGGATCCCGTCAAAGACCGTGAAGACTGGAATTTCGCGCCGAAGTTTTCCAAGGTATTCTTCTTTTGCTTCCGTGATTTTGTTTGTCCTGATCTTGGTCTCGATCTCTTTCTGAACGTCACCAAGTGATTTGCGGATAAGCGGTTTCCGTTCGAGAACACGGACGACGTAGAAGCAGTTTTTATCCTCAATGATCTGCGGACTGAGGACTCCCACTTCCTGAGAGAAAAGTGCATCTTCCAGCGGCTGGGACGCAAGCTGTCCCGGTTTGATCCAATCCTGCACACCGCCTCTGGAGGCCGTGACGCCGTGCGAGAACTGTTTTGCGGCCTCGGCAAACGACATTTTCTGTGTCGCGGCAATGGAACCGATCCGGACCATTTCCTGGTATGCTTCTTCCCGGGTATGGAATCGGGATTTCCGAATGACGAGTTCCTCCCACCTCACCTGAGGCTGGATCTCAAATTCTTTGGGATGGTCACGATAGTAGTCGGCGATCTCAAGGTAGGAGACCGAAGGATTTTGCGGGATGGTCTTCATGATCCACTGCTGACAGAAGACCATTTCGCGGTAGAGGTACTTTTGTTTTTGAATGCACGTTCCCTCGGAAATGAGGAGTTTTTCGTAGTCTTCACGCAGTTGAACGCCGGCCTTTTTCATTCGGTTGGGAAGTTCCTGATCCTCGAACAATTTGTCGATGACCGTGAAGTTCTGTTTGATCCCTTCAATGGGGACATTCCGAAGTACGTCGCAGTAAATCAGTTTCGCTTCTACGGACTGCTGGAGGAAATGGCGGATGAGCATTTCCCGCTGAAGGTCCCAGATCTCTTCCGGGATCTCATCCTTTTTTTCCTGCATAAGGCGGTCTACGTTGACCATAATGTCGCCGGAGAGGATCACCTGCGTACCGACCTGCGCCAGAACCTGACCATGCTCATAGTACTGGATCCCTTCGCCGGCCAGTTTGGAAGAGTCTGCCATGAGTGACGGGACCTGCTTCAGTACCGTGTCAGCCTGAAATTGAACGGTTTCCTGCTGAAAACCGGTTTCCGGAGCGGACGAAGCGGCGTTTTCTCCCGAAGATACAGACACTGCGGGAGATGCAGTCCCGGAAACTGCGGCTTGGGAAAGTTCACCAGGAAGTTCTCCAGGAAGCGTAACGGCCGAACCGACGGCCGCGTTTCCCGGTGCGACATCCAGTTGTGCGGGCAGGGTACCGGTCTCCGCATACGATGAACTGGTTGAGAGGGAATTTGGATCGGATGCGGCCATACTTGAGCCGATGGCTGCGGTGTTCGGAATGTCTGACACATTGGAGGCACCTGCCATTGCGTATGCCGAAGCTCCAGCTGGCGGAATATACGGTGAAGGACTGCCTGTCTGTGTACTGAACTGTCCGGAAGTCTGAACCGGAGGAAGCTGACCGGAAGTCTGAACCGGTGGAAGCTGAACGGTAGAATTAGCGGGAGTATCGGACTGTGTGGAGAGAGCATCTGCGGACGGCTGCGAAGGAGCAGATCGTCTGGCTGCATTTTCATTTTCGAAGCCGGGAGCTGGTTTCGACGTATCGATCCCCAGTTCTGAGAGATCCTGGTATCGCGGCGGAGCCAGCTGCACTTCACCAAAAGGATTTTCGAGTTCTTCGGTCTTTTTTTCCTTCTCTTTTTTTGCCCACGGAAAAGGAATAAAGAAACCTTTTTTGGCTTTTTCTTCTTCAAGCTCTTTTTCTTTTTGCTCCGAATAGCTTAGAAACCGGTCCGTGTCCCGCTGCGAAACACTGCTTCCTGCCCGACCTGCAGTTCCAGACGCGGCGGGGAGCACAGGAGCATCAAGCGGCTCTGTGTTCTGTGCGGAACGAGTGGATCTCGAGGCAGACTTTGGCTTCCACCATTGAGCCGACGTTTCCTGAACCGAAAAGGTCAGGAACTCAATCGAAATGAGCAAAAAAAGGGTGAACTTGAACGAACGCATGAGGTCCTCACGAATTTTACGCAGGTTTGTCGCCGAATTTGAAATTTTCGGGTACTCTTCTTTCATGAGATTAACAAAATTTCACGAATCACGCAAGAGCATTTCGACACAATTCAGCAATTTTTCGGAATCTGATGCGGAATTTGCAGTTTCCTCATCCAGAGGCAGGCAGGCCGTCCGGTCGTCGATAAAACGGAGTGTCTGTTTTGGACTGCCGATCGGACGGGATGCAAGCGGTTCAAGTGCTTTTCGGGAATGGAATTTGAAGATGAGGAAATCTCCCTCTCGATGAATGGAATGAATGAGCCATTGATGGGCCAGGATCCGGACTCGGTAAAGTTTCAGCAAAAGCCGGGCCTGAAGGGGAAGTTTCCCAAATCGGTCGATCAGTTCCGTTTCAAAATCCGCAACATGTGCAGGACGGGTGAGGCGTGAAAGTCTGCGGTAAAGCTCCATCTTCGTCCGCATATCGGACACGTAATGGTGAGGCAGGTACGCCGTGACGGGGAGGTCGACGTCTACGTCGACAGTTTCGCGAGGGGGAAGCCTGCGGAGACGGCGAACCGCGGCGTCGAGCAGATCGCAGTAAAGTTCGTAGCCGACCATTCCGATCTGTCCGCTCTGTTTCGTACCCAGAATATTGCCAGTTCCGCGGATCTCCAGATCGCGCATGGCGATGGAAAAACCGGCACCGAGGTGCGCAAACTCTTCGATCGCCTTCAAACGCCGGATCGCGACTTCCGAGAGTATGCCGGTTTCATGGACGAGAAGATAGCAGTACGCATGGTTTTTGAATCTCCCGACGCGGCCGCGGAGCTGATGCAGTTCTGCCAGACCAAAATGGTTGGCTTCATTAATGAATATCGTGTTGGCGTTCGGAATATCCAGCCCGGTCTCGACGATCGTGGTGCTGACCAGGATGTCGATCTCATGGTTGACGAACGAGAGCATGACCTGTTCCAGTTCACGTTCCGTCATTTGTGCGTGTCCGACCGCGATGCGGGCTTCCGGAACGATTTGGCGCAGGGTGTCCGCGACGTCCTGAATGTCCCGTACCCGATTATGGATGAAGAAGATCTGACCGTTTCGGTCGATCTCGCGCAGAATGGCATTTCGGAGGAGCTGGGGCTGGCTGCGGACGACGTGCGTCTCAATGGCACGTCGGTCTGCCGGCGGAGTTTCCAGGCTGGAAATATCGCGAAGACCAAGAAGCGACATATGGAGCGTGCGCGGGATCGGGGTGGCGGTCATCGTGAGGACGTCGACAGTAGAACGCAGTTTCTTGAGCGATTCTTTGATCCGCACGCCGAATTTTTGTTCTTCGTCGATGATCAGAAGCCCAAGATTGCGAAACGAAACATCGGAACTGGCGATTCGATGAGTTCCGATCAAAATATCGACCTTTCCTTCGGCAGTCTGTTTCAGGATCTCTTTCTGTTTGGCCGCAGATGCAAAGCGGGAAATCGATTCGATCGTGACGGGAAAAGTCGCCATTCGGGCACGAAATGTGCGCAGATGCTGTTCGACCAAAACCGTCGTTGGGGCCATGATCCCGACTTGGAATCCGGCTTCTA
Organism: Thermoguttaceae bacterium; assembly: GCA_017939795.1. GTDB lineage: Bacteria > Planctomycetota > Planctomycetia > Pirellulales > Thermoguttaceae > RGIG3701. The sequence continues at coordinate 96,875 of JAGBAA010000141.1, forward strand.
CGGCCGTGAATGCTGCACGCATGGCCATTTCTGTTTTTCCAAAACCAACGTCTCCGCAAAGAAGCCGATCCATCGGACGTGGGGAGGCCATATCGGTGCGGATCGCATCGATCGCCTTGAGCTGGTCCGGAGTTTCCGAGTATGGAAAAACGGCGTCGAATTCTTTCTGGAGCGGTGTTTCGATCGGAAAGGAGATTCCCGGACGGGAAAGGCGCGCAGCCTGCGTCTCCAGCATCTCGCCGGCGAGTTCTTTGACCGATTCTGCGACCTCTTCCTTCATTTTGCCCCACGATTTCCCGCCGTACGGCGAGAGGGCCGGTTCTACATTTTTGCCGCAGATGTACTTTTGGACCAGCGCGATTTTGGACGTCGGGACGTAGACCAGAACTTCATCGCGGAATTCAAGCACCATGTGCTCTTCTGCTCCGTTGGCATTCGGGGCGAGTGCTTTGCGGCCCTGGAGCATCCGGGAAGTACTCCCGACAGAGGCCGACAATGTTTCTGAAGCATGAGAAAGGGGACGGGAAATTGATGGCGGTGTCTGATTTTTGGATTTCAGCGGTTCCAGAAGTTTCAGACCGCGGTAGCGTGCGATGCCGAAAGAAACGTGGACGACAAAATCTCCTTCCTGAAGATCCGTGAAGGAATCGATCGTTTTTGTGGATGGCGCGGAGTCGTTTTCCTGTGTGTTTCCCCGTGTGGTTGCCGATCCATCTCCCAAGCGGTCTGCCGTTTTGTGCGCAACGGCACTGCGGCGTACTTCTTCTTTTCGGAAGAGTGCTGAAGAGGAAATGACCATATCCCGGGAGGAAACGAGCCGAAAGCCGTCTGAAATCGTGCCGAGCCGGTATCGGATGCCGTTCCGTTTTGCGAGATGAGTCTCTCCAAAAATCGTCTGAAGGCGGGTCTTTTCTGCTTCGTTGGGGCACAGAACGTAGACGGTCTGCCCGATCCCGAATCGGTCCAGTTCTCCGCAGACTTTAGAGAATTCACCGCTGAAGCGTTCGACCGATTCCATGGAAAGAGAGTACGTCTCGCCGAATGCAGCAGTTCCGATGCTCGAAACGCTGAAAAACTGGAATTTCATGACTTCGCGCAGGATCTCTTCCGGGGAGAAGAGCGTTTCCGGATTTTCCTGTGCCTGGTAGAATCTTCGTCCCTGGAGCTGCGCATTTTCCGGTTCGAGAAGAAAGAAAAGCGTTTGGGGAGCGGAAAGATACGCCGTCAGCGGTACTCCGCCGTGCAGTGCATCCAATAAAGTGGTGAAGGAACCGAGGGAAATGGAATCCAGCGTCTTGAGGCTGCGCTGTGTTTCCAGATCAAACTCACGGATCGAGTCGATCTCGTCGCCAAAAAATTCGATGCGCAGCGGACGTTCCCAATCGATCGCGAAAATGTCGACCAGACCGCCTCGTGCGAAAAACTCACCAGGAAATTCCACTGCTGTCGTGTTTTGAAATCCGTGCGTCAGAAGCCATTCCACCAGAGCCTCCATAGAAAAAGATGTTCCGCAGGTGAGGGTGAGCGATTCCTGCTGAAGGACGGCTGGTTCCGGGCATGGGGAAAGAAGTGCGTGAAGCGGTGCCGCGATGATGGGGGCTGCCGTTCCTGTTTCCGTGCGGCGCAAGAGTGCCTTCAGGACACGGAGCCGTTCTCCGATGCTGACGTCCGGAATGAAGGTCGAGAGAAGCTCGGAGGCATCGTTTTTCCCGTCAGAGTCTTCCTCCGAAAAAAGATCCCGCGGGCGATTCTGCCATGGAAAGGGGAGGATCGGCCGGGAATCAAAAAGCGGGAAATCGTCCAGAATGTTTTGCGTTTCTTTTTGGGTGGGCGTCAGGACGACGATGGTGCAGTCCGGTTTCTGTTTGGCCAGTGCAGCAAGAACGGCAGACGTACCCCCGCCCCATACCCCATCGAGGTGCGGACATTCTTTCGATTCCAGGAGGGAAAAAATTCCTTTCTGTTTCAGATCCTCCTGAATGCGGCTGACGATTTCGTGAAGTTCAGTTGGCATTGAAGCTGCGTGTGGGAGTATACTTTGGAAAAAGCTCTGTTTTGAAAAGATGGTCAGGCAGATCGAAACTGGATCCTATGCGGGCACGCGTCCTGCGGCCGGCTGGAACGTCTGCCGAAAAGCAGAAGAGAGACTTTCGTCAGGCAGTCTGCTTTTCGGCAGCGTATGGCGTTTTGTTAGTCAAGTTCTTTTACGCGGACGTTTTTGAACATGACTTTCGCACCGTGGCCGAGGAATCCGATCGCGCCGGATTCATTGTGCAGACCCGGGTGATTCCGTTTGTCCATCGTTTCGGTGATCGTCGAAATGTCGGCATCCGTAACGACCTGACCGTTGACCGTGACGCGAATATGGCCGCCGTCTGCCATGACTTCTTCCGTATTCCACTCGCCAGCCGGTTTCGTGAAGCCGCGTTTGACCGGAACTACGCCGTAGATGGAGCCATGGTACTGGTACGGTTTCAGATTGCGGTAGCAGTCTGCGTAGTCGTCCAGGATCTGGATCTCCATACCGTGGTAGGCGGCATCTTTGCCCATTTCCGCACGAATTCCGAGGCCGTTATTGCCGTTCGGCGGAACCATGAAATCGAAACGGATGATGAAGTTTTTGTAGTCTTTCGGCAGATAGAGATTTCCGCCGGGTTTGCACATGATGACGCCGTCTTCCACGACGTAACCTTTCGTGTCGCCGCGCCAGCCGTCAAGATCCTCTCCGTTGAAGATCAGCTCGAAACCTTCTGCTTTTTCAGCATCGCTGAGCTGGTTGTCGGCAGCCTGGGCGAACTGGAACGCCGAGATGGAAAGCATGACGGCGAAGAACGCAAAGATCATTTTTTTCATAGTAAAATTCCTTGAATTTAAAGGTGAGTCAAAGAGAGCACGCGCTCTCAGTTTTTTATGGAAATGAAACCGTTGGTTTTTCGGCTTCAAGTCTTTACTATTGGGGAAAACTGTGGGGCGATCCTCGGCAAATGCGTCGGAATAGTTGGAATGTACCGACTCGGCAGGACGTTCCTTTCGGTGCGTCAGTCTGCATCAATGAGTTTTTGGGCTTCCGAATTTCCGATTGCCTGGAGTTTTTCGGAATCCCAAACGATTCGGCTCGCAGAACGGTAAGCCGCTGCGCCAAGGAGGACTGCTTCCGTCAGCGGTCCTGTGTATCCGAAATGGCATGGCGGAAGCGTTCCCGTTCGGATCGCATCAAAGAAGTCCGCGAAATGTCCTTTCGATTCCGGGATCCATGGCGTCGGTTCCGTAAAATTCTCGAATTTTTCTTTCGGAGCGAGGGTCCGTTTTGTGTAGTCCGCCTGGATGGCTCCTTCCGTACCGACGAAAAAGACGCCTCCCGGCCATTTCGTCAGTCCCCAGCTTTCCAGAATTTCCGGCTGAATGTCGCCGTCGTACCAGAAGACCCGAAGTGTTCTGCCTCGGTATGCGAACTCGTACGTGACCTTCAGACCAAGCGGAGCCATTTCTGTCTGTCCTCCCAGTGCCGGACCCTCCGCTTCGACCGTCAGCGGGGCTTTCAGATCCAGTGCCCAAAAAACAAGATCCATGAAATGGCACCCCATATCGCCGAGTGTACCGCTTCCGAAATCCCACCATCTGCGCCAGTTGGAGGGATGGTAGAGCTGGGCGGCGTACGGACGTTTGGGAGCTGGACCGAGCCATTCTTCCCAGTGAAGAGATGCCGGGCAGGGATCTTCACGGTCCGGACGGACAGAATTTCCTCCCCAGCCTTTTCCGCACCAGACGTGGACCTCCTGGATCTCGCCAAGCAGACCGGACTGAACGATCTCGACCGTTCGGCGATAGTTCAGGCAGGTGTGCATCTGGTTTCCCATCGACGTGACGAGATGCTTCTCTGCCGCTTTCTGCGTCATTTCGCGAACCTGCCGGACGCTGTGCGCCAGTGGTTTTTCGCAGTAGACGTGAAGGCCGTATTCCATAGCCAGCATCGCGATCGGATAGTGTGTATGGTCCGGCGTGTTGATGAGGACTGCGTCAAGCTGATCGTGAAGTTCCTCGAACATTTGGCGGTAGTCCGAGAAACCGCGTGTCTGGATCGAGCACCGTCCCAGTGCGCGGGCCAATGCCTCGTCGTCCGTATCGCAGATCGCGAGGACATTTTCCGTAAAGGCACCGCCGAGGTTTTCTTTGCCGCGTCCGCCTACGCCCACTACGGCGAGATTCAGTTTTCTGTCTTGCATTTTCGGTTTACTTTCAGGTTCTGGGATTTTCAATTCCTCTATTTTGCATCAAAATCCGGAATTCGTCAATACGGTCCCCCGCTTTTTTGGAAATCTTTTCCAAAAAAAGGACTTTTTTCTCTTTTTTCTTCCAAATTTTTGCCAAATTTTCCCACTTTCAGGTAGTCCCCAACTTGATTCTTTGCGAAAAAATGCTTTAATGGAAGGAACGAAGTCGAACTTGACGATTCGAAACGCCTTTTGCCGACGGGCTGCCCAAGGTATTTTCGATCGGGGGCATCCAGGGGACTGTGTGTTTGATGAACGGTACGTTTGAGAAACAGTGTGTCCTGCGGGACGGAGTTTTTTGTGTTTCGGGAAATATGGAGACGAGCGGATGCTTGCAGGAAATTCAGACACTTGGCGTTTCCTGCGCGGAATGCTTGCGGAGATCCCGGCGCGTCTTTTTCAGCTGGTCGTTCCCAAACGGTGTGCATATTGCGGGCAGATCCGTGATCCATCGCAGGAACGCCGGCAAACCGTGACGTTTGAGGGACGGAAATTTCATCCGGACTGGATCCTGTGTGAACAGTGCCAGGATCTGTTCGCCTTTGAGAAAATGAATATTTGCCGCCGCTGCGGGCGGTTTCTCAGCGAGAGGGAATTTGTCGCCAACGTCTGTCCTAAATGTGAGGAACAGACATTCTGGTTTGACCGCGTCATTCCGCTTGGTCCATATCGCGGGAATCTGCGGCAGGCGATCTTCATGATGAAAAAACGGAGCGGGATCCCGCTCACGGAGACGTTTGCGCGCCTTTTTTATGAGTACCGCGCTTTTCCGCTCCACAGTATTCAGGTGGACGTGATCCTGCCGATCCCGATGCATCCATTCTATCGCTGGGTTCGCGGAACGAATGATGCACAGGTACTCGCGGCGGAGTTGGGGAGACTGCTTGGGATCCCGGTCAACGAACGGATCCTGAAATGTGTACGGCTTCGTCTTGCGCAGCGGGCTGTCCAGATGGAGGAACGTGCAAAAAATGTGGAAGGAATGTTTGTGCCGTTTCACGATCCGCCGGATCGGACCCGATGGCTTGGAAAGCGTGCTTTGGTCGTCGATGACGTCATGACGACTGGCTCAACGCTGAATGAAGCCTCCAGAATACTCAAGACGGAGTTTGGCTTTGCGGACATTTCGGTCCTCGTGCTGGCGCGTGCACGCGGTGAGACGAAAATGAGGATCCCCTATGGGACGGAGATCCTGCCGGTTTTGAGTAAAAGAAAAGAACGCGGTTCTTATGCTGAGTTTTGGGAGCATCGCCGCTTCAGAAAAACTTTGAAAGAGGGATCGGATGAAGAAAGCCAGGATCGGAAAAAGATCCGAAAGTTCAATTCCCGCAGGAGACAAAAGAAGAGATCAGAAACGGGTTCCACCAGGAAACGAAAGAGAAAAAGAAAAAAATGAATAAATCGAGCCAGATGGGGCCGAATGGAAACGGTTCGGCAAAAATTTGCGAGCAGGAACGTCTGAAATGTGCGGAATGTAGACCGGAGACGGGGCCGTCCCAAAATATTCGGCCGATCCGGATCGGAACGCGAGCGAGTCTTTTGGCACTTTGGCAGGCGGAATGGTGTGCGGCACGGCTTCAGAATGCTGGGGTCCCGGTTGAAATCGTCAAAATGACGGCATCGGGAGACCGGCCTGAAACTTTTGCACAGCCGATCCCGACAGGGGGAACGCAGGGGATCTTTTCCAAAGAGATCCAGGACGCTCTTCTTGCAAATGAAGTTGATCTGGCGGTCCACAGCCTCAAAGACCTTCCGACAGAAAGTGTGCCAGGGATCGAGCTCGTTGCGGTTCCCGAGCGTGCCGAGGTCGAAGATGTACTGGCCGTGGGACGAAGTGAACAGACTGCCGCGAAATTCCAGTCCGTCCATTCACTTGCAGATCTGCCGGACGGTACGATCCTGGGGACGTCCAGTCTCCGGCGGCGTGCGCAGCTTTTGGCTTTTGCGCGAAATCATGGGAAAAAATGGGAGATCCGGCCAGTACGCGGAAATCTCAATACCAGGTTCCGGAAGCTCGATTCCGGAGAATACGATGCGCTGATCCTTGCCCGTGCCGGTATTGAAAGACTTGAAATGCCTGAGAGGATCAGTGCGGTCCTGTCGATCGATGAGATATTTCCAGCCGTCAGCCAGGGAGCGTTGGGGCTTGAGACCCGTGCGGAGGATGAAGAAACGAAAGCAGTCGTTCGGCGCGTCCTGAATGATGAGACGGTCTTTGCGTGCGTTCTGGCAGAGCGAACGCTTCTTAAAGCATTGGACGGCGGGTGTGCGACGCCGATCGGCGGACTTTGCCGATGGAATAGGGAAACGTCTGATTTCACCATCCGCGGCCGTGTCATTGCGCTGGACGGAAGGACTTTTTTTGATGAAACGCTCACGGGTACCGATCCGCAGCATTTGGCACTTCAGCTAGCTGCGTCTCTCATTCAAAAAGGCGCGGATGCTCTGATCCGTGAAGCCCGGAATGCGTGAAGTCAGGAATCCGTGAAGTCAGGAATCCGTGAAGTTCGTGTGTCTGGTACGGAGACTGCCAGATGTCTCTGAACGAGGTGCCGAAACTTCAGTTCACTCATGGCGGAGCAGGAATTTCCGTCTGCTTTGGGGATCCTGACCAAGGGAGAAAATGGGCTTTCCTTCATTTTCCGCGAGACTGAAGACCCGCAGAAAAACCTGCTCCCAGTCCGTAAATTCGGCAAGCGGAATGCGTTTGGGAATGAGCGGATTGAAGCGATCGTGAAACCAGACTCTGATTTCGGCATCGGAGTCCGGTTCCAGCTGCGGTCCCGCAGGAAATTCCTTCGGGGACGCGATGATTTGTGCCCGGTCGATCTGATCCGGCCAGTCAAGGTCCAGAACGAGCGATTCCTCATCCCGGTAAATGTCGAAAAACGTTACGTCTTCTGGTCCGCCGACACGAAAAATGCGTCCGGGTCTTGCCCAGCTTCCGAGAATTCGGATCCCGCACAAACGCAGGGGTTGGGGACCGTTGAGAGTGAGCTGAACGGAATTCATGCCGGAGGAAATCGGAAATTCCTTCCCGCAGAACTCGGTAAGTGCGTCTTTCGGAAGAAGCGGAGTATTTTGCGGGAAACGTTTTCCTGGCTGCATTTCGAAAAGGTGAAGCGTTTCGCTGTTTGACGAAATTTCTTCTTTTCCCCAGCTTAAAGTTAATTGTGTGCCTTTCCGGTCTGATTTCAGGGAATGGAACGGTACCGACGGAACATTAGGAGTCCAAAGGTCCCCATTTTCCAGTGCAGCATTCTGCCATGCATTCCATTGAGAAGACTCCGCAAAATGCAGGAGGACTTTCATCGACAGAGGTAGGGGAAACGGAAACTTATGGATCCAGTGCATGAATTTCCGCCGGCAGGTTTCCTGCCCATGGTACGGCACGACATTGGGAGTCGGAAGAATGCGCCATTCGGCATCGGATGCAGTTTCCTGACGCAATATTTCGTGAGGTCTGATTTCATGAAGCGTAAATCCGGAGGATTCAATTCTCTTTAAAAGGAGCCAGATGGAATGAAACGCAGAAAGATACGGCGCGAGTGCCATGCCGGAAAGCGGACTTTCTGAAGATGTTCCCTGAATCTTTTCGCAGAATTCTCCAAGCGTGATCCCGTCAGAAAAAAGCAGACCCTCCGGAGTTTCACCACTGGGCCGGGCTGTGTAGGAAAATGCTCTGGCGCAGATCGCGGGATGGTCTGGCGACGGAACGGCAAGGCGGAGTTGAGGAATTTCTCGAGCGGGGACATCTGCATCGGTGAAGAGATCGAAACCCGAGACCGTCTGTTCCCTGGATATTCGGCGAAGACCGATCGTGTCGTCGAGAATTTTGAGTGTACGAAACTGTGCCATGCGGAAAATCCTGAATTTTGTCTGACCTGGCCGGGAATGGATCTGCGGAAAAACAGCCTGGACGCTCTCTTTTTACGCGAAGATCGAGCGGTCCAGTTCACCGAAATCGCGAATAAACGGATAGGGGGAGCCGGGAGCGTCGATTTTTTCGGAATCAACGCGTACGATATTTCGGCAGCCTGCGTTTTCAGCAGCGAGGATCCCGGAGGGGGCGTCTTCAAAAATGACGGTCTCTTCCGCCGTTCTGCCAATCATCTGCAGGGCACGCTGATAGAATGCCGGGTGTGGTTTTCCGGGGAACGTTCCATCAAAAAAGACGATTTTCTCCCAGTCAAACCAGCGGCCAATGCCGAGTGTTTTGAAATAGAAATCCACGTTTACGGCCGGAGCGGACGTCGCGACCGTGAATGCGAAATCTCGGTTTTTGAGGAAATCGAGAAGCTCTTCGGCACCGGGAGCCAACACCATCCGGTTTTGACGGCAGACTTCCTGGTAGATCCGTTCCTTTTCTGCCTCAGCTTCACGCAGGACGGTTTCGGAAACATCTTCGCCAAGCAGACTCCGGATGATCGCGTCATTGGGTTTGCCATGAAATCGGACGAAAAGTTCCTCCCGGGTAAGCGAAACTCCACGCTGTGCCATGCTTTGGATCCACGCCTGGTCGTGGAATTCGGTATCCCAGAACAGTGTGCCGTTGAAGTCAAAGACAGCACCGCGGAAGGGGGCCTTTCGGGCGGAACATTTCGCGAAATCGGCGAGGGTGACCATCAGAGGACTCCTTTCGTGCTCGGAATGTCGTGCAGACGAGGATCCATTTCAATGGCGCTCCGGATCGCACGGGCCGCACACTTGAAGATCGCTTCCGCGATATGGTGACTGTTTTGGCCATAGCGGAGGTTGATGTGCAGATTGCACAGTGCCGCACAGGAAAAACCGTGCCAAAAGTCGCGGATCAGTTCCGTATCGAAATCGCCGACTTTGGGAGTTGGAAAGTCTGCGTTGAAGACAAAGTAGGGGCGTCCGCCGAAGTCCACGGCGATCTCGACGAGAGTTTCGTCCATCGGAAGGATGAAGAAACCGTAGCGGCGAATTCCCGCTTTATTTCCGAGTGCCTTTCGGAGCGTTTCGCCGAGCACGATCCCGGTGTCTTCCGTGAGGTGGTGGAAATCAACGTGTGTGTCGCCTTTGGCATTCAGGATCAGATCCATCCCCGAGTGTTTTGCCAGAAGTGTCAGCATATGTTCCAGGAAACCAACATTCAGATCAAGCGAGGATCTTCCCGTGCCGTCCAGAGCCAGAGACATTTGGATCTGGGTCTCGCTGGTGTTGCGGTTGATCGTTGCCGTGCGTGCCGTTTTTTCGTTCATGGAGTCCTCTTTCTGATTTTGATTTTCTGAAGGTTTTTCCGGAAATGGCGTTTCCGCCAGCGGAGAGTTTTCGGCCTGGACGTTTCTGTCTTCTGGAGCATCCGTCTGCCAGACGTTTTTATTTGCCGAGGATGGCGGCAAGGCGTTCCAGAAGGATGCGGGATTCCTCATCTGTTCCGATGCTGATGCGCAGTCCGCAGCCGCCGTCCTGCCATTTGTCGTAGACCATGTACCGGACGAAAATATTCTGTTCTTTGAGCTGAAGATAAATGGACTTCAGATCCCAGCCTGCCTGCGTACACCAGATGAAATTGGCGTGAGACTGGACGGTATGGAAGCCGAGCTTTTCGAGTTCCGGACGCATCCAGTCGCGTGTTTTACGGATCTTCCCCGTCGTTTCGGTGAACCATTCCCGGTCGGAAATGGCTGCGGAAGCCGCGGCGATGGAGAGTGCGTCGCAATTGTACGAGTCCTTGACCTTGACGAACTGCTGGATCAGGTCCGGGTGTGCGATGACGTATCCAAAACGCAGGCCGGCCAGACCGTACGCTTTGCTCATGGTGCGGGTCACGATGATGTCTTTCCGCTCCAAAACGAGAGTCGCGCAGTTCTCGTCCGCAAAATCAGCGTAGGCTTCGTCCACTACGAGCGGGCAGGGAAGTGCGTCGGCGAGTTCTGCGATCTGTGCGCGAGTCAGCCGTGTGCCGGACGGACTGTTCGGGTTCGGCAGGTACACGAGCTTCAGATCCGGGGTGGGCGCACTGAAATTCGGCGTCAGGTTCCAGTCGGAGTCAAACGGGATCTCTTCGCTCTTCGCATTCTGGATCTGCGCGAGCGATTTGTACAGAATGTAGCTGGGGTACGGAAGGCGAAGCGTCTCGTTTTCTCCAACGAATGTGCGCGTCAGGATCGTCAGGATGTCGTCCGAGCCGTTTCCGGCCATGATGTATTCCGGCGGTACTCCCACCACTTCCGAGGCCGCTTTTCGGAATGTGCCGGCCATTGGGTCCGGGTAGCGGTTCAGGCCGCGCTGAATGACTTCCATACAGGCGTCCGCGATCCGTGAAGATGGAAGGTATGGGCACTCGTTCGTGTTCAGTTTGATGAAAGTTCCGGCCTGAGGCTGTTCGCCCGGCACGTAACCCGGCATTTCATTAATATTGGGGCGGATTCCGTTTTTCATGATTCAGGTACCTGATGGATCAGGAGCCGTTGGTGTATTCTCTCGACTCCGTAAAATTTCATGGATCTTCCACAATTCGCGCATTTGCCATCCCGAACATTCGGGACACATTCTGTTTCAGGAAACATTTTGTTCCGGAAAGCATTCAGGTCCGGAAAACGTTCAGGTCCGAAAATAAACAGAAGCGCAAAAGATTCTTTCAGTATACCATTAATCCAGATTTCTGAAAGAAGGACTCCCCGAATTTTCCGGTTTTTTTCCAGAAACTCTTCCAAAAGAACTTGAAAAGAATCGGGTTTGGAGTAAAATAATGTCAGGCAGTTCCTTCCAAAGGCCGTTGAAGTTCTGGAAACGCCGGGAACTCCTCTGCATTGGATCTTCCAGTGTGTTGGACTTTCCGGCGCATTCGACTTTTCGGAGGTGGTGGACTGCTCGAGATGCTCTATTTCGGGAACGGCAGTTTCTGCTGCCCGGCCTCCCTCCATTTCATTAGGAAAAGTCAGGAAAACAAAATGCGTACGAAGCTCTCTCCTTCCCATCAGAAATTTTTGGCCCGGATCCGGAATTTCATTCCGGAATCACGGATCTACGTGGACTTCCTGCGCCGTCTTGCGTGGGGAACGGATGCGGGATCCTATCGACTGGTTCCTCAGCTGGTCATTCGGTCTGAGAATGAAATGGAGATCTCGAAGATCCTGGAAACTGCTTCGCAGGAAGGTGTTTCCGTGACGTTTCGCGCGGCCGGGACCAGTCTTTCCGGGCAGAGTATTTCCGATTCCGTTCTCGTTGTGGCGGGAAAAAACTGGGAAAAATACTCGGTTTCAGAAGATGGGGCTGTAGATGGTGAGATCGTGACGCTGGAACCGGGGCTGGTCGGCGGAAGGGTAAATCGGATCCTGAAACCATACGGGAGGAAGCTTGGACCGGATCCCGCGAGCGTGAATTCTGCGATGATCGGCGGGATCGTCATGAACAATGCGTCGGGAATGAACTGCGGAACGCACGCCAATTCGGATCAGCTTCTCCTCTCGGTCCGGATGGTTCTGGCGGACGGGACGGTTCTGGATACGGGAAGTGCAGAAAGTCGGGATGCGTTTCAGAAGGCGAAGCCGGAATTTACGGCTAAAATCGGAGAGATCCGGCAGCGGATCGCTCAGTCTCCGAATTTGACGGAACGGATCCGGAAAAAGTATGCGGTCAAGAACGTCATGGGACTGAATCTTTTGCCGTTCATTCGATTTGAGGATCCGTTTGAGATCATGGCGCATCTTCTGGTCGGGTCGGAGGGAACGCTCGCGTTTCTCTCGCAGGTCACGATGCGGACGGTCCCGGATCTTCCGTTTAAGGCGAGCGCGATGCTTTATTTCCACAGTCTTGAGGATGCTTCCCGCGCTGTCGTCGCCATGAAGGACGGCCCGGTGTACAGTGCGGAGATGCTCGATAAAAAATCGCTTGAGGCCGCAAAAGACGAGATCGGAAAAGGGTTGACTGCAGTCCTTACGGAGACGGTCGCGGCATCTAAAGAGGAGCTGGAAGCCAATATTCTGGCGATCTGCGCCATTCTCAAGGACTTTCCGACCGTCATGCCGATCCAGTTTACGGACAAACCGGAAGAGTACGCAGAATTCTGGAAGATCCGTTCCGGGATCTTTCCGGCTGTCGGCGGCACACGGGAACCGGGAAGTACCTGCCTGATCGAGGACGTTGCCTTTCCGATCGACCGGCTTCCGGAAGCGACGAAAGAACTGGAAGCACTCCTTGCTCGGCATGAATACCGAGATGCGTGCATCTATGGTCATGCGCTGGAAGGAAACTACCATTTCATTTTGAATCAGAAATTCGATTCTGATGCGGAAATTGCGCGGTACGAGGCTCTCATGCAGGACGTTGTTGAGCTGGTGGTCGGTAAATTCGACGGGTCGCTCAAGGCTGAGCATGGGACGGGACGAAACATGGCGCCGTTCGTTGCCGTGGAGTGGGGGGAGGAGCTCTTTGGGATCATGCGTGAGATCAAGATGCTCTTTGACCCGCAGGGGATCCTGAATCCGGGCGTCATCTTCAACGAAGATCCCCGGTGCCATCTGAAGGACCTCAAGCCGCTCCCGCTTGCTAATTCTCTGATCGACCAGTGCATCGAGTGCGGTTTCTGCGAGGTAAACTGCATGTCGTGCGGCTTCACGCTTTCTTCACGTCAGCGGATCGTTATCCAGAGGGAACTCGCGCGCCTTGAAAGTCTTCAGACTTCCGAAAGTCTTGCGGAAGCCCGCCGTTTGCGCCGCGCGTTCCATTACCCCGGAAATCAGACCTGCGCGGGAGACGGCCTCTGCTCGCTTTCCTGTCCGATGGGGATCAGTGTTGGTGAACTGATCCATCAGATCCGTGCCTCGGAGATCCCGCCCGGCAGCTTGGGATACCGAATTGGAAAACTTTCTGCGAGACATTTTTCGACACTGAAACCTCCGCTTCGCATGGTCCTGAAAATCGCGGATCTGGGGCATGGGGTCCTTGGAATGAAAATGATGTCGAAAGTCTGTCGGATGCTCCATGATGGTTCCGGAAAACGGATCCCGCTCTGGACTTCCGCCATGCCGAGGGCGTACACTTTCCGAGAGCGTGAACTTTTGGAAATTGCAGGAAACGGACCGCGAAACGATTTGGCGCCGGCCGAGTCATTCATGCCTGTTTCGTCAGCGGTTGATCTGCCAGTACCCGATTCGCCAACAGTCGTCTATTTTCCGAGCTGCATCAACCAGACATTCGGTACACCGCGTCACGCGCCGGATTCCACGCCGCTGGCGAAAAAAACGGTCCAGCTTCTGCAAAAAGCCGGGTTTCGCGTCATTTTTCCGAAAAATCCCGGCCAGCTTTGCTGCGGGACGATCTGGGAAAGTAAAGGCATGCCCGATTTGGCGGAAGAAAAGGTCCGGGAACTGGAATCGGCACTCCGCGAAGCCTCGGAGCTGGGAAAGTTTCCGATCCTCTGCGATCAGAGTCCGTGCCTTTACAGGATGCGCGAATGCATGAAGGGACTGAAACTCTACGAGCCGGTCGAATTCATCGAACGTTTTTTGGTCGATCGTCTGGAATGGCATCCAAAGGAAGATCCGGTCGCGGTTCACGTGACGTGCTCGATGAAAAAAATGAAGATGGAGCCGCTTATTCTGACGCTTGCGCGGCGCTGCTCGAAAAACGTTTTGCTTCCGGAAAACGTAAACTGCTGCGGATTTGCCGGAGATCGCGGATTCACTCACCCGGAAGTGAATGCGTGGGCACTGCGTTCGCTTCGTCCCCAGCTCGAAAAATACGGAGTGAAGATCGGATATTCAAATAGCCGGACGTGCGAGATCGGGCTGACGGCGAATGGCGGGATCCCGTACGAATCCATCGTGTATCTCGTGGATGAGGTCACTGTGGGGAAATGATTTGAATTCTGGATGAAATTTTGAAATTTTTTGATGGTAGCCTGGTTTTGAATTTAAAAGGAGGATGGATTTTTTTATTTTTGAAGAACATTAAAAAAAAGGTAGTTTGCCTATCTTTTCTGGTTTCTGTGACCGTCAGGACTCTTAGAGTTTCGGAAGAGAAACGGAAAGAAATCCCGAAAAGGGTGAAGAATGAAAGCTCCGGGGCCGATTAGAGCAAAAAGGAGCCGTTTTGTTCGGTGGACCGAAAAACTGCTCCTCAGGAGAGACGCGCGATTTTCCGGGACGGGACGCAGGATGCGGACCAGTTGAGAAGAGACCTGGATTTCAGATCGGATGGAAATCAGGAAGCATAAAAAATGGGAAACTACTATTTTGGCCTAAAAAAACGCCCTTTTATCGCAGAACCGGTACCGGAAGCGTACTGTGCTTTCGGCGACATGGAAAGTGCCAGAATTCAGATTTCCCGCTGTGTGGAACGTCAGGAAGGTGTTGCGCTCGTTTCGGGGCTTTCCGGAATGGGGAAGACTTTACTTTGCCGAACACTTCAGAAACAATTTCAGGACAGGATGGGATCGGTCCTGCTGAACGGGAAAAATCTGACTCATCCTCACGTTTTTTTTGAGACGCTTCTTTCAAGGTTTCGCGCTCCATTTGTGGCTGGAAATCTCACTTCGATGCGGGAAACGCTCGTTTCTCTGCTTGGAACTTCCAAACAGTTCCGCGGTGGACTGCTTCTTTTGATCGATGATGCGCAGGCGGCTCCGGCTGAGGTTTTTGAAGAGATCCGGCAGCTTCTTGATTTGACGAATTCTCCGGAACCTGGAGTACGTGTCGTTTTGTTCGGAGACACTGGGCTGGAGGAAAAGTTGACGTTTCCACAGTTGGAGTCATTCTCGCAGAGGATCACGCTGCGCTGTTTTCTTGAATCCCTGAATCGGGATGAAACGGCAGCGTTTCTTCGGGAGGAACTTGCGCAGGCTGGCGATACGAAAGGACTTTTCTCGCGTGATGTCTGCCGCGAGATCTTCAGGTTTGCGGATGGGCAGCCTCGTCTGATCAATCAGCTTGCTGATCATGTGCTCGTTTTGGCGGCGGAACTTCGCGGAAAGTCTGCATCTGCCGGAGTCTCGGAACTGCCTGAAGAGAATGGGATCTTTTCCAGCGTTGATTCGGATTCTGTTTTGGAGGCTGGGAAATTTGACGACTGGGAATCCGATTCATTTGCGGAAAACAGCTCGGTCCTGAAGTCGTCGGAAGAGCCGGCGTCTCTTGAGGGAAATGCGTCGGAAAATGTCTTGAAAAACGAGACGGCCTCTAATGCTGAAGATCCTGTTTTACCGAACGTCGGTGCGGATTATTCGCAGCCGCTTGAGCCGGAGTGGATCACGGCGGAACTCGTTCAGCGTGCATGGCGCAGTCTTCAGCAATTCGGCGGAAATGAGGATGGGCCGTCTGGAACTGTTTCTCGTGCGGAAGATGATTTGGATGCGTTGGACAGTGTCTCTGCGGCGTCTGTTTCTTCCAATTCGATCGAATTCGGATCGCTGGACGATGATTTGGATTCCGGCTCATCGATCGAGCTTGGCGGAGAGGGGCCTCTGGAGGATTCGACGCAGATCTGGAGCTACGATGAGGCACAGGAAGTTCGTGATGCGATCGAAGAAGCGAATGCGCTGCCGCATGAATGGGAGATCTCCGCGCAGGAAAATGCATTGAGGAATGAGCAGGTTGAGCAGGGGACGGAACGTCTTGAGGATTCCCGGAATGTACGTCTGGAGCCGGATCATGAACGTGCGGATCTCCGAAAGAATGGAGCGGTGGCTGATGGTATGGAAACTCCGTCATCTGTGCCTTTTTTGGAGCGGGATGCCTGCAGCGTAAAGGAACCGCTTCGGGAGTGTTTCCAGAAAGAAGAACGGAACAGTCAGGACGACGATTGGTGGGACGTTCTGAAAGAAAGTTCCAGTTTCAGTTTTCCGTCTCGCGGCGAATCTGCATCTCCTTTGCCGTCTTATTCATCGCGGACTCCGGTTCCTGATGGATATGGAAATCCGCAGGCCGCTTCCTATGGGAGGACCGGGATGCATGCTGCCCACGCAGGTAGGCCGTTCCAGGAAGAAGTGCCGTACCGAAATGAGAATATTTCCGCGTCTTATTCTGCATATGGGAACGGAATGGCATTTTCGTCTGCTTCTGCCAATGAGAATTTTGCAGGAAACGCTTCCGGAAAAGCTTCCCCAAGTACGTGGACGTCGCCGGTTTCGGGAACTCCGTCTGGATTTGACGGACGCGGCTTGAGTGTGGATGAACTGATCCTCGATGCGGTCATGGAAGATACGGTCCATGCCATGGGGCTTTTGCAGAGGATCCTGGCGGCGATGCGGGATGAGAGCCGAAGAAATGCGGATCTGACGCAGATCTCGGATTACTGGCTTGAGCTTCAGGAGCACGTTAAGGGGTCCATTCGCCGTATTGCGCAGGAACGGAGCCATTCCGTACAGAAAAATCGTGCGCCTCTTTTTCGTTCGTTTGCACAAAATGCCGGTAATCGTTCGTGCATGAGCGGCTTTGCGGGCACGGAGTTCGGATCCCGTCAGAATGCTGCCGGAGCTGCGGACAGGAACTGGAATTTCCAACAGACGGCATCGACTTCTTCGATTTCGGATCCGTTCCATCGAATCCTTTCGGAAAGAATGGACCGGAGTGCCGGTTTCCAGGATTCCCGTTTTGCTGCAGGAGAGGAATCAGGAATAACGCCGACTGCATCAGGGATCTCAGCTGAGCTGGAATCGTTCCTCGCACAGGCGGTTCTGAAGGCTTTAGCGTCTGGAAACGGAGCTTCTGTGTCTGCGGCTCCATTCCGTGAAGCTCGTGCTGAAGGAATGGGGCCAGCGAATGCGGTTTCCGGAAATGCGTTTGCTGGGAAATCCTCGGGCGTTCGTATTGAACCGGAATGCGGAAATGGAGATTTTCGGAGTTCTGTACCGCCTGTCGATTTTTATCAGCCGGAAACGCTGATCGAGAATGGTGTTTTGCGGATGCGTTCAGGGAATTTTGGAAGTTCCGGAAATGCCGGAACGTGTCCGATGGATCCGGTAAGAAACAGTGAATTAGGAGAAAACGGTGAGGCCGTTTCTTCGGATCCTTCTGACCGGGCAGGACGTGAGGAAAGAATCTCTGCCCGATCTGCGGAGAAAGGTGCTGAATTTTCGAAGATGCTGGAAAATACCGAATTGGATGAGGCACAGGATCTTGCCCTTTTGCGCTCGATCCTGCAGAAATGCCGGACTTCCGATGCTCTGGATCTTGAGACTCAGGAAAGACTGTTTCAGATCATTTCCCAGCTTCAGACTTTGAATCTGAATTCCTGATCCGTGTGTCTGGAATTTTTCGGCGTGCTGGACTTTGGCTGCGAGACAGAAAAGACGGGAAGCTGAAAAAGGGAGATCTTAGGCGGGTGCCTTGATTTTGAATTTTTGGATCGAAAAATATGCTGTGTGGAAAGGCTGGCGAAGAAATTCGTCAGCTTTTTTCTTTTTTTGCTCTTTCTTGCGAAAAAAACGTCTTTGGGTCGCTTGCAGTAAAATTTTTTTGTGGTAGAATAAGCATAGGTATGGCAGTCACCGTCTGCACTTTTCCGATTCGCAGAAATTCCGTTTTCCGATTTGCGGTTTTCCAGATCCCCCGGTTTTTCAGATCATGAAAGTGTTCCAGGTCGGCAAGACCGCCGAAAAGATAAAATTTCGAGGTCTTTAGAATAAAAGGAAGAAAAATGAGAGACGAAACGAAATGCCTTCATGCTGGATACACTCCGAAAAATACGGAACCGCGCGTGGTTCCGATCGTCCAGAGCACGACGTACGTCTACGATTCCACACGGGAAGTGGCGGCGGTTTTTGATGATCCGACGAAAAGTCTGATCTACTCCCGTTTTGCAAATCCGACGGTCATGGCGGTCGAAGACAAGATCGCGGTACTTGAAGGCGGCGTTGGTGCCATGTGCACGAGTTCGGGTCAGGCGGCCTCTCTTCTTTCCATCCTGAATCTTTGCAGCGCGGGCGACAGTTTTATTTCGACGCCTCAGATCTACGGCGGAACGGTCAATCTTTTTGCGTTTACGCTCAAAAAATACGGTATCGAGTGCATATTCGTAGATCAGAATGCTGACGAAGAGACCATCAGTAAAGCGTTCAAGCCGAACACGAAGCTGGTTTTTGGAGAGACTCTTGCGAATCCGGCTCTGACGGTTTTCGATATTGAAAAGTTTGCGAAGATCGCGCATGCCCATCATGTACCGCTCATCATCGACAATACGTTCGCGACTCCTGTTCTCTGCAAGCCGTTTGATTTCGGAGCAGACATCGTGATCCACTCGACGACGAAGTACATGGACGGGCACGCAGTGCAGGGCGGCGGCGTCATCGTCGATAGCGGGAATTTTGATTGGGCTTCCGGTAATTTCCCGGAACTTACCGAGCCGGATGAATCCTACCATGGCATCATCTATACGGAAAAGTACGGTAAGGCCGCGTATATTTTGAAGGCAAGAATGCAGCTGATGCGCGATTTTGGATGCTATCCGGCCGCGCACTCGGCATTCCTGCTCAATCTTGGTCTTGAGACCCTGGCGGTCCGTATGCCGCGCTACTGCGAAAATGCAATGACTGTCGCGAAGTTCCTGGAATCTTCGGATAAAGTTGAGTCCGTGAAATATCCCGGTCTGGAAAGCGACCCGGATCATGAACTCGCGAAAAAGTATCTTCCGAAAGGCTGTTCCGGCGTCATTTCGTTCGTCGTGAAAGGCGGACGCGACAAGGCGGAGAAGTTCATGGATTCGCTCAAACTTGCTTCGAATGAAGTACATGTTGCCGATATTCGCACGTGCGTCCTTCATCCGGCAAGCGAAACCCACC
This sequence comes from Thermoguttaceae bacterium, assembly GCA_017939795.1. Taxonomy (GTDB): domain Bacteria; phylum Planctomycetota; class Planctomycetia; order Pirellulales; family Thermoguttaceae; genus RGIG3701. The sequence continues at coordinate 115,892 of JAGBAA010000141.1, forward strand.
GTCAGCTTACGGATGAACAGCTCGCGGCTGCCGGCATCAATCCAGGGTTGGTCCGTTTCTCCGTCGGACTTGAAAATATTGACGACATCATGGAAGATGTGAAAAACGCTCTGGATGCGATCGACTGATTCAATTTCGGATCACGGCGCGGTTTCGGCTGCGCCGTTTTTTTGACTTCGTGCGGAATGTTTTCCTTTCCGCCGGCCTGCTTGCCTGCCCACTTTCCTTCCTTTATTCCTTCCTTCATCCATTCCTTCCGTCCCTTTTTATGTAAACAGAAAGGATTTTCTCATGAAGAGTCCCCGATCCGTAAATCGCCGCGGTTTCTTGACTGCGGGTGCCGGTGCTGCGCTTTCCGTTTCCCTTGGTCCTTCCATTTCCGCTCAGGAACCGACAGCTAAAAACACCGTGAAATTCAGTGTTTTTGCTGACCTTCACCACTATCCCGGAGTTTTTATGAGCCGAACGCCGGATCATCTGATTCAGATCCAGGATCGGGCTGTCCGCGAAAAGTGCGATTTCATCATTCATTGCGGTGATTTTTGCCATGATCCGCAGAAAGAAACGGAATTTGTTGACCTTTTCAATAATTTCCAGATACCGAGCTGCCATACGCCGGGAAACCATGATTTTGACGGCTGCTCCTGCGAGGCGACTTTCAAAGCCTACCGGATGGAGAAAGGATTCTACTTCTTTGATCGGAACGGGTTCCGCTTTGTGGTTTTGGACGCCAATTATTTTCAAAACGAGGACGGAACGTTTACGCATTACTCGAATGGAAACTATTTCAAGTACCGTGGAAATGCTGTTTCGATCATCCCGCCGGAAGAAATGAAATGGCTTGCGGAAACTCTGGAGGACTCTCCGTTTCCGTGCGTGCTTTTCAGCCACCAGAGTTTCGAGCGTGAAGTTGGGAGTATCGCGAATTGGGAAGAGATCCGAAATTTGATCGACTCCGTGAACGTGCGTCATCCCGGACGGGTCCGAATGTGCATCAACGGGCACCACCATCGAGATTTTATCCGTGTACAGAATCAGGTCGTCTATTTTGAAATAAACTCCGCCACGCACGAATGGCTGGAAAAGACGCATGATTTTTTTCCGGAGGATGTCTGCCGGGATTACCGACTCCTGAATCATACGATCGTCTTTGAGGATCCGATCCACGCCGTCATTACGATGGACTCGGATGGGCTGATCAAAATTGAGGGGATGGAAACCGAAATGTTCATGGGCGTCACGCGGACCAGTGCCGGAATGAAATTTGCCGATGTGTCGGGACGGCCTGTTTTTGCGAAAGTGCAGTCTGCTGAAATGCGTTTTTCCTATTGAGCGGTTGACGTGACGGAATTTTTTGCTATGCAGGATCCCAGTTGATGAGATTTTCAACGGACGGGATTTTTGTTGGCCTTATTTGGATCCACGTACGGAGTTTTTATGAAATCGTTTCCTTTGAGTGTCGTCTTGCTGTTTCGTGTTTTCATGACGGCCGCAGTCCTGTTTTATGGGCTGACCGGAATTGGAATTTTGGGGCAGTGTACTGCGTGTGCTGATTCCGCTGCTTCTGCCGCAGTGGAGGAGCTGGAATTTGATGTCGTCATCTATGGTGGAACTTCCTCGGCAGTCGTGGCTGCGGTGCAGGCGAAGAAAATGGGGAAATCTGTCGTTCTGGTTAGTCCGGATCGGCATCTTGGCGGACTTTCTGCGGGAGGACTTGGGTTCACCGACTCCGGAAATACCGGGTCTATTGGCGGATTGGCGCGTGAATTTTATCGCCGGATCTATGCAGAGTACCAGAAGGGAGACGCCTGGAAATGGCAGAAGATCGAGGAGTATGCCAACGAAGGACAGGGAACGCGCGCAATGCTCCATGACGACCGGACGATGTGGATCTTTGAGCCGCATATTGCGGAAAATGTTTTTGATGCGTGGGTTGCCGAGATGGAGATCCCGCTCTACCGTGAAGAACGGCTGGATCGGGAAAATGGTGTCGAAAAAGAAGGGACGGCGATTCGAGCGATCTCGACGCTTTCGGGAAAACGTTTCGCGGGGCGTGTGTTCATCGACGCAACGTATGAAGGGGATCTTATGGCGTCGTCCGGTGTTTCGTATACACTGGGACGCGAGGCAAACTCGATTTACGGAGAGAAATGGAATGGAAATCAAGTCGGGATCCTGCATCACGGTCACTGGTTCAAGGCGAAGATCAGCCCGTATCGGATCCCGGATGACCCTGCGAGCGGTCTGTGCCGTTTCGTGGATGATTCCGCGCCGGGAACGCGGGGAGAAGGGGACTCCCGGATCCAGGCGTACTGCTACCGCCTCTGCATGACGGATCATCCGGAAAACCGGATCCCGTTCGCGAAGCCGGCAAATTATGATCCGGAGGATTACGAGCTTTTGCGCCGGGTGCTTGAATCCGGGTGGCGTGAACTTTTCCATAAATTTGACCGGATCCCGAACTGGAAGACCGACACGAACAATCACGGCCCTTTCAGTATGGATTTTATCGGACAGAACTACGATTATCCGGAAGCATCCTACGAACGCCGTGAAGAGATCTGCCGTGCTCACCGCGACTACCAGATGGGCCTGCTTTACTTTCTGGCGAACGATCCGGGGGTTCCGGAAGATGTGCGTGAAAAGATGAGCTGCTGGGGACTTGCGAAGGATGAATTTCCAGAAACGAACGGCTGGCCGCACCAGATCTATGTGCGTGAGGCTCGCCGAATGGTGGGACTTTACGTCGTGACGGAGCATGACTGTTTCGGGAAACCGCCCGTGGAAGCACAGGGAATTCCTGCTGGTTCTATCGGCATGGGATCCTATACGCTGGATTCGCATAATGTGCGCCGATATGTGAAAGAAGATGGATTCGTGCAGAATGAAGGCGACATCGGCGTTCATCCGCGCGGACCGTACCATATTGACTACCATGCGATCACGCCGAAAGGGGAAGAGTGTTCCAATCTGCTCGTCCCGGTCTGTCTTTCCAGCTCGCATATCGCCTTTGGGTCGATCCGCATGGAGCCGGTCTTCATGATCCTTGGACAGAGTGCTGCGACGGCTGCGTGTATGGCACTTGACGCCCGGTGTGCGGTTCAGGAACTTTCGTATGAGGCATTGGCGAAGCAGTTGAAAGCAGATGGACAGATCCTCGAATACTCACGTCCTGTTTCCCGAAATTCCGTCACGGGAATTCCGGAAAAGTCGGTCGAGGGGATCTATTGTTCTGAAGAAAATGCGAAATTGGAAGGAAATTGGGAACACGGCTGGACGATGGGACCGTTTGTTGGAGACGGCTACCTTCACGACGATGGGACCGGATGCGGTACGAAGACGGCGGTTTATTCACTGAGTATTCCGAGATCGGGACTTTATGAAGTGCGCCTCGTTTATGCACCTCACGATAATCGTGCGGGAAATGTGCCTGTTGAGATCCATGCGGCAGACGGCGTGAAGACAGTTTCTGTGAATCAGAAAAAGTCGGCATCCGCTCCCTTTCAAACGCTCGGCACTTTTCGATTTGAAGCGGGAGAAAATGCTGCGAAGATCGTCGTGTCGAATCGCGGAACCAATGGGCACGTTTTGCTCGATGGTGTTCAGCTGCTCGCAAAATAGACGGCAGTCTGTCTGCAGGTGAATGAGACATAAAAAAGTCTTTCCAATTCATTGAATCGGAAAGACTTTTCAATTCAAATTTTGAAAAGGGAAGATCAGGATTCCAGAACGTCCTTTTCGCGAGCTTCCGCCATCGTTTCGATCTCTTTCGTGAATTTTTTGATCAGCGTTTCGATCTCTTCCTTGGCACTGTCGCGGTCATCTTCCGAGTACAGTTTTTCTTTTTCGCCTTTATCGCACGCTTTGATGCCGTCGCGGCGAATGTTGCGGAGAGAGACCTTCGCTTCTTCTTCCAGTTCGCCAATACGGGAGACCAGCTTGCGGCGGGTTTCCTGAGAGAGCGGCGGAATGTTGAGGCGGATCACTTTTCCATCGTCCTGCGGAGCAAATCCCAGGTCGCTGTTGATGATCGCCTTGGCGATGTCTTTGAGTGTAGACGGATCATAGGGACGAATCACGATCTGGGTCGGTTCCGGACAACCGACGGAAGCCAGCTGTTTCAGCGGGCACTGCGAACCGTAAGCGTCCACTTTCAGGGAATCGACCAGCCCAGGATTGGCACGCCCGGTGCGGATTCCTGCGAGGTTGGATTTCAGACGGGCGACCGCCTTTTCCATGCGTTCTTCAACGTCCAAAAGAATATCGTCAGTCATTTTTTTCTCCGTAACCTGAATTTTTTCCTAAAAATTGGAGATCAGCGTCCCAATATTTTCACCGCGGACTGCTTTTTCAATGTTGCCTTCCACGCGATAATTGAACACTCGAATCGGCAGATCGTAGCCCATGCATTTCGTCACGGCACCCTGGTCCATGATCTTGAGATGCTTGGCCAGCACTTCATCGTACGTCAGCTGCGGATAGAAAAGCGCCTCGGGATCCGTGACCGGATCGCTGGAGTATACGCCATCCACCTTGGTCGCTTTCAGCAGAATGTCTGCTTCCAGTTCCAAGGCACGCTGTGCCGCTCCCGTGTCCGTCGTGACGAACGGACTGCCGATTCCCGCGGCGAGGATGATGACGCGGCCTTTTTCGAGATGATGCAGAGCACGGCGGCGAATGTAGGGTTCCGCAACACCGTCCATCCGGATCGCCGTCATGACACGAGTCGCACAACCTACGGATTCAAGCGCGTCCTGCATGGCAAGCGCATTCATCACAGTCGCGAGCATACCCATATAGTGAGCTGTCGCTTCGTGAATATGCGCTCCCTGCGTCATGAACTGCGCACCGCGCAAAATGTTTCCGCCGCCCAGAACCAATGCGATCTGAGTTCCGCACAGCGATGCTGCCTGGACCTGTTTCGCGATCGAGACGACGGATTCCATCGAAATACCACGCCCGCCCGGAGGCGCGATAGCTTCGCCGGAAATCTTCAAAATGAGACGTTTGAATGCGGGAGTGGTTTCGTTTGCCATTTTTTTACCCTTTGATCAAGGTTTTGAAACTATTTGCCAAGCATCCAGTGGACGAACTTGGTGATTTTCAGACCGTTCTTGCTGGCGAACTGCTCGACCGTGACGGACGGATCCTTCACGAACGGCTGGCTCAGCAGGCATTTGCCGGCGAGGAATTTGCCCATGGAACCGTTGATGATCTTTTCTTTGATCTCATCCGGTTTGTTCGCGTTTTTCGGATCGGCATTCATCAGCTCAAGCTGGATACGGCGTTCGTTTTCGATGACACTCTGGTCGAGGTCTTCTGCACGGAGTCCCTGCGGTTTCATTGCTGCGATGTGCATGCAGATGTCGCGGCCAAGTTCTTCGTCGCCTTCTTCCAGAAGGAGAAGCACGGCAGATTTGTGGTCGTGGTGCAGGTAGCTGGAGCAGAGTCCGTCAACTTTCATGTAGCGCTTCACGCGGAAGACTTCACGAATACGATTGAACAGTTCGTCAAGCTGTCCCTGAAGCGTCGTGCCGGCACTCGGGGAAGTCTGAGCCATCAGGTCTTCGACCGTCGCGAATTCCGGATTCGCAGCGACGACTTCGGCAATGTCGTTGGCCAGCTGGATGAAGCCTTCGTTCGTCGTGACCGGGGCACTTTCGCACAGAAGTTCCACGATACCGAGGGAACCATCTTTGCGGACCATCGCGATGATCCCTTCTTCCGTCGTGCGTTCCTGAAGTTTTTCAGCCATCTTGGCAAGACCCTTCTTGCGAAGGATCTCGATCGCGAGATCTTCATTGCCGTCCGCTTCGGTCAGCGCTTTTTTGCAGTCCATCATGCCGAGACCCGTCTTGTTGCGGAGTGCCATAACCTGTGCCGCTGTGATTGCCATAATTTTCTCCTTTTATGTGAAATTCTGCGTTTTTTGTGATTTTAAGCATCTGCCCGCTTTTTCATAAAAAGAAAAAACGGGACAGACTGTGCGAGATCATTCAAAAAAATCATCCGCGAAACATCAGCCCCGCGGATGACATTCCGATTTAAGAATTACTCTTCGGTTTTGTCCGAGGCGGCATTGTTGGCAGCCTGGATGGATTCGGACAGGTAACCGATGATCAGATCGATGGAACGAATGCTGTCGTCGTTGCCCGGGATCGGAAGGTCGATGAGGTCCGGGTCGCAGTTCGTGTCGATCAGGGCAATCGTCGTGACGTTCATTTTGCGAGCTTCAGCGACGGCGTTCTTTTCTTTTTTCGGGTCAACGATGACCAGAACTTCCGGAATACGGTTGAGAGTACGCAGACCGTTGAGGTTGCGGTACATCTTGCGATATTCGCGGTTGAGGCTGGACTGCATTTTCTTGGAGTACTGGGTGAACTCTTCGCTGGCGCGCAGGGTTTCGAGTTCGGTCAGACGGTCCAGACGTTTCGTGACCGTACGGAAGTTGGTGAGGGTACCGCCGAGCCAGCGTTCACTGACGAACGGCATACCGCAGGCGGTCGCCTGACGTTCGATGATTTCAGAAGCCTGACGTTTGGTTCCGACGAAGAGGACCAGGCTGTTGGCGGCAACGACCTGCTGGAGGTACTTGCGCGCACGGAACAGACCGCGGAGGGTCTCGCGAACGTTGATGATGTGGATCTGATTGTGCTTGCCGTAAATGTACGGACGCATCTTCGGATTCCAGCGGCTTGCACGGTGACCATAGTGAACACCAGCATCGATCAGGTCTTTGACCAGAAGTGACGACATTTTGAATCTCCCTCTAATTTAGAGTCACATCAGACAGACAGCGCGGTATCTTGAATGGATCGCGTCTGCCCATAGTGTCCGACGTTCGGTTAATCGGCTGCGAAAATACTGTCCAATGGAAGCCGTAATCCAATGGACTTTCCAATTATACCAGATTTCCGTTTTTCGTCAAGTGCGTCCCTCCGCTTTTTTCCCATTTTTGGAGATTTTTTCAAATTTCAGGACGTTCTGGAAAAGGATCGGGAGGAAAAAACGGCGTCAGAAACGGAGTCGGTCTGTGTATTTGGCGGAAAATTTTCTGCCGGATCCTTTTATTTTTTCAGCTTCCAATGCCGTTTTATTCATTTTCCGATCCAATGTTCCTTTTCGCAGACACATTTTCATCCGGCACATTTTCGGAAAACGTACGTCCCAGGGTGAACAGAAAGTCGGAGAATCGGTTCAGCCAGCGGAGTATTTCGGGAGAAACACCGGACGGATCTGTATCTTTTTCAGCCTCAGCCAGACGCCAGGTACTTCTTTCAGCCCGGCGGCATACGGCACGCGCAAGCTGAGAAAATGCTGCGGTCTGCGGACCCTGGAAAATCAGGAACTCTTTGATTGGAGGAAGCCGGGATTCCAGAGCGTCGATCCGGGTCTCAAGGTATTCGACATCTTCCACTTTCAGGCGGTCGAGCCACTCTGTTTTTTCAGGTGCCGGGCAGGAAAGTTCTGCAGAGATCCGGAAAAGGAGCTTCTGGAATGTTTCGAGCAGACTGTCCAGCTTTTCGCCGATCTTCTGGGATCGCAGGATCCCGAGCCATGCGTTCAGTTCGTCAAGGTCTCCGAGCGCTTCGATACGAAGGTCTGTCTTGGAGATCCGTCCCCAGGGAAAGAGGTCCGTTTTGCCGTCGTCGCCGCTGCGTGAATAGATACTCATCGTACAGCCTCCGCAGTGATCCTGAGTTTTCCAATGAGCTGAGCAGCCGGAAGCAGAGTCCGAGGCAGCTCAGCACTTGAGAAACTGCCGGAGTTGATCCGGAGATGGGCCGCATCTGCGTAATTTCGGCCGATAGTTGCGTCCAAAGGGACCCAATAGCCGTCTGCATAGATCTCATTCCAGACATGGATCTCATTCCAGACATGCCAGGCCATTTTTCCGGAACGCGGTTCGAAAATCAGTCCCTGTGCGATTCGGGCCGGAATATTTCGCGAGCGGGCCAGTGCAGCCAAAAGGACCGCGTGTTCGGTGCAGTCCCCCGAGGGATCCTGCACGACTTCCAATGCCGTAACGAAACCACGGGCGTAGTTTTTGTTCTGAATGAATTCCCAGACGAATTTTTCAAGGGCGAAACCGATTTTGCGCGGGTCCGTCTCTTCCGGAAGGACGGAATGTGCCAGCGCACGGATCTCTGGAGCCGAACTCTGGATCAGTGTATTGGCGGACCGATCCTCTTCCGTCGGTTTTGTATCGGCTTTGGAAAGGGACTGTGGTGCGGAATCGGTCTGTGCCGGATCGGCAGTGTGCTGAAGCTCGGAAAAGAGTTCTGCGGCCGCAAATCGTTCTGCGTCGGACCGTCGGACCGTGATCCGGAGTGTAAACGGGTCGAGGACCTCGACTTTCTGGAAAGCGGAGGTTTCGAAAAGTCCGGAGATCGCGGGAGGATCTTTGGACTCAGGCGTTCGTGAAGTTACGAGATAGACGATCTCTCGGGCCTTGGCGGCTTTGAGAGCAAAAGCAGACGCCGTCTCGTCCGCCAGTTCTTTCGCAAATTCAAGCGGAATATTCAGGTTTTCTGCAAGGTCCGGGGATTTGTTTCCGGCATGGAGAAGCGGAGTATTTGGGGACGCGGACGATCCTGGACTTTCGTTTGGCCGGCTGTCCGGTTTTTCGGATACGTTCGCCTGAAGAGTCTGCGTCGGAAGCGGCGGGTATTTCCCGCTTTTTCGGTACTCGGCCAGCGCACTGGCTGAGACCCTCCAGGCAGAGAGTTCCATCAGAGGCGACCAGCGTTTCCAAAGGAGTCCCTTGCCGTCGCACCACAGCGTCTCTTTCTGGAACTGTGTTTCCGAGAGCGTGCCGTCGGTTTCGAAGAGTTTGGATTCCAGCTCCACGCGATAGAATGGAAAAAGCTGACCATCGGGAAGCGGAAGGTCTTCCAGAACAGCACAGCGGAGCTTCACGTATTCCCAGCGGAGCATCGTGGGATTCAGACGCACGATCTCCCGCGTTTCTCCCAGCCGGATCGGAGTTTGCAGAAGGGATATTTCGACGCCGAAACTGCCGAACAGTTCCGTTTTTGTTCCATGCGGAAACGCCAGTTTCTGCGTTTGCGTCATCCCTTGACTGGAAACGGTGACGGAGAGAACGGGCATTGGGGAGACTGAATGGGGAGGAAGTGTCCCCTCATATTGGATGGGAGCTCCCCCCATCGAGACCGATGTGCGAAAACTCGCCAGACGTCCTGACGGCGTCAGCGATTCTTCATGCGTGACTGACGCAGAGACCGAATTCCCGTAGCGGTTCAGAGTCAGTCTGGACGTATCGCGGATCTGGAGACCGGAAGCATTTTGCGTCGTCGTTCGAGTCTCGGTACCGACGTGCATTTTGTCCGCATAGCATAGAAAATTGGCATTTTCCAGGATCTGAAACGGCTCGGCTTCCGATGGTGCTGCCGCTGCGGTATACGGAATTTCGGTGTGCGAAGACGTTTCTGTACCTGGGGACGTTTGGGTGCTCAGAGAGGTTTCAGTATGTGCTGGAGCGTTCATGGTCTTCTCGCGTGCACTTTCCTGACGGGTACATCCGCAATGGATCAGGCAAAGTGAAACGGAAAGGGACAGTAAAACGAAATGGCGGATCTTCATGCTCGAATCTCTAAAAAAGGAAACGGTTTTTCTCCATCATACTAAAAATCTACGAAAAGAAAAGCCCCCGGGGAGCAGATTTCAGGATTTTTTTGCTTTGACGGTTGATTTTTTGCCGATTTGGAGTAAAATGATGAAACAGAGAAAACATTTTTGAGTTTCCGATCATCTGAAATCGATGGGACGGGAAACGAAATGCCCAAACAGACTGGGAGACTGCGGTATTCAGGGAGATCTAAAATCGGGGACAGCATGAAGAGAATGAATCTGCTTTTCATCGGCGGACGGCAAAGCGGGAAAACGACGCTCGCGGCACGGGCTTTCAATGAGGCGTTTTCCAATGTGCCGGATTGGATGAATTTGAAATTTTCCCTGAACAGCGAGACTGTACCGGGGGCTCTCGCTGGTAATTTTCAGGCTCTGGAAGACCGTGTGCCTCCGGGACCGATGCATGGGCCGGATTTCAGTACCGTGTGTCTTCAGGCGCGGAAAAAACGGGTCTTCTGGTTTCTGATCCTCGTGGAAATGTTTCGCTGGCTCTTTCTCCGCAAGCCCATGACCGAAATCGGCGGCGTGATGCTCCAGGCTTCGGAAGTGAGTGTTGAAAATCCGGCTTTGGGTGAATGGCTCCTTGGGAATGCGGCAGGAAAAATGCCGTTGGGTGTCGTGCTGACGGTCGATCCGTTTGCGGTTGGAAAAACGTGCGAATCCCGCCATGCACCGGACGTTGCCGCTGTCGTGGAGCGTCTTGTGGAACGTTTCGAGCAGATCTATGTCGGTAATCCGGAAAAACGGCTTCCTGTTTCTGTGGCGGTCGTCGTGAACAAAGCAGAGAAATTTCCGCAGTTTCGGACCAACTCGCTCCGGTATGTGGATCAGGCGACTCTGCGCGCTTCAAGAAATGCGCTTGGGGACGCGGATGGAATGCTCGCAGATTCTTTTCTTCTCAATGAGATCCTGGAAAAACAAAGCAGCGAGATCCGTGAACTCATGGATCAATATGATGGGAATTTCGTGAATATCCTGCAGAATGAATTTCAAAGTGTGCGCTTTTTTTGGTCGGGGTACCATGAAGAACGCGGGAAAACGAATTTCTGCCGCATGACCAGCCCGCTTTTGCCGATCCTTTGGCTCCTTGGCGAACAGATGGAATTTTGAGAGATGGACCAGTCTCCCGGTTTTCGGTTTTGGAAATAAAAATTGCGCGTTGGGTAAGAAAAACGCGCAATTCGGGAAATCCCGTTTGGGGAACGTGAGGAATCATTTCGGAATGCGTCTGTCCTGCATGAACCTGTGCGGGGAAACCTGGCGTGAAAGACCGGTTCTGGTACGCCAGTCTTGCACGCACGCTCGACGGTCTCATTTTCCAAAAAAGGTTCTGAGATGACCGTGTTCTACTTTGCGTAGCTTTCGTAGTTCTTCGCGACTTCTGCTTCCTCTGTGTTCCCATCATGGAAGTAGAGACGGTATTTGAACGTGACGGATTCGCCATTTTTCACTGTGAGAGAACCATCCTGGATCTTACCGCCGGTGAAATCACGCACTCCAAAAGGATTGGCGGCGAAGAGACCGTAGGTCCGCACGTGCCAGTAGGTCGGGAAACGTTCGCTCGTGGGATGGTTCATGATCGCCACGCCGCAATTTTTGCCGTTGATGATGCCGGAGTAATCGACCCATGGAGACTGCTTGCCCCATGCGGCATCGTTGGTCAGGCCTTCTGCATTCGTGATTTTTCCGCCCTGTTTCTTGTTGACTTCCAGAACTCCCGGTACACGAACACCCATCGTTCCTTCTTTCGTATCGCCGAATTTAACGTCGCCGTGTGATGCGATGAGCTTGAGTTCCAGATCCATCCAGCGGCCGTGAGTATCTGCACCGAATGTGCATGTGCGTTCTTCCGTCAGCAGGATCTGGTTGGTCGGCCGGACTTTCCAGAGATTCACGGAGGTGAAGGAGGGGGCTTCAAATTTGGTGAATTCCTGATGTTCGATCAGCCCGCTCGTTCGGGATGGCTGTTCGTGCCAGAAATCGTATCCGTTCACGCTGCCGTGAGTGAACCAGACGGAGCGCTGGTGAATATGATCGTAGGAATCGAACGGGAAGCGTTTGGGATTCGGATCTTTCATTGGATAATCGCGAGTCAGTCCATTTCCGTTGGGAGCATAGACCGGCCAGAAGATCGGTTTCATTCCGTACGAAAAATTGTACGTCGTGAAATGCTTGCCGTCAATGAGGACTTTTACGGCACCTTCGTTCTTTTCAAACTTGACTTCTGCTGCGGAAAGATCCGCACACCAAATGCCTGCCAGCACCATGCCGGCGAGGAAAACTATCTGAAAAATTCTTTTCATGGATGGACCTTTTTTCATTGAAAGGTAAATTGAAATGGAAAGTTAAGTACGGTGAACCGGGCACAAATAGCAGCCTGGTCCCAATGTATAGGGATACTTGAGGTCCCGGCATCAGGAAAGTCAGTTTTCCTAAAATGCGGGATTCTGCCAAATGTAGGATTCTGCCAAATGCGGGGATCTCGTCAAATGCAGGCAATTATTTCACGAGCTGCGCATTCGCAAACGCTGCGTGGTCGGACAGATTGCCTTCTTCGCCAAAATCGACGAGGATCGTGAGTCTGCGCGCGCCGGAAATGTCCAGCGAGAGCGGTTTTGGCGCGTCTTTTCCCGTGATGGTCTCCTGGAAAAGGAGCCGGTCATCTGCGAGGATCGAGACTTCTGCGGAGCCGCCGGGACGAACAAGATCGTCGATCCCCAAGAGTGTTTCGAATTTTCGAAATGCTCCCGGAAGACGAAAAACCATTTGGGTGCGTGAAGTCAATTCCAGGCCATTCGCGTATTCTTTTCCGGCCAGCCGGATTGCTTTTCCGGAAAATCCCTGGTTGATCCGCGGCGCATAGAATGCCTGTGCCGGACGAAATATCCCGTTCTCTTCGGTTGGGGAATGGGAGGTGTTTCCGGAGATGGAACCGGAAGTGCCCGCAGTCTGGGTATTTGAATACGCCAGAGCTGTCGTCAGGGGGAAATAGGGCGTCCATTTCGTCGATTCTGCTTTCAGATCCGCAAGAAAAACGGTCCTCCCTTGCGTGAGATCCAGAGTCTGGAGCGTCCGGATCGGCAGCGTGAGCGCATGACCGGCCGTCGTGAGACAGCGGATCGATGGAGCATTTTCTGCGTTCTGCGTACTGTTGTCCGGTCCCGAATCCGGAGAAACTGTACCGTCGTTTTCTGGAATAGTCAGGCTGGAAATGAAAAGTTCACTTCCAAATTCATCCGTCAGGATACCGAGAAGAGGCAGTTCATGAAGTACTGGATCCGCCAGCTGTGTTTCGGGATCCGCGGAGGTTCTGCCTCGGGCTTCTGTGTCCCCGGAAGGGATGGCAGTGGAAGGACGATTCGAAGCAAACCGAATCGCGAAAATGTGCCGAAGGCGAACGCTGATCGACTCGCCGTCCTGCTCAAAACGCACGGCTTTGTCCGTCAGTTCCAGAATCGTGCCATAGTAAAAGTTCAGCTTTTCGTTGCGGAAAACGACTAGCAGATCCTCGTTTGTTTCCAGTCCCTGGATCTCTTCCCAATCGGCATCCAGGTCTTTGTTTTGACCAAGTCGGGAACCCTGAAAGAGTATCTCCGGAATCTCTCCGCGTTTCATTTGGATCGTTTCGCCACCTCCTGCCGGTTCCAGATGAAAGACGCCTTCCTGCAGCGTCACGGATCGGACCTTTAGGAGTGAACCGCCAAGCATGACGTTTCGCAGTTCATCCATTCCGTTCCCGGAACTGGTTTCTTTTGATCCGCTGGTTTCTTTGGATTCCGGGGGAGTGTGGGGAGTGCTTTTCGGTATATTCTGAGTATCGCGGACAGTGTCAGCCGGCAAATCGGCGCGAAACCGGAGCACGCGAAGCGAACGGGTCGGAAATTCTCCGGAAAGAACGGATGCTTTCCCCTCTTCCGACGAAATGGGGGCTTCCGACAGTTGAGGCTGGGGACTCGATGCGGGAACGGAAGTACCGATGTTCATTTCCAGCGGATCTTTCATTCGCAGTGTTTCGCTGCCGATCTCCAAAAGGGAGCCGGAGAATGTTCGCCCATCGAGAGTGTCCGCCTGGATCGGGATCTCTCCGCCTTCACAGAAAGGCAGGACGTGTGGGCCGGCTCCCAAAAGCAATGCTGCCGAGAGCAGGACGGTTTGCCGCATGGATCTCGGAAGATGAGAGTTTCTGCCCGTTAGGAATCGGAAATCTGTCCGGTGTCTTGGATCTTTCATTTTTGTGTCTCGACTTTGAGGCTGCCCGGTTGGGTTCTTCAATAAAATGGCGTTAGGGCTGGTCCCTCTTCTTCAAAAAGTACGATTTGCCGATCCAGCTCGCATTCCGTCTTTGGATGCCGTGGATCGTTTGTTTGGAAAATTGGAAAAACGGGTGAGTGGGCGGAAATCCAGCTTCAAATTATTCTGCGATCCGGCGAAAATACTGCTCGATCGCTTCACGATAGTGCGGCGGAAAATCGCGTCCCAGCTGCTGAAGAATCTCTTCGCGTTCCTTTTCCGGGAGCGTTCCCCACTCCTTTTCAAATTTCAGCTCGCGCCGCGTCACGTGCCCCGGTCCTTTTCCTCCGGAAGGTTTGGCTTTTTCGGACGGTTTCCCAGGTTTGAGAGACCGGCTCATCTGCTTTTTCTGATTTTGGGATTCCTGCTCCATCTCTTCGATCATCGAGTCAAGCATCTTCACGATCTCTTCTTCGGAGTTCTGCACTTTCTCTCCCGCGTTTCCGGAATCCAGATTTCGTTCTACGCTCTTCATTTTTCGGGAAACCATTTCGAGCGATTTGTCCTGGAGTCTTTCCAGATCTTTTTCCATTAATTGTGCGAGTGCGGAAAATCGCGCAGGAACCGAGGGGATCGATGCGTTTTTCTCCGAAATGTTTTCCAGTTTCCGAAACTCTGTGAGCGATTTCAGGCACGCTTCTTTCTCAAGTACCTGGTGTTCTGCTGCTGCGCGATAGAACCAGTATTCGGAAGCCGGATGGAAAGCGTTTAAGGCGGTTTGGGAAAGCTCTGCAAGGACTGGCTGACCGGCTGGAGATGCCGCATTCCAAACGGAGGTATTCAGGAATGGAGCATTTTCGGCACTTCGGAAAATCTCCAGAGCGGACTCAAAATCCCCTTCCCGGAGCTTCGCGATCCCATTTTGCAGCTGGATCAGTTCCTGTTCCGTTGGCGGAACGATCGTTCCGTTCCCTGAAATGGGCGGCTGCGGTTCCGTATTTGTCTTGGGTAAAGTCTCTTGCTGGACGGCACTTTCCTCTTGGGGTTGAGCGGCTGGCGGAATCCTGCTTTCTTCTCCCCATCCGACTGCAGGAAATGCGGTCCAGAGCAGAAATGAGAAACTGAGCCAAATCAGATGCCGGAACAGCTCGTGCTTGTGTTTCCGCCGCTCTGAGCCGGAGAACGGAAGGGGAACGTCGGCCATTCTGATGAACGCAGGGGCGTTGACTTTTTTTTCGAATTCAGGACTCATTCTGTTCCCTCCACCGCCATTTCATGAACGATTTTACGTATTTTTTCCTGCTGGAGCGAAAGATTACGGAGGATCTCCAGGTGCGCCGGATCTTCGGCCCTCTCTTCGGAAAGCATTTTACCGACTTCCTGTGTTCTGTGCCAGATCCGGATCTGTGCCGACCGGATCATCTTCAGTTCCGCGATCCGGTCAATGAGTGCCGGATCTTCCGCATTTTCGGCGGCCTGAGATTCCTGATCGCCGTTTTCTTCTTTCTCCTCTTCCTGCATTTCTCGCTCAGCCTGCTTCACTGCCGCCAGCATTTCCTCCAATGCCGCCAGAATGTCTTCTTCCATTTTGACTGTGAATGCATCAGCCTTCCCGTTGGCGAGCAGGTCCGTGACGGTCCGCATATCTTCTGACGTCGACGTAAGGACTTCCGCCATCATTCGGGCGCGTCCGTCTTCACGAAGCATCTGAAGGAGCTTTTCCGCTTTCAGCATGAGTTCCTTTTCCCGACGGCTTAACCGCGTCGTTTCGTCCTTGAATTCCGGAGTACGTTCTTTTTCCGGGATCCGAACCAGGCGATTCGTGTCGTCAAGGATCCCCTGCTGGGTCTGGATCAGTGCCTGAAGCTGCGTCTCGATATGGGCCAGTGTACGTTTGGTTTCTTCTTCGCGCAGCTGACGCAGGATCTGTTCCAGATGGGCTTTGGCTTCATCCAGTTCCTGAAGAGCTTTTCTCTGCTCTTCAAGAGCTCCGCTTCTTTGGGATCGTTCCAGCATCTTACGGGCAGCATCCATGCGTTCCTGCGCTTTGCGGAGTGTCTGCGAAAGGTCCTTTTCTCCAGGTTCTGTTTGGTTTTCCGGGGCGGCGTTTTCCTTCGGTTCCTCCGTTTCCAGTTCTTCCGAATCTTCCAGTCTCCCATTTTTTCCCGCTTTCCCGGATCCCTCAGACGGAGAGTCCTTCGACTCTGCAGGATCCGGGTTTTCCTTTTCCTGTTTGGAACTGGGAGCTGCCTCGGACTGTTGGGCTGCATTTTCGTCTTTTGAGGATGAGCCAGTCCGATTTTCATCCTGCTCGTCTGAGATCCTGCGGGCAAGCTCGCCGGTCTTTTGGGCGTTTGTGTCCTGATCTTTCGACAGTTCCTTCACGTCCCGCACCTGCCTGGTTCGGCCTTCCAGAGACTGCTGTTCGCGGATCCGTTGGTTCAGTTCTTTCAAATGCGCACGGAGACGCTCTGTTTCACTTCGGATCCGGCGGCTTCGATCCTCGGATTCAAGTTTTTCCAGGATTTTTTTCAGATCAGGGATCAGTTTCTGCACGGCATTGCCTGCCTGAGAAAAAGAGTCCTCCCGAAGTTCCAGAATGATCCGGTCCATCTGCGGCAGGATCCTGGATTCATCGCTCATTCTGCGAGCTTCTTTCAAAAGCTCCATTCGGTTAGAGTCATTTCGAAGCATCTCGAGCATCTGCGGGATCTTTTCATGCCAACCGCGGAATGTTCTCTGGATCTCCTCCTGACGTTCAGGCAGCCGTTCCGGGGAACTCGCATTTTCCTTTTCTTCGGACTCTTCTTTTTCAGCGTCGCGCTTTAGCGGATCCGATGCGTTGGCGTCTTCCGATTCCAGATCCTCTCCCGCATCCTTTTCGCCCGATTCGTCTCCCTCTGTATCCTCCTCCTCTTCATCGCCAAAATCAAGCTCGGCCAATTCACTCAGTCCGGAACGGTTGGCGCGTTTGATCTCGGACTGGAGTTCTTCTTCCTGACGAATGACAGTGCGGAGCATTTCGGTCATTTCGTTGAAGTCCTGCATTTTGAGCATTTTTTCGCGTACGGAAAAAAGAAGCAGGATCAGGGCATCCATCTGCTTTTCTGCTTTTTGGTGCAGATCTTTGGCTTCAGCGGCATCTCCGGCCTCAATGGCCTGGCGAAGCGGAATGAGCGAAAGTTCCAGTTCCGGGATCCATCTCGTGTGGATCTCGAGCAGCGGCTGGCGGATCCCGCTTTCAAGACGCTCGTGCCAGACCGGTGAGTCGATCCGATTGTGCTTCATTTGAAGGCAAATGTTCTCTACCCCCTCGGCAATTCCATGGAATTCGTGGGAATTTTTTCGTCCGTTCTGAATGATGCGTTCTGTCCGATAGCTCAACAGAGCCAGGAGAGGATCTTCTTCCTTTTCTGCTTTTTCTCCGGCAGATTCCTTCTTTTCTGCGGATCGCCCCGAGAGCGATGTGGGATCCTGGGTCGTTTCCGGATCCTGAATACTTGCTGGCCTCTGTACATTTCCCGGATTTGAAAAAGCCTCTTCAAGTGCAAAGTCCGCCAGGGTTTCCCGAGAATCCCGGATTTCAGCAAAAACGGCATCAAAAAGCTGACCGAGGACGACTTCACGTCCTTCAAGACGCCATCGGAGCTGTTCGGGAGAAACGACTTCCAGCGTGACCGCCTGGGAACGGTTTCTGCGCGGCGTTTGCGGAATGAGGTCGTTTTGGTCCTCTGCGATCATGAAGATCTGAAACTGATCTCCCGGCTGGAGACCGAGGCCGGTCGTGTCGAGTGCGTGCTTTTCTGTTCCGTCAGCCAGGAACTCCATGACGGGCGTCTTCCGGTCTTTAAACTGAAGGAGCCATTTTTCCCCGGCAGGAGGCGGAGCTGGGGTATCTTGGGAACTTTTCGCGGCCGGTGATGCTTCTGGATTTTCGTTTGGGATCCGTTCCGTCTGCCAGGCGAAACCAACATTCTTCAGACCATAGTCGTCCGAAATTTTGCCTTTCATCGGCAAGTAGGCATTCGGCGTGATTGCGTCTCCGATCCCCCATGGATCTACGGCGAGGGCCGGGAGGGTGTCTTCTTCTACTGCGAGCTGCAGACGAACGGGTACTGGCGATGAAATGCCGTCGGTATCGTGAAGCGTGAACGTGAGCGTCGTATCCTCTCGGAAAATGCCGAAAGGGATCTCGATCTGCCGACTGTTCGTGCTGGAAGGCCGGATCATAAAGCGGTCGGATGCCTGACTGGGATTCTGGACCGGGGGGACCGAATTGGGCGATCCCGAATTGGAGGAGTTCGCGGACGGGACTTTCGCCTGCGCTGCCTTCGGAGCAGATGCCTGCATTGGGATTGGGGTTGCGGATGAAGCAGGATCCTGTCGGGAGATCCATTGAGATTCCGGGATCTCTGCCTCCTGACCGGCAATTTGAAGGACCGCAGATTCCAGCGGTTTATTGGCATTACCCAGAATGGAAACGCGTGTCCCGGCCGGGATGGTCTGGATCGTTCCGGGAGAGACCGTTGTGGGCGTCAATGCCGTATATTGCGGGTATTCCAGCCGAAGTGAGAGCGTAAGTGTGGGACTGTCCACCACTTCCACTCGCAGTCCGCGTTGCGATGCGTCACCGGCCGTCACGTCGAAAGTGAAGGAATTCAGGACTCCGCGGTATGTGTACGTGAAGTCCGCCCATTCTTCTTCGTTCGTGAAGGTCTCATTCTCACGTTCCATGGCGATTCGGTCCCGGATCCCGTCTTCCGTCTGGTACGAAAAAACGACGGTGCGCAATGTGTCCGTCAGCTTTTTTCCGGGCTGCGAAGGATCCGGTTCCCTGACGCCAGCCCGTAAACGGATCTCAACGTCGGAACCGCGGGCGACTTTCAGAACTCCGTTTTGAAAATTTCCCTTCATCTCAATTTGGACGGCTCTCGGCCACGGGGTTGAGGAAAGGGCGAGAAAGCGCGTTTTCCAAATCGAAAAAAGCTGCGGCTGCGTGTAGGCAAAACCGGAGATGGATGTGGCCGTCAGGATGGCTCCAAGGACCCCGAGGATCAGAGGCCGAAATCGGAAAATAGGGCGGAGCCGGAAATTTTGGAGTTTGGGTGCGAGTTCTTCACGGACCTGCGCAAGAAGTGCGTCTCGATGTGCCGTCTGAAAAGCATCTGTTCCGAAGACGTCCGGGGTGAAATCAGCTGGGAGCACCTCTTCTGTATATGTTCCCTTTTCCGGCTCGACCAGAGTCAGGAGAGAATCGTTGAATTCCGGAAACTGACGTTCCAAAAGGATCGCGAGCGCATGGTCAGAGATCGGTTTGACCAATGGCCGGAACACCAAAAACACCAAACTGACGACTGTCCAGATCCCTGAAAAAACGAGAAAAAACAGACGGAAGAGCGGCGCAGATTCCAAAAAACGGTCGATTCCCAGAGAGATCCAGAAAAGGAGGCCTAGCTGAAAAATGCAGATCCCCAGTCCTTCAGCAGCGAGGTAAATGCGGATCTGCCGACGGATCTTCTGAAAAAGCTTTCGGATCTCAGTGGGTAAGGATAGGTTCATGATCTTTGGGATGGAGCTTTGGGATGGAGCGAAAAAATGAAACGGGCCCTGCTGACGGGTCAATCTTCCCCTTGGCCCCGGTTGGAGAAAATCTTCTGCCAGACGGAACGGACACGGTTCAGGATCCCTCCGGAGAGATCCTGATGCCGGGACACTTCTTCGCTGGCTGAAATGTTCTCATTATCCTGCGGGAAGGATGACGCTGGAGAATTTTCTGCGTTCGCAGACGTACGGACCTGATCCGGTCTGTCTTCAGGAAATTTTTCCACCAGACCTTCCGAAATGCATTCTTCTGGAGGAATGAAGGATCCAGAGGTGCTGACGGGAACATCTGGTTCAGGAATTTCCCCGTTCCGTGCATTCTCATTCAGCATGACTTCCTCACCAACAGCATAATCTGCCTCGTATCCTTCCGGTGCCGCGACTCCGCAAAACCAGCCGTCTTCCTGGAGCAGGGTGACGAAAGAGGAAAGGCAGTCCATTTCTGTTTCGTCCGGAAGGCCTTCGGCTGTACGCTGGGATCCGTCCGCGTTCTGATCCATGAGCTTTTTCAGGATCTCCTTTTTGAAGAGTCCGCCAAATTCCAGATTTTCATCCAGAACAAAGGCTCCAAGATCCTCATTCTGTTCCAGAATGCTAAGGGCTTCCTGCCATTCCGGCCGATACGGAACTCCGATGGGCATGATGTATACGCAGTCAGCTTCCGCGTGCGCCAAACCCAGCCGGATCGATTCCCACGCAGAAAGTTTCTTTTCATTTAGTCCTTCCGGAGAAGGAGAGGAAATGAAAAGCACTTCTTCCCGGCTCAATTCGTAGGGATTTTCGTATGGTTTGCTTTGAATGACCATGATCTCGCAGGATTCCGGTCGGAGTTCCAAAAGGGAAAGGAGGGACTCTTCCAGTTTTTCCGGAAAAGCATGGTACGAAATGATGATGGCTAAACGCTTCACGATGTCCTCTGTTTCGTGAACAAGGTGCGGGCAGATCAAATCGGCCGCGGAGACGGTTCCGTAAGTGACCTACCGGGAGATTTTGACTTTGCCGTGGATCTGCTGTGGAGAAATCGTTCCCCAATGCCGACTGTCTTCGCTGACGAAAAAATTATCTCCCACTACATAGTACTCCGAACCGCATGAAAAATCAAGTGATTTTTTCGAGTTTTGGGCAAAATAGTGAAAATTCATCAAAAAATCTTCCCAATATTCACCGCGAAATAGAGCCAGATGTTTCATTTGGATCTTTCTTTGCCCCCATCCCCAAATGCGTGCTGTGGAAGAGTAGGGAAATTTCTGTACGCAGTGCCGGTCAGTTGTTTCTTCAAAAGATGAAAAACCGGTTTTCGATTCGGAATTTTCAGTGGATGGGAGGAAAACGTCTTCTTCTGGAAGATCGAAAACGACGGTTTCCTTCTGCAGTTGGTCATTGATGCTCAGTCGAGCGATCCCATCGAGCGTCGAGACCGTCACCCGGAAGGGGACCTCCGCGGTCCGTGAGCTGTTTGCCTTCGGGAAGCGGATGGGGATACGATAGATCGAAGCTCTTTTTTCCCCGCCGGCCAAAGATGGAAAGGTGCCGTGCCTGGCCATTTCTTCGATCTCTGCACGCAATTTCCCGGACGAAACTGTGCCAGCCGCCAAAATGAAAAAGTGCTCTCCCTCCAGCGTCGGCAATGAGATCGCAAGGTACTGTTCCGTTTCTGTTTCCGTCTCCGTTTCCGTCTCCGCTTTCATTGGGGCGTTGGCGGCATTTTGGTCTTCTGGACCTTTGGGAGTATTCGCAGCGTTGATTTCCAGCGGTTCCAAAGACAGCGTGAAGGTGCAGAGCAGCTCATCGATCAGGAAAATGGAATCGACCGGACATTGCGTCCCATTTTCAGCCCGCTGGCTGGTGATGGGGGCCGGCTCCATTCGACAGATCGGCAAGCCGTCGGACGAAGTCACGAAACGTCCGCTCTGGTGTGCGTAAAGTATTCCGGCTGGTTTCGGCGAAGAGAAGCTCCATCCCTGCGGCATCGGGGTGACGGAGGCAGAGGATTCCGGACTGTCAGACCTGGCTGGAAATGATGCGGAGATCGGGAGCCATCGGGAGATCCCGTTTGGGCGGAAATCGTCAAGGTAGACCGGAATACGCATCTGCTTCCATCGTTCCAGCGGGCGGATGGACCGGATGCCGTTTCGGTAAAGGACACCGTTTCGCACCTCTAGAATGTCGCCGGGAAGACCGACGATCCGCTTGATGACCGGTCCCGTTTCTTCATTAGGGGTCAGGACCACGATGTCGTCGAGCTCATAGTTCTTCTGCGGGACTGCCTGAAGCAGCGGACTGTATCGAATTTCCTGCCGGGAGGCTTTGCGGTAGGTATCCGTCGAACGTTCCCGTTCATGAGTCAGCCAGCCGCAGTTCGGACAGATGGAGGTCCCACCGTTCCCTCTCGGTGCGTGGATCCCGCATTGCGTGCAGGTCTCGTAGACGGTCCCGCCGTCAAGTGTCGGCAGCATGGAATTTCCGGAGACCTGAACGAGAAGCACATCTCCAAAAGGTTTCCATTGCGGCAGAATGGCGAAAAAAACGGGGATGCAGACTACGGCAGAGAGAAGGCATCCGGCGATCCAGGAACGCAGGACCGTCAACCCGCTGTTTTCGTTTGCCTTGCGCGAAAAGCGTTCCTCTGCGCGGTTCATGATTTGTCCTCTTTGGATGCCTTGGCGTTCCTGGAGACGGTTTTGCTGCGGGAATTCCGTTTCTTCAGAGTACCGTTTGTGTGTTCTACACTTTGGGCGGTTTCTGTACTTTCGGCGTTCTCCGCATCATGCGCTTGGGCGGTTTGGGATCCTTTGGATGGTGAATCGAAATGATTTTCCTGCCGGGAGTGGGCGGCGGAGTCTGCATGTTGCTCCTGCCCCTGAATTTCCGAAGAGACAGCTTTCTGCGAGATTCTGTTCTGCGCACCGCCGGGAATACTTCCAGGGGAAGAAATTGCCGACGGAAGCTCCGGAGAAACGGTTCGGTTCCATGGATCTTCCCAGCATCCCCAGCTTTCGAGGTAGTGCCGGTAGGCTGCGCAGTCTTCTGCTCTTTCTTCAAGCCACTTTCGGGCGGATTCAACACGCTTCTGCTCTTCCGCGAGCGAAAGGTACCCCATCATGACGCGGGTGCGGAGGAAAACGAAATACGTATCGAGCACATCACACCGGCAGTAGTCTTCGATCTCCTGAAAACGGCCTTCCTGCCGCATGGTGTCGACCATTTCTCCAAAAACATCGATCTTGCCCGGTTTTCCGATGAGATTTGCGGCAAGATCCAGACCTCCGTTGAAGCGGGTGGAGCCAAAATTCGTGAAGATCTCCTGAAGGTCGATGTGTGCAGACTGATTGTACCGGCTTCGCGGCTGGTCGTAGTTTTTCGCAAGCGGAGAGAACCATCCGGGAAT
Source organism: Thermoguttaceae bacterium (assembly GCA_017939795.1). Classification (GTDB taxonomy): domain Bacteria; phylum Planctomycetota; class Planctomycetia; order Pirellulales; family Thermoguttaceae; genus RGIG3701. Next base: position 138,762 of record JAGBAA010000141.1, read on the forward strand.
ACTCAGGCCGAAACGGAATGCGGCGAGTTCCAGAAGCGGAATGTCGAACGACCTGCCGTTGAACGTCACGAAAGTCGGACGTCCATAGCGTTCCCAGCCGCGCCAGAAACGTTCTGCGATCTCTGCCGGACGCAGGGAAACTTCACTCAGTGCCGCGATGTCGAGCAGTTCAAAATCTTCCGAAACTTTTGCCAGAACGATTGCCGTTGGAAGATGGAAAGTATAGGGAATAAAATCCTTTCCGGTCTGGGAGCGCAGTTCCTCTTTCCAGCGGGCAACGGCCTCTTCCGGATGCTGGAAAGTCTTCTCTTCTTCCGGAAAATGCAGCCGTGCCGCAAGCGGTGCGTCCACGAACGATTCCACGTCGAAAACCAGATAGCGAATGGAAGATTCCGGCATGAGTTCACTCCCGGCGAATGGTTGGATCTTCTGAATGTCCAGACTCCCGGAGACTCTGAGCATCTCCGGAAGACCTTTTGGGAAATTTTAAGCTGCGTCAGTTCTTTTTGAGGAACACGTTTTTGAACTGGACTTTCATCGGCGGGCCGACATGGAGCTGGAAACCAAGCAGACCGCTGAAGCGTGCGGCATCGTCTTCGTCGATGACTTCCGAGACTTTGAAGCCGTTGATGTACTGCGTGCAGACATTTCCTTTCGCGACGATACGGTACGTGTTCCAGCCGTTCAGGTCAATGTGGGTCAGGAGCTCCGCTTTATCGCCGACGCTTCCCGTTACCTGCGGTTTGCCGTCTTTGTTGAGCGTCGTCTGCTGGCCTCGCTGGCAGAGAATGCCGCGGTAATTTTCACCGTAGACGATCCCCATGTGCGGAACGCCTGCGATGTCGCCCTGGTAGCCGCCCATGCTCCACGGTTTGCCCGGATTCATGAACGCACGATACTGAATGCCCGAGTTGCCGTTGAAGAGACGGAAATCGACCTCAAGCTCAAAGTCCGCGACTTCGCCGTCTTTCCAAATCAGGAACGTATTGTATTTGATGGGATGTTCGGGCGTCGAAATGCCGGTGAGGCATCCATCCTGAACGGACCAGTACGTCGGGTCGCCGTCCCAGCCGTTGAGCGTTTTGCCGTCAAACAGGGAAACGTAACCTTCCGGAGCCGTTTTGTCGGCAGGGATCTCATCGGAGGCAAATGCCGAACCGGAAACGGCGAGAACGGCAAGACTCAGAAGCAGAGCTAAAGTGGATTTCATGATTCATCCTTTCTATCGATCTAATGGGTAAAACAGGAGGGGATAGGAACCATCGGGAAAAGGCCGATGGATCTTTGGAGGCAAGGTTTTCGGACGAGGCGGCTGGAAAGCAAACTTTGCGTTCCCGAATTTTGCGTGTTTTCGCAGGAGCCGCAGGAATCGGAAACCGAAATGCCGTTTCTTTTATTTTAGCCGCATTCGCCAAATTTTCAAGGTATCCGATCGAAATTTTTTCTTCCTTTTCGACAAAAAGACAGAAAAAACGGAAAAATCGGAAGATTTTGCGAAAGATTCCCGCTTTTTTTGACTAAAACATTCGACAAAACAGAAAAAGTATGGTAAACTTTGAGTAAAGAGAAGATTTTGCGGTACAGACCGGGTTTCGGCAGGAAGTCGAAAACGGGTCAGGATCAGGGAGCGGTCTTTCCGGGGATGATCGGAAGCCTGCCGATTTAAGGAAATTTTCATGCATTCAGTGAAGCAGTTTATTTTGGGGCCAGGGAATGAATTTTTGGCGGTCAGCCGCGGGATCGAAAACGTGGATCTGACGGAGATCGTTCACTGGTCTGCCGGACGAGGGGATCTGCTCTCTTCAGGACCAATGGCGCATAGCTGGAATTTCCATCTCCTTCCCTCCGGAATGTACTGTCTGAGCCGGACGAATCCGCTTTCGCTCCTTTCCATGCGCGAGGATCCGGAGCAGGTCTTTACGCATGGACTTCTGGTGCCGTCCGGACTTTTGAAAGACTACGCAAACCACCCGGTCTCTTTGATCCGTCATTTGGAAAAGCAGGGGTTTTGGCGCGCAGGGATCGAAGTTGCCCGTCTTCTTCTTGAGCAGAAAACGCCGTCCGCTGGAAATGTGGAGTCTGGTGCGGAAAAGAACGGATCTACAGAAAAAAACTGCGGCGAATATCCGGAGCAGGAACACTCTGGAATCTCGGAGGATATTTGCCGGAATGAGTCAGTGCCTCGCTGTTTTGAAAATCGGAAGAGTACCGACGAGTGCGTTTTGGGGAACTTCCATACGGCAGGGGGGCCTGAAGAGGATCCCTTGGCCTGCGGTCGGTGCATGGAAATGCCGGCGTCCTTTTCGATGGATCTTGACGATGTGGAAAATGATGAAGAGGAGCTCGTTCGGATCCCTGAAAACATTCCGATCCTGCGGACTCTGACGATGGACGGCGGTTCGGAGCCGGTTCGGATGGAAACACTCAACGGTGTGGCTCGAACGACAGGAATTCGGCGTTTCAGTACGATCCTGGATCAGATCCTTGGGAACTTCACGACGATCCTGACGGGGCGTGCTGTGCCGGAGATGCTTCTTGAAGCGCTTTTAGATGTTTTGCCGGTTGAATGCCGACTGGAATTTTCTTTTTCGACCGGATTGAGATTTTCGGAAAATCGGCTTTTCCGGATCGTTTTCATCGGAGATGCTGTCGATGAATACGAAAAGGTCCGGCAGAATTTTCATCTGCCGATGATCTCCTCATCCAGTATTTCCCTCATGCAGGACCTGCTTCTCCCGGCTCTCCGAAATCGCTGGGCCATGTTTATCGCGACGCTTTTTGAACAGAACATGGAGAATTTGTGGGCAGAGATCGCGATTCTGGACGAAACTTCAGAGATCTCGGAACTCTCCCGGCGTGCCCGATTCTGGTTTCGAAAACTTGGGCTGGAAAGTATTTACCAGAAGATCCGTGAGACTCGAAAGCAGGTCTCGCAAAACAGTTCCGGGATCTATGAGATCCTGCAGACGCGCGTTTCTTCCCCGGAAGCTGCCCGAAATATCGTCGCGTCGCTGTTGGGGGCTGCGGAACAGAAAAACGCGGAACGGTTCGTGAACGAGATCTCGGCAGAACGGGAAGGTGCTCCGGTACCTTGGGGGACGGATCCGAAACTTTTTCAGAATGCTTCATTTGCGCGTGCCGAATCAGCTGTTTCTGGAAAGTGCGATCCCGGCAGGGAACTTGATGTTCCGCAGAATGCCGTCAACTACTATCTCGCGACGCTTTCGGAAGCGATGCACGGCAATCCGTTGGCGCAAGGACATATGAAGCGGGTCTTTCGTGAAATTACGGAAGCTTTTCCGGAAGAAATGCAGGAAGAAGCCTCGGAGATCCTGCTTCGGGAAGGAATGCGAAGCTGGAATGAAGCACACGGGGCAGCACAAAACCGATCCTGGCGTCAAGTCGAGGAAATGGTCGATACGCTTTCCATGATGCTGAATCTCGTGGAGACGGAAACTTTAAAAAGTGAAGAAGAAATTTAATGCCAAGACCGGAAATGTGTCCTTTTCTTTGAGACTGCTGCGATCGGACTGATGTGCGGGACGCGTGTGTCCGATAATTTGAAGCAGAGGCGGAGGTCTGCGGAGTGCCCTGACGATTTGGCTCCGGAATTTCAGAAGATTTTCAGATGGATCTGCTGAGGGATCTGTTCATTGGATCTCCTTATTTTTCGGAGATCCCGTTTGCCCGCTGGATCGGGAATGAGGACTTGAGAGCTGCCGCCGACCGACTTTTTTATTTTTTTGAATAGGAGTTCCCTAAATGAACCTGATTCAGCCCATTCTTGCTGTTTTGCGTGAGGCCGCTGATCTTACGAGCCGGATCCAGAATGATTTCATTACTCCCGCGACTTGGGAAAAGAAAGACAAATCGCCCGTCACGGTCGGTGACCTGGCCGTTCAGGCACTCGTGGCTGCCCGTCTGGAGGAAACGTGTCCGGAGATCCCGCTGATTGCGGAAGAATCTGCCGATCTGCTGCTTTCCGAAGATGGCGAACGTTTTCTTGCAATCCTGCTTCAGTATCTCGAAAAATACCTTCCCGGCATCACCGCTGAAAAAATCGTGGGCTGGATCTCCCGCGGGAAAAATGACGATTCGCTCAAAGGAGCACCGTGTTTCTGGACTCTGGATCCAATTGACGGCACGAAAGGCTTCCTCCGTAAAGAACAGTACGCTACGGCTCTGGCTCTCGTAGAAAATGGCGAGGTCATGTATGGCTTCCTGGGTCTGCCGAATCTGACCTGGCAGAAAGAAACGCACGATTTCTCGATGGAAAAAAACGAGGCGGGGAAACCTTCCGGTTCGCTCCTTTATGCAAAACGCGGTGAGGGAACGTGGATCTCGACGCTCGACGGTTCCGATTTTGAACGTCTGCGCGTTTCTGACCACGCAGACCCGAAAGATGCCTCCGTTCTGCGTTCCGTGGAATCCGGGCATACGAATCTGAGCCAGATGGACATTTTGTGTCAGCAGATCGGCGTGACGGGAGTCGTCGCGATGGATTCCCAAGCAAAATATGCCGTCCTTGCCGCAGGAAAGAGCGATCTCCTTTTCCGACTCATTTCATCCAAAATGCCGGACTATAAAGAGAAGATCTGGGATCAGGCTGCCGGTTCGATCATCGTAGAAGAGGCTGGCGGACGGATCACGGACCTGGATGGACGGAATCTGGATTTTTCGCTTGGCTCCATGCTGCTGGATAATCGCGGGATCTGTGCGTCTAATGGAGAACTGCATGAACTTGCGCTGGAAGCCATTCTCGACATCCACGCCTGATCTTTCTGCTTTTCAGGGAAGAATGGACCAGAGAAATCTTTCGTCCGGATGAAATGTCGGCTGAGAGGGGATGAGGAAACGCATTTTCCTAAAAAAGCCGCTCTTTCGGGGAGCGGCTTTTTTCGTGAGGTCCAGATTCTCTTTTTCATTGGTTCTGAGCTGACTTTTACCGGTTTCTGTCTGCTCCGGCAGATGACAGAGCAGCTTTCAGATCGGCTCTGGGTGGTTTCGTATGGAGGACGTCATGCCGTTTCTTTGGCAGCCTCCTCCAGTTTCGGAAGCTGCGGAGCAGGGACGCCCTGCGGTTCTGAAAGCCAGACGTTTTCCAGCTCTACGGCATCGACATCACGGCGCAGAAGAAGGTAGATCCCCTGAAGTGCCGAGAATCCGTAAAGAAGAAGCCAGGCAGATACGCTCCAAGAGAATGCGTAGAGTGCCAGGGAACTGCCGCCAAGCGGTAGTGTGCCCGTGAGCGTGAGGCAGAGATGCTCGATCAAAACGACCAAAAACACGATTGCGCAAAGTCCCAGACCTCCGAACAAAATTGCCGCAAGCAGGTAAAGGACCAGCTTCAGCGGTTTCTGAAGCGCGTAGGCACAGCTGCGGCTCAGAGCGTCGAATGCGTCGGAATTCTCGGTCGCCAGGACTGATGGAATGAAAAAAGATCCCAAACCGGTTCCGAGCAGGAAGAAAAAGTAAAAAACCGCGTAAATCAGTGCCGCCGGCATGAGCCAAACCATGACATTTGCGGGAAACAGACGGCAGACGAGCAGGGGAAGTGCCAGGAGGAACGTCCCCAGAGCGATCCAGAAAAATGCAGTCAGGCTGCTGCCGAGCTGCGCCATCGCAAATTTCAGCTCGTGACGGAAGGAACTGCGGAATTCGCGAGTCAGCTGGAGTGCCGTGAGTCTTGCTGACACGACCCAGAGCAGGAGCGTCGAGATGCCCGCATACACACTCGCGCAGATCTGGTTCACGATCTGCCCCATACTGTACGGTTTTGCCGCCGATGCGTTCGGTGCGGAGACGCTTAAGGCAGGGGTTTGGGATCCCTGAACGCTGGCGTCTGGATCTTCCTGAGGCTGGACGATGTTCGTGGAAGGAACGGATGCCGTTTTATTTTCCGAAGGGTGCGGAGATTCCAGAACGGTTTCAGACTGCGTTCTCTCTGCCGGAGCATCCATTTCCAGGACGGTGAGCATTTCCAGACGCAGATCATCTCCCGTTTTCTCTTCTGAAAGAACATTTCCAGCCGGTATTTCACCAGCTGAAAGCTGCGTAGAGATAGCCCCCTGTGTTCCTTGCCGAATTTCGTGCGTTCCGCTCGGAAATACGGCCTGCGTGTGCGGTACGTATGCCGTGATGCAGGAGTAGTGCTTCAGAAGATCTTCGACTGTCCGTGAAGATGTGAACCAGCCGAACGCCGCCGCCAGCCAGAGCGAAACGAGGATCAGATGCAGGGTCGTGAGTAGAAGAAGACGGAACGAAAAGGCCAAACGGAGGCACTTCCGGAAAAGAAGCCATGGGCAGACCTCATCCCAGTCGACTGCGGACAGTACCAGTGAATGAACGGTTGGATTCATGGGCGTCAGGATAATTCTGAAAAAAAGTTTAAAAAAGCAGAAAGACGGAGTGCCGAAATGAACGAACTCCGTCTTTTCTTTCCCTGATTTTACTCGACGGCAGCTTTGGCTTCCGTGACGGCTTCGTCAGCACTTTCTCGCGTTGCGCTGTCTGCTTTCTTGGCGAATTCCTCTGCTTCCGCGACGAGTTCTTTTGCTTTTTCTTTATCGCCGGCCTTTACGTAATTGAGTGCGATACCGCAGAGTGTGATGGCTTTCTGCCCGCGGTTTCCGATCTCATGTGCCGTTTCGGAGGCTTTTGCCAGGATCGCGAGTCCGGAATCTTTCGCATCTTTGTGTTCCAGATCAAAGAAGATCCCGGCCAGCGTATTGAGTCGGCTGCCTTTTTGCTGAGCGTCTGCCTGGCGGATCTCACCTTCGCCGTCTTCTGAGCTCTCTGTATCCGAAGAGGTCTCAGTATCCGCAGCATCTGGATCTTCCGACGTCTCACTCTCAGTTTCTGCAGGGGCCGCTGCTGATTCCGGAATATTTCCGTCCAGGTAGGCCTGAACGTCTTCCGAGAGAGCCATGAGCTGATCGTAGGCCTGCATTTTTCCGAGCGTCGACCCAATATCGAGCATTTTATCCACTTTGATGAGGAGGTCAGAAAAGACCGCCGTTTCTTTCAGTGCCAGTCCCAGCGTATTCTGTGCTTCGATCGGGGCGATCTGAGCCTGCGCTTTGGCGAGATTCAGGAGCATTTCCAGTTTTTCGTCAGCGAAACCTTCCAGTTCACCCTGCGTCGGCTCTTTTTTGCTCTTGGCTCGAAGCGCCTGCTTCTCCTCTTCCCAGTTGCGGTAGGCTTCCATCGCATTATTCAGTGCTTTTCTTGCCTCCACGATCGCATTCAGGGACCAGTAAGAGTCTGCGATCTGCGAGTATGCTTCGATCCGTGAACGGGAATCCGGAATGTCCGAGCAGAAGCGGACGGCTTTTCCCATCGTCTCCATCGCACCTTTGCGGTCTTTCAGGATCTTGTTCTGTTCGAGTGCCAGCTTGGCCAATTCGAGAGAATCGCCGCCGTTTTCAGCACCCTGGAGACGGTTCGTAATGTCCAGCCCTTTGGATGGATTGTACTTTTGCGTCTGATCGCAGCCGGCTGAAACCGCCAGTGCCAGCAGTGAAATCATGCCGAAGGAAAAGAGGTTTTTCATAAAAAAGCCCTTTCAGTTTTTCCAGTTAAATCAAACTCCCCGCCGGTCATGCAGCGGGGAGCGGGGAACTTCACTTAAAATACGAAATGGAGATTCTCCAGTCTCTGGCGAGTTTCTTCCATGAGCTGGTCTTCAGCGGCTTCGTCATCCGCAACATACGTGACGCTGAAACGCAGGAACGGACCCGCATTGTCCCACGGAACGGTACAGATGGAGCACTGCGTAATGAGGAACTGGCTGACCGCCTCTGCGTCGGCAAAGACGGTGCCGTCGGCCATTCCTTTCGGAGCCTTGGCATAAAGGAAGTACGTGCCTTCCGGAAGCTCGCACTCAAAACCGACGCTCTTAAGCATCGCGACGAGTTTCTTCAGACGGCGCAGATACTTTTCTTCCGTAGCCTGCGGAATAGAATCATCATCAAGTGCCGCTGCACTGGCGAGCTGGATCGCTTTGAACTGGCCCGAGTCACTATTGTCCTTCACGTCGCCGTACGCACGCACCAACGTTGCGTTTCCGCAGACCCACCCAAGACGCCAGCCGATCATGTTCCAGCCTTTCGACATGGAGTAGGTCTCGATCCCGACATCCATCGCGCCGGGGGTTTCCAGGAAGGAACGCGGACGGTCGACGTGGCTGAGCATGATGTGGGCGCAGTCATTCACGACGACGATCTCGTTTTTCTTCGCAAAAGCAACCACTTTTTCGAAAAATTCCGCCGTTCCGTATTTGCCGGTCGGACTGTTCGGGTAGTTGATGACCAGGAGCTTCGCACGCTTCAGGATATCTTCCGGAATATTGTCGAGGTCCGGATAGAAATCATTTTCCGGAAGGAGCGGGAGATTGAAGACTTCACCGCCGCAGTAACGCGTGTGCGTCGCCGCGACCGGGTAGCCGGGGACCGTCATGAGCGTGACGTCGCCCGGGTTGATGAAACACTGCGGGATCATCGCCAGGGACGGTTTGGAACCGATGCCGTGAATGATTTCCGTCGCGGGATCAAGGTCCAGACCAAAATGACGTTTCATGAAACGGGCGACGGCTTCCTGGAAGACCATGATCCCGTTGTCCGCATAACCGCGGTTTTCGGTTTTGCCGCATTCTTCCTGCAGAACTTTCACGACATTTTCAGCTGCCGGAACATCATTTTCGCCAATTCCGAAATCCAAAAGTTTCCGATCCGGGAAATCTGCGAGTGCCTTGCGTTTGGCTCTCTTGATCTTCTCGAATTTGTAGATTTCGGTACTTTTTCCGTAATTGATGCCGCCGATGCGTTCTGCAAACAGTTTCTGAAAAAAAGGTTCGGTCATTTTCTGTGTCCTGAAAGAAAAACAAAATGGAAAAATGCAGCATCTTCCGAATTCAGGAGGACGCTGGCGCGTGGATCTCTCAAACTGTGTACTGTCTTGAGAGAATTTTCTTTATTTTACCTTTTTTTGAAAAAATTTTCAAGGCGTCCAACGCGATTCCTGGAAAAAAAGAGCAAAATTTCCCCTTTTTTTGCCGTTTCTTTCCGGATGTTTCGCAGACTTTACTTTTTTTGGGGTTTAAGAGAGGCGGAGATACTCCTGATGCACTTTGAGAACCTGAAAATTTTTTGAAGCGGTGGGGGAAGAAAAACGGTACATTGGGGGATGGAGATCTGGAATTTTTTAGTGAAGGGCTTCATGGACCTGTTTACTGCCTGATTTTATCGGCGGTCGTGGATCCGTAGACGGATGCAAAGTAAAGACGGTCTGCCTGCTGGAAATTCAGACCGAAATTTTTGGCCATGAGGACGAGATCTTTGATGGAAACGTTTCCGTCGCAGTCAAAGTCGGCGGAGAGTCTGGAGATCGCCGTGCCCGTCTGATTTGCATTCATGGTGGATCCAGGATCCGTTTCTGCGGTTTGGCCGTACTGTTTGGCGAGCAGTACAAGATCCTGAATGTTGATCGAGCCGTCGGAGTTCAGATCGTAGCAGACTGCCGTCACGGTGAGTTCCTGTGTTTGTCCGTTGAGCTGAAATCGTAATTTTTCACAGATAGAGTTGGAAAACGCACTGAATTTCGGCGTCAGTGTGATGGTGCCGAGGTGTTGGAGCGGATCCGGATCCTGGCCTCCTGCCGCGAGTGGATTTTCTGTGAGTCGGAGAATCAGGCCGTCTGCACACTCGGTAATTTCAAAATTGAAGCCGTTTGCAGTCGAGAATGCCTCGGGAACCCACGAATATTTTTCCGTGTCGAAATTCAGAAGAAGTGTTTCTGTTTGGCCTTCTGAAGAAAATTCGGTGCCGTTCATCCAGATTTCCACGGCAAGCGGAGTCCAGGAGGAGACCGTGTTTACGGTGTCCGGCAGAATGGACGACGACGGAACTTCTTTGGAAAATGTGCCGGTGGACGGAATTGCGGCAGTGGGGACGGCCGAGTCGACAGATCCGGAGGCCGGGCGGATCACCAGATGAAATTCCGGTTTGGCGGCTGGCTGGGAGACGATTTCTTCCTCAGGATCATCCATTTCGGAATCATCTGGCTGGGGATCGTCTGTTTTCTGGCCAACTGGTTTCGCAGAACCGGAGATGCGGTATCTTCCGAGGGAACTGTAGTCGGAATAGTATTCGACCGTCTGTCCGTTTTCCAGCGTACGTGTTCGGCCCGTTCCGTCAATTACGAGAAAATACGTGCCGGGCTGAAGAACCGCGGAAATCCGGGCGTCCATGGAGTCCGGATCTTCTGCGAGGATGGGAGAGGCAGTCCCGGCGGCCGTGAGTACATTTTCCGGATATAAACCGGCCCAAATGTCCAGGTTAGCCCACTCTCCGGCACCGGAGACGGTGAGATCCAGCAGGGTCTCTTCATCGAGGGTGAATCGAAAGACGTCGGTATCGTTTCTGTGCGAGATGAATCCGCTGACGGTTTCCAAAAAGGAATCGTGAAAAAAATCACCGTCGGTGAATATCGCTCCGGATCGGGAAATGAGCAGCTCACCGACCGGGGCAAAACGAAGATCCGGTTCGCCAAAGAATGTGAGGAGTTCTTCTGCGTCGGAAGGATCGGTCTGTGTCGTTCCGCTGGTGAAGATCCAGTCGGCATGATCGTCGTTTCGAAACGGAAGGACGGCCGCTATTTTTTCCAGATCTCCAGAGTTGGATGCTGCGGAATCCAGTGCGTTAAAATATTTTCCGTCGCTCCAGTGCGAAACTCCGGCATAGTAACTCGCTCCCATGATCGGGCACCAGTCGGAGACGATGGGGCTGGTGGAATCGAAGAAGACGAATCCTTCGGAGGACACTGAAGAATTGGCAGTCGGAATGTAGTTTTCATCCGCGATCTTCACGCCGTAGGTGTACTCGCCGTTGGCGGCGGAACCGCCTCCCCGATGCAGTAGACCGAGTGTATGGCCGATCTCATGTGAAGCGGCATTTCCGATCACGCGCGCATTCTGTGCCAGAAAGACGAAACAGGGAAGGTCGGTCGTGTGCGTAAAGGAATTGCGCATCGCGATCCCGCCGACATTTTCGTACCAGGTATTTTCGCCGATGACGCAGCGGATGCCGTATTGGGAATCCATCATCCCGGTTTTTTTCAGATGCTCCAGTCCGGGGAACTCTGTCGTGACGTCGACGGCAAAACCGGCGTAATCCTCTGCGATGATCTGCCAGATCTCGTAGATCATCGTGAGTTCTTCCGTTGAAAATTCCGGATCCTCGTCCAAACTGAAAACAGGCGAAACGATCAGTGTTTTGTTCGTTTGCGTATTCCAGGTGGTTTCTCCGGTCAGGTGTCCGGTAAAGTCAAGATAAATCGTCAGTGCTGCTTCTCCATCCGAGGCTTTTCGGGAGTGGAGGGAGAAAACGTCCGGGATCATCGCGCCATTTTTCAGCGTCAAGGAATGTTCCGCGGAAAGATCAGGAGTTTGGAGTTTGACGGACTGGCTAAGGTCGGAATCTGCAAAGACCTTTTCGCCGCAGACAGCCTGGATCTGGATCTCTACCGTCGTTCCGGGAATGACCGCGTCAAGTTCTGTCGAGAGACGGCCCGTTTCTGTTCTTTTGAGCGAGTCGGCTGCGAAGATCTTCCGAAGCTGGATCGGTTCGCATTCCGGATGCGTCAGTGTGTACGTGAGCCGGTAGCGGGAGGCATTCGGAACTTCCTGCCAGCTGACAAGAATAGACTCTCCCGGTATGCCGTCAAAGGAAAATCCGGCCTGAAGTGCTTCAGGGACGGAAAGCTGGCCGGGAAGTGCTTCTTCCGGGGACTCCAACGGGAGTGCATTGGATCCTTCAAAGAATTCCTCACGGAAAAGCAGATCCGCGATCGCTCCTGAAATGCCGGGGGCGGAAGATGCCGACATCCCGTCAGATACACCCTCGGATACAGAATGACCTGTTCTGGGGAAAGAAGGAATGAGCTCACACTCTACGGGGGTGAATTCTGCGCGGATCTCCCACGTGTTTTCCGTCGAAAACGGCATACTTCCCCCGGTCAGAGGCACGGCAGAAAGCAGGTTTCTCGATTCCAGCGTTTCATGCTGAAGGGAACGCTGAAAACGGAAACATGAATGCGGAAATTTTGAGTTTTTCGGCATACGGGACGCGTGAAGGATCGGGAAACACGAAACGGAACGGCGATTTGAAATACAAAATTACGGAGCTGTGTACGGTAAAAGACCCTGATGCCGGTTTTGCGCGGACGCTGCTCCTTTTATTTTATCGTCAGATTCGGCGTATTTGTTGAATTGAACGTCCAATGGAAGCGGAAAACTTTGCGTATTTTGCCGATAGTGGATGGGAGATGAAAAAGAAAGACCTCCGGAATTCTGTATCCCGGAGGCCGTTAGCTGTTTTCAGTGTCTTGAAGGGGCCGTTTACGGAATCGCGGCGGCCTGTCCGTCCTTGCGGTTGGCAAGGTAGGCGTGCGTTTCTTTATCGATGGAATAGGCGATCCGGTGTACGGAACCGTCTCCCATCACCATGCCGAACGCGCCGGCGTGTGCGCTGCCGAACGCGTAGGACGAGGGGGAATTGTATCCCTGACGGTCTTGGGAAAGGTAAGCGTACGACGTGCTGCACGTGCGGTTTACGTCGTCATCCGCGCCGATCCAGAGTCCCATGTCGTCACCGTCGCCATTGCATTCGTAATTATCCGGAATGACGTACTTTTCACCGATCAGGTAGGTGTTGGAGGTCCCGTCGCGGACTTCTCCCATCTGTGTTTCGCTGCAGCTGTAGATGATGCCGGTGACTTTGGAGAGATCCTTTCTCTGGTAGGTCCCATTCGCGACCGCGCTGTACGAGGGTGTTGGATAGTTTCGCGTATTGTTGTCCTGTGCGTAGGAGTAGTCTCCCATGCACGCCGCGTAGTCTCCTTTGGCGCGCTGCTGCGGGATATTGTAGTTGGCGGCGCCGGAGGTCGAGCCGGCGTAGAGTTTCGGCGCTCGGCGTGACGGGCAGTTAAAGATCCCGAGCGGCGTCTGCACCAGTTCCGAGGCTGCCGTTTTATTCATCGTCGTCATGTTTCCGTCACCCATGATGGAGTAGAGAGCCTGCTGTTCCAGAAACGGCAGAAGCTGGTACCCCCAGCCGCCCGGCTGTTTCCAGCCCATGCCGAAGTCGCAGTCGCCGGTAGAATAGCAGTCCCATCCGCCGGCGGGATACGATTGGATCGTCGCTTCATGATTCAGCGACGCCAGACCGAACTGTTTCAGGTGGTTGGAGCACTGCATCTGCCGCGCTGCCTCACGTGCCTGCTGAACGGCTGGAAGAAGGAGTCCCACCAGCATACCGATGATGGCGATGACGACGAGGAGTTCCACGAGCGTGAAACCTCGATCGGGGGAATTTTTTGAGAATGTGGGGGGCTGTTTCACAATAAGATCTCCATGAACTGTTTGGGGGGGCTGTCCTCTCCCCAGGGCAGATGTCGGTACACACGGAGCGAAAAGCGCGTCCGCATGACGCGGTTTCCCCTCTGGGGAGGGGGCCGGAAAACAGACATTTTGCGGTTTCCCGGCGTTGAGTGAACGGTCTGTTTACGGAATCGCGGCGGCCTGTCCGTCCTTGCGGTTGGCAAGGTAGGCGTGCGTTTCTTTGTCGATGGAATAGGCGATCCGGTGTACGGAACCGTCTCCCATTACCATACCGAATGCTCCGGCGTGCGCACTGCCGAAAGCGTAGGACGAAGGGGTCCCGTATCCCGAACGGTCCTGGGAAAGGTAGAAGTAGGATGTACTGCACGTACGGGTCACGTCGTCATCTGCACCGGTAAAGGCTCCCATGTCGTCACCGTCGCCTGATTCTTCGTATTTTTCCGGCTGGACGTACTTTTCGCCGATCATGTAGGTATTGGAGGTGCCGTCACGGACTTCCCCTATCTTCGTTTGACTGCAGCTGAAGATGATGCCGGTGACTTTGGAGAGATCTTTCGGCTTGTGAGTCCCGTTCGCGACATTCGCATACGACGGCGTCGGATTGTTTCGTGTGTTGTTGTCCAGCGGGTGCAAATAGTCTCCTATGCTGGCCGCGTAGTCGCCTTTTGCGCGCTGATTCGTCGAATTGTAGTTGTGGGCGTAGGAGGTTGAGCCGGTGTAGAGCTTCGGCGTACGGCGTGACGGACAGTGGAAGATCCCGATCGGGGTCTGGATCATTTCCGTTGCCGCTGCCCTGTTCATCGTCGACATGTTGCCGTCTCCCATAATGGAGTAGAGGGCCTGCTGTTCCAGAAACGGCAGCAGCTGATACCCCCATCCGCCAGGCTGTTTCCAGCCCATGCCGAAGTCGCAGTCGCCGGTCGTGTAGCAGTCCCAGCCGCTGCCGGGGTAGAATTGGATCGCTGCTTCGTGATTCAACGCGGCCAGCCCGAACTGTTTCAGGTGATTGGAGCATTGCATCTGACGCGCTGCTTCGCGGGCCTGCTGGACTGCCGGGAGGAGAAGTCCGACGAGCATTCCAATGATGGCGATGACGACAAGAAGCTCAACGAGCGTGAATCCTGTGCGGGAGCGTGCGGATGAATGAAACAAAATAACCTCCTTGAGTTGGGGATCTGGGCGGATCATCCGGTTTGGAATTACCGAAAGACCGCAAATTTGCAGGGCTGGGAAAGTTTTGGGGAATAACGGGACACTAAATGGTGTCTCTTCTATTTCCTGAGTGCCCATTGTATTCATTATATCACAGGTCGGCGGGATTTTCAAGTGCTTTTTTAAGATTTTTTTGATTTTTTACGGCAGAGATCGTTGGGGGGAAATGTGGAGAAACGGTAGGTCTGCAGGGGGGTGCGATGCTGAAAAGATGCTTTCATTGACGAAATCGGGAGAAATTGGCCAGAAAAACGATATAATCGAAAGAAGTTTTCAGGGAAATAAAAGATTTTCGTTTTTTTTTTGTTATTTCTGCTTGCATTTTCAAAATATTGGCGTAAAATGGTCTTATTGTGTTTTAGTTCATGAGAAATCGTCATTAACCTTTTGAGAAAATGCGATGAAACATAAAATGTTGTTTTGCAGTGCCCTGATGTCGCTTGCGGGGACTGTGTGTGCGGATATTGTGGAAGACAATACGTACGGATACAAATACACGAATAATTCCACGGGTATTTACAGTCCGGGAGGGGCCGGTTCCGTCGGAAATCAGCGGTACGATCTGTACATTCAGAACATCGCGCAGGGGAAACCGGCACAGGCGCGGACCGTAAATAATGACTATCCGATCGCCAAAGCCGTTGACGGCGACTACAGCGGCATCAACGGTGTCTACAATTTCTATCATGCGGACGGAAGCGACATTAACGGCTGGTGGAAGGTCAATTATGCGGACACCGCGACAGCACTTGATTCCGTCGTGATCTTCGACCGTCCCGGTTTCCAGTACCGTCTGGACGGTTTCCAGATCACCGTTTGGAACGGCGACCCGGACAATGGCGGAACGCTCGTCTGGGACTCCGGGATCCAGAATACTTCCCAAACTCTGCGTAAAGAATACGAGATCCCGGACAATGTCGCCGGCACGTGGCTCAAGATCGCCAATAACGTGGATGGAAGAAGAACGTCCAACGCTCCTCTCACGCTCTGCGAGGTCATGATCCTGAACAAGGAGAACAAGGCGGGCACCTACGGCAATGTGGAAGGCTGGGTCGCGCCGACGTTTACTTCCGCCGCGGATTCCACGCTCCAGATCGAC
>JAGBAA010000142.1 GCA_017939795.1 Thermoguttaceae bacterium
CGTTGGCTGATATGCAAGACCTTTTCGTAGTATTCACGCGCGGAGTCGGTATTTCCAGAGGCGTTCACAAGGTCACCAAGTCGGCCGTACAAAATACTCAGATCACGCTGCGCCTCCACGTTGTCCGGCATCGCTTCCGCAAGACGTTGAATGATCTGCAGAGACTTTTCGTAGAATTCACGCGCCAAGTCGGTATTTCCCGAGGCGTTCGCAAAGCCGCCAAGTTGGTTGTACAACATACCCAGATCCCGCTGCGCCTCCACGTTGTCCGGCATCGCTTCCGCAAGACGTCGGCGGATATGCAGAGACTTTTCGTAGTATTCACGCGCGGAGTCGGTATTTCCAGAGGTTTTCGCAAGGTCGCCGAGTTTACTGTACGAAGCACCCAGATCCCGCTGCGCCTCCACACTGTCCGGCATCGCTTCCGCAAGACGGCGGCTGATCTGCAGATCCTTTTCGTAGTATTCACGCGCTGAGTCGGTATTTCCAGAGGTTTTCGCAAGGTCGCCAAGTCGGCCGTACAAACTACCCAGCTCACGCTGCGCCTCCACGTTGTCCGGCATCGCTTCCGCAAGACGTTGGTTGCTCCCTGCCTCTGTACCTCCTGCCGCTGCGGTTCTGATCACTTCTGCAAGGTGTTGGTTGATCTGCAATGCCTTTTCGTAGTATTCACGCGCCAAGACGGTATTTCCAGAGGTGTTCGCAAGGTCGCCAAGGCTATTGTACGAACATTGTGCCAGCACAATTCCCGGTATCGTTTCCGCAAGGTGTTGGGGGATCCAAGGCACTGTAAATCTCAATCGCCTTTCCGACATCGCTTCCGCAAGGTGTTGAACTATTTGCAATCCCCTTTCGTAGTATTCACGCGCCAAGTCGGTATTTCCAGAGGCGTTCGCAAGGTCGCCGAGTTTACTGTACGAAGCACCCAAATTCTGCTGCGCCAGCACGCTGTCCGGCATCGCTTGGACTCGCTGTTCCGCAATCCGGAAGCATACATTGTGTGCAGCCGCGGCGGAAGAAGTCTTTCCGAGGGCGGTGTATTGGTCGCCAAGAGTACCAAACGTCCATGAAAGTTCCCAATCGACCGCATCTTCCGAGGTTTCGGGGGTCCAGTTCTGAAGGAGAAGTTCGTAGATTCCCTGGATCGCGTCGAGCTGCCAGGCCTGGGAGCCGGAGGTCCAGAAGGAAACGTCCTGTTCAAGGAGGGATCTGGAACGGGCACGGAGTTTTGCGGTGGCGTCAGCGGTAAAATCGACGTCATTTTCCAAACAGAATACCGTCATGCGGTGGATCCTGCCAAGGTTTTCGTTCTCCGTCGGCGTGATGAGATGATAGTCGAGAAGCTCGCCCAACGGGTCCTCGAGACCGCCAAGGCGGAATTGCTCTTTCGTGAATTCCTCAAGCCACGGGATCGGCACGAAGTCCGGCGCGGTAAGCGACGCGAGGTTCAGCATCCAGCGGGCAGGCTCGGAAAGTGCGCGGATCGTGGGAGTCAGCACCGCCGAGACACAGCGTGCCGGGTGACGCACGGGAAGATCCTGCAAATGCGGCGGTTCCGCGGGATTTTTCTGGAGTTCATCCCAATACTGACGGTACGAGATCCGTTTTCTGGCCTGCAGATACGCCCCCGCAAGGTCCACCGCCAGCGTCAGACCGTCAAAGTGTTTTGCGATTTCTTCCGCCGCAGCTCTTTCATCCGGATCCGTACCAATGGGCCGTCGGTTGTTCAGGAGTTCCAGAGACTCGCTCAAGGAAAGTTTGTCGACCGTCTGCGTCCGGATGCCCGCCAGTTTCTCGTCCGGCATCCGGGTCGTCACGATCAGGTGAAGACAACCCGGAACGTGTGTCGTGCTCAAAGAGTGCAGAAACTCCGGCTGATCCACGTTGTCGAGGATCACGAACAGACGCCCGTTCGGAATTGTTTTGCATTTGTGTTCCAGCAGACGCACCAGTTCCGCAAGACGCTGCGCGGTCGTGCCTTTCTGAAGTTCGTGTTCGTGCATTCGGTCAATGCCGGCAGAAAGGAGGACTTCCGGAAAGTTGGTCTGTTTCTCGCAGGGGATGAAAACGCGTCCAAGACCGTAATCCCACGCAAACGCGTGCCCGTACGTGAGCGAAAGTTCCGTCTTTCCGATCCCCCCAAGACCATTCACTGCGGAAAGGGCCATGCAGGAAGACGTCACGAGCGATTGCCGAAGCAGCCGAAGATCCTCACGCCGACCGACAAAATACCGATTGTACTGGGGATAGTTCGGTCCCAGCATCGACTTCGCGGCAAGCTCCTGTTTTTCGTACTTTCCCTGCGTCTGCGCCTTCAGCGTCCGAAGCGTCCGGTCGATATGCTGCACGGCGTAGTCATGAAGATCAAAATCGTCGTTGCTCTGGTAGCTCCGAAGCTGCGAGACCCAGCGCGGATACTTTTCCCGCAAATGATCCGGAATATCCGGCAGCGTGTCGGTACTGAAATCAAACAACCGGTCCACCCGCACAACCTGAAGCGGCGCGGTCCCCTCACCAAGAACGTACGTGTGCATCTCATGGTCCAGCCACCAGTCAAACTCCTGTGCGCAGAATTCGCTCTGGAAATAAGCCGGCGAAAGCATCACGATCAGGAATCGGGAAGATGCGAGCGCATCCCGGATCCTCAGATTCCAGTCATCCATACTGTGCAGCTCGGTCCGATCGAAAAAGATCCTCGGCTGTGTGCCGAACATCAGGCGAAATTCCTCGTTGTTTCGCAGACGGTCCGTAAACGTATCGACAAAACCGTTCAGATTGTCTTTGTGCGCATAGCTAATGAAAAAATCGTACTTAAAATCCACAGAGACACCTTAATACGTGACGTAAATGTTTTCGGAACCGGATATTCAGGATAATTCCGGATTATAGCACACAGCCGAACTCAAAACAAGGGGACGGAGAGCGTTCCACGCCATTTTTTCAAAAAAAGTCTCTCAAAATCAAATATCCGCCTTCCCCAAAGTGCTAAAAAACGCTAAACTGGAGACCAGATCGTGCAGGATGGTGCCGTTTTGGACGTCTTGGCCGTTTTGTTCCTTCAATTTCCGTGATTTTTCGTATGCTTCCCTGGAAAAAACGAACCCTTCGTTCCCCAAACCGCAAATATTTCCCGACGAACACGCTCGGAGATCCCGATCGTAGTGCCGTTCGCCGAGTGCCGTCCCGTGCATTTTTCGCGGCACAGATCGCCCGAATGCTCTCAGGACCGACCGGGAATTCCGTACGCCGCGGCCATTCCGGGAATCGAAAAACCGGGTCCGCTCGCACACGCGAACCGCAGCGGAAAACCGCCGTCTTCCGTCCTCGGCGTCCGGAGGAGGTCCTGCTTTCCGCGCCGACGGCACTTCCATCGGAGGAACAGCTCCCGGAACGCAGCGGGCTGATGCAGACGATCGAGGCCCTTCTCTTCATCACGCGTGAACCGCTGAGCACACGCCGTCTCGCGCAATTTACCCGGATCGAGGACCTTGCCGAGATCCACGACGCCATCCGTTCGCTGAACCTTCTTTACGATGCCGGGCACCGTGCGTTCCGGATCCTGGAGTTTGCGCGCGGATTCCAGCTCCGGACGCGGCCGCAGTTTACTCCGTGGCTGCGTCTTCTCTGCCGACAGGGCGGGGTCGAAAATCAGGAAAACCCGGAGATCCGCCTTTCGCCGCCGGCCATGGAGACTCTCGCGATCATCGCGTACCGCGACGCAGCCAACACACCGGTCACGCGGGCAGAGATCGAGGCGATCCGCGGTGTGCAGTCCTGCATCGAGATCCTGCGGCAGCTTCTGGGAAAAGACCTCATCCGCATCGCCGGACGCAGTACGGAACTTGGCCGTCCGCGCCTCTACCGCACGACGAAAAAGTTCCTGGAAGTCTTCGGTCTGAAGACCCTCCGCCAGCTTCCGAAGATCGAATTCGAGACGTCTCCGTCTTCCGAAAACATGGTCTCCGAGGAAACCGTGGAGGATCCCGAATGATCCCTCCGGGACACAATTTCCGGATGAACCGCCAAAGAAGGAAGGACTAGACGGGGCTGACACGAAATTCACGAAATGTACGAAAACACGAAAATGAATTTTAAAATCGCTTCGTAAATTTGGTTTCTTTCGGGAATTTCGTGTTCCCCTTCGTGTATTTCTTTAGATATTCTGTGCCTTCTGTGATGAAATTGCTGCTCCGTTGCCGGAAGACCCGTCTTTTTTTACTTTCGGCATTAAATATTCCTTGCGTACTCTGAAAATTTCAGAAAAGCCAGCGGAACGGGTTGACAGAACGGAAGCCGTTTGGTAAAATGAAAGAAAATCAAACGAAATCGATGCGCGGAACGTGCCGTGCGCCGGTTTTCCGTGTGCAGTTTTATTTTACGGAGCCTTCCATGAAAAGATCCCGCCTTTCTGTCCGTCTGCTGGCAATGCTCGGCAGTCTTTCTCTTTGGACTCTCGTTTCCGGAGCCGCCGCTCAGACGCAGACGTTCTGGCTTGACGAAATGGACCTCTCGCTCACCCACTGTGCCTGGCGGACGGCACAGGCGAAAACGTCCGTCGGCGGAGAGCCGCTGACCATCGCGGGACAGACGTGGGAACGCGGAGTAGGGACGCACGCTCCGGCAGAGATCTCGGTCCACAATCCGGCTCAGGTCGGCATTTTTTGCGCGAAAGTCGGCGTCAGCGACGAGACTGGCTCTTCCGGCCCGCTGGAATTCCAGATCTTCACTGACGAAAAACTCGTCTGGAAAAGCGGCGAAATGTCCAAGGGCACGCCGCCGAAAGAGGTCCGGATCTCCCTCGATGGGGTGAAGATGCTCCGGATCGCCGTGGATAAAGGGGAAGTTTACTATGGCGACCATGCGAATCTCGCCGACGCACGGATCGAATGGCCGGCAGATACCCGGGTCCCCGAATCGGAAACTTTCAAGACGCCGAGGATCTTCCGAATGGCAAAACATTTGAAAGACGAAAGCGGTAAAGAGTTCACCCGAATGGACGAAAATGCGTCGGAATGGTACGCGACCCGGGAACTGCTCCAGACCGGAATGTCCGATGAGGTGAAGTCCCAGGCACTCCACCCCGCCTCCACGATCTTCCCGACGGACCGCGATCCGCTCGACGTGGCCGTCCGACGCATTTTCCCGCTGGTCGACGCACTGACCGCGATGCCGAACGGCCCCAAACTCACGGAGGAACGCAAGGAGCTCGAAGCACTTGACGCACAAGCCAAAGCCGTTCCGGCGGAAGACCTGACCGCGCGAAAAGCAATTTTTGCACAGGTGACGGCACTGCGCCGAAAGATCATGCTGCAGAATCCGCTTCTCGATTTCTCCGATCTGATCTTCCTTAAGCGGCACTACCTGAACGGCAGCGTCCCGGAGATCTACGGTTCCCATATGTGCGATCAGTACTTCGGTTTCCATCAGCTTCCGGGCGGAGGACTTTACGTTCTGAAAAATGCGTTCACAGACAAACCGGAAGTCGTCCCGGTCCTGACCGATCCGGTGAAGAACGGACGGCTTGCAGGGCGGATGCTCGACAAAACGTGGGGATTTCTGTCTCCGGAACTCTCGCATGACGGCACGCAGATCCTTTTCGCCGCCGCCGATACTCACGCAGGCGAACGCCACAAATACGAGTGGACGCAGGAAAACTGCTTCCATATTTTCAAGGCCGATTTCGACATGAAAACGGGCAAGGCGTCGAACATCACGCAGCTGACGGACGGTGCGTTTAATGAATTTGACCCGTGCTTCCTTCCGAACGGCCGGATCGTCTTCATATCCGAACGTCGGCTCGGTTATGGACGATGCCATGGCAGACCGGTCCCGACGTACACGCTCCACACGATGAACGCGGACGGCAGCGACATCACGACGATCTCCTTCCATGAAACGAACGAATGGGCACCGGTCGTGGACCATAATGGGATGGTCGTCTATACGCGGTGGGATTACGTAGACCGCGGGGCGAACAACGCGCACCACCCATGGATCACGACACCCGACGGACGCGATCCGCGCGCACTGCACGGGAACTACCATAAAGAGCAGGCTCCCGTCCCGCTCTTTGAAGGCGATATTCGCCCGGTCCCCAATTCCCCGAAATTCACCGCGACGGCCTGTGCGCATCATGGCCAGACGTACGGTTCGCTGATCCTCGTGGATCCGCAGGTCAAGGACGACGATTTCATGAGCTGCGTCCGGCGCATCACTCCCGACCAGGGATTCCCGGAAACGGAAATGGGCTACGGCGGCGATCAGCCGAACCGGTACGCGACCGCGCATCCGCTCTCCGAGTACTTCTACATTTGCGTCTACGACCCGTTTGCCGTCTGGAATGCGTACTATGAGAACAATTTCGGCATCTACCTGCTCGACGCATTCGGGAACCGGACGCTCCTTTACCGGGATCCGGAGATCGCCTGCCGCGACGCATTCCCTCTGAAAAAACGTCCGATGGAACCCGTCGTTCCGCACCGGACTCTCCGCGGAAAACCACTCGCAAAAGGGGAGACATTCCAGCCGATCGATGAGTCTGCACTTCCGAAGACCGCAAATATCGGGCTGGTGAACGTCTACGATACGAAACTCCCGTTCCCGGAAGGGACGAAGATCGAGCGTCTGCGCATCGTGCAGGTCCTTCCGAAACCCAATCCGTTCGGCGATGTGCCGCGCATCGGCTACGGCGACCAGAAAAACGCACGCAGGATCCTCGGTACTGTTCCGGTCGAAGAGGATGGAAGCGCGTATTTCACGGTCCCCGTGAACGTGCCGGTCTACTTCCAGGCTCTTGACGAAAAGGGCGTCGCCGTCCAGACGATGCGCTCCGATACGTACGTGCACGAAGGGGAGGAACTCATCTGCCAGGGATGCCATGAAGACCGACACAGTGCGATCACTGCGCGTCCGCGAGTCCCGCAGGCCATGCGCCGGGCACCGAGTGCCATTCAGCCGGATCCGGAAGGCTCGAATCCGTTCAATTTCGTGAAGCTCCTTCAGCCTATCATCGACGCAAAGTGCGTAAAGTGCCATGAAGGATCTGACGATCCGCGCGCGATCGATCTTTCCCGCGGTCCGGAAAATGAGCATTTCTTCACGTCCTACCGCAATCTGAAACCCTACTGCTTCTTCTACAATCACTACCTCTGGACGGACGCGCGGACGTATCCGGGCAAATTCGGCTCAAACGCCAGCCGACTGTACCAGATCCTGACGTCCGACCACCACGGTCTCAAACTGACGAAAGAGGAACTCTACCGATTCACGCTCTGGATGGACAATAATTGCGATTTCTACGGTGCCTATGAAGAATGTTCGCTTCAGCGGCAGGGAAAGATCGTCCGGCCAAGCCTGGAATAAATGCAGAAAACGCAGGATCTTCCGCGCTTTAGAATCGGAAGAAATGCCAAACGCCTGGGGGACGAGGTCCCTCAGGCATTCAACGCAAAACGTTTCTGAATGTACGCAGTCCCGCAGAAAAAGACAGCATTCGGATACTCAAAAGGGAAAGCTTTTTTCAGACGTTCCTTTTTTCAAGTCTCGCCAATCGGCAGTTCCCCGGCACGTTCCCCTTCATTCATTTTTTCTTTGCATCACGCCGCGCCATGTGCAGAAGCGAGAAAAACGCGAGCAGTCCGCCGCACATACCCCCGGCACACAAACAGAGGATCCCCGTACCAAACTTCTGATCGAGCCACCATCCTGCCATCGTCGGCAAAACAAACTGCATTCCAATGCCTGAGATCTCCCCGGCTCGTGAAAAACCGACGGCCCACGCCGCACGAATATCCTCTTCCCCCTCCGTCTGTTCCCGCTTGAACGGAGAAGCCTCCAGTGGCTCTTCATGAAGTTTTTCGGGATCCTTTTCCATTTCGTCTTTCATTTTCTTTTCCATTTTTTCTTTATCGTCCATGCCGTACACATAAAAAAGCCGGTCTGCTCCCCGAAGAAACCAGACCGGCTCAAGTGCTCTGGGAAAAATACAGATCCCGGAGAACTTTCCAATTCATGCAGTCAGATCGACCGCAAAACTTCTGCCTCGGAAATTAGTCTTCGACGACCGCTTCCATTTCGAGCGTTTTGCTCTGGAGACCGACGGACGCGAGGACGAAGTAGAGCACGAAGCCAACCACGAACGCGAGCAGCGGCGGGCACGGCATCGCGACCTGCGGCAGCGCGGGGCAAAGTCCCTGGAAGAACGGATAGGCACCCACGAAGAAACCAAAGAACCAGGAGATCCACCCAGCCGGGTTGAAGCCCGCACGCGGACCGTTCCATTTGCAGCCGGAGAGGAAGTAATCCGCAGCGATCGCGCCGCAGATCGGACCAAAGGAAGCACCGATCGTACCGAAGACTGCCGCACAGTCGCCAGCGACCTGGGTCAGGATCAGAATGACTGCTGCCAGCGTACCGAGACCGCAGGAGATGAACGGATTCACTTTCGGCAGAGTCGTCTTGAAGCTGTTCGCCGCGATCATCGAGGAGAAACACGCAGCCGGGAAAGCCGCGACGGCAAGCAGGAAGTTGAAGACGTTCCCCATCTGGTCGCCCATGATGGCGTTCATCAGAGAAGTGGTTTCTTTCACCGGAGCATCATATCCAATGATTCCGGAACCATACGCACCAGCGTAAATAGCCAGAGCCATCGTGCCGGAGAAAACCGTCGCGGCAAAAACGCCGACCAGACCGCCCCAGCGAACGTCTTTCGCGTCGCGGCTCGCCGTACCCATGTCGCATCCGGCAGCACCGGCAGTCGCGAAGAAACCAAGAACGTACGCGCCCATCAGGTTAAAGATGGCGAGCGTGGTGAGCGGCACAGCCGGAGCGGCAGGAGCTTCCACGGCAGCAGCTTCCGAAGTGGCTTCCGGAGCAGTTTCTGCGGCGACAGCTTCCGCAGCGGGTTCGACCGGAGCAGCTTCTGCGGCGACAGCTTCCGCAGCGGGTTCGACCGGAGCAGCTTCTGCGGCAACAGCTTCCGCAGCGGGTTCAGCCGGAACAGCTTCTGCGGCAACAGCTTCCGCAGCGGGTTCAGCCGGAACTGCTTCTGCGGCAACAGCTTCCGCAGGCGCGGCTTCATCGGCAGTGGCTTCCGAAGCGATCGGAGCAGTTTCCGCCGGAGCTTCCACGGCAGCCGGTTCAGCGACGGCGGCCGTACCAATTTTGGAAGCATCAAAATCGCCAAGTCCGCCGGCAGTTTTGGCGAACATGACGAGCAGGACGGTCAGCGGGATGAGCGGGAAGAAGGTCGCGATCTTAGCGACGTACTTGATCCCCTTCAACCCGACAAACGCAGCGACGACTGCCCACGTGATCGAGATACCGAAGAACATCGCGGGGTAGTTCGCGACGACCTGATCTGCAGTCGCGGCGCAGCCTTTGATCGGCGCGGTGAGGAGGATGCCGGCCCACCAGCTGTTCACGGCAAGCCATCCAAACTGAAGGACGCCCATGAGGAAACCAGGCATCAGGAACCCGCCGTTCACGCCGTAGGTGCTCGTCCCCACGATGTAGAGCGGATGACCGGTCTGCATTCCGAGTTTGCCCGGAATGAGATAGAATAGAAGATGGCAGAGAAGTGCAGCGAGGATCAGCGCAATGATCGCAGTTCCAAGTCCGCAGGAAAGCAGACCAGCTGCAGCACCGCCGCCGGACATCGGGATCGCATTCCAGAAACCGACCCAGAGCATGACGCCCGCGAGCGTCTGCGCAGTGTTCGTCCACCACGGGGCACGATTGGAAAGCGGATTGGGTTTCGCCATCGCGACATAATCGGGAAGATTGGCCATAGGTAAATCCTTGAAAAAATGAAATTTTGAAATCAAATCGGAAAAAACCAAAAACGGAATTCCACACTACGGCCAATTATATTCCGGTTTCGTGATTTCGCAAGAAAAAACCGCTTGAAATTTCAGACTTTTTCCAAAAAAATCGCAAAAAGTCGCGTTTTTTGGCCAAAATTATGAATAGTTCAGCAATTGTGCCCCCATTGGAATCGTACTTTCTGCCACGGCAAACATAGAGGAATCTTCATGCGCACAGAACGGATGCCCAAACACGCAAAAAAACAAATGCACCGGAAAATACAAAAATCGAATGCACCGTCTTTTCCAGTTCAGCCGCTTTGAGGCCCTGAGATCTCTAATCCGAAAGACCACTCTCCGGCATCCGCAGCATTTCGACCTGCTCAAGCCGCATCGTTCGCGGAACTTCCGCATACGAAAGTACCGCAACGGCCGGCTCGATCCCCAACGTCAGTTCCCGAACGCCAGCCCGTACCGTCGGCGAGACGAGCAGAACGGCCGGGATCCCAAGCATCTGCAGCCGCTGGGCCTGAAACTCCGTCTGCTTCACGAACATTTCCTGCGCCGCCGGGCTAAGAAAGACAGAAACACCATCCTCAGTAAACTCCAGCCCTTCGCCAAGTTTCGCTTCCAGCTCAGGTTCCAGCGTCAGCACATGAAGCACGCCGTCCGCGTCGACATATCGGGAAACGATCAGACGCCCCTGCGCAGCACGAACTGCTTCCGTCAGCTCGACAGGCTGGTGCGTTCGCGAGACTGCACGTCCCAGAGTTTCGAGGATCTGCCCGAGATTGCGGATCGGCACACGTTCCGCCAAAAGACGCTGAAGGACCGTCTGGATCTCCTGCACGCGGAGCAGCCCAGGCACGACATCCCGCACGGACGCCGGAGAAGATTTGGCCAGTTCGTCCAACAAAGCCTGCACATCATCAAGAGTCAACAGTTCCGGTGCGAATTCCAGCGCAAGTTCCTTCAGATGACGGATCAGCACTTCACCGGGCCGGAGGATCTCGTAGCCGAGCGAGTCCGCCTCATCCTGAAGTTCTGGCCGGATCCAGACTGCCGGCTGATGATGGACCGGCTCCTTTGTCTGCAATCCTTCCACATTCCCCATCGCGTAGATCCCCTCGACCGCAAGAAGTGAATCAAGCCGCAGGACCTGCTCCGCAACAGGACTTCCTGCAATGCGGATCCGGTACGCATTTCCGTCCAAGCCGTCTCCCGAAGTCAGGCGGACAGCAGGCATGAGGAAACCAAATTCCCGCGCCAGGACACGCCGAATGTGCTGGATCTCCGTCAGAAGATCAAACGCTGCCCCGCTCTGCGTCCACGGTACGAGCTCCGCGCCAAGTTCCAGCTCGATCGCTTCCGACTGGATCGCTTCCTCCGTCCGGACTTCCGCCGCTTTACGGGCTTCGTCATCCGCACGTTTTTCTGCGTCTTCCGCAGCCTGCCGGCGTGCCGACTCCGCGAATTTCTTCGCGTCCGAAAAAAGCATGAATGCCAAAATTTCGCAGCCGGCACCCAAAATCAGGAGCGGGAGCTTCGGAAGCGGCGTGAGTGCCAGCAGAAACAGGACTGCACCGGTCAGTGCCAAAACCACCGGACTTGAAAAGAGCTGACCGGACACATCCTCCGTCAGATCGCGTTCCCGGCTGCTGCGGGTCACCAGAAGTGCCGCACCGACCGCCACGAGAAACGCAGGTATCTGGCTCACCAGCCCGTCACCGATGGTCAGTTTCGTGTAGACGGCGAGCGTTTCGGCAAACGAGTGGTTTCCTTGAGTCATTCCGATCGCCAGACCGCCCAAAATGTTGATGAACGTGATCGCCAGCCCCGCAACCGCGTCGCCGCGAACGAATTTGCTCGCACCGTCCATCGCACCGTAAAAGTCGACCTCGTCCCCAAGTGCCATTCTGCGCCGTTTCGCTTCTTCCTGCGAGATCGCACCGGACTGAAGCTCCGCGTCGATCGCCATTTGCTTTCCCGGAAGCGCATCCAGCGTGAATCGCGCACTCACCTCGCTGATCCTGCCTGCGCCTTTCGTCACGACGATGAACTGGATGATGAGCACGATCAGAAACAGGATCGCGCCGACGACCAGATTTCCAGCCGTCACGAATTCGCTGAACGCCTGAACGACCAGTCCCGCAGCTTCCGTCCCGGCTTCTTCGGCACGCGAGAGGATCAGACGGGTCGTCGCGATATTCAGTCCCAGACGCAGCATCACGACAGTCAGAAGAACCGTCGGGAAAACGCTGAGATCCAACGGTTTCTGCACGAATATCGTCATGAGCAGAAGCAGAACGGAAAACGCGAGATTCAGCGAAAGCAGAAGGTCCATCACCAGCGGCGGCATCGGGACCAAAATGATGGTCAGCGTCAATGCGAGGACCGCCGGAAGAAGGAAACGCTTCCACCATATACCGCGAACTGCGGAGGAGGCAGACAAATTGGAGGAACGCGACATCGACATAAAAATCCTGCGAATGATCTGATCCAGGATCCGTCCTGGAAAAAAAACGGATCCGTCCCCAAAAAGACTCAAACAAAAAAACGTACTTTCATTCTATCCGAAATCCGCCGCCGCGTCCAGAGCAATTTAGGCGTAAACCATCCTCCCGGTCATCCAAAATCCAAAATTTCCCCAAATTTGCTTGACTTTTTGTCAAATCGGCACATAATGAAAGACTTAAGAGAATGAAAATGAGAGATTTCAGTGCGTCCGCATGGTGTCTGCGTCATGGTGTCTGCGTCATGCAGAACCTGCGTCCTTCACGCTGGATCTCCCGCAGAGAACAAACTTCAGCCCCCAACCGGGAACACCCGACCTCAAATCATGAAATTTTACCAAAAGATCTTTCGTCTCCCTTCCTTTCCGCAGGGAAACCACATCATCACGGACCGCGTACTCGCAGAGATCCCGGAAATACGCCGGATCCGGATCGGAATGCTTCAGGTCTTCATCCAGCACACGTCCGCCTCTCTGACGATCAACGAAAATGCCGACCCGGACGTTCCACGTGACCTGGCGAGACTCCAGGACCACTGGGCACCTGAAAATTTCCCGTACGCACACACGATGGAAGGCCGGGACGACATGCCGGCACACGGAAAGGCTTCACTCATGGGCGCGAGTCTTCAGATCCCGGTCGGAAACGGACGTCTGCAGATGGGGATCTGGCAGGGGATCTACCTTTGCGAGCATCGTCTGCACGCGGAAGGCCGAAAACTCGTCCTGACGCTCTGGGGAACAGAAGAGACGGAATAGATTCGAAAAATGCCCGTCCGTCAGGCGTTCCCTTCGAAAAAAGCCTCCCCAAAAATGAGGAGGCTCTTCCCAATGGATCCTTTTCAGAATTCGCTCTATTTGAGTGCACGGAGACGTTCCGCAGCCTGTTCAGCCGTGATGTCGCGCTGCGGTTCACCGAGCATCTCGTAGCCGACCATGAATTTCTTCACCGTCGCGCTGCGAAGAAGCGGCGGATAAAAATGCGCATGAAGCGTCCAGTGTGCCGTTTCCTGCACCTCGCCAAGCGGCCCCGGTGCACCGTGCCAGCCCATCGAGTATGGAAATGACGTCTCAAAGAGCCGGTCGTAGATCCCGAGAAATTCCTTCAGGATCGCGGCAAGCGAATCTCTCTGCGGATCCGTCAGATCCAGAATGCGCTGCGCATTGAACTTCGGGAGCAGGATCGTCTCAAACGGCCACACCGCCCAGAAGGGGACCAGGACAGCCCAGTCGGCATTTTCCGTCACGATGCGCTCCTGAAGCTCCAGCTCCTTTTCCAGGTAGACCGACAGAAGCGGACGACCGTACTGCTCGAAAAATGCACGCTGATTCCGATCTTCTGCAGCCGGTTCATTCGGCAGGGAGGACGACGCCCAGATCTGCCCGTGCGGATGCGGATTCGAACACCCCATCGTCGCCCCTTTATTCTCGAAGACCTGGACCCAGCGGTACTTCTGAAGCAGTTCCTGTGTCTGCTCAGTCCAAACATCCACAACGTGCCGGATCTCCGAAACTTCCATCTGCGGAAGCGTCAGGTCATGACGAGGCGAAAAACAGATGACGCGGCACTCACCGCGCACGCTCTCACTGCGGAAAAGCGGCGTTTCGGACGCACTCTTCACCGTATCGTCCGTCTCTTTCAAAAGTGCCGAGAAGTCGTTCTGGAAAACGAACGTCGATTCGTATTTCGGGTTTTCTGCCCCCTCCGCCCGCGTGTTTCCCGGACAAAGATAGCATTTCGGATCGTATTCCGGCCGGTCATTCGGTGCCGGACTTTCCTTCTGGCCAAGCCACGGACGCTTACCGCGGTGCGGGGAGACCAAAACCCATTCGCCGCGAAGCGGATTAAATCGGCGATGCGGTTCATTTCGGTGTTCTTCAGGTAAAATATTCATGAGATCCTCCGGATAGACAGGAACGTGGAAAAACGGATTCTCCGTACATTGTACTCATCCTGAAAAAAATTTCAAGACCCCCACTCCCCTTCCGCAAAAATTCGGTCCAATATTTCAGCAGAAAATTCCGCACGCACAGGAATTTCTACACTCCCGTTCTCCTCCACCTCTTCGGCAGTGGGCACGGAACCGAAAAAAAGTTTTTCGTTCACGGCCAAAGATGCACTCTCCATCATTCCGAGACAGCTCCCTCCAGACGCTCTTCCGGTCTCTCCTTCGCTCCGTCTTTCCGTCGTTTCAAAAATCGGTACGGCACAGGATCCCGTTCCGCGGCACTCGCGTCCGTAGTGCTTCGCAAACGCGATCAGGTCCTGGATATTCACGTCGGCGTCTCCATTGAAATCTGCACGCTGCGCCTTTTCATTCCCTGCCGTTTCTTTTCCATACTGATGCGCGAAAAGGATCAGATCGCGGATCGCAGTCTTCCCGTCTCCGTTCAGGTCAAATCGGCAAACAGTCTCCGCGTTTTCCCCGGAACCGTTTCCTTCTCCGTCCGTTCCATCATCAGAAAACCTGCTCATCGGCGCAAGTTTGACGTACGTTTCAACAAACGGCAGACGGGAGCCAGAGGAGGCCGGATAGTCCGTCAGAAAAACGGGATAGCCATTCACCATTTCCGCCTGATCTTCATCCCAGCCCAGCCCAACCAAATGAAGCTCATTCGGGCTTTCTTCCGCAATTTCCTGTCTGGAATCATCGGAATCCGAAATCAGAAGACCGACGTAGTGTTCCGGAGAATCCGTCCCGAAGGCCGCATCGTAAAGAAATCCCCAACAGGTCGCAGAATGCCCGTCGTCGCGCACATATCCGGCCTGCGCAAGATACCATCCCATCGAAAGTCCGATCCCGTATCCGCCCCGCAGAGCATTCGTCAGTTCCTCCAGATCGGAAGTATCCCGCAAGAAATCATACGAAAAAACATCTCGGCAGGCCTCGGCACTCTCCAAAGCCGCGTGGTCCGCGTGAAATCCTCCGGATCCTTCAACTTCCAGCTGACTCCAAAGTGCGTTCCCCTGAACCGGATACGCACCGGTCAAAAACCAGTCCAGACCATAGAAGATGTGCCCGGCCGAGTTTTGGAAATTCTCGCAGAAAACATCAAAAATGGCGTCCTCATTCGAAAAAAGTCTTTCGCCGGTCCCCGAATCCCCAAGAGAGCTTCCCCAGCCGGTAAACTCAAGAAGATTTGCGCATACCGCCGCCCAGCACATCGCGGAATCATCAGAATTTCCGCGTTCTTTCTCAGCATCCGGGAAATTTCCGGAAAAATCGTCCAAAAAGCATTGAGATGCTGAAAAGGCGGTTTCTTCACCCTCAGTTCCGAAATCAGGAGTCTGTCCGCTGCGGCAGGGCACCTCGATCGCTGCCTCGATCGCCGCGACGTCCGCCCACCGCAGGCCCGTCAAAAAAACAAACTGCGATGAACTCCCCGGAAGAAGAAACTCGACCGAGAAAAAACCGTCCGCAAGCGGAATAACGCCCAAAGAAGAGCCGCCTGCCATTTCTCCAACGGGATCACCTGCCGGATCCGTGTCGGAAACTGGATCCTCCTCTGAAGCCGCTCCGGAAGCTGACTCCAGAAACTCCGCACCAGCGGCACGCACCGTCAGTTCCGGCAATGCCTCCGCTCGCCAATTCCAAATTTCTGCGGACTCTCGCTCTGCCGACGCACACGGTCCCAAAATCGGGAGTGCACTGAGGAGAGTACGTACTTCCAGGATCTCAAATCCGATCTGCCGCTTCATGAAAGAGCCGCCTTCTCTTTTTTCTGTTCACGTTCTTTTGCCCGCAAATTCCAGTACGCGGAGATCAGGTAAAATATCCCGCTCGTCGCGACCCGGTCCGGCTGAATGCGAAGGATGGCTCGGTTCAGCATTTCACGGCTTTCGGCAGGAAATTCCTTCGTCGGACACATAAGCTGCGTCATGGCTGCTTCTCCCGTTTCACGCGGACTATACCAAATGCGCCGGATCGGAGTCCCCCACGGGATCCCCCCGCCCTGAATACGCCAGTCCTGAAAAAGGAACGTCATGTCCAGATCTTTCGAGTATGCATCCGCATTCTGCATCCGGGCCGCCGCCAGCTCGAAACCGCGTTCCAACCCCAGGATCAGCTTCGCCTTCACGTTTTCATCCGTTTCCAAATGCCAGAGCAGTTCCAAGGAACTCTGCATCTGAAGCAATGCATACGTCGGAACCCAGCGCAAAAGCGTCTTCTCATCCAGGGCAAGCGACTGTTCGACGGACTTTTCCGCATACTTCCGGTACTCAGAAAGGTACGTTTCCGCTTTTTTCACCCGCATCGGATCCGCACTTTCCCGGCACGTGTCCCACGCGGCGGCGTAAATCATCGGAAGACGGGCCGCTTCGTGCGCCAAAACGTTCCACATTCGCGAGATCCCCCGTGTGTCGCGGCTTCCGTCCAAAAGCAGAGAATCGTAGTCGTTCTCCGGGACCACATTCCGGATCATTCGGTCCGCGATCAAAGAAAGGACCTTGCGGATCGCTTCCTTTTCCGCTTCATTTCCCTCACACAGCGGACTGCGATAGTAGTGCCAGAGACCGTGGACCGCGTGCGTGTACTGGTCGCGCGAACTGTTTGGGTAGACGGATTTTCCATCTGCCGGAAGGACCGCTCGAGCAAGAAAACCCGGATCGGAGTGCACCGTCGCCGCCAAATGGATCCCGAGAAACACCTCATGCGCCAGACGCTTCATTTCGGCACGAACGTCCAGATCGCTTTCGCATTTTGCCCGATCCACGATAGCAGTGAGCCACGCACCGGCGAAAATCATGCCGTCTTCCATCCCGGTACCGTACCCGCACTCATTCGGAAAGATCCGCCTGACTTCCTCCGGCGTCGGAAGATGCTTCCTGTACTCTCCCGGTGCATAGCTCGTCAGGTAGTCCACGAAAACGTGCGATTCCGGAGCCCAAAAACGTTCCCAAGAAACTTTCCACATTTTTTCGACCAGTTCATCCGCAGAAACGCCGCGGTTTTCCATCCCGAAAAGAGGCACATTCGCGAACGGAGATACATTCCCCCAAGGAGCATCTTCTCCCAAGGCAAACAGACCGGAAAATGTACTGCAGGCAGTCAGAAACACAAAATTACGGCGGGACAGATCCATGCGGGCCTCCTTTTTTGACGGTTCTCTGTCTCCCAAAAAAAGAGGAGGAAAACCCTCTGAAAGTTCCCCTCCTCTTCAGGATCATTTCCATTCCTTTTCGATGAAACTCGTGTACCCCTGCGCATTGATGAAGACCGGATGACGCAGGATCTCCAGCTGACGTGAGATCGAAGTGCGGATCCCTTCAATGCGGAACTCGGAAAGGGCACGGACCATCCGCAGACGCGCTTCTTCGCGATCGCGCCCCCAGCAGATGAGTTTTCCGATCATCGAATCATAGAACGGCGAGACCGTATACCCCGCATGTACGTGCGAATCAAACCGGACCCCATAGCCTCCCGGAATATTCAGCCCGGTGATCTTGCCCGGACACGGCGCGAAATTGAAATTCGGATCTTCCGCATTGATTCGGCACTCGATCACGTGGCCGTTCGCCTGAATGTCCTTCTGCTTAAACGGAAGGGGTTCATTGGCCGAAACACAGATCTGCGCCTGGATCAGATCCCGTCCCGTCAACATTTCGGAGACCGGATGTTCGACCTGAATGCGCGCATTGAGTTCAATGAAATAGAAATTTTCATCCTGATCCACCACGAATTCGATCGTCCCGGCATTCGTGTAGCCAACGTCGGCCACGAGCTTCACGGCCGCCGCACACATTTTCTCACGCGTCTTTGCGCCGATATGCGGAGACGGACTCTCTTCAATGAGTTTCTGATGACGGCGCTGCATCGTGCAGTCACGCTCAAAAAGATGGCAGACCGTCCCAAAATTGTCCGCAATGAGCTGAACTTCCACGTGACGCGGATTCTCGATGTACTTCTCGATATAGCAGTCGCCGTTTCCGAAACACGCCCGGGCTTCCTGCTGCGCTTCCGTAAACGAAGCCTTCAGCTGCTCGTCATCGTATGCCAGACGCATTCCGCGGCCGCCGCCTCCCGCCGTCGCCTTAATGAGGACCGGATACTTGAATTCGTGTGCGATGGAGAGAGCTTCCTCCACAGTCTCCACGATCCCGTCACTTCCGGGCACCGTCGGGATCCCGGCTTTTTTTGCGAGACTGCGTGCCGTATTTTTGTCGCCAAGCATCGACATCGCCTCGTGAGACGGTCCGATGAACTCAAATCCGCATGTCCGGCAAACTTCCGCAAAATGCGCGTTTTCCGCAAGAAGACCGTATCCGGGATGGATCGCTTCCGCACCGCTGACTTCCGCTGCACTGATGAGACGGTCGATCTTCAGGTAGCTGTCTCCGACTCGCGGTCCGCCAATGCAGATTTTCTGATCCGCAAGGTCAAGATACGCCGCTCCGCGATCCGCCTCGCTGAAAACGGCAACCGACTCGATCCCCATCTCGCGGCAGGCACGAAAAATACGCAGCGCGATCTCACCGCGGTTCGCCACTAAAATTCTCTGAAACATAAAATCTGCCCTCAAATTTCACGAAAAATCTTCCCGGATACACTGCCGTCCAACATTCCATGCATACAAAAACGATCCCGAAGCACAGGGAACCGCACAAAACGCGTCCGACTACACCGTGTACCGAACAGAGCCAGTCTCCACTTTAGCCGCGAATATCGACCTTAAAGAGCGGCTGACCAAATTCAACGGGGTCGCCGTCTTTTGCCAGGATCGCGACGATCTTACCTGAAACATCCGCCGGAAGCTGATTCATGACCTTCATCGCTTCGATGATGCAGACAGTCTTACCTTCCGCGATCACGTCGCCTACGTTCACGAACGGTTTGGAATTCGGATTCGGCTTCGAATAGAAAGTACCGACGATCGGACTTTTGATCACCTGGATATTCGCATCGTCTTCCGCAGCCGGAGCCGGAGCAGAAACCGGAGCCGCAGGTGCCGCAGCCGGAACAGCCGCTGGAATGGCCGAGACCGCAGCAATTTCCTGCGCGGGAACACAGACTGCCGTTCCGCCGCGAGACATCCGAATGTGCACTTCGCCATCCTGGATCTCAAGCTCCGCCAATCCGTAGTCCTTCATGATCTGAGCAAAACGGCGAACTTTCTGCACTTCAAAAACATCCCCGGCCGGGATCTCTTTCGTCTGTTGAGTCGATTTCATGTTTTTCTTTCCTAATCAGGTAAAATGGATCAAATTCAGTGTTTTGATTTTCGGTCTGCGGATATTTCAGCCGGCCAACCAAATTCAGGAGGCCAGGCAGTCCGGAATGCTCAGTTCACGAACATTTCGTCAAATTCTTTTTCCACATCCGTGAGGAGTTCAAAGCCGGAACGCGTCACGACGACGTCATCTTCAATGCGCACCCCGCCCCATCCTTTCACGTAAATACCGGGTTCTACCGTGAGGACCATTCCCGGCTTCAGGATCGTCGTGCTGGCCGGACTAAAGGACGGACCTTCATGGATCTCCAAACCGATCCCATGCCCAAGCCCATGGCCGAAACATTTTCCGTAACCGGCGTCCGCGATATACCGGCGGGCGATCGCGTCGATCTCCGAACACGGGATCCCCGGACGAACAGCCTCGATCGCCTTTTTCTGGGCATCCAGCACGATCTGGTAAACTTTCCGAAATTCCGCCGACACTTTCCCGGTAAACAGGACACGCGTCAGGTCACTCGCATACCCGCGGTATTTTGCGCCCCAGTCGATGAGAATAAAATTCGCGTCACCGACCTTGCGGTCTCCAGGAACACAGTGCGGCAGCGCAGCGTTGGATCCAACGGCCGCGATCGTTGGGAAGGACGCATCTTTTGCCCCAAGACGCCGCATCGCAAATTCCAGTTCGTCCGCGACCTGTTTCTCCGTCCAGTCCGGCCGGATCAGGGCACGGACCGCATGAAACGCATTACGCGCGATCCGGGCAGAATCCCGAATGATCTGGATCTCCTGCCGATCCTTCACTTCTCGCAGCGACTCCGTCAACCCGCCAAGCGGAACAAAATTTTCCGTCACGTCCTTCCGAAGACGATCCGCCTCCGCATACGTGATCGATCGGCTCTCAAACCCAAGGCGTGCCGAAGAGGAAAGCTTTTCCAGTTCCTCGCGGATCAGGACCGGAAACGTCTGTTTTCCGCCGCGAAGCCGAAACGTCAGGCCGGGGCATTCCTGCTCGATCTGGATCGTGTACCGCGAATCGCTCAGCAGACATTCTCCCGACTGCGACAAAAACAGCCAACTGTCATCTCCCGTAAATCCAGTCAGCCACGTGACGTTCGTGAAATTCGTGATGAGGATCGCGTCCGCCCCCTGTTTTTTCAGCAGCTTCCGCAATTTCTCACGACGAGACGCAAAAATGTCGCTCATTCTTCACACTCCGAGTTTCTGTCCAATTTCGGCAGGATCCAACGCAAAAAACGTACGGATCTTTCAAATTTTAAAATTCCACTCTGTCATTTTACCCGACACGCGCAGATTTTCAAGGGGGGGTGGCCAGGATTCCATCTCGAAAAGCGGAACATTTTCCAGCCTCGGCATCACAGGACCGCGATGATCTCGACCTCAACCAAAACATCCCGGGGCAGTGCAGAGACTTCAACGCAGGAACGGGCTGGCAGACTCACGAAATATTCCGCATAGACCGCATTAAACGCCGCGAAATCGGAAAGGTCTTTCAAAAAGCAGGTCGTCTTCACCACATTCTTAAACCCGATCCCCGCTTCTTCAAGCACGGCCGAAATATTCTCCATGACACGACGAGTCTGCGTTTCGATGTCGGTCCCCACAACCAGCCCCGTTTCCGGATCCAGCGGGATCTGTCCAGACGAATACAGAACCCCATTCACCGTCACGGCCTGAGAGTACGGTCCGATCGCTTTCGGAGCTTTTTCTGTCGCGATTTTACAAATCTCTGGCATTTTTCGATCCTCTTTTTCTGATTTCTTTTTCCCGATCATCTCCTGTGGGTCACTCTTTTCCGCCCGACATTTCGTTCAGTTTTCCGATCCTGCGGAGAAGATACGGGATCGCCGTCTCAAAATTCACGCCATACTCACAGCCGACGGGGTCACGGAGCGTTTCGCGAATACACTCCAGCGTGTAGTCTGCCGCTGCGGCGAGTGAATCCTCCAACGAAAATTCATTCATGAGCGCTCCAACTGCGGTACTCGCGAAAATGTCGCCGGTTCCGTGAAATACATTGGGGATCTTCTCGGTAAAATAGGAGAAAAATTCCCCCGACTCGGCATTCAAGCCCATGAACCCGACGTTCTCCGGAGAAAACGAAACGCCGGTCAGGACCGCATTCCGAACGCCAAGACCACAAAGTCTGCGCAGGACATCCCGAACATACGCTTCATCATACTCGCCGTCTTTGAGGTAATCGATCCCAAGCAGGTAAGATGCTTCCGTCATGTTCGGCACGATAACGTCTGCAAGCGCACAGAAACGTCCCATCTCGCGCACGAAATCAGTCGTGAAACCAGAGTAAAGCCGCCCATGGTCCCCCATAACGGGATCGACGAAAACACAGGCCGGATATTCATTCCCCGTAAGCGGATCGCGGCTCATTCGGAAGGTGCGAATGAACTCCGTACAAAGTTCCAGCTGCTCAAATGAACCGAGGTATCCCGTATAGACGGCATCAAACGTGAAGCCGAGTTTCTGCCAATGCTCCGAGATAGGAGGGATCTCGCGGGTCAGATCGTGAAACGTGAACCCCTCGATGGCCGTGTGGGTCGAGAGAACGGCCGTAGGCAAAACCCCAGCTTCGACTCCCATGGCGGAGATGATCGGGAGCGCCACGGTCAGCGAACACTTTCCCACGCACGAAATATCCTGAATCGTGACGATCCGCTTCATTTCTCTTCCATCCTTCCTTCCGATTTTTCTTTTTTCTTCTTCAGTTCCTCTCGAAACGATGTCTGCTAAAAAATACCGCAAGCATTCCCACACACACCGCATCCAGATACCGCACAGTCCACCGTCAGGTACAGTCCAACACTTAAACGCCGTCCCACCGCAAACGAGCACGGGTTTCTGAAAATTATCGTCCAAATCGGTGTTGCGGTCTAGGAATCGCCGTAAAATTCTTGAAATTTACGGCGTTCCTCCCCAATTCATGAACTTTTCGGACCGTTTCTCATGAATTTCCGGCTTGCACTACAAATTGAAGAGCCACGGATGCGTCCATGGATTCCAAATCGGGTACGAGACCGAAAGTGCGGAAAACGCGAGGCACAGAAGAGCCAGACGCCAGAGCATCGGCCGGTCTTCGATCTTCTCGAGTGCAGGGAAAAGCGTACAGAGCCAGAGCGGAATGAGCCAGAACGTCCAGCGCAGCCCACATGTGTTTCCGCCGTAGTTTCGATCACCGAGCGGTCTCATGATGTAGAACGCGAGGATCAGTGCCGTCAATCCGAGGACCATCAGGCCGAACAGCTGAAGCTTGCGGTCCGGACTGCGAAGGAGCATCACCGCGCCGATCATCGAGAAGATCCAGATCGGAGTGAGCGAAAAGACGCCGTGGTGTCCGAAAGTCAGATGGAAAGCATACTTCATCCGGTCCGGCTCGCCGACGTCCAGTCCTTTCGGTTCCTGCCAGTAGCTCTTGACTTCCCGTCCGTTCGCGGTCTCGTACGTGTACTCGTACCAATTATCCCCCTCCGAGCGGTGCATGTACGGCGGACGGAAGGAATCGTGCGCAATGTAGTTCGTCGCCAGGATCGGTGCAAGCGTTACTCCGACGCCCATCCCCCAGAGCAGAACGTGCTGGACGGCCTGACGAAAATCCGTTTTCCACGGCAGGTAAAGCGCGACGGCGATAAAAATGCACGCAAAAAGGCTCAGCGACGGCAGTTCGTTGATGACGAAAAACATACTGAGGATCCCGATGAGGAAACTGTTTTCGTGCCGAAATTCTCCGGTCAGGATCATTTTCATCGCCAAGTAGAGGACCGCGGCAGCACATGCGGCTGCGGGGAGGTGATTGTTCAGCGTGACGCAGAACGTGGAAAGAAACGTCGCGAAACACGCGGCCGCGACCATAAAGATCTTCGTCCGGTCCGTTTTCCCGAAAAGTTCCGCAAGTTTCGTGCTCGTCCAGAGGAAAAGCGCCATGAACGGCAGATTCACGCACGTAAGGATCAGGATGCAGACCAGGTAAAGGTTTTCCGCAAACGTCAGGCCGAATCCATGGTAGAGGACCCAATACACACCGGCCATCATCGTCGGAAGGAGCGGCGGTTTACTCGAATAGTAGTGTCCGTCATGCTTCACCATGTCGATCGTGTCCCAGCCGCGCAGGAGACGTACTTTATCGATGGCGTACGGTGCCCCTTCGACCCGCATTTCCGGCTCGACCAGTGCACGGATCGTGCACCATCGGCTTCGGTCATTTGCGCTGAAAAAAGGCATACAGAGGATCGCGCTTTCCTGCAGCTTCGCTTCCGTCTTCACCATTTCCGCCGCGATCGCATCGGGACTTTCGCCAAGCCCCTGAAGACGTGCTTCCTTTTCGGCCAGCTGTTTGGGGATCTGGTTCAGGCGGTAGGTCTGAAGATCCCGTTTGCTCACCGTATCCACGGCAAAGATCCTCCCGAGGATCAGGCCAAGGGAAAGGAAAATCAGGATCGCGTAAATGCTTTTTCGCTGCGAAAGGTCCATAAAAAATCTCTCCTGGGACTCAGAGAAACAGAAAAATGCAGGAAACGCGCACTCACGATCCCCGGCTTCTCTCATTGATCAAAAGGAATGAATACTCCGGCACGTCCCCGCCTATTCCGCGAGGTTCCGTAAAGTCGAAATCATTCCACCGGCCATTTTATCCGAAAAAATGGATCTCCGCAAGGTCTCTCAACGGAAAATTTCAGAAAAATTCAGATTTTCCTGCCCCCTCCGCACACAGTTTCCCCAAAAACAAAAATCAGAAACATCCGAAAGTGCACAAACTTCACTACAGAAACACACCAAAACAGCAGAGGTACACAGAAAGGTGCCTTTGACACAAAATTCACGAAAAACGCAGAGTTTGCGAAGGATCTTTCAAGTTTTCCAAATCCGTTTTCGCATCTTTTCGCTTTTTTCGTGAATTTTGTGTCCGGGAGCGTCTTTTACCTTTCAGTATCCTTCATTTTTTCGAGTGACGTCAGGCGGTACACGAAGAACTTTCTTCAGTCGGCGTATCTTCTTCCGGTGCACGGACGAATTTGGCCGTCAGCCAGAAAAGCGGGACACAGAGAATGAAGAGTCCGCCCGCAACATAACAGACACTCCGCAGACCGTAACCGTACACGACGGCACCGCTCAGGAACGTGCTGAC
Source organism: Thermoguttaceae bacterium (assembly GCA_017939795.1). Classification (GTDB taxonomy): domain Bacteria; phylum Planctomycetota; class Planctomycetia; order Pirellulales; family Thermoguttaceae; genus RGIG3701. The sequence goes on from JAGBAA010000142.1 coordinate 24,644, forward strand.
GAGGATACCGCTCATTCGGATGGAAGACGCGAGTCCAAAGACCGCTCCGCGTCTCTCCACGCGCGTAAATTTCGAAAGCAGCGCGAGCAGCCCGGTCTCCAGGCCGGAACCGGCCAGACTGTTGACGAAGCGCATCGCTCCGTAAAGTCCAAGATTTCCCGCCACGCCCATCAGAAACATCGTCGCGCTGGAAACGATCAGAGCAGGAACCGCCACTTTCTGCGGCGTGTAGCGGTCGCAGAGTTTCCCGAGAAGGATGCCGGAAAAGATCCCGCCCAATGCCGTCAGTCCGCAGATCCAGCTGGTGTGAAGCTCGGTATTTTCGGGACCGTGGATCTTCTCGATCATGAGCGGAACATACGGCTCATCAAATTTGCGCGCAATCGCTACGTAGAACATGATGAAGAAACTGATCCAGATGGCGGCGGAAAGTCCGCTCCACGCACCGCGGCATTTCTTTCCCTCGCACGGTTTCGGCGGGACGAAATTCTCGCGGATGAAAATATGGCAGAGGACTCCGGAAAGAAGGTAAAGTGCGCCGCACGTGAGGATGGCGACCTTAAATCCGAAAAAATGCATCAGCCCGCCGCCGAGCGCGAGCCCAATGAGATTTCCGCTCCAGACAGACGTCGTGAGCGTGCCGAGGGCGAAGCCGTGGTGTTCCTCCGGAGTGCTGGTCACGACGAGCGTCTGCGATGCCGCGATGGTTCCCGTGAAGAGGCTCACGATAGCCCGGACCACGATCAGCCATGCGGGAGAAACCGCCAGAATCATGCACGGGAAAAGAATACCGTTCAGATAGTACGCGCGCAAAAGCATGATCTTTCGCCCAAAACGGTCCGCGAGAAGCCCCCAGATCGGCGTCGCGATACAGTAGCTCAAAAGCCCCGCAAACGTGAATGCAGCCATCCAGACGCCAAGTTCACGCTCGTCGCGGATGTTCCACGTATCGCGAATGTGGATCGGCACGAACGGGATCGCCGCGGCGAAACCGGCCATGCTCAGGATCTGTGCGATCCAGATGAAAAAGAGATTCTTTTTCCAATTGATGTTCGGGGTCATGGATTCAGGCACTTCCAGTGCCGCTGGGTCACTCATGGGACGATTTCCTTAAAAAAAGCCGGAATATCCGGAAACAGGAAACGAAAATGCGATGCCGACGCTATCGCAGCGGGGAGTTCGCAGAAAATGCTTCCTCACCTCGCGAAAATCATCCATCGCAAAAAAAACTTTTGAATTTTCGGATTTTTGGACTTCCTGACTTTAAAATTTCAGGAATGCATGGAAAATTTCCAACACACCGCGGGAAATGCCGTTCATTCTGCCGACCAGAGATGGAAGTACCAGAAACACCAAATGATTCCCAACAGAGCGAGGCTCCCACGTACGAAAAGTACTTTGCGCGCTCCCCATCCGCCGCGCCAAAGCCAAGGAACGGCACTCAGAATACGCATTCTGTTAAAAAGCCAGACTCCATAAATGAAAGCACTGGCCTCATCTCCCTCAAGTGCCATTTTTCGCACGTACGCACACGCTTCTTTCTGTTCCGGGGATCCTTTGGGATAGAGAAAAAGTAAAACGCGGAAAGCTTCCTTCCAGCCAAGTTCAAGGGCATCCTGCGCGTACTTTTGAGCCGCTTTGCGGTCCTGCTTCATTCCGATCCCATAAAGTGCACAATAAGCAAGATAAAATTTCGAGTTTCCGGTTACTTCTGTCTGTCGAAAAAGCTCAACAGCCCGTTCCGGATCCTTTCTCGTGCCGATCCCCTTCAGAAAACAGTACCCTAAATTTGCCCGAGCGAAAAGATTTCCTCCCTCTCCTCCTTCCAGAAGCAGAGAATATGCCCGTTTCGGATCCTGCCTGCCGCTGCCGTTGTCGGGCAAAAGACACATCGTTCCCAGTGAATGAGCAGCGTTCACCGGCTCTAAAGCGTACGCTTCCTCCGCAAGACGAAACCCGGTTTCCCTATCCTCGGGGACACCATCCCCATTCCAGTAGATCGCGGCAAGAGAAGTCATCGCCGGAACGTATTTTTGCGCGGCAGCCCGCTCCAGCAGTGAAACCATCTGCGCCCAGTCCGTTAAGGCAAAACGGTACGCCCAATGAAACAATGCCGACGCATTGCCGTTTTCCGCACGCTCGCGAAGTGTTTCCTCGCTTTCCGCGAACTCAACTTCACCGCAGAATGAGATCGCGTATGAATGCAGATAGCGTTTGGGAAACGAATCCATGAACTTTCCTTTTAAAAAACTTTCCAAAAGACCGAAAGGGAAAAACATATTCACGAATGCCTTTCCCTTCCGTTTGGATCTCAAAAACTTTCATTGGCCGTTTTTCCAAACGGCTTTCGATCAGCGAGTCTGGAAATCACGTCCGACGCGGAATTCGCGTACCGTTCCGGAATCCGGATCGAACGCGCGCACGATGATGCGCATACCGGGCATGAACGCAGTCGTCGGCGGCTGGTAGGAATTCGTATCGTAAATATCGCGGTTTTCGTAGACCGACGCATCATCCGTTCCTGCTGTGTTGCCGACATACGAAAGCGTGGAACCGGAATCATAGTTGATCCCGCCAAGCCCGCTGATGTTCGGATAGCGGAAGCCCTGCAGATCATAGTACTGAGACTGATTCAGGTCGTTGATGTCGCGGTAGCGTTTTTCGCGCGGATCGTAGATCTGGATCTTGAACATAATGACATTTGGCAGAACGACGCATCCTTCATACTGATCCGGAAGATCGGTCAGCGCACCGCCCGTCAAACGCGACCAGACTGCCCGCATCGAACGGTTCGCGTAGTCGCCAAGCATTCCCGGGGAGATCATGCGCACATGCGGCAGACGCGCTCCAGTGACGGTAGAGGAAGTTTCGCTCCCCTTGCCGTTGAATGCATAGTAATTCCGCGGAGCATCCGGAGAATTCACGAACGGGACCGTCACGCGGTAGAGATCATTTTTGAAAACGAACCAGATGACCTCAGCATATGGAGTCTGCATCGTACGGGGATTGGTGTTCCCGACAACAGTCGGATCCGTGAACGTAAACGGCTTTTCGCGATTGAAGACCGTAAACGCAGCAAAACCGGCGCGTCCGTTCGCATCGTTCAGAATATCCTGATCCACCAGCCACAAACCGCCGCGCTGGTACCGATTCGGGTCATTCACGTTCGTCGTCGTACTGCCGAGACACAGAAACCCCTCGTCCATCTCCACCGGACGCGGAGCCTGCGGAATCACCGAAATATGCGAGAGATCCTCCTGAAGCAGCATTTGCGCACTGCGGCACTGATTTTGAAGATCGATCAGCACGCGGGCATCCGCAAACGTCGTGTTGACCATCGAGATGATCTTCACCAGCCCCAGCAGAAGAAACAGCGCAAGCCCAGTGGCCAGCATCAGCTCGATCAGCGTAAATCCGTCGGGACGGCGTGCGTGCAGTCGTGAATGATTTGTGTTCATGCTTTCTTTTTCCGAAAAAGTCGAAATTTCCAAATCGGGACATCAAGTAATTCAGTATATCAGAAAACCGCCTTCTTTTCAAGGAAAACTACCGGAAAATTTCCAAAATTTTCCTGATTTTCCGAAAATATTTGCCGAAATCTGCTCCACTCGGGCAGCTCTACTCTCTGAATACGTACCGCAGGAGGTTTTGGTTCTTGATCCCGCCGTCCCAATTTCCACTCAGAGGAACGTATTTCCAGTTCTCGCCGTTCCCGGTGCGCTCGCCGTTCCCGGTGCGCTCGCAGACTCCGGATCGCCAGACGGCTGGGGAGAGTCAAGCCGTTTCAGAAGCACATTCGCGACGGCCAGGATCGCTTCGGCACTGTTCGGGATCTCCCGATGAAGCGAACGGACGAAAATCGTTTCTGTCGCCCACGGCAAAGTCGCGCTTTCGACCGAAACGACACCGTCGGACTGCGATCCGCTTTCTTCGCTGCGCAGCCGCGCAATGACGTTCACGTACGCAACGTCCGGAGACGGAGAACAGGAAAGGAGGGCATCCCAGAAACTCGAATTTTTCTGTAGGGAATCCAGGGCCGTGAAGTAATTGAGCAGCTCATCATTTTGGATCTGCGCACGATTCTCCTTGCGGAACTGCGTCAGATTCTTCTCCACCCGCGAGGCAGTCCGGCCGATCATTTCCGTAAGATTGCGGGTCGTGGAGTTCGCAAAACCGCTTCCCCGGAACGGCGTTCCCATGGAGATGACGCATCGGATGGAAGGATTCGGCTTCGTATGGAACCAGCGTGCGACGGCGGCATTCGACTCGGCACTTCCCGGCAGTTCGTGAGGCGGGACGGACGTAATGAGATTCCAGAATCGTTCCTGGGAATCCAGCGTCTGCAGAATACTCACCAACCCGCCCATACTGTGCCCGATGAGGACCATCTGATCCATGTTCGCGTGCGTTCCCTGCGGGTCCAGCTCCCTGCGCAATGCGGCCAGATCGTCGCTCATTTCAGCCGCGGAGACCCAGAACGGCTGGCCATTCGGATAAAAGTAGAACCAGAACTGGTATTTGTCGCGCAGTTTGAGGAAATTATTGAGCGTATTGTACGTTTCCAGCCACGTTCTTGCCGAGGACCAGATCCCGTGCACCATCACGACGGGGATCTTATTCGGATCGTAAGCCTGCGGCATATAGATCCCCTTGAGCGTCCGGGAGCCGTCTTCCGTCTCCTTCAAAAGCGAATCCGGATCCAGAAGCCCCTGCGTCGCTCCGTCCAGCGCGTTTTTCTCGATCGTTTTTTCAAAACTATAGGCCAGCGGCGTCGTGTAGTCGATCTCCAGCGGAACGTATCCTTTCCCGACGCGGACGCTTGCCGATTCCATCGTGTCGATGAACTCGAAACGGGGAACATTCTGTTCGTCAAAGGTCAGGAAGGCGGTCATCGGGACGCACATTTCCTGGAGACAGTAGCGGTAGCGTTCCGATTTGCGGTAAATGTCGTTCACTTTCGCGACAAGCGGAACTCCAAGACCGTAGCGGCGGTAGCGATTCTTGAGCCCAGTGATCTCAAAATCCGAAGCGAATCGAAAAGAGGAGAAGTCCCCAAGGACCCACTCCCGGCTGTGCATTTTCAGCGGAATGGTCCGTACGGCATCCGGGAGATCCAAAACGATCGAGCTGCCGTTTTCGGTAAAGACTTCATTCTCTTCTTCTCCAGAATACCGCAGGACCGCCTCGGAACTCTCGTTAAAGATCCGGCAGACATTCTGAAACGCAGGCGAATATGGATTCCGCGCCGCAGCCCACTGCTCGTCAAACAGATAGCGAAACGCATACCGTGCCGCGCGCAGATGCCATTCATTCACCTTTCGGCGTTCTTCCTGCGTAAGAAACCGCTGCTCGGACATACGCTGCCCCTCCGCCCAGGCGACCTCGGCAAGCATCCCGAGAATATCCAGACGCGGAGTCACCCGAAGACTCTCTTCCAGAAGCGCGAGCGTTTTTTTGGGGTCCTTGCGGGCCTGATGGTCCAGATTCAGCGTGCGAAGCCCCACACGAGTCGATTCCGTATACATTTCCTCCACGGAGGAAGAAAACGGGACGATCCCGCAAGACGGTAAATGCCGGATCCCTGAAAAACGCGAACGGGTCAGACGAGTCGTCGCGCACCCGGAAAGCGTACTCCAGAAAATCAGAAAAATCAGCAATGCGGCACACCATCTCCAAATGAGAAAAACACGCATCCCGGAAAAATCCGCGTCCTGAAAGAGTTCCATACCCCGCTGGCTCTTCATGTTTTGCGATCCCGCCCTGCCCGGACAGGATCTCCGTACTTTGGAAAAGACGGCACGCATTCCCTCCGCAGCATACCGGCATCCGAAAACGGACTGCAGCAGCAAAATATACTGAGGAACGGGAAAACGCATAAAAAACCTCGCAAAATGGACCTGGCTCCAATACGATTTGGGGATTTTGGAAGAATAGCAAAATTTCAGGAGAAATTCAAGTCCGAAATGCCGTTTTCCCGGTGTCTTTTAAAAAATTCCCCAACCTTTTCAAAAAAATCTCCCACATTCAGAAAATTTAATGTTTTTTCGGTTTTTTTGTTTTTTTTGGGGAAGGGGGCTTTACTTTTCTGGCGACTGTGCTAAATTAGAAAAAAACGTAATGCCGCAAGGCATTTTCCTGCCTTTTTTCCTGTCTTTCAAGGAGACCATTCATGAAAATCACCAAATGGACGCTGCTTTCCGTTCTTTCGGCTGCGGCAATGATCGGCACCATGACGCCCCAGTCGTTTGCCGAAGTCAAACTCACCAAAGCGTTCACCGACAACGCGGTCCTTCAGCGCGACGTTCCGGTCTGTGTTTGGGGTACTGCTGATGCCGGCGAAAAAGTCACTGTCTCGTTCAGCGGCAATTCTGTCGAAACGACCGCGTGCGATACCGGCTGCTGGAAAGTTCAGCTTCCCGCCATGCCCGGCACGTTCGAGGGAAAAGACCTCACCGTTAAGGGCGCGACGAATGAGATCGTGCTGAAAAACGTCGTGGTCGGCGAAGTCTGGATCTGCTCCGGTCAGTCGAACATGGAGCAGCCGCTCAACTCCTGGGGCCAGCCGCGTCTTTCCTGCTCCGAAGAAGAATTCACCGGCGACTACAGTTTCATTCGCTTTAACCGCATTCGGCATGAACTGAAAGCCGAAGATTCCCTGAACGTCAATTCCGACGGCTGGCAGATGTGCAAAGACAATGTTCAGAAAAACTGCACGGCCTGCGGTTTCCACTTTGCCGTGAAGCTCTCGAAAGAACTGAATGTTCCGATCGGCCTGATCGACTCCAACTGGGGCGGAAGCAACATCAACAGCTGGATCCCGGATGAAGGCTGGAACAATGTGCCGGAAACGGTCGAACCGGGCAAAAAACTCATCGAGCAGCGCACCGCTGATCTCGCGGCCGGAAAAGCGTGCGGACGCGGTCACGCCGGCGGCATGTACTACGCAATGCTCTCGCCGTGGAAAAACTGCACCGTGAAGGGGGTCATCTGGTACCAGGGCTGCTCCAACGCTGGCGAAGGCGAATTCTACTACTTCAAGCAGAAGGCCATGATCCTCGAATGGCGCAAGATCTGGGGCGATGTCCCGTTCTATTGGGTCCAGCTCGCCAACTTCCGCGCGAATGAAGCCGATCCGAACAGTGCGGGATGGGGATTCGTGCGTAATGGTCAGACCATGTGCATGGAAGTTCCGAAGACTGGTCAGGCCGTCGCCATCGACATCGGTGAGGAAAAGGACATCCACCCGCGCAATAAATGGGACGTCGGAAACCGTCTTGCCCGCTGGGCGCTCGCCAATGACTACGGCAAGGAAGGCATCGTCTTCTGCTCGCCGATGATGGAAAGCGTCACGATCGACGGCGCAAAAGCGGTCGTGAAGTTCAATAATGTGGGCAGCGGTCTCGTCGTCGCGAAAAACGTCGAGCGCAAAGGGATCGAATGTGTCGAAGGCACGCCTAACTGCTTCGCCGTCGCCGGTGAAGACAAAAACTTCAAATGGGCCAAGGCGGAGATCGTCGGTAAAGATACCGTCGTCCTGACCTGCGAAGAAGTGCCGGCTCCGAAGTTCGTGCGCTTCGCCTTCCAGAACAATCCGAAAGACTTCAACCTCTACTCGAAGGAAGGCCTCCCGGCCACGCCGTTCCACACGGAAAAATAGTTTTTCGTGAAGAGCTGATCCGGTCCTCCGTTTTTTTCGGAGGACCATCCCTTTTATTCCGACGCAGAATATCCTAAATCCAACTCATGGCGCACTTTAAATCCTTCTTTCGTTCCTACGGACTCTTTTTCTCCATCACGCTCGGCTGTTTCTGTCCATTCCTTCACGAATTTTCCGAGCTGTACTTCGCGTACCTGCTTATGCCGATGCTTTTTTTCGTTTTCGTGCGGATCCACGCGCCGATCCACGCTCTTCACTGGAGCCACGCGCTTCTGCTTCTCTGGAATTTCGGATTTCCGTGTCTCGCCTTTCTTTTCGTCAGGGCACTTGGATCCTCTACGGAATTCGCCATGGCCGCCTTTCTCTGCGCCGTCACGCCGACGGGGACTGCCGCGCCGGTCGTCATGACGTTTCTGGAAGGCAGGATGGAGTACGTCGTCCTCGCATTTCTGCTCACGACACTGAGCTTCACCTTCGGCATTCCGTTCCTCTTTCCGTTTTTTTACGGAGTTGAGACGCCGGGACTGTCGATGGTCATCCTGCAGAAAGTTTCCGGAGTCGTTCTGCTTCCCATGTTCCTGGCGATCATCTGTCGGCTCGTCTACCCTCAATCGCAGGACTGGGGACGGAAAGCACAGGATTTTTCATTTCTCCTATGGCAGTGCCTCATCATCCTGATCTGCTCACAGATGTCGCACAGTGTGATGGTCAATCGTGAAGTCCTTTACGCGATTCCTCCGTCATTTCTCATCGCGCTGTCGATCTGCATTCTGAATTTCACGGCAGGACATTTCCTTGGAGGGAAGCGGTTCGGCCGGGAATGCAGTCAGTCGCTTGGACAGAAAAACTGCTCGCTCACGATCCTGGTCGCTCTCCTTTACGCAACGCCCACGATCGCCCTTGGTCCGTCGCTCTACATCATGTGCCATAATACCTGGAACGCCATTCAGATCGCCAGACACGAAAAAAGCAAAAAACGTCTTGAAAAAGAACGCCCAGAAAAAGAACACACCGAAACCATGGGATCCTGAACGCAGAAACAGAAAAAGCGGCCCGGATCGCATGAACTGAGCCGCCTGGATGAAGAATGCGGAAACGTCCGCTATTTCAAGAGTGCCTCGATCGCTTCTGCGATCTTCTCCCGCCGTTCGTAGATCGGAGCGGGATCGGTACTGAATTGCGTCATGCTCGACGTGATCGACTCCGGAACCTTCAGGAGTGCTTCGTATTCCGCGCGCTTAGCGGACGAAAGATCTTTCGCGGACGCCAGTTTTTCACGCAGAAGGTAAAGCATCTCGTAGTCCTCAAGCCCCTCGCGGAGCATCTCGAAACGGATACTCGCGACAGGCTGCCCGAAATTGGGAACTTCCGGAGCTTTGACCGGTGTCGCGCAGGCCAGCGGCGGATAGTAAAGTCTGCCGTCGCCGTTTCCCCAGAATCGTTTCGTACCGGCCGGCGTATCGTATCCGCTGACGTAGCTCATCGGATCGCGGTACGGGTCCTGCGCATCCTCGGGATACGCAGCATCGGACGTCCAGTAATTGGTCGCCCAGATAAGCGTCCCGACGACGTCATTCTGCCAGGTCTGCCAGAGCCACGTACGCATTTCCACCGCGCTGTGGTCGATAAATTCCGTGCAGTACGGTTCCCGCGGCCAGCAGCATACGTACCACCAGAACCGCTCGCCTTTCGCTTTGCAGTGCGCGGCCGTTTTCGGATCGAAATTCGGAGTCACCGGGCACCAGATGTCCACTTTTCCGAGCAGTTCTCCCGCAATGACGCTTTCCGACGGTTCCTCCGTCAGCATCGTCTGGATCTCCGGCGCATACTTCTTGATGCGGTTCATGCCGTTTCGGACGAATTCGTAGTCCTTCACATCCGGTTCGTCAAACCAGTAAACGTACGCTTTTTTGATCCATCCTTTTTCTTTTAAATGTGCTTCGATCTGGCGGACACACGACGCAAACATCGCCTGGTATTCGACCGTATTTTCGCCAAATCCCATCAGACTCGGCTCCGTTCGGGAGTGGAACGTGCCTCCCCCCATTCCCGGAATGCTGAGACGGAAATTCGTGAATCCGTACTCGCCCATCGCGCGGTCCATCGCTTCATCGAAACGAGTGAAGTCAATGACACAGCGGGAGTTTTCCGGTTTCTCCTGATCCACGATCCACTCGTACCGGATCCCGTCCATCGTCTCCGGATGGTACGGCGAGATGCGGTACTGTCCGAGGAATTTGAGGTAGATCTGGTCAAGTTTCCGCCGATCTTCCTCCGTACGCGCTCCATGGTACCGGTACGTCGTGCCGGGAGAGTATCCATAGGCCGTCTCCGAATGATTCACGCGCGGAATATCGAAATTCCAGACGCGAAGCCGAAGCGGAACGATGACCTTTTCCACGTTTCCGGCAGCTCCCGCTTTTTTGAGCGTAAGCGTCACGTCTGACGCATACTCACCAGCGGCCGTTCCTTCCGGCACGTAAACCGTGAGCCAAAGCGGTGCGTTTTCGCCTGCTTTCAGCGTTTTGGGAAAGACGAGCGGCGGAAGCGCGTCCGGGTAAAATTCACGCACACCGGTCCGGTCTGTCGGGTTTTCGACAAAGTGGAAGAACACGTCGCGGGCCGTCACCTTTTCCGGCGCAATTTTCTGTCCAGCCGTATTTTTCAGCGGAGAGAAGGAAACGCTTTCAAGCGTCAGCTCCTCTTTCGGATTCAGGACCAGCTGGCATGATTCCCAGTCATTCCGAGCCGCGGAGATCTGGAGACCGACTGTCTCTTTTTCCTTCGGGACTGCGCGTTTCCGGCTCACTTTCCATGTCGCGGGGCACCACCAGAGATCCGCGCTTTCCGAGACTCCGGCAAACGATTTTCCAAAATCCTCACGGTAAATATCCGCCACATAGTACCGGCATCGGACCTGCGCGGCTCTCGCGTTTCCAGCAGGATCTTTCCACGTCAGTTCCTTCTCGAAAATTCGGTCTCCCGAAACGTTTTTGGGAAGATCTTCCACACGAGGCAAAACGCCGCGGAAATCTTCATCGCCGCGAACGAGTTCCCAGAAGCAGGTCGCGCCGCGCAAACCAGCTTTTTCCGTACCGATCGGCGTGTTTTCGACAGTTCCGGAAGTTCCCGCAGCATCGGCAGCGTCCGTTTTCGGCGGGAGAAGCGGTGCGTTGAAACGAAATCCGTAGAGCTGGCAGTTCGTGTTTTCCATGCCGGTGAAACGGACCCAAACCGTCCTCGTGCCGCTGAATTCGGAGGGAAGCTCAAGCTCTTTCGTGCCGAGACCTTCGAGGAAACCGAGTTCCGTCCATTCCAGACCGTCTTTTGAAGCAAACGCCTTCAGGCCGCCGTCCGTATGGTAGCCGACAGTGAAGGAAAGTTTCGGGGCGAAAAATCGCGGTTCCGGGCAATTCGGCAAGTTGAGCTTAAGGGCCGTCAAGTCGAAACGGTAGACGACGGAGCCGTTCGTTCCGATGGTCCAGCGCGAGGTGTTGAACCAGGTCGTGCTTTCGACGAAGGAGCGGCTGAAATTTCCCTGCGAGCCGCCCAACGCCGATTGAAACTGGTACTCCGGGCCGTTTTCGTCCAGAATGACCGTTTCGTCCGCGCCAAGTCCCGTCGCGGCGTAGGTCGGCGTGAGGTAGAGAAGCTCGACTTCCGCGAATTGAAGCGTTCCGCTGATCATCCACTGACCAAGACGGATCGACGTTTTTTCGGTCTGATTCGGCACGGACGCGATCAGGGAGTGCGTCTCCCATTTTGCCGTGAGCGGAATGTCGAAATTGGCGAAACGCAAACCGGTCATTCCGCCGCCGGTACCTGCCGTCCGCCGCGCCTTGAAGCGGAGCATGACGGTGCGACCGGGCAGAACAGGAACGTTGGAAAGTTCCCAGACGTTTGACATTTTTCCATTTCCGGTGATCTCCAGAACGGCCCCGGAAACGCCGTCGGCACCGTCTTTCAGAAGCCGGCCTTCTCCAGAGTCCAGTTTCCACGCCGCGTCGGCCAAATCAAACCGGATGGCATCCGCGTTCTGTGCGAAAGTCGGCGCGGGAATCAAAAATACAGCCGTCCAAAGCAGGATCAGCACATAAAAAGGCATGAAATTTCTCTTCATTGGGAGGGTCCTTAAAAAAATGGGCTTTCTAAAAAAGGATCTGAGGCAGGGGAAATTTACCGTTAAGCAAGAACGGCAGAAAAAGTGCGTCCCGCCGTTAAGGAGACGCACTCTGTTTTCTTCATCCAGATCCATCCGGTCTACTCAAAAACCACCTCATACCAGAGCGTCTTGAATTCTCTGGAGATCTCAAACTGAACACGGTCTTCACTGACGCGCTTTGCGGTGAATTCCCCCGTCGGCTTGGCGTTTCCGTCGAGCGGACGGATCTTCACCGTAACGCCTTGGGGAGCGGGAAGCGTGATCGTCGCCGGGATCCCCTCGCACATCAGCGGCGCGTGACCGCGTTTCTGGCAGAACGTGATCTGCTTGTTGATCAGGTTCGGGTACTCTTCCACCGGTGTGTCCTTCACTTCGACCGGATCGTAAAGCCCCAGAACACACTCCGAGTTCTTCTGAAGCCCCGTCGCGGCCAGAAGCCAGTGATTTTCCTTCGTCTGCGTGAAACTGACGGTCGCCCAGTCAAGGAGCGTTTTACCGAATTCGATCTTCATTCCGTCACGGTACTTCATCGTCCGTCCCTGAATGAAGCCGGTGAATACTTTGGTTTTCGGCGAGTCCACCTGGTAGAATCCGCGATCTTTAATTTCGCCGTTCCAGCGCAGTTCGCCGGTATTCGAGACGGTTTTGGACGGAATTTCGCGTTCCTCATCGCGCACGAATGGAGCGGTGCCCTGAGTCGCGGATTCCGGAATGTCGAGATCCGTCAGACGCACCCCAACGCTGGTCAGGACCGGATTTTCATGGCAGAAACCGATCGGCGCAAGCGAGCGTGCGTAACCGGAAGCAGCTTTTCCGTAGATCTCGCGTTCCTCCGCGTCGGTCACGGCGTAGACGACTTTTTTCGCGTTCGGGTCCGCGTTCGCGTCTTTCACGTCGCCGCGCACGAACATGTTGAAGCACGCCGGCATGTGCACCAGCTGGACGGAGTTCCCTTTGATGTCGAAAAAGCTCGGCGTTTCTTCTGTGCTGAAATCCTTCGAGTGCGACCACGCGAAAACGAAGATCCCGCTCCAATTCTGAAAACCGGCCATGGAGGAGAGCATCGGGAAGCCTTCCGCGCCGTAAAGGTTCGGGTACGGGTGATTGTACTCCGAGACCGTGAAGGGTTTGCCGAGCACGCGGTTATTCGCCAGATGCGTGATGGTGGACGGGCCGTTCCCCAAGACGTTCGCGACGGAAGTGTTTCCGAGCTTCCAGTTCCCGCTGTCCCACGGCCGACCGGGGAAGGAAGGGTGGTTCCAGTAGGAGTGGATGTCGCAGTAGTCCAGCTTCGCCTGTGCGTAGTGCGCGCCGTAATTGAGCTGCGTTCCGGAGACCGGGGCTTTCGCGCCGAGGTCTTTCTTGATGAAATCGTACATTTCGAGCCAATACTTCGTTTCCAGATCGATCAGGAAAGAGACGAAATCAGCTTTCGCTTCCGGAGTGGTTTTCGCGACGTCCCCCTGACGGCGAATGAGCTGAATGGTGCCGTCTTCGAGCGATTCCTCTTTCGCCAGTCCCAGATCCCCACCGCCCTGGAAAGAAACGTCGTCGAATTCGTAGAGACCGGGCACGAAACCGCTGAAGCCGAAGCGGGCTTTTTCGTCGCTGCGGGTCGGGATGAACGAGAACACGTACTCTTTCCATTCCTTTCCGACTTCGCAGGAAACGTGAAGTCCAAGTCCTTCCCATTCCGCATGATTCTGTGAGCAGTTGAGGCGGAGTTTCGGCGCATTTTTCACGTCGGTACGGACGCGGAATTTGACCGTGTACGGCACGCCTTCCTGAATGGCGAAATCGCGGAAGTAGAACTGGGGATTCCACGAGACGCTTCCCAATTCCTCGACATTCAGGCGCATCACTCCGTTTTCGGCCCAAAGTCCCGCTTTGGCGGTTCCATTTTCCAGCGTCCATTGCGAGGCGGCGAATTCTTCCGGCCGGTCAAAACCAGGGTCCGGCACGATGTTTTTCTCAAGCGGAAACGTCCGGCTCTTCCACGAGTCACGCAGTGCGTTCGTCGAAGCGTATTTCTTCTGAAGCCATTCGTTCCAGAGTTTCCGGAAGTAAACGGAATACGCCGGCGTCAGCTCATCCAGCTCGCTCCAGAACCAGGAGGCGACGACGCTGTTCTCATTATTGATCTCGATCATCGCGACGCACGGATCTTCGCAGTAGCTCATTTTCGTGTACGGATTCACGTGCGTGAGCAGGTCACGCGCGTACTTTTTCTGGTACTCGATCATCCGCGGCTCGAAATTGTCCAGCCCTTTATCGTAGTGGCGGTCAATGCCGGACGGCTCAAACGTTTCGTTCCATTTGGAGAGAAAGCGCGAGACGTGGAGGTTAATGTTGACGTAGATCCCGTTGAGCTTCAGCTGGTAGATGAGCCAGTCCAGTTTGTCGAGCTGTTCCGGGTCAATGGCCGAGACATCCGGGTAGTTTTTGCCCCAGATGTCCCGATTGTCCATATGGTGGAGCCGGACGCCGTTGATCCCGAACGAGGCCATTCGTTTCGCGTAGCGGACCGCGTCGTCTTTTTCCGGGAAGTTCATCGAGAAGCACGTGTTCACGCCCCAGAAACGGATCTCTTTTCCATTCCCTTCCGTGATGAACCGGTCGCCGTCCACAACGACCTGACCGTCCGCACCCGCTTCTTTCTGTGAGGCGGGATTGATCCAGACGTCCGCGATATTTTCCCCCATCGTGAAGAAGGGGAAAAGTCCCAGTTTTTCTTCTTCAGTACCCTGCGAGACGGCAGGAATGAAAAGAAAGGCGAGCAATAAAATCAGTTTTTTCATGAGGGAACCTCTTCTCTGCCAGTTCCGGCAGCAAAAAATCAGAATTTGGCGGGCAGGCCGACGGGGCCTGACGATACTTTTCTTTTAAATTTAGCAGACTGTCGAGAAAAGTAAAGGGTCTCGCCCATAAAAAAAGCAAATTTTGACGAAATTTTCAAAAAGACGCAAACCGCGGCTGGATCTCCCCTGCAGAAACTTCAGAAAAGCCACTGAAATACTCTGCTGGGGAGGAACGCAACGGACTCAAATTTCATGCGGAATCGTTCCGCTCTGAAACAGAACGGCCAAACCGCTAAAAGATCAGCGTGGCGTCGATCAGGAAATCATCTTCATCAAAAGCCCCCGCACTGAAAAGCAGGAACGGACGCCACGTCTGCCGGGAGGGAAATTCCGCGTCGTCCCGTTCCTCTTCCTGAGTCAGCACCGGGGAGGATCTTTCCGAAAACTCCTCCACTGAAATGAACGTGCCGACCGGATATCTGGCCTCATCAAGCGGCGCATAGTATTCCGGGAACGTCTCGATCCGTTTTCGCCAGGCGTCAAAGCGTTTCTGCCAATCGGCACGAGATTCCGTATTTTGCCGATACGCAAACGGCTTTCCGTCGGCAAACGGGTCCTGAAAGAGCGTTTCAGGAAGCGCCAATTCCGCCAGCGTTTCCGGGTACCTGCCATTTTCCCGGTGAAAAAGTTCCGTCTCTACGGCAATCCGCGCGAGACGGAATGAAATCTCATTTCTCCGGATCGTCCCTTCCATGCATTCCAGTACGACACGCTCAAGCTGCCACAGCTCCCAGCCGAGAAACCGTCCCCAAAGTCCGGGAATGTGCGTCTTCTCCGCGACGGCCGTCCAGCCCGGTGCGCTTTTCGGGTCCTCAATGCCGAGGATCTTTCCATCCTCCGCGCAAACGGTATTCAGATTCCGAACCAGTTCCCGCCGAAATGCTTTCTTGTGCCAAAGCGTCAGCCTCAGCTCCGTTTTCCAGACGTACTCCATCAAAACGCAGGTGAAGAGCTTCTCTTTTTGCAGAAACGCTTCCAGAGACTCGCGCTGGTCAAGGATTTCCAGTTCCCGGCGGATCTCCTCCAGCTGCGCGGCCGGGAGCGGCGCGGTAAACAGAATGTCCGCAAGGAGCTGGAACCCGCCGTTTTCCAAACCGTACCCAAGAGAAGAAAGCGAAAACGGAAAGCGGGTCAAATGTTTCGCCAGGTAAAAAATCGTCAGGCAGTCCCGGACCGCGAGATCCGCATCGCCGGCATTCAGTGCTTCCCGCGCCCGAAGAGTCAGCAGCGCGGAAAAAGACCGAAAAGCTCCAATGTTTTTTTGCATCCGCTCCAAGTCCCCATCCACGCGCCACATCAAGTACGGCATCCGCGCGGCCTCGGCGATCCGGTCGAGACCCGCGTTGAGGTCGTCCCACTCCACCGCGATCTTCCCCTGAATGGGCTTTTTCAGCTCCGCGATCCATTTTTCCCGCACGTCAGCCGCTCTGGAAAGAAAGTCTGGAAACTCCGGTTCAAACTCTTGGGCAAGTTCCGCCTCAAGTCCATCCCGGGCACATGACGCCCGCCAAAGCGGGTCGGAAACGCCGGAGAAACCCGCGATCTCCGGCCCAAACGCCCGCGCGAGGATCCGAAATCCGTTTTCGCCGGGGTCTTGAGCTTCCTTTTCCAGAAACTGCGCCAGAGCTTCCCCGTAATTGACCGACCCGTCTGGATTCAGCGGGCCGGTGATCAGGTGCGTTTCGGGAGTCACCCGTTCCGGAAGCAGCCCGGAGACCGTCAGCCAGCCCCCAAGTCCCAGCGGAAGAAGCAGGATCAGCAAAAGGATCCTCCTGAATGTACGTTGCGTGCTGCTCATCGTCTCTACTCCTTTCAAAAATTCTGGAATGCTTTGGATGCGGTTGGAGTTTTGAACTAGATCTCCATGATCTCGCGCGGTCCGCCGGTCAGGCACCGTCCGCCGGATGGCGTCACGAGGAACGTATCCTCCACGCCGACCGTCCCGAATCCCGCGATCCCCTTCTTCGGCTCGACGGCCAGAAGCATATTTTCCTCAAGCGGCTCGGTAAATCCCCGCGCGAAAACGGGGTACTCGTCGATCTGCAGGCCGATGCCGTGTCCGAGAAACTTCACACTTCGCGCTCCGAATCCCTGAAAATTCACGAGAAAATCGTCCGAAAGCCCTTCCATGACCTCCGCGTAGATCCGGTCCGGGATCTCGCCCGGGCGCATCCGCTCGGCAATGGCGAGCTGGATCTCTCGGCATTTCGCGTGTGCGGCGAGTGCTTCGTCCGGGATCTGCGCCTCCGGTCGGCTTCCGCGGAAAAAGTAGACCTGCGTTTTGTCCGTATGGTACCCGTTCACGCCGAACCCCATGTCCGCGAAGACGCTCTGCCCGGCTTCCAGACGGATCTCACGGGACCCAATGAACGGAATGGCCGCCGACATGCCGCTCGACCCGCCGGGACCATTGAAGCACGTCGGGTAAAGCCCGCTCTCGCCAAACGCGTACTGACCGTAGCCGACGTCGCACTGAAACATTGCGAACCGGCTCACCCCCTGGTATCCGAGTGCCAGCGCACCGCGGTAGACTTCCCCTGCAAACTCGCACTCGGTCATTCCCTCGCGAAGATAGCCCGGAACGCACTCCGTCAGGAATTCATGATGCAGCCGTCCGGAAAGCTCCAGCCACTTCAGTTCCCACGCGGATTTCACGGCCCGAAGGCGCGAAATGACCGGCTCGATCGGCTTCACGGCCGTCATTTTCAGGTTCCGCTGCATCATCTCGAGCATCGAGACCGTCACGGAGTCCTTCTCCAGGTACGTCACGCCGGCATTCTCGCCGATCCCCGACGCCACATGCCGGTAGCTCCCCATCGGAAGGATCTCGTCCGGAGGAAGAAGCGACTCGTCCTGCGCTCGCTCAAGACTTCGCCGCACGAAGTACTTCCGCCCGCCGTCCTTCTGAAAAACGAGCACACCGTCCTGCATCGAACCGGCAAAGTAAAGCTGATTCACCCGACCGACGATCAAAATCGTCTCCCAGTCCGGGCAGAGTTCGTCCATCATCTTCACCAGACGTTCACACCGTGCGTCCAGCTCGCTCAGCGGAACGCGTTCGTTCAGTTTCATCGTTTCCATTTGGGTCCTTTTCTGATTTGATTGGATTGGATTGGATCTTAAAATTTTTTCTGAATCCTATACTTTGAAAGTCCCTCCTCTCAGGAGGGGGGGCAGACAGAAGGTCTGACGGGGTGGTTCGGGAATGCGGGAACTTTTTAAAGACCGCTTTTCCTGAAACCCGCACAAACTCCCGGCGAATGGCCTGCGGCCTGTATCGCCGAATGAAAAAGCGGCAAAAGTCACTGCGTGACTGAATTGCCGCACTCCATAGGCGCGGACTGCGTGCGCTGCGCGCTGTGTCGTCTGCTGCGCGGGCGGCTCCGCCTCGCCTCGCGCTGCCGACGACTACGCGCTCCGCTTAATTTCCTGGAGCTGGATCTGCCAGAACTATGCGGAAACCCAGGTCGCTGCACCGATAGTCCGCCGTGTCCCCGGACCGGTACGCGGAGCGGCAGTCCTCGGCGTCGTCGTCCCAGCCGCCGCCGCGGATGACCCGGCCCGAGCCGCGATTGGGGCCGCAAGGGTCGCTCACCGACGACGGAGAGTAGGGGCCGAACCGATCCTCGCACCACTCCCACACATTCCCGTGCATATCGTAAAGTCCCCACGCATTCGGCTGTTTCTGCCCCACCGGATGCGTACTTCTGCTGTTGGCATCATACCAGGCCATTTTACCCAGTTCGCCCGCATAATCTCCCGTCGTGCCCGCTCGGCAGGCGTACTCCCACTGCGCCTCCGTCGGAAGATCCACTTTTCCAGAGATTTTCGACGAAAGTACACGGCAGAATTCCTGGCAGTCATCCCAGCTTACGCACTCCACCGGGTTCTGTTCCCCCGGAAAACGGCTCGGATTGCCGCGCATCACGCTCTTCCACATTTTTTGCGTGACCTGCGTCTCGAGCATCCAGAAACCGTGCGTCAGCGTGACTTCATGGGCTTCCTTTCCGTCCCCCATCATGAACGTTCCCGGCGGGCACCATCGGAAAGCGTACTCGATGCCGTCGACGGTCTTCACCATCAGGTCACCGGGTTTGCGCTCGGGGTTCGGTTCCGGTTTCGGAGCGGGCACAGGCTCCGGTTTGGGGGCCGATCCTTTGACCAAAACGTCCGGCTTCGATACGGAAATGCCGGCATTCTGCGCTTTTTCCAGCGTTTCGAGGAATTCCGTGCAGGTGGAGAATCGCGCGTCGGGAAAGATGGAGAGTGCGCGGTCCAGTGCGGCATTGGCGGCGTCGGTGAGGTGCGGCGAGGCTGCGCGAAGCTGCATTTTAGCGAACGCGATCTCCATGAGATTTCCGTTTCGGAACGGCAATTTTCCGTGCGTCAGCTCGTAGAGGACCATCGCCAGCGCATACTGGTCGGCCCGTCCGTTCTGCCGGTGCGTCTGCATCTGCTCAGGCGCCATGTAGACCGGCGTTCCGGAGGAGGAATTCGCCATCGTGTCGGCCGTACGGCTGAGGCTCACCGTCGCCTGCGTCGCGTTTTCCGGGCGGATCCGGGCCGCGATGCCGAAATCGATCAGGCAGGGAACGTCGCGCCGTCCGATCTTCTGAAACATGATGTTCTGCGGCTTCACGTCGCGGTGAAGGATGCCGAGTTCATGGATAAAATCGAGTGCCCCGGCGATCGGCGAGAGGATCGGAAGGACCGACTCCAGTTTCAGGCCGTTTTCGTGCCCTTCCTGTTTCTCGAACCAGTCCGCCAGCGTGCCGTTCTCGATGTACGCCATGATGAGGAACTTTCCGAACACACGGTCCGTCTCGATCCCCAGAAGCGGGCAGATGTTTTGATGAAACGCTTTTTTCGTGAGGTCAAAAACGCGCTGGACCTCACTCATCGCGCCGGCATTTTCGCGGATCCGGTCCGAGAGTATCTTGCAGACGACCTGCTGGACGTCCTCGCCTCCGGAAACTTTCATCGCGAGCCACGTCTGCCCCATTCCGCCCTCGCCGATCTTCTTCTCGAGCCGGTAGTTCTGAAACTCGCCGAAAAGGTACCCCGGCTTCAGGGTTTCAAATTGCCCCGGATCGTAGTTCACGTCCTCCGGAAGCAGCGTATCGAGCGTACTTTGAGACAGATCGTTCATGGATTCGTTTTTCATTGGGAAATTCGCTCAAAAAAGGACCGAATGGATGAAATTTCTTTCATTTTAACGCATTTTCAGGAAAATTCAAGAGGTACTGCCCAATAGAAACAAAACGAAATATTTCGACGCGAATTCCGCCAAAACCGCGAAAGTACACGCTCAATGCCCGCAGCGTACTTTTCGTCGTCCAATTCCGCAGGATCCGCGTCTTTTGGTGTTTTTCGAGTTTCTTTTTCAGGAACGGAAATTTCAGTCTGTTTCGAGCATTTCTCCGGGGGTGAGGATCCGGACGGCGGTGTCGGTCTCCGATTCGACGCGGAGTTTCCACGCCTCAGGATCCTGCGCGATCGGCGGCCAGGTGCTGAAATGGCAGGGGATCGCACATCGGGGTTTCAGGAGCTTCACCGCTTCCAGCGCGTCGTCCGGTCCCATGGTGAAGAGGTCGCCGATCGGGAGCATCGCGAAATCGATCCCGCGTTTTCCCAGGATCGCCATATCGCCGAACAGTGCCGTATCGCACGCGAAATAGAGCGTCTTTCCCTCTTTGAGCGTCAGAAGAAAACCGGCAGGATTCCCTCCCGGTGTGCCGTCCGGAAGCGTCGAGGAATGGAGTGCCGGGACCATCTGCACACGCCCGCAGGGGAGTTCTGCACTGCCGCCGAGGTTCATCGCCAGAGTGTTTGAGACTCCGTGCTGATTTACGTACCCCGCGATCTCCGCGATTGCCAGAACGGCCGCGCCGGTCCGTTTCGCGATTTCCAGCGTATCGCCGAAATGGTCGCCGTGCCCGTGGGAAACGAGAATGAAATCGGCTTCCACGTCCTCCGGGCCGCACGAGGCCGCGGGATTCTGCGAAAGGAACGGGTCGATGAGGATCTTGTATCCGCTTGCCGTTACGGACCACGCATTGTGGCCTAAAAACTGGATCTTCATGTTTTCTCCTGATTCTTTTCTGAAAAACGCTTTCGATTCTGAAAAAAGGGAAGGACGACGCACCGCGGCACGCCGTCCGATCGGGTAAAATTCGGAAATTTCCGGCATTTTTCAATAAATTCCGGCAAATTCCGACGATTTCAGCTCATTCTTCCACGAGGAAGAAACGGTCCACGTAGACATTCTGGACTTCCCCGTCACGTTTCGGCGGCGCGAACCAGATGTACATCGTGTCGGTCAGCGCGTGTGCTCCGAGATCGACCAGCCGGTAAGTTTCCCCCTGGATCGCCTTTACGCTCAAATTCCGATGGGAAACGCTCTTTTTCTCCTTCCAGTCGTAGATGCCGCAGGTCATGGCCGAGCCTTCCTCGGTGGACGCTTCGCAGCGCACGGCACCGTAAACGCGCCATTTTTTGCCGTTTTTCAGGTCCAGTCCCGGCGGGAACGGACAGGAAGCCGCCCACTCAAAATGCCAGCCCGGCATCCGGATCGCACGGCCGTCTGACGCGTTCGGATCATCGATCCATTCACCCCAGCCTTTCTCACGGCCGGCGAGATTCATCGCGGAATCCTGAAAATCAAGCCAGAGGGCCGAATCCCAATCCGGAGCCGCTTTTCCCGAAGTTTCCTGCTCCGGCAAAACGGCGTTCATGTCCGGTTTCGCAGCCGGTTTGAGCGGGAAGGAAGAGATGAGTTTGCCACGCAGGTCCGCCCACGGCTGCCCGCGGAGCGATTCGCGGTAGTGCGTGCTGTCCTGCTCCTCAAGGAACGCGCAGAATTTCTCCGCCGCGGCTCGCGGTTCTTGCGGTCCCGGGAACGGAATACCATTCACTTTGCAGTAAAAGTTCATCTCGTGCCAACGCTGGAGCCAGTTGAAATCGTACGCAACGAGCGCTTTCTCCACACGCAGTGCCAGCGTTGGATCATCTTTGACCGCGGCGCGGGCTTTTTCGGCCAGCGGAGCCGCTTTCAGGATCGTCTCGGCATCGAGCCAGCCCCTCGTATTTTCGAGATAGCACCGAAGATTGAATCCTGTCGTGTCGGCCCGGTCGTGGATCACGTTCAGGTACTCAAGAAGCGGCTCCGCTGCTGGTCCGTAGTAGTTCGTGAAGAATTCCTTCCAGAGTGCCGTCTCATCCCGATCCGGATCCCAAAGCAGATGCGCGACGACCCAGTTTCTTGCCGAGACAAAGTCCCCGCACGTCGTGTGCACGTCCCCCTGATTGAACAGACCGATCGTTTTGTTCTTCACAAAGAACCGGATGTCCGGCGCGAGGCAGCGCATGTTCGGGTGCGGAAGAATGTAGTTCGTGAAGTTCGTGATGTAGTTCCAGACGAAAAGCTGCGGCGCGATGGCACTCCACCCGCGAATGTCGTCCGCGAGCGTTTTGTTCAGCTCACCCGATTCGAGAGGCTGAAGGAAAGAGCACTCGATCGTGCAGAGGCGGACCACCACGTTTTTGCGCGGTTTCACGAGCTTCGGCGGTTTCCGCGTGTACTGGTACGCAAGGGTCTCGACAAAAACGTCCGGGAACTCCTTCTCGATGTCTTCCGCCACTTTGTTCACGAACGTGATGAGCGAGCCGGAAGGACTTTCGTTCGCTTCGTCGATCGCACGGCATTTTTCGCACGTGCAGTACCCGCGCCAGTCATTCTGGCTGATCGAGATGAATTTCGCGCCCGGATTCTTCCGCAAATGCTCAAGCGCGTTTTTCGTCAGCTCCGCGCGCATTTCGTCATTCGCGAGACAAAGCTGCGTTCCGCTCGCGTGGATCTGCTCCGGCTTAAGCGTTTTGGCAAATTCCTCATACGCACTCCCCGGTCCGCTCCAGCTCGGGATGCCGACCTTGCGGACTCCGTCGATCTCGCTGAACCACTCCGGATGGTCTTTGAAATACTTCACCGGCGGAATGAGCGGATAGAAAGAGTGCACGAAGAACACGAATCGGTTCTTTCCGCCCCACTCTTCCGAGATCCGCGCCATGTTCCCGTTCACCTTGCTGTGGACCGCGAATTTCTCCTCAAACGCGTCGCGATAGTACGCTTCCCGGTAGACCATTGGCGGAGCGAAACGGTGATCCTGCGCGCGGACTGTAAGCGTCGGTTTCCGCGGGATCGTGCTCTCGGTCGACGTCCACCACCGGCAGCCGAGTTCATCCTCCAGGAACGTCACCACGGCATAAAGTGCTCCGCGCCGTGCGTCGCCCGTCAGCACAAGATGCCCGTCCGCGTCGCTTTTCATGAAGATCTCATCCTCGCGAAAATCGATCTCCGTAAGCTCCGGAAACTCCTTTTTCGCCATTTCGGAAGTCCCAACGAACACGAACGGACCGCTCTCGCCGTTCAGCTCGCTCTCCTTCGCGATCGGGAGTTTCGCGCCGGTGATCTGCTCAAAATAGAGCTGGAATTCCCCGGCAGCATTTCCTTCCACGGCCGACGCGCCGTCCGGAAGAACGATCCGGTACGGACTTTTCCCGTCCACTGCCATATTCAATTCCTGCGCATTCACTTCCGCCGTCCCAAACGACGCTGCAGCCAGAAACACTCCCGCGAGTATTCCCAGCATGAAAAATGAACGAAGTTTCATGGTTTTCTCCTTGATTTAAAGGTGGGTAAAATGGTGGGTAAAATGAAGGCCAAAATCAGTCTGAGCCAATTCCCGAAAGAGGAAACGAACCTCCCAAACCGTCCCTGAAAAGGAATCGGCCCTCAAAGCGGGATGGAGTGTTTCGGGCTGGGCACTCCTTTGGCTAAAGTCCGTGAAAAAGGGGACACAGAAACCTTCTGCCGTCTGCATCCACCCAAACTCACGCCGGAAACCGTCCCGCCGCATCAAAAATTCGGCGAATTATTGATGCGGATGATGCATCGAGGATTCCGTTTTTGGTAAATCGCCGCGCTGATGCAGCACAGCAACGCGACCACTGCCCCTCCAGCCATTCCCAAAACGGCAAAGGATGGAATGGGCAGAACAAAGAGCAGGACATAGAGCCACGCGATATCAATGCACCAGTCCCGCTGACCGAAGAGGTTCTTATGCCCGAAAAGATGATTGCCGCGGAAAGTTCCCCCGGCTTTCGAGTCAATCGAAATCCCGTACTGGAAATTATCCTGGATCGTGCAGTCATTTACCGTAGGTTCCGTCCCCTTTTCCCGGATCCGGATCCCGGCACGTCCATTCCGCCTAAAGGTGCAGTGCTCAAAAATCCCGCCGGCTCCATCCTGAACCAGAAGCCCGCAGTGCTGATTATCCTGGAATCGGCAGTTTTCTACCGTCGGTTCTGTTCCTTTTCCCTGGACCTGAAATCCTGCGCACGCATTTTCAAGAGCCTCGCACTGCGTGAATTTTCCTTTCGCCCCCTGCCCCACAAAAAATCCGGCATTTCCGCATTTTTTCGCGGTACAGTGAACGACGATCGGATCCGCCTGGTTCTGAAGTGCAGCAAAACCGATCCCCGTATGCGACACAAATCGGCAAGAGTGAAATTTACTCATGGATGCCATAACGAGAACAGCACTTCCGCTGAAAAAATCATCTACGCCAACGTTCCGGAACGTCAGATTTCGAATTTCCGAGAAACCGCTTTCAAGACGCAGAACATTCCCCCGGCCTCCCTGCAGGACGACACTGTCCCGGTCGCCAGTTTCTCCAATGATTTTGATGTCTTTGCGCACCACGAGCGTTTGCTGGACCTGATGGACTCCGTGCAAGATAAGCAGCGTACCGCCAGAGGGGGTCTTATCGTATGCCTGCTGAAGCGTTAGTCCGTCCGCAGGCCAGGTGACGGTCTGCACCGGATCGCAGTACTGCCCGGAAGAAAAAAAGGAACGGAAGCCCAACTGTGGATCCGATTGCTGGAAAGCCTGGGAAACCGGCTGGGAAACGTTCTGCGGAAAGGTCGGGGACACCGACTGGAAA
The DNA here is from genome assembly GCA_017939795.1 of Thermoguttaceae bacterium. GTDB lineage: Bacteria > Planctomycetota > Planctomycetia > Pirellulales > Thermoguttaceae > RGIG3701. The sequence continues at coordinate 49,322 of JAGBAA010000142.1, forward strand.
ACAGCCGAAGAAATTTCATGAGGAGACGGCAGATCAGGCTGCGAAACAGACCCAGCACAGGAATCCGAGCCGGCACCATTCCCGGCCAAAGCATCCAGAAAGTCCGAGCAGGTCGGGAATCGGTCAGCCGGAGCTTTGGAAAGTGCTTTTAGAATGGCTGCATTTTCGGAAGCAGAAAGCGTCGGGATCGGTTCAGGGACTTTCTGCATGACCTGCACGGCGAGAGAATAAAGGTTCCCCTCAAACGGAGGACGGCCGGCAAGCAGATGGTAGATCGATGCCGCAAGCGAGTACTGATCGACGCGTCCGTCCTGCTCCTTTTCTCCCATAAGCTGTTCCGGCGGCATGTACTGCGGTGTGCCGGCACACGCCTGAGCCGTCGGCATACTCATCGCCATTGCTGCGGAAATACGGGCCGCAAGACCAAAATCGATCAGGCATGGGATCCGTTTTCCATCCCGAAGCGCAAATACGATATTCTGCGGCTTCACGTCCCGGTGGATGATGTGCATTCCGTGTGCATGGTCCAGTGCCTCTGCGATCGGACGAAAGACCGGGAGCAGCTCGGAAAGCGCGATGCCGTTGAGATTCTCCGGTTTCTGGAACCAGTCCCAGAGCGATCCGCCTTCGCAGTAATCCATGACGAAAAAGAGTCCATAATCCGGGTCCTCGTTCATGCCGAAAAGCGGGCAAATGTTCGGATGAAAAAGACGCGAAGTCAGATCGAACGTCTTCGCGATGCCGTCCATCGACTTTTTGTCGTCCTGGACCGGCATGGGAAGGAGTTTGCAGACGACGGTCCTTTTACGTCCGCGGCCAAGGTCCTCCTCCGCAAGCCACGCCTGCCCCATTCCGCCGCGTCCGAGAGAGCGGACCAGCGTAAAATTCTGAAACTTTCCGATCTTTCGCCCCGGTTCCAGGGGTTTTGCATAACCATCGGACTGAAAATCATCCTGCGGAAGAAAAGTCGATTGGGAATCAAATGCGTTCATGAGCGGATCTCTAAAAAAGTCTCTTTTGCGTTGATTTCTAATGCAGTCCGGCTTTCGTCAAAGACTCGACTCCTATTTTACCCCAGATCCCCCCAAAACGCAAGGGGCTGAAATGGATTTTCCGGAAAAATTCCCCAAAATCAACGCAGAAACCACCCATTCCTCAGGAACCGATCCATACAAAGCACCCTACCGCGTCTGCGTACCGGAAAAGACCGTCTCATGGATCGGCGTCCGCGTATCGACCGGAACGAAACGGATCCCCAGCGAACGGCACCCACACTCTAAAGAATCGTTCCACTGACGCAGATTTTCGAGATACGCACTGCGTACCGTTTCCGGATGAAGCGTCAGCGCACCGCCGTTTCCCGGTTCCATGGAAACGAACTGACTGAACGACTCAAACGGAAATTCCAGCTCGTCCGCGTCCAGGATCCGAAAAAAAGTCACCTCGTTCCCCTGCGCACAAAGCAGCTTCATCTGCGGCAGGATCGATCCCCAGCTCTCCACGTCGAAAAAGTCGGAGAAAAGAAAGATCCGCGCCCGTTTCGAACACGCCGACGCCAGAACATTCAAGACCTCGGCAAAAGACTGCACTGCAGAAGCGGAGCCTGCGGGACGCCCTCTCCAGGGACTGCGGGACAGGGAATGGTCCGTCCGGGAACTTCCGGTTCCGAAACTTCCGGTTACCGATCCGTGAAACGGCGGTTCTTCCAGAAATCGGAGGACTTCTCCCCAGTGTTCCTCGCCGGAAGAAGCGCGAAGCACGACGGTCTCCATCCCGTTTGCCGCCGTCACCCCCGCAAGATCCCTTTGCTCCAGCACCGCATACGCCATCACGGAAGCCGTCAGACGGGCGTACTCCAGCTTGGAAAGACGCCCTTTTCCTGCGTAGTTCATGCTCGGCGAAAAATCGACCAGAAAATGAAACGCGTGGTTCGTGTCCTCGCGAAAACGCCGACGAAAGAGCTTCCCCGTCCTCGCAAAGACCCGCCAGTCGATGAACTTTTGCTCGTCCCCTTCTTCCCACGGCCGATGGTCCTCGAATTCCGTCGAAACGCCCATCCGCACACTGCGATGGATCCCGTACGTCATCCCGGCAGCCAAACGCGATACCCGCAGACGAAAATCCCCAAGCTGCGCCAGGACCGCCGGATCAAAAACAGCTCCCGGGGTTCCTTCATCCGTCTTTTTTTCCAGCATCGTCTTCGGTTCCGGATCCGAAGAAACCGCATCTTTCCCATTTTCAGCTCTCTGGGATCCAATCATCATTTCTCCCTTTTTCGATTTCAGTTCCATTTATCCCATTCCTTCCATTTCTCCCGATCCACGACTTCCAGCTTTCCATTTTGGACGGAGAAAAAGACGGCACCGCCGCGTCCCGTATGGTAGACTTTGGCCCCCAGTTCTTCAAAGATCTCCCGCGTCCGTTTCTGCTGATTTCCATACGAATCGCAGATGACGAAATGTTTCGGCGTACACCAGGCCCCGAATTCCGGCGTCGCGCAAGTTTTCCCGCCATGATGCGGCGCAAAGACGACATCACACGGAATCGGCGTCTGTGCAAGAAATGCACCAAGCCCCGGCGGCGCAAGGTCTCCCGTCAGCAGGATCCGCACGCCCTGATACTCAAGCAGAAGTACGAGTGAATTCGCGTTCGTCAGCTCAGGATTCTCCCGCGCAAAAGTTTCCGCAGGATGCAGAACAGTCAGTACACAGTCCTCCGCAAGCGGGATCCGATCTCCGGCTTTCAATGTCCGGACCGGGATATTGTGCGTCTTGATCGCATGATTCAGACGGCGCAGCATTTCCGCGGTTTCTTTTTCCGCCTGAGCCTGCCTTTCCCGCCAGGAAACCGGCACGGGATCCAAACTGTCCGGTGCAGAAACTGCGGTCTCCTCACGACGTTCCTTTTCCGTTTTCCGGATCATGTCGGCAGATGCTGTTTTCATTTCGGTATTCTGCGGCCTGCTCTGCACAGAATGGGAAGTCCGGCGCAGAGTCTCCAAACATTGCGGAGAAACGAAGATCTCTCCTGTTCGAAAGCGCCGCAGCAGTCCTGGAACCGCATTGTAGTGGTCCATGTCCGGATGAGAAATGAAGATCGCGTCCAGCGAATGCACTCCCGCATTCCAGAGAAACGCAGATATCGTCCGAGTCGGAAACTCCGCAGGGGCAAACTGCCCGGCATCGTAAAGAAAATTTCGGCCGTCCGGGAGCTGGATGAGGATCGAGAGACCATGGGAAACAGAAATGGCCGAGCACCGAAGTTCACCGCGTTTCCCATTTCCATTCAGCCAGAAGGGAAAGAGCAGAAGAAGCATAAGCGTCCAAAATACCGCGTGCTGCTTTCGATTCCGCAGCCGGACGGCAGGAAAAACCGCCCACACGATCAATACGGAGTAAAGGAGAAAGTTCCAGAATGTCGGCGTTCCGCGCATCCAGAGGCAGTGTCCGGGGATCTGTGCTCCACAGTGGATGAGTGTGTCCATCACAGACAGTCCGGTCGAGCAGATCCACCCGAAAAATGGTCCCGCCATCGGTAAAGTACCGAAAAGTACGACGCCGGCCCCCCCAACCATGGCCGCCATCAGCGGAAGCCAAAGCAGGATATTCAGCAGGATCCCAATGAATGCCGCCACATGAAAGGAACCGACGACCAGCGGCATCAGCACGAGAGTCATCTGAAGCGAAGCCAGAAGCAAATTCATGGCATGCGTCCAAAAACGGCGGATCATTCTGCGAAAGATCGCCCGATGGTCTGCATTTGCGGCAAAAAGGTACTCCCAGGAAAGATGGAGCTCGTTCACGTCCGGCTCCCTTTTCTCAAAAGCATGTCTTGGGAAATGGCGCAATTTTCTCTTCCCGGTTCCCGTTTTCCATTTTTCAGTCTCTCTCCCGCTTTCTTCCGCACGCTTTTCTTCCGTCTCGTTTTCAGCTGCGGAGTCTTCATCCTCACAGGATCCTTCCGGTTTCCGCAATTGAGGAAGATCCCGCAGGACCGGAGAAAAGAGCAGCACGCCAACAGCAAGAAAAGAGAGTTGGGTCCCCGTTGAAAAAAGCGACGTTGGATTCAAAACGAGGACAAAAAGTCCCGCAGCTGCGAGCGAATTTAAATGAGACTGCGGTCTGGCGAGCCAGTAGGCAGATGTGGAGATCGCGACGAGGATCCCTGCCCGGAGTGCAGGAGGCCGCGCGCCGCTGACCAGCACGTAAAGCCAGACTCCCGCAAGCGTCAGCAGAACCGTCAGAGTCCGTCCTGTTCCAATGATCCGCGCCAGCAAAAAAAGTCCTCCGGCCAAAAGTCCCACATGAAGTCCGGAGATCGCCATGATGTGAATGGTCCCCGTCTCAAGCATCTCGTCCAGATCTTCGACAGAGACTTCCTCCCGGCACCCAAGAATGAGCGCCTCCGCCATGGGTCTCGTTTCCGGCGTCAAAAAACGCTCAAGCTGTACGGAAGCAGAGTCTCTCAGCCATTCAACGATCCGAAAAACGCCCCAGATCCTCGGTCTGGAAACCAGCTGCGGATTCTTTTCCGACGGAACACGAAGGACCGCCAGGATTCGCTGCTGACGATAAAATGTTCGCGCGGAAAATGCCCGGGGATTCATCGTTTCCGAAAAATGGCTCATCCTGCCGCTCATCTGAAAAACGTCCCCGACGTGAGCGTCTTCCATCCGTCCCATGACCCGCACGAGCAAATTCCCGGTCGCGGGGACCCATTTTGTTCCCGATTTGCGCTTCAAGACTTTCAGACAGAGCTGCGTGGTCATTTCATTTTCGTTTCCCAGAAAACTGGCAGTCCGACTCGGGAACGCAAATTCCGGCGGACGAACGATCTTTCCCTGTACGCATTCCAGGGAAAACGGATCGCCAGCGTTCAGTCCGATCTCCGTCTCAGGATAAAAATTCCAGTAGAGATGATGGAAAAGTCCTCCAACTGCACTGAAAGAAAGCAGAAGGAAAAGCGGGACCATCCGCTCTTTCAATCCCCGGAAGAACCGAATCAGTCCAGCACAAGAAAAAGAAACGGTCTCTCTTTCCCGAAGACTCCCGAGCACTCGGTCTTCTTCACCAGATTTTGCGAAAGCCATTCCCAACACATCAGCTTTTCGGAAATACGTTCCAGACACCCCGTCATTTTGTGAAGAGGCCCCCCAAACGCCGTCCATGCATTCCGTTTCCCATCTTCTATTTTTCCGAAGGGCGCGTTTCTGTCTCAGGCACACAAACGCCGCAGTAAGACACAGAACGTGAAGCACGAACCATCCCCAAGCGGTCCCGGAGATCGAAGTCTCGAATTCCTGAGGACTCCAAAAAAAACGGTCCGCAAGGATCCCGAGGATCATCATGCCCAGGAACGGCACCAGCGGACGGTACTCCTCGTACCGAGTTCCTGCCGTCAACTCCTCTTTTGCGCGATCGTACTGCGCCGACATACTCTCCCAATTCGCCAAAGTAGTCAAAGCCCCTCGCCATTCCAAGCCATCCGACGGCTTCAGGCGAACAAAATCGACCTGCGGAATGAAAATACCTTAAGGGATCCGGATCCATGCGCAAACTTCCCAAAGTCTGCGCCGACACACAAAATGTCGGCACAGATTCCCAGGAACGTTTACTCGTGGATGCTCTTCAGACTCCAGATCTCTACGTTTCCTTTTCCGTTGAACGTCATCGAACCAAGCGGTTCCCCCGCATCCTGACGAGGTGACGTGAGGTACGCCTCTCCGCCGTTTGCGCAGATCTCAAACATCGGACGGTCGATCAGCACCCGAAACGCGATTTTCCCGTCCCGCGGACGAAGCCCCATTCCGTTCAGATCCCGTCTCCCGGCATTCCAAACCACACGGTCTTTCCCGAAAATCAGTTCCGCATCCTGATCGGCATCCAGCGTCACGTTCACGTCGTAGAGCTGGCCGTCGCCGAAACCATCGAGAGAAAATTCACCGTTAAACTCACGTTTTTCCTGACGCAAAATCTCCAATTCCTTCACCGGCTCAGCAAAAAGACGGATCCCTGCCGGCGTTTTTCGCAGCGTCAGTTCCAGCGGAACGGTGAACGTCTGATTGAACGTATGCTTCGCTTCCGCCGGAATATCGATCTTCGCCCAGCCGATCTGGATCAGACGGCCCGGCGTATTCGAGAAACAGAGCGACGCATAGAAATTCCCGCGGTGCAGCGTGTGCTTCTCTGCGTGTTCCGGCACGAACGTCTTCCCATCAAAATGCCCCGTCATGTACCGTCCGTCAGCAGCCCAAAGGACCCATCGCGTATTCTCCGGATCTCCGTCGACCGGCATTTCGTAAAAGTTCGGGCATTCATAGAAACCGGAAATCGCACCGGTACGCGTCCATTCTTTCCGGTCTTTGCTCTGGTAGAAGGCGATGAGACGTTCCTCTTCGATCTCCTCGTAGACCGCGATGAGCCACCTCTTCTCTTTTTCCAGCCAGATCAGCTGCGGATCACGTCCTCGATGGCGAACCAGCACAGAATCATACTTCCAGGTCCTCCCTTTATCTTCACTGACCGCAAGTGCTTCCCCTGCCCCAGTGTCGGTGAAAGCCGCAAGAAGCGGACGGGAAGACGGGTCGTTCGGATCGCTCAAAGGCACATCCCACGCCGGGATCGCCGTCCCGGAGAAGCAGTGCGAGACCGCCATGGACGGATGCCGTTTGTCTTCCGGAAGATCATCGCCCCAGGGACGCAGGGCGATGGGGAGTTCTTTCCAATGCACAAGATCCTTCGAGACCGCGTGCCCCCACGTCATGTTCTCCCAGCGGATACCGACCGGGTTGGACTGCCAGCAGAGATGGTATTCGCCGTCCCAGAAAACCATTCCGTTCGGGTCATTATTCCACCCCTGCATCTGAGAGAAATGAAACTGCGGGCGCAGTTTTTCACGGTAAAGCGGCTCATTGCGGGGAACGTCGGCCGCATTGGAGATCAGAGCGAGCGTCTTCGCTCCCTCTGGCTGGTCCCTCAGCTCGACCGTCAAATGACGGCCGGCGTATTCGCTCACGTCGATGAAGGACCACCAATCCGCATTTTCCACAGAATCCGCAAGCGTCGTGATGAAACGGCAAACGCGCATACCGTTCTCATCCCAAACCGTCAAAAGGGACCGGCCTGCCGAATTGGAGACCGGAAGGATCAGGAAACGTTCCTGGATCTGAATCGTTTTCGAAACAGGTTCCTGTGCAGAAACAGTACCTGGCTGAACAGCAAAGCAGAACAGCAGGCACGCAAGCAGAGAAACCAAAATCAGGCGAGCTTTTTTCATGGTGTACTCCTGAATGGCAAAAAATGGAAGGAAATGAAATGACCCCGGAAAACTCCCCAAAGTTCACAGAAAGCCCTCAAGATCTCCTACCTGAGGGCTTTCGGAAGAAAACGCTATGCTTCTTTCATGATCTGTTTCTCGAGCGACTCGATCGTTCCGCCTTTGGTTTCCGGCATCAGGCGCCAGGCGAAGAAGAACTGAAGGAGCGTCATGCACGCAAAGAACATGAAAGCGTACTGTCCCGAGGTTTCAGAAAGTCCAACGACGACCGGAAACGCCCACGAGATGATCGTGCACATGAACCAGTGCGTGAAACTGCCAAGAGCCTGACCTTTTGCACGGACGGCATTGGGGAAGATCTCGGAAATGAAGACCCAGATGACCGCCCCTTGCGAGATCGCGAAGAAAGCGATAAATCCAAGAATGGCCGGGATCGCAATGTACCCGTTGGCGGCGTTTCCCAGACCGATCTGCCATGCGGCAAGACAGTGCATCGCGCAGGTCCCAAGGGCACCGAACATCAAAAGTGCACGGCGTCCAAACCAGTCGATGAAGAAAAATGCGGCGACCGTGAAAGTCAGGTTGACCACTCCCAGCCCGATCGTACTGGCGAGAGCGGCCTGCGTGCCGAAATCGAACATTTCGAAAATGCGCGGCGCGTAGTAGTTGATGGCGTTGATCCCGGAAACCTGGTTAAACATCGCGACGGCCCAGGCAAGGAAAATCGGCCAGAGGTACTTTTTCTGGAAAAGCGGAACGTTTTCCCCTTCCGAGGCGTTTTTGAGCGATTCCGCGATCTGGTCGACCGTTTCTTCGGCATTTTCGTCGCCGATCGATTCCAGGACCTTTTTCGCTTCCTCACGGCGTCCGTAGCGCATGAGCCAGCGCGGGGACTCCGGAATCGTGAAGAGAAGAAGGAAGAAAAGGAACGCAGGGAAGGCTTCGACGCCAAACATCAGACGCCATTTGATCGCCTCCGCAGTCATTCCGGCCGCAAAAAATCCTGCGAGCTTCTCGCACCAGATCCAGACCGCCGTCTGATTATCGATCGCCAGCGCAACATAGTAGTTCGAGACGTACGAGATCAGAATGCCGAGCACGATATTGAACTGGTTCATCGCGACGAGACGGCCGCGGTATTTCCCCGGCGCGATCTCTACGATATAGAGCGGCACGACGACCGAAGAACCGCCGATGGCGACACCGCCAAGGAATCGCATGAAGGCCAGAGTCTCCCAGTTCGGCGGAAATGCGCACCCTACCGCAGAAATGAAGTAAAACACCGCCATGACCAGCAGGATCTTCCGGCGTCCGAAACGGTCTGAGGGCCGTCCGATGCCGAACGCACCGATGATCGTGCCGATGAGCGCGACGGAAACCGTGAATCCATGCCAGAAGTTTGCTTCATCTTCACCGGCGTACTTTTCCGCTTTCTTTGCCGCGAGCTTCTTCTCCAGCTCCGTGACTTTTGAGGAGACCGTCGCACGCGCCTCCGTTTCCGCCGCAGTATCTGCATTCACGTCTGCTGCCGGAATTTCCGCCGGAATTTCTGCCGAAACCGCCGATGCAGGATCCAGATCAGCCGGCACGGCTTCTTCAGCTTTCGCGATTTCCAGCTCGGTTTCGATCGCGGCAATATCGGCCGCTTTCTGCTGAAGTACTTCAAAGTACTCGAGCTGCATTCCTTTCTCGCATCCGGAAATGACTCCAGAATCGAAACCAAACAAAAGTCCGCCAAGTGCGGAAACGATGACGATGTAGATCAGCGTGCTCCAGCGCACACCTTTAGACGGTCTGCTCATAGGTATCTATCTTCCAAATTTTCTAAAACGGATGGAAACGCGGTCAAATTTCAGACCTTAATGCCATAAATTCCATTTTAGCGTCAAATCAAAAGGAAAAAAGGGGTAGACCCCCAAAAATTTGAAAGTTTTTTCGTTTTATTTTTCACTCCCGGATGTTCGTTCTTGACAAAATCTTAAATTTTGGTAAAATAGAGAGGAATCGGCAGTCTTTTTACTGCTCCGTATGTACGTTCAGTTCTGCCCAGCCGCAGAACCCGCCCAAAATTGAAAGAGGTCCCTACGTGAAACACAGCTGGAAAAAATTTGCTTCCCTGCTCCAGGACTCCCGCAGCATCCTGATCGCTTCGCATGCCCGGGCAGACGGAGACGCATTGGGAAGCGAACTTGCACTCGCAGCCGGTTTACGCTCGCTCGGTTTCAGAGTGACGGTCGTGAATCCGGATCTTCCGTCAGAAATGTTTCGTTTCATGGGGAAGGACTTTGACGCGATCCGTTTCTTCGACGGAACGTCCGATCTGGGAACCGATCCTGACCCGCGCCGTCTTTCACGAAGTGAAGCACAGACTTTCGACACGCTGCTGATCGTCGACACCTCGGCACGTTCCCAGCTGCGTTCCCTTTCCGAACTGGCGGATTCCGGCTATTTCAAGGTCCTGGTGATCGACCATCATGCCGTCTCAGACCGCCTCACAGAAAACGATTTTTCCGACGCCTCCAAACCGGCTGCCGGGTGCCTGGTCATGGACCTTCTCGAGTCGCTGGAGATCCCGCTGGCCCTGCGTGAAGAAGACGCATCGTGCAGCATCGCCGACTTTCTTTTCTTCGCCATCGCGACAGATACCGGATGGTTCCGCTTCCCCTCCGTTCTGCCGGAGACCCTGCATCAGGCGGCACGTCTGATGGAAGCCGGCGCATCGACCTCGCGCCTTTACCGGTTCGCCTGCGAAAATTACGCTCCAGCCCGCATGAAGCTCATGGAAGCTCTGGGACGCAATTTCACCTTGGAATGCAGTGGAAAACTGGCCTACTCCCGCCTGGAAAAGAAAGACTTCGACCAGGCTGGCGCCGTCATGAGCGACACGTCGGAGATGGTGAATCAGCTCCTGACGACTGCGGGAGTCGAGGCCGTCTGTCTCTTTACGCAAGTCGAAAACGGGGTGCGGCTCAATTTCCGAAGCCGCGAAAATTTCGATGTCGCGCAGCTCGCCGGACAATTCGGCGGCGGCGGACACAAAAATGCCTCCGGCGCATTCTTGGGAACTTCCATGACCGAGGCCCAGAACCGGGTCCTTCCCTCAATGCGCGCCCTTTTTCAAAATTCAACGCACAAAAACTAAAAGTGTGCCGGAATCGAGAACGTCCGGTGCATGGACTTTAATTAAAGGAAACGATTTATGAGCAATACTGAAAAAGACGACGTTAAAAAATCCTGCGGCTGCGGATGCTCCAGCGCACACAGCGTCTCGGAACTCCCGACGGGCCGACGCTGCTTCATGGCGCAGGCCGGCGCAGTAGTCCTGACGGCTGCAGCTGCGGCTCCGGCCGTCATGGCGGCTGCTTCGACCATCCTGACTCCGGTCAAGAAACATTTTGACGCCTCCAAAGAACAGGCCGGCGGCGAAGTGAAAGAGTACCCGGTCGGTACGTTCGCAGAACTCCCGGAAGACGGTACTCCGCTTCTGGTCTCCATCCGCGACGAACTGGTCGACGGCTGGACGAAGGAAATCAGCGTCAAAGGCGCCATTTTTGCCCGCCGTGTCGGAGAAAATACCGTCAAGGTCCTCCACACGATGTGCCCGCACATGGGAAGCACCGTCGGTTTCAAAGCTGCCGAAACGAAATTCTTCTGCCCGAGCCATTCCGCCTATTTCGATCTGGACGGCAAGCGTCTGGACGTTGGTGCTCCGAATCCGTGCAAGCGCGACATGGACGAGCTGGAATCCCGTATTGCGGAAGACGGAATGATCTACGTGCAGTACATGTGCTTCAAAAGCGACAGTCCGGAAAAGATCCCGGCCTGATTTTCCTCGAAACAGAAAAAATCGGAAATTCGTTTTCCGTTTGATCCACCAGAAAATAAAAAAAGAATTTTGCTATGATTATGAAATTTTTCGATTGGCTGGAATCCCGTACCGGATTCTGCACACTGCTTAAGGCCGTCGGTAACCGGCGCTGGGTCAAGACGCTCATGGACATGAAAATGTGGCCCGGGATCCTCTTTTTCCTCTGCGCGGTCCAGTGCATCACCGGCTTCATCCTCTGGATGCACTACAGTCCGAGCACGCAGACCGCGTATGAAAGCGTTTTCCACATCCAGTACTCCCTCTGGGGCGGCTGGCTCCTGCGCGGGATCCACCACCATTCCGCTCAGGTCTTCATGGCCGTCGCGATGATCTACGTCATCCGATTCATCCTTTTCGGAATGTACCGCAAGCCGCGCGAACTCACGTTCTGGCTTTCGATGCTCATCTTTTTCTTTGGTCTCGCCGCGTGCCTGACCGGGGACCTTCTTCCGTGGACCCAGAACGCCTACGGCGCGACGCTCGTCCGCGTGAAGTACCTCACCCAGATCCCGTTCGTCGGGCAGATGCTCTACGAGCTGGCCTGCGGCGGTTCCGGAATCAACAATCTGACGCTCACGCACTTCTTCGCGCTGCATGTTGGCGTTTTTGCTGCCGGAACCATCGTCCTGCTCATCCTTCATGCGATCTGCGATGCCCGTACGGAACGCAAGATCCTCGACGAACAGCTCGCCAGCGGCGAACTGAAAGTCCCCGCACAGACTGCCGCAAGCTGCGGCGGATGCCGAAGCACCGGGATCGCCCGCTGGTGGTCCTGCCAGGCTGCCGTGAATGCACTGGGATGCTGTGTCGCGATGGGGATCGTGCTCGCGCTCTGCTTCCAGAACCTTGGCGAGTACCGTGAAGCAAAGAAACTTTCTGCTCTCAAAGCAGCTCCCGCTGTTGAAGCTCCGGCAAACGCACCCGCTGCGGAAACAGCTCCGGTCGAAGCCCCTGCTGCCGTTGAGGCCGCCCCGGCTCCAGCTGCCGGAAATGACGCCAATGCTGTCGTTGAAGCCGTCCAGCCCGCTCAGGCAGAACCTGCCCCGGCTCCCGCCCCGGTCGAACCTGCCCAGGCTCCGGCTCCCGCCCCGGTCGAACCTGCCCCGGCTCCCGCTCCCGTTCCGGTCGAACCTGCCCCGGCTCCGGCTCCCGCCCCGGTCGAACCTGCCCCGGCTCCGGCTCCCGCTCCGGCAGAACCTGCCCCGGCTCCGGCTGCTGAAGAAACCCTGGAGATCGAAGTCGTTGAAGAAGCTGCCCCGACACCGGCCGCTGATGCTGCTCCGGCTGCCCCGGCTCCGGAAGTAAATGCGGAAACTGCGGCCCCCGCAGAAGCTCCGGCGGTGGGATCGGCCGTCACTGAAGAAACTGCGGCCCCGGCAGAAGAAGCCGAAGCTGAAGAAGCCGAAGAAGCAATGGCTGTTCCGTCCGTCGTGAAACCGGGTCTTTATCTCGGTGCAGAACTTGGTCCTCCGGCCGACACCAGCCCGATGGCCAGCTCTGAAACAGTGCGTCCGGAGTGGACATTGCGCTGTCTGTATGAGTACGCACTTCTCTTCTCGAGCAAGTGTCCGGAATTCATTCTGATCTTCTGCATTCCTGGTGCAGTCGTCGTCATTTTCTTCCTGATGCCGTTCATTGCGCGGATTCGCGGCGGGCACGTTTTCAACGTCGCTTTCTTTGCCGTGATCGCACTGGCTCTGATTTACCTCACGTTTGCATCGTACGATCGTGACGCAAAGAACGAAGCCTACCAGACGGCAATGAAGTCGGAACGTCAGCGTGCGATGGATGTTTACTCCGCGATCCAGGAGTTCGGCGGTATTCGCAAATCGGGTGCGCTCTCCATGATCTCCGGCACAGCTCCGGCCGCCTCCGACGCAGAAGTCGTCATCCCGACCGGTCCGGAAGTCTTCAAGAAACACTGCGCGTCCTGCCATCCGTACGCTCCGGCAGACGAAACCGTCACGGGCGACGACATTTTCCGGATGGAAACGCCCTGTGCTCCGAATCTCTGGGGCTACGGCACGCGCGATTGGATCGCCGGCTGGATGGACAAAAACCGCGTCGGCACGAAGGACTACATCGGCTACGAAAACTCTGCGTTTGAGGAAATGAAGACTGTCGCGGAATCGCTCTTCAACCAGATGGATCCGAACAGTCCGCTGAGTGAAGATTACTCGGACGAAGACCGCGCGAAAATGCGTGCGGAACTCGATTCCATCATCGAACTGCTGACTGCGGAAGCGTCGCTGACTCAGCCGCGCACGGCCTCCGTCGAGGCGGTAGAACTGCGAAAACTGCGCTGGAAGTCTGACGGAAAGAATCTCCGCAAGATCGAAGACCGCGACGGAAACGAAGTCAAGGAAGTCCTCCAGTACACGATCGACGGCGTGAATCCTGACGGTCTGGCCGCCTACTCAAAGAGCTGCCTGAAGTGCCATCAGTTCTACGATTATCCGAAACAGCCGGGACACAGCGGTCCGGATCTGACGGCGTATGCGTCGAAAGAGTGGACGAAGCGCGTCATCGAAGATGCGTCGAAATTCTACGACAAAAACACGATGACCATCTTCCATGCAGAACCGGAAGGCTCGGCGAACAATCTCATGACTCCGCTGGAGATCGAGGTCGTCGCTGCCTGGCTGACCGAAGGAAACCTGAAGAAAGAAGACGCTCCGGCAGAAAGCGCGGAATAGTCTGAGATCCGTCCCCGGCAGGATCCTGTCCAGAAACCTGCCGGGTATTTGGAAAAATTTTCAGCCCCTCGCGAGACATGCACTCCGGGGCGGCTGATTTTTTTGAAAAAATGGAGAGAATAAAATGATCGTTTCGTTAATTGGCTATCGTGCGACCGGAAAAACGACGATCGCGCGCCTTCTCGCTGAGGCGCTTGGGTGTCCGTGGATCGATTCGGACCGGGAGATCGAGCGTCAGGCAGGAAAGACCATCGCGGAGATCTTCGCGGAGGACGGAGAGCCGGCGTTTCGGAATTTCGAGGAGCGGATCATCGCAGAACTGTGCCTGAAAAAGGAACTCATCCTCGCGACAGGCGGCGGAGCCGTCATGCGGGAAAACACGCGGAACATTCTGCGTGCGTCCGGGCCGGTCCTCTGGCTGACGGCGTCGGCAGAGACGATCCACCAGCGTATGAACGGCGACTCCACGACCGCGACGAGCCGACCGAGCCTCACGGACCTCTCGGCACTGGATGAGATCCGCCATCTTCTGGAAGTCCGCGAGCCGTTCTATCGGGACTGCGCGACGATGGAGATCACGACGGAACTCTGTTCTCCGGAAGAGATCGTCCGCCAGATCCTCGAGATCGGCTGCCCCGACGGCGTAAAGAAATAGAAAATAGACCGCATTTCACCTCACAGAACGGACAGAATACTCCGGTATTCCGTCCGTTTTCAGATTTAGCCCAGAACTCCCTCCACTTGGAGACTTCTGCACACTGTCCACTCGTTTCATTGCGAAAATACGCAACAAAAAACCGTGAGAAAAACAGAAGGCTCTGTTCATCTCACGGTCCAGCCGTTTTTCTTACGCCCTATGAGCGGGCACAGCCACTAAAGCTGGCTAGATTTACCGGACGATCTTCTTGTACTTGCTGCGTCGGTTGGTGAATCGCGAGGGATCCTGCGCGCGGAGCATTTCTTCGTACTCGGCGAAGTTTCCTTCAAACCAGCGGACTTTGCCGTCGCCTTCGTAGACGAGCATGTGCGTGCAGATGCGGTCCAGGAAGAATCGGTCGTGGCTGATGACGATCACGCAGCCGCTGAAATCGAGGATCGCCTGCTCCAGAACACGCATGGTGTTCACGTCCAGGTCGTTCGTCGGTTCGTCGAGCAGGATCACGTTCCCGCCGCGGCGCAGGAGTTTCGCGAGATGCACTCGGTTGCGCTCACCGCCAGAACACTGTCCGACGAGCTTCGACTGCTGCGTCCCGCGGAAATTGAAGCGGGAAACATACGCGCGGCTGTTCATCTTCACCTTGCCCAGTTCGATGACGTCCTTTCCGTCGGTGATCTCCTCAAAGATGGTCTTCGAATCGTCCAAAGCGTCGCGGTGCTGGTCCACGTGCGCCAGCGAGACGGTATCCCCGATGCTGATCGTGCCGGAATCGGGAGTTTCCTCGCCGGTGATCATGCGGAAAAGCGTCGTTTTGCCGGTCCCGTTCGGACCAATGACGCCGACGACTGCGCCGCGCGGAACGTTGAAGGAGACGTCGTCCAGAAGCCGGATCTCGTTCCCCGCGATGTTGAATCCCTTGGAAACACCGTCGAGCTGAAGGACCTTTTCGCCGAGACGCGGACCGGGCGCGATCTGGATGATGGCGTCGCTTTTATCGTCGATGGTCTGCTGGCTGGCAAGCTGTTCGTAGGATTTGATTCGCGCTTCGTTTTTCTGTTTGCGTCCTTTGTGGGCCATCTGGATCCACTCGAGTTCGCGCTGAAGCGTTTTTTGGCGCTGGGTCTCCTTCTTTTCGATGACGCGCAGAAGTTCCGCTTTCTGAGCGAGCCAACTGGAATAGTTCCCCTCGAACGGGATGCCAATGGTATTTTCCAGTTCGAGGATCCATTTCGTCACGTTGTCAAGGAAGTACCGGTCGTGCGTCACGATGATGACCGTGCCGGGGTAGTCGCGCAGCGTGCCCTCAAGCCACTGGATCGTCTCGGCATCGAGGTGGTTCGTCGGTTCGTCGAGGAGCAGAAGGTCCGGTTTCTCCAGGAGTGCCATGCAGAGGGCGACGCGGCGGCGTTCCCCTCCGGAGAGCTTCCGTACGATGGCGTCGTCAGGCGGGAGAACGAGTGCGTCGGCGGCCATGTCGATCTGATGGTCGAGGTTCCAGCCGTCCACCGCATCGATCGCTTCCTGAAGTTCCCCCATTTCTTCCATAAGTTTATCGAAATTGGCTTCCTGATCCGGGTCACCCATGAGGACGGAGATCTCGTTGAATCGGTCGATCTTGCTCGTGATGGGCTTCAGGGCCGTCATGAGATTCTCGCGGACCGTGGCGTCCAGATCAAGTTCCGGCTCCTGCGCGACGTAACGGACGGTCATTCCTTTCGCGAGTTTCGTTTCGCCGTCAATATCCGTGTCGATCCCCGCCATGATCTTCAGAAGCGTGGACTTTCCGGCCCCGTTTTCGCCAACGATGCCGATCTTCGCGCCGTAGTAGAACATCAGGCTGATGTTCTGCAGGACGACTTTTTCGCCATAGCGTTTTCCAACGCGGTTCATTTCAAAAATATAGTGTGGAGGCATGGTTTTTCTTCCCCTGTCTTCAGTTTGAGATCGGGGAGCTTTCTATTTCAGGATCCTTTGTGTTTCTTCGTTTCCCAAAACAAAAAGCTCCCAGGTTTTGAAATTTCCTGCACGGTCCTCCGAATTTTCGGAGTGCAAATTTTCCATTTCCCGAAACGTGAGTTTTTTATTTACGAAACGCCAGTTCTACGGTCTCCTTTTCCGGTGCAGGCGTACAAAGCGTCACGACCGGAATGACGGCAAACGGCAGCAGGATCGCACAGGAAGCCGCCAGCGTCGCATTGACGCCAAGCATGAAAAGGACGATGTTCGTCGTGAGTCCCGTCACCATCCCGGCAGCGGCACCAAATTTATTCATGCGTTTCCAGTAGAGCGAATAAAGGTACGGAGCCATGAACGCCCCGGCCACCGCGCCCCAGGAAAGGGACATCATGACGACGATGAACGAGAATTTCAGCAGTGCCATCAGCGCGGAAATGAGGATGAACAGACCGTTCAGGAACCGGATCAGATAAAGCGGTTTCTGGGAGGATTCATCCAGGTGCGCATGTTCTTTGTAGAGGTCGATGGCAATGGCGCTCGAAGAAACGAGGATCAGCGACGAAAGCGTCGACATCGTAGCGGAAAGGACCAGCACGACGATGACCGCCATGAGGACCGGAGGCAGCTGACTCTTGAGCAGACGCGGAACGAGTTCATCATACGCGATGACCGGCTGACCGTTCGGGCCTTTTTTCTGACTTCCGTCTTCGTTGACCGTGTACGGAGCGGGAACCGGGATGATTTTTCCGGCTTCGTCGTGTTTTCCAGTCTCTTTCTGAAGGCGCGTCTCATATGCGGCCGCCTCTTCCTGTGTCTGAACGACCGCCGGAGGTTCGTAGAAAATGTGCATCATACTGCCGTTGAAGTATCCGGCAAAAACGACGATGCACGAGAAAAGCGTCGTGACGATCGCGGCGCGGAGGATCTGTTTTTCATCCTTGATGGCATAGAATTTCTGGACCATCTGCGGAAGTCCCCATACGCCGAATGAGGTCATGAACGTCGCGGCCGCAATGATGTACCATGGAGGAAGTTTACCGCCAAGGTGGACGGGGTAGTTCGCCTGAATAGTCGAGATCGCATTCTGGAAACCGCCGGCGTGGTCCGTGATGATCCAGACCATGAGGAAAGATCCGACGAGCATGATGCTCCCCTGAATGAAATCGTTGAGACACATTGCGTGAAACCCGCCCATGATGAGGTAAAGTGCCGTCACGAAACACATTCCGAGCAGTGCGTACGTGAAATCGATCCCGAGTGTGACCTTGAACAGATATGCCAGACCGGTAAACGCGGCTGCGCTGTACGGCAGGAGAAAGAGGAAAATGATGATCGCGGCAAAGATCTTCAGAAACGGAGCATTCAGACGCCGGTCAAAAAATTCCGGCATGGTCATGACACCGAGGTTTTGGGTCATCCGGCGAGTCCGATACCCTAGAACGAACCACGCAAGAAGGCAGCCGAGGAACGTATTTCCGAACGAGATCCAAAGTACGTCAAGACCGAATCCCCAGCCGAGCTGACCGGCAAATCCGATGAACATGACGGCGGAATAGTAGCTCGTGCCGTAAGCGAAGGCAGAGACCCACGGTCCAAGGGATCTTCCTCCGATGAAAAAGTCGCCAAGCGTCTTTGAGCGACGCATTCCCCACACACCGACGCCAAGCGTCACGATTACGAAAACGCACGTTAAGGCCCAAATCAGGAACATCGTGCCGAACTCCTTTAATGAAATGATTGCGGATAATGGATCCTCCAGCCGTGCAGACTAAAAAATACTGCTTCTTCAGTATACCAGAAATCAAGGTTCCGAAAAGCCCCCCCCCGAAAAGATTTTTGGCTCTTCCGGAAAGTGTGTGTCGATCCAGATCGGATTTCATCAAAACATCAAAACATCAAAACATCAAAACATCAAAACATCAAAACATCAAAACATCAAAACATCAAAACATCAAAACATCAAAACATCAAAAAGTTTTTAAAGTCCGCGAGCCGCGGCGGGCAGACTGCGCTTCCGCACACGGCATGAGAATCTGCCTCCCGGCGGTTTTCCCGAAGCGTAACGGTGCGGACTTTGCGGAAAATGGCGAATATTTTCAAATATTTTAAACTTTTTTATGGAAATTTTGCGGAAAATGAGATTTCCCACTGGAAATTTTGATTAAAATCTGGTATATTGGAACCTGCAGATTGGCGGACAGTGGGAAAAGTCCCCTTCGCCTCCTGCCGCTTTGGATCTGAATGCACAGAAATTGGGGAATCAGCATTTCTGGAGCAAAGTGTTTGGGATTTGAATTTCCGGTGGAGAAAAAATGGCTGATGCGGTCATGACAGATTATCTTGCCATGCTTGAAAAGTCGCGTCTCTTTGAAAGCAGGGAACAGCTGAACGACCTTCATGCAAGATGGCTGGAAACCATTGAGTCGAACGGCACTGAAAGTTCTGTGGTTTCGGAAGAAACGAACGAACCATCGGCAGCCCTGGAGGTGTCCTGCGGATCTGGAGAAAACCGGACATCATCGACGGATCGCGAACCGTCAACAGATCAAGCATCCGAAGGAGGTCGTCCTTCCGGCGAAAGAAACGACAAAGCGGCTCCGGATACTCAGGAATCAGCACAAACGGAATCAGAACAGCCTGAATCAGAACAGCCTGGATCAGAACAGCCTGGATCTGAAAAATCTGAAACAGAAAAAGCGGACACAGGGACAAAACGCTCTGAAAATGTACGTCCAGAGGAAGACACGCGGGCCTTTGCGTCCTGGCTGATCGAAAATGGACACATTACCCAGTGGCAGTCGGACAATATATTCGCCGGCAAATACAAAGGGTTCTTTCTCGGAAAATATAAACTGCTCCGCTCGATCGGCGCAGGCGGAATGAGCAGCGTCTACCTGGCAGTCCATACGATCCTTGAGCGGCAGGTCGCGATCAAGGTCCTTCCCAAAAGCCGCGTCACGACAGATTCCTCCTATCTTGAACGCTTTCTTCTGGAAGCCCAGGCCGTCGCGGCACTGGATCATCCGAACATCGTACGGGCATACGATGTCGATAAAGAGGGGGAAAGTATCCACTACCTCGTCATGGAGTTCATCGATGGTCCCGACCTTCTCTCTTACGTGAAAACAAACGGGCCAATGGATATTTATCGGGCCGCAAAGCACATTCGGCAGGCTGCACTGGGCTTGCATCATGCGCATCTTGCGGGCCTGATCCACCGCGATATGAAACCGGCAAATCTGCTCGTGGACAAAGAGGATAATGTACACGTTCTGGATCTCGGTCTCGCACGATTCACGGACGAAAAACGCACGTCGCTAACGCTCACGTACGATGAAAACGTACTCGGAACGGCCGACTATCTTGCTCCGGAACAGGCGCGCAACAGCCACAATGTGGACGCTCGCGCCGACATTTACGGCCTCGGCTGCACACTTTATTATCTCCTGCTCGGCCGGGTCCCGTTCCCGGAAGGCACACTGGCGCAGCGTATCGCCGCACACCAGAAACGGATGCCTCCGCGCATTCAGGACGAACGTCCCGAAGTACCGGACGATCTGGCAGAGATCTGCTGGAAGATGATGGCGAAGGATCCGAACGATCGTCAGCAGAATGCCGAAGAAGTCGCGGATGATCTGACCCGTTTCCTGCTCGAGCATGGGCAGAAGGTCGAGGGATTCACCGGCACGCTTTCTTCGCTTCAGCGCAAGAAAAACACGTCCGATGCCCAGGCTCACGGCGAGCTTCAGGAAGATGCCCAAAAAGAGCTGGAGTCTCTTGGAGAGATCGCCAGGCTTGCCGCTTTGGGACGTCCGGACGAAGGAGTTTCCGCCTCTTCTGCCGGTTTCGGCTCCGGGACAAATTCCGCTTTAAAACGGACCTCTGGAAAGGGAACTCCGAAAAACGGCAAGCCGGAACTGATGCAGATGGCCCAGCGTCTCAGTTCGGCCGCACAGGGATGGCTGGGACGCGGACGAGAAAAACGCATCCAGAAAAAAGGAAAGTCTGCGTCTCCTTCCGGATCCCCCGCCGCTCCTGTCCCCATCGCGGGAAAAGAGAATGCGGGAAATTCCGGGATATCGACCATCGATTTGGAAAAGCCCATCCAGGACAGTTCTCTTCGAAAGAATACTGCGGGGAATTCTGCCCTGGCTTCCGCTTCCCGGGTCGCGCGCTCCAGCCGGATCCAGAAAAAAGTCCCCATGCAGACCGAATCCCTCATGGACTTCCTGAATCAGGGGAATACCGACAAGGAAACCGCAGATCCCTCGAAACCGAATTCGGATGCACTGGCGTCCCTGAACTTCACGGCAGAAATGGATCCGCAGCAGTCTGATTCCAGAGCAGCCGCTCCGCAAGGAGGTTCTTCGGTGAAACGCACCGGAACCGGTTCCGCTTCCAAGGTCAATGGCGGAACGTCTTCCGTTTCGCAGACTGGGATCTCTTCCGTTTCCGGCACAGGAAAGAAATCGGGACGGAAAAAGCAGGAACAGACTCTCGTCATTGGGATCACGGTCGCGATTTTCATCGTTTTGCTCATTCTGGCGTTTTTTGTACTTTGATCCAGTCAGAGACCTGAAATTTGAAGCGCAGGTTTCTGCGGACGATTGATTGGAAAGGAGAGAACGGGATCCATGGCAAAATTTCGGGGAGTCATTTTTGATCTGGACGGTACACTGCTCGATTCTTTGGCAGATATTGCGGACAGCGCGAACGCTGCTCTCGAGAAAATGGGATTTCCTGTTCATCCGATCGCAGACTACCGCTATTTTGTCGGTGACGGCGTCCGGACGCTCATGGAACGGATCCTTCCGGCCAATGCACTGAAAGATCCGCAGACTGCCGCAGAGTGTCTTCAGCTCTACATCGACGCCTATGCCGTCGGCTGGGACCGAAAGACCCGTCCGTACCCGGGGATCCCGGAACTTCTGGATACGCTGACAGAACGCGGATTCAGAAAGGCAGTCTTCTCGAACAAACCGGCGGAATGCACAGCCCGATGTGTCGAAAAACTTCTAGCGAACTGGACTTTCGATGAAGTCGTTGGACAAAAAGACGGCGTCATTCCGAAGAAACCCGACCCGACCGGCGGACTTTGGATCATGGAACGCTGGGAGGCCAAACCAGAAGAGATCCTCTACGTTGGCGATACTTCCACAGATATGGAAACGGCCCAAAATGCGGGATTCGTCTCCGTCGGCGTGACCTGGGGATTCCGTCCCGAAGAAGAATTGAGAAATGCCGGAGCGCGATCCATCGTTCACTCCCCGCTCGACATCGTCTCCCTGCTGGATTGACGGTCTCGCCAACCGTTTCCTCACCAAAATCAGAAAAAAAGGAAGGGCTTTCAGAAATCGCCTCCTGCATGGATGAGCGCAGCTCTTCCGAAAGCGAATGCGAGTCCGATCTCCAGGACAGGGAAACGTTCCCAAAAATCAAAACGGCCTCACGGAGCTGAAGGTCTGAAGAACCGGAAAACGTTTTGAAATTTTTAAAATTTGATGTTTTTTCAGCAGAGGAGAAGAAAATGCGATTTTTTCGATCAGGAATGTGGAGTGCCGCGCTGATTTCGGCAATTTTGGCAGGCAGTGCGCTCTGCGATGGAATGCTCTTCGGCAGCGCAGCCAGTGCGGCAGAAAATGAAGAAGCAGTTGAGGGACCAATGCTCATGCCGGGGCATGAAGGAAAAGAAGCACTCCAGGTCGAAAGCTCCCCATTTGAAGTCGCGGGGGCACGCAAGCGGATGAAGGGACTTTACGCGGACTCCTTCCTTTTTCTTCAGGTTCCGCGCCTGAATGAAAAAGGCGAAATCATCCCGGAAACGGACGAAACGGCCGAGATCCCCACGGTGGAACGTCTGAATGATTTTCTGAAATACCAGGAATGGTACGGTACCGCACCGCCGGATCTAAAGGGAAAATTCGTCCTCATCGAAGTCTGGGCGACCTGGTGTCCGCCGTGCCGCCGTTCACTCAAGATGCTGAACCACTGGGCTGAAAAATATGGTGACGAGCTGGTCGTCATTTCGATTTGCGAAACGGATCGGAAAGCACTTGACGAAATGCCTGGCGACCTGAAAGGCAAAGACCTCACGCACTATGTCGCCATCGATACGGAAAGACGCTGCGCGAATGCACTAAAAGTCTGGGGGATCCCGCACGCGATCCTCATCGAGCCGATGTACGGCGGAGTCATCTGGGAAGGAATGCCCAATCAGCCGGAATTTGAGCTGACGGATGAGATCATTGACCGGGTGCTTGAGATCGGACGCAGAAACCGCTAAATAGTACAGACGCGATCCGCTCTGGAATCACCAAAGCCTCTCCTTTTCGTGGAGAGGCTTTCTTTATAGAAGAACAGCAAAGTCCCAGCGGCGAGAATTCACGAAAAAAAGGAATGCGTCTCTGCTTTCCCCAAAACCTCCTCGTCGGATCTCGTTTTCTGAGTTTCTCCAGTTTTTCTGGTTCCATTCTCCCCCTTGTGTACTTCATTGGCTCATCCGCAGTTCCAGAAGGAGAGATCTACGGTATTTCAGGAGCGAGGCGGAAAGCGTCCGGATCTTCACAGAGTGCAGCATCCGTGAAATTCAGCGCAGAACCAGCTTCAATCAGAAAAACGTGCGTACCGGCAGTCAGCGCATAGGGCCGGTTTGGTTTTCCGTTAAAGACGCGCGAGGCAACATTCTGCCAGAGTTCTCCCGTTCCCGGAGGCGCCAGCGAAATGGACTCCTGGGGATCCTGCCCATCCAGTTTCACGCGCTTCCACCGTGTTTTCGGACCACGGACAAAGAGCCAGTAGTCTCCGTCGTGCGAAACGGAAAATTCCAGTTCCGCACCATTCTTCACCGGTCGGACCACCCCATAAACGACATCTTTGCGATCTCTTTTCAGCAGTTCGGAATGATTTCGAGAATCGACGGTCACGGAAACAGGGCGTGAAAGTCCGTCGGCGGTCCGGATAAGGAATGCGGAAGAATTTTTGCGGGCCTGCCGAACATTTTCCGGACGGATCTCCACCTCAAGTTTCAGAGACGCATTTCCCGGAATCGTGCCGGACTCCGGACGGACTCGGAACGCATTCGCGCCTTCCGGCTGCACGATGCGGAAGGAGACCGGCTGTTCGGAGTGATTCCGGACAGCAAAAGTACGCATTTCCGGCGGATTCGCTCCGTCGTATCGAAGCGTGAGATGCGCAAGCTCCGTTTCGAGTGCCGTCGGTCTGTGAGGAACGGCCGAAAGGATCCCCGACTGAACGGCACCGGGGTCTGGAGATCCAAACGGCGTAAAATTCGGTATGCGAGTGCCAGCTCCGCGTCCCGGCGAGTCTTCTGCCAGCGCGAAGCACCCCTCTTCCGCATTGAGAAATCGCGGCTCCGCAAGCAGGGAATGCTTTTCCTGCCCGCGTTCCTGAAGTGCACGGAATTCCTTTTCATTTCGCGGAAGGTAGAGGTTCCAGTCGAAATCGCTCCGCATATTCTGGAAAAACTGCGTCGAAACACAGGAAGACGTCAGTGCCAGATTGTTTCGCGCGAACCCCTTAAATGGAGGCCGCTCGGCAAGTGCCTCGTATTCTTCCAGCGTTCCTCCCGGACTGCTGAAAGCCGTCCCGTACCCCAAAATCGAATTCTGGATAAAAAACGTGGTTCCCGCACCAATATTCTGGTAGTTGTTCTTAAATCCGGCACCGACCAGCCCAAATTCGTCGCCGGGAGCCGCAAAAACATTCCGGAAGAGGTAGCTCGGTCCGCGTTTGCACGGGGCGGTACTGACGCCGCAAAGTTGACCTTCCGTGAGGTTCATAAAAAACCGGCAGTTGATCTGTCCGCCGTCAAGTTCCATTCCGTCGTCGTTTCCAAACGCAAAATAGTTTCCGTAGATCTCGGCATCCCGACGCACACTGCCGGAATTGCTTCCATTTCCGGCTCCTTCGACCGCGTCATTCCAGCGATGAAGGTCCGAGCCGACGAAATCATTCCACCGGATGCAGATCTTTTCCGTATCGCCGATGAAAATCGCATTGGGACCGGCAGGATGCGAATAAAACCAGCTGTTCGACGTTGCGCACGGATCATGAATAAAGCAGCGTTCCACAAGGATCGAGGAACAGGAAGAGATCCGGATCCCGCAATCCGTATTCAGTGCCTTTCGGGAATCCGGCAAGTAGAATTTCCCGTCAAGATCCGGACGGTGGATCCCCACGCGGCCAAATTCCGCGATATCGCAGTTTCGGACCTGAATGTTTCTGCTTCGTTCCATCAAGATCCCGCAACGGCGTCCCCCCCGGATCGTCAGACCGTCAAGGATGACGTACTCGGTTTCTTCAAGCCGAATGGTACTTTCGTGTTCTGTTCCGGCATCGAGCACAAATCCAGGCTCAGCAACATAGCGGATGGCCCCTTTTTCCGCAGAGCCGCCTTTGGGAATGAAGGGGATCCGGCAGTTTTCCGGACCAAGCACGACAGTTTTCCAAATCGGAACGTTGACCGACTGTGTACGGAAAGTGCCGGTCCAGACCTTTTCATCGGAAACCATCGTTTTTTCATTCGAATCCGCATCCATCTGTACAGTACAGGAATCTGCGTCAAATTTTTCCTTCACCGTCAGACGGAACTCGTAGAGAGTGTCCTCTTCCAGGTTCACCAAAACCCCGCGCAGATCGCGTTCCTCGGAAATATAGACCGGCGAAAGAGCGTCCATCCACGGAGCTTCTGCATTTTGAGCATCTGCGTCCTGAATTTCTGTGTCCGGTGCAAAGAAATTTTGTGCACGGGAACTCTGTATATTTGGCTCCGCAGCCGATCCCTTCGGCACCTTGCGGAATTTCAGCTCGGCAGTCAGGTCAGTATCGCACACCGCACGGCAGTAGTGAAGGTTGAGCGACGCAGACGCAAAACCAGGAACTATTTCCAATTCAGGAGCAGGAGCCTGCACGGGAGGAAGGTCCAGCCGCTCAGGACCAACATAAAATTCGGAACAGGAGACCCGCTCGCCAAAAAATTTCTGACGGCCGTCAAAAACAGTATGCAAAACAGCTCGATTCGCATTTTCCGGCACATCGCACACGATCCGGCATAAATCGGAATTCCATCGGTTTCGTGCAGAACAGTACTCCGCGATCTTTTCCTCACCGCTGAAAAAGTCCACACTCAACCATCCGAAATCTACGAAATCCGCCTGTACTCTGGCCGCAAATTCAAATTTCCCAGCGTTTTTCTTTGAGGGATCGGCAGCCTGCGCAGCAAGAAACACCGCAGGAAGCGCAAGATTCTGCGAGATGCGAAAATCCTCCCCAACGGCAGCAAACCGCTCGGCATTTCCGTGCTGAAGGTGCGCGTCAAATCGCTCGATCTTCCCATCTTCAGCAATGAGGTTTTTGAGCTGACCGTCTCCCGACGTAAACTTCCACCCGCTGAGCGATCCGGGAGGAACAGGCTGAAGCAAGAGTCGGGAAAATTCTACAGACGT
Organism: Thermoguttaceae bacterium; assembly: GCA_017939795.1. GTDB lineage: Bacteria > Planctomycetota > Planctomycetia > Pirellulales > Thermoguttaceae > RGIG3701. The sequence continues at coordinate 75,239 of JAGBAA010000142.1, forward strand.
TCCGGCAGGCCGATCCGTCGAAACACGGCACTGAATGAGGATGGAATCCGCATCCCCCGGCGAAAATTGAATGCGGGCCTCCGTGGGACCTTTACCGTTCGCGCCGGAGCTTAGTCGGCGAAGTTCTTTCCCATTTTTGAAAAATTTGATTTGAAGATAGCCCGCACGCGCCGTGTCGGAGGAGATCGTGCCGCTCAGGATCCATTCAGAATACGACGGAGCAGCTATCGGGAGTTTCTGACTCAGCGAGGAATGATTCCCGCCAGAACGATTGAGGGTGAGCCGGATCCCGCCATCCGTTTTTTCGCACCGTGCGATCGAATCACCATTCCAGCGGCTCGGGAGACTGCGTTTTGCGTCAAAGTTCTGGAAATCCGCGTTTTGAAGCTCAAAAGCAAAGAGTCCAGATCCCATCAACAGGACTCCAAGAAGCGGCATCAGGATACCTTGCAGGAATTCGGACGGCCGAAATCGGAAACGGTATGTGGAACGGATGGAATTCATGGGAATTTCTCCTGAATGGGAGGGAAAATTTCAGGTCAAAGGATCCGGCAGAACAGTTTATCGAGTTCCGTACAGCTCCAGATCAGGACGGCAGGACGTCCATGCGGGCAGTGGTCTGCCGTCGGACAGTGCTGGTATTCGTCGAGCAGCTTGCGCATTTCCTCCTGGGAAAGCGGCTGACCCGCTTTGCACGCCGCCTTGCACGCGATCGTATGGAGCGTATCGTCCATGAACTTTTCCAGCGTCAGAGCACCGCCGCCGGAACGGATGACCTCAAGGATCTCCTGGAGCAGCTCGTCAATGCGAAGCCGGTCCTTTTTCTCAAAAGTATAGAGCATGGCGGGAACCGCGTGAACCAGGACGGTACTTCCACCGAAGGATTCCACGTGAACCCCCATCGCTTCCAGCTGTTCACGGCGTTCCAGAAGCATCGCGGCCTCCGCGGGACGAAGATCGACAGCTTCAGGAACCAGAAGACGCTGAACTTCTACGGACATGGAATGCATCCGATTTTTCAGACGTTCGTAGAGGATCCGCTCATGCATCGCGTGCTGATCCACGACCATCAGACCTTCCTCGCACTGCGTCACGATGTATCGCTGATGGATCTGGATGATCTTCTGCGAAAATCCTGCCGCCCCTATGGTTTCCGAAACACTGTTTCTCTCCCGCTCTGCAGCAGATCCCAAAACAGTTTCATCCTGACGGCCATTTTCCGACCGAGGCGACGGAATGGCTTCACCAAATGCCGGACGGCGCGGACGCTGACCAAATGAGCCGACTCCAACGTTTTCCGAAACATTTCCGAACACGCTTCCGGATGTCTCGCCAATCGTTTTCCCTGCACGTTCTCCCCCTGCGCCACACTCATCCTGAACTCCACCGCTGGAACACAATACCGGGGAAGAATGCGAAACAGAGGGCATTCCGGCAGAAAAGGAGTCGATGGGAGATAGATCCTCAAACGGCTTGAAGGGCGGAACAGATCCATTCTTCTCTTTCGATGCAGAATCTGCAGAAACCGTACATTCCCTGGCAGAACGAAAGACTCGTCCATCCGCAGAATAAAGTCCCCGAGGCTCAGGCAGAGTCGACGGATCCGCCGGCGTAATGGAATGGGATCCCACCAGCCACGGGAGTCGTGCGGTACGCGGCGAGGGCGTTCCCGGAGTATCGGCAGTTTCCATTCCTGGATTCGTATTTTCCGGAGCATCAAGATTCCGAAACGTCTCCGTCAGTGAAGGAAGCGGATCTTTTCCAGCCGGCTGACTCCCTCCGACGTACGTCGCCATGTTCGTCGAGAGGAACTTCGTGCGCAGCGCAGCAAGAAACTGTCCGTAAATGTTGCTTGAGTCCTGAAATCGGACTTCCATTTTCGTCGGATGCACATTCACGTCGACCATTTCCGGCGGCATGTCGATCTTGAGGAAGCAGATAGGAAAACGATTCTGCGTCAGAAGCCCGCGATACGCTTCCAGAAGGGCATGCTGAAGGGCACGGTCACGGATCGGACGGCCGTTCAGAAAAAGAAACTGCATTTTCGGATTGCTTCGACTGTGGTTCGGCCTGGCGGCATAGCCGTAGATCCGGATCCCCTGGTACTCTTTCTCGACGTACAGAAGAGCATCCGCCAGATTCTTTCCCTCAACGTCGCAGATACGCTGGAGCCAGTCTTCACAGGCCGGCAGATCGTAAACCGAACGGGCATTGTGGCGAAGAGTGAAGTGGATCTGGGGATTCGCCAGCGCAAGACGAATGAAGAACTCGGAAATGTAGCCGAATTCCGTCTGCACCGACTTCAAAAACTTTCTGCGGACCGGCGTATTGAAGAAAAGATTCTTCACGTCGATCTGCGTTCCGGGAGGACAGCCGCACGGGATCGGTTCATGGTACTCGCCGCCTTCCACGCGCAGTTCCATCCCGCTGATCACTTCTTCCGCAGAAAGCTCCGACGCCTCGCCGACCGTGGGCTTAACGCCGGGATTCACGCGGCTTCGGACGGTCATCTGACTGATCTCGGCGACGCTGGCCATCGCTTCACCGCGAAATCCCATGGTCGAGACACTGAAAAGGTCACCTTCACTGCGCAATTTGCTCGTTGCGTGACTCGTGACTGCAAGGATCAGATCTTCCGCGTCCATTCCGCATCCATTATCCACGATACGGATCAGATCACTTCCTCCTTTTTCAATCGTGACGTCAATGCGTGTCGAGCCTGCGTCGATGGAATTTTCCATCAGCTCCTTCACCACACTGCCGGGACGCTCAATGACCTCACCGGCGGCGATTTTATTGATGAGATTCGTGGAAAGGCGATGAATTCTTGGCATTGGGGATCTTTTCAGGTTAAGGGTCTGCAAAAATCAAAGGAACGGCTTCCGGAAGCACATGCCCTGCTCTCGTGCCGGAACTCCTACCGGATCCATCCATGAGAGCCTTTCCCGGAGGGAGAATGGACGGCAGGTTCAGGCAGCGGCTCTGACTGCGGCTCAGGTCCAGAGGTTCCTGTCGAGGATCCGGTAATTGATGGCTTCGGCAAGATGGTCGGCCTGAATATTCTCCGAGCCGTCCAGATCTGCGATCGTTCGCGCAATACGGAGCACCTTGTCGTGTGCGCGGGCGGAAAGACCGAACTGGTGCATCGCGGCACGAAGCTGCTGGATGCTCTGCTGGTCCAGCTGGCAAAATTGGCGGATCTGGCGGGTCGTCATCTGCGCATTGTACAGGACACGCCCGGAAGAAGCTGAAGAGACGCTTCCCTGGACATCCGATCCCATTGAGGAGCGGGAATCGGCATCTGCAGGGACTTCGGCATCTGCGGAAATCCCCAAATCAAAGCGCGAATCAAAATTTCTCAGCACGTACCCGAAACGCCGGGCCTGGATCTGCCTGGCACGCAGAACTTCCCGGCGAATGTCTGCGCTGGAAGTCCCAGTCGACGTAGACGCAACAGACAGATCCTCGTACGGAACAGCGGGAACTTCCACATGAATATCGATCCGGTCGAGCAGCGGCCCGCTGATTTTCGACATGTACCGCTCGATCATCGGGACCGAGCAATTGCACTGGCGGCGCAGATCTCCGCGGAATCCGCACGGACACGGGTTCATGGCGGCGATGAGCATGAAGTCGCTTGGAAAAGTCGCGGTCGCCTGAGCGCGGGAGATCGTGACCTCGCGGTCCTCAAGCGGCTGACGGAGCACCTCGAGCGTACGGCGGCTGAATTCGGGAAGTTCATCCAGAAAAAGGACGCCGTTGTGCGCAAGTGAGATCTCGCCGGGCGCAGGGATACTTCCGCCGCCGACCATGCCGGAATCACTGATCGTATGGTGCGGAGAACGGAACGGACGCCGAACGATCAGAGGAGTGCGGGAGGAGATCTTCCCCATCGAACTGTAGATGCGCGTCGTTTCGACCGATTCGGAGGGCAAAAGCTCCGGAAGAACACTGGGAAGCCGTTTTGCCAGCATCGTTTTCCCGGAACCGGGCGGACCGATCATGAGCATATTGTGCGCACCGGCAGCCGCGATCATCATGGCACGCTTGGCCATTTCCTGTCCACGAACGTCCGCAAAATCAAGATCGTACTGCGAATGAGCCGCGTAGATCTCCTCAAGCCGGGAGGGGGACGGATCGATCTCAAGATCGCCAAGGATGAAAGCAAGAAGCTGCGAGATACTCGATACCGGGATCACTTCGATCGATTCCACGACGGCCGCTTCTGCCGCATTTTCAGCAGGAAGGATCAGACCGCGAAGCCGGGGATTGCGTGTCCGGAGCTTTTCGCACGCCAGTGCCATCGAAAGCGCTCCGCGGATCGGACGAAGCTGACCGTCAAGTGCCAGTTCCCCCACCAGGACGTACTCTTCAAGACGCTCAAACGGCACCTGGCCCTGCCCAGCCAGAAGGCCAATCGCGATCGGAAGATCAAACGACGCAGCCTGCTTGTGCATCTCTGCCGGCGCAAGGTTGATCAGAATGGAATTTCCTGGCGTCGTGAACCCGGAATTTTCCAGTGCACGCATGACTCGCTGAATGCTTTCCTTCACGACCTGAGATGGAAGACCAACGAGCGTAACGGCGGAGCTCCCATGGCAGATGTCGATCTCCACATCTACTGGAAGGGCGTCGATTCCACTGAGTGTAAGGGTTTGGAGTTTTGCGAGCATGGATCTGACGACTGAATAAAAGGAACGAAAATGAAAAAGGACGTTGGACCGCATCTGAGATCCAGACGCAAGACGTTTGCGGGACACTGTACTCGAGGGCAACTCCGAATCTGAAGGAAACTCCGAATCTGAAGGAAACTCCGTACTCTGGAAGAAACTCCTTGCTTTCAGGACCTCGTTCAGGAAGTGATCCCGCGGGTCAGTGTCATGAAAGCAGTCTCGAGATTGATCTCATCTTCATGGATGGAAAGGAAACGGATCCCGGCTGCGGCCAGTACGGCAGGGATCTCCGAGTAGTCCTCCACCCCCTCGCGAAGCTGAATGGAAAAGCTGAAGGCGTCTTTCACTTCGATCGTCTCAACCATCTCCAGTCCCTCTACGAGTTTCACAGCATGTTCTGCCGGATGTTTCTGGAATTCTCTGCACGGCTGGATCTCTGCGAGCGTCAGATGGAGCCTTCCGGCACGGCGGACCTGACGCAGAACATCCTCCACGTTGGCGTTCACGAGGAGTTTTCCGCGTTCGATGATGCCGATCTTATTGCACACGTCCGCGAGTTCCGGAAGAATGTGGCTCGAAACCATGATCGTCTTGCCCATTCTGCTCAGCTCTTTCAAAAGCGTCCGGATCTCGATTCGTGCACGCGGATCCAGGCCGCTCGCCGGTTCATCCAGCAGCAGGACCTGCGGATCATGCAGCAAAACACGGGCAAGCCCAAGCCGCTGGGTCATTCCGCGGGACAGGCTGGTCACCAAAGCGTTCCGTTTGTATCCCAGGTCCACCAGCTCCAACATTTCTTCACATCGTTTCCTGCGTTTCTCCCCTCGGATCCGGTATGCCGCAGCAAAAAATTCCAGATACTCAATGACCTGCATATCCTCGTAAACGCCGAAAAAGTCCGGCATATATCCGATCACGCGGCGCAGCTCGGCCGCATGAGTGTAGATCGAATACCCGCAAACAGCCGCCTCTCCCCAACTCGGTTCCAAAAGGGTCGTGAGGATCTTCATCGTCGTTGTTTTGCCTGCTCCGTTGGGGCCGATAAAACCGAAGACATCCCGCTCGCCAAGAGAAAGCTCAAGTGAATCAATGGCGCGTAAACTGCCGTAAACTTTGGTCAGGTCGTGCGTTTGGATCATGGTCTGCTCGAATTCTGAAATCTGCTCGAATTCTGGGAAATGGAAACAAAAAATAAAAATAAAAAACCGTCACGTACCGAAAAATTTTCGAAAAACAGTCCGGTACGTCCTTCATTCTTCGGAAACGGGGAGGAAAACACGAAGAAGGCGGATATTCCGATCTGAATCACAGGAAGCACCAGGATCTTCGGTTTGTGCGTCCGTATTTTTCCGAACGTTCAGGCAAGTGAAGAGGCCGCCCTCAACACTCTGTCCTGCAAAATGCGGACTGCCGAACACATTTCGGGGATCCTCTGCCGATACAGTTTCATCTGCCGGCATGGCTCCATTGGCGGAAATGCTCCCATTTTCCGAAACAGTCTCGCTTAGCGGCACCGCTGCGTAAAGGACCGCCGTACGGCAATTCAGCAGGGATGAGGCATCCAAATGCCCCAGAAAACTGTGATGGAGGCTGGTATACGATGCTCCGCCGCATTTTTCGTAAAAAAGCATCGTCCGCATAATGTACTCCAAGTCCCGCGACGTCCGCTCATACGGACGATTTTTGCGCCGGATCCCAACACTGGACTTAATGGAATGATCTTCGATGAAATCGGCGTCAAGCAGAAGTGCAGATGCAGCCAGGTATGGGGTCGTTTCCGTGATGGTGAAAGTTTCCCCCGGCTCGATCCTTCCGATCTCCCACGCCCAGCCGTCAAAAAGAAGGAGACCGTGCTCCATCGGCACCGAAAACGGATTGCGGATCTCTCCCAGAACGCGCGTCTGATAAAAAGTACGCAATTCGGCGAATTTTGGCCTCTCGTTTTCCTCAGGAATAGAGAACCAGCGTTTCGCGAAAAAACTTTTGGTCGAACGGGCAAAAAACGGTACATCTTCCATCTTTCCGCCACAGATCCGGCACCCGGTCTCTTCAGAAAGCACGAGGGAGGCTCCGGAAATGCGCGAGTTCATCCCTCCCAGAAAATTTCCCGGAAGACCAAACCAGCCGATCTGCGTCTCAGTCTGCATTTCAGTCGACGTTTTCCGGCCAGCCGGAGCGAGCTCCAAAGTCAGTCGGTTTGCATCAGGTGACCAGATATTTGCCCAAAGCGACTGGCGGACCGATCCCGTCTCCTGGACATAATCCGTGACCTGAATCTGATTCAGCCGCACGCCTCCGCGAGTTCCAGTCCCCCCCCAGAGAAGCACACAGCCCAGACAGACCGTCAGGAAAAATGTGGTCCAGGATGCCGTCTCTCCTCCTCGAGGCAGTTTTCGGCAAAGCAGCCAACAGCCAGGCCCAATAATCAGCAGATAGACGAAGAAAAAGAGAGCCAGCCCCCCAAAAGAAATTGGACGGATCCCGGAAAATTCATCCAGCGCACTGCGCATCTGCCCCGCCATGTCGTCAAAGCCGAGTTCCATTCCGCGGACCTTCTTTTCCCCGGCGTCGATACTCTGCGTCGGGAAGTCGAGCAGAACAGAAATGAAATTTCCCTTTCCCTCCCAGTTCATGAAAGCGGGGTGCGTAAGATCAAACGTGACCCAATGGATCTGCCCCAACTCCATGGAATCACGAAGAACGAGCGGAAGGTCAAATTGCTGCGCTCGCAATTGGATTCTGGAACACAGTTCCGTAAATCTGGCGACCGGAATGCGAAAACGTTCAGAAACTCCCAGCAGCGTGATCGGAATCGGCGACTGGGCAAAAACTTCCATCGCGGCAGTCTCGCGTACCGGTACGATCTTCTCAAGCCTACCGGGAAAAAACGGCTCCCAGTTTTTGTTCGCCGCCCATTTTTCAGCATTGCGTCCCACGCTCAAAACCAGCACGCCTCCCCGCCGGGTCCAGGTCTCCAGACGGCGGATCTCTTCCGAATGCCATGAAGCCAGGACTGCGTCCTCCTCCGTCGTGAGGACCAGAACGTCTGCGAGTTCCCAAGCCGCCTGAGACGTCGGAAGATCCGCGGCCGATGCGAACCGGATCACCTTCGGTTTCAGAGCGCCAACCGACGGGATCTGCGAAACTCCGGCCTCTAATCCGGCATCCGAAGGTCCAACGACCCAAATCGTCCCCTTTGTCTCGGCAAGTGCACCGTCTAGAGGCCGCGTCGTCTGAAAAACCGGCTGAGAGGTCCCGGAAGACAAACAGGGATCTTCGGCAGTCTCCGTACCGGTTTCGACGATCGGATCGTTTGGGATCTCGAAAATTTTCAGAGTATATTCAGTCGTCGAATTTCCCGGCAGTCCGCAGATCTCTTTCGTCAGAGGGAGTGCGCCGCAGACCTCCTGCTCCGTCGAAACAGTGACTCCATCCGAATCGCACAGTTCCAGAACGATCCGCCCCCGAAAAACTCCTTCGACCCCCTTCGGAGCGATCCGAACCCGAAACGGAGTCCAGCGGCCAGGTTTCCAGATACCTATACGTGCCGGAGAGTCTCCCGATCCCTGCGAAGGAATGATCCCGGCACAGATCTGCACATCCGACTCTCCCCAACTCCCAGTCCTCGCCATTTGCTGAGAGCGCACGGACACCATCTCGGGAGACCTATTTTCCAGAGAAACAGCCTCGGAAGAAAAAGTCGGTAAAGGAGTCTCTGAAGAAACTGTTTCTGCAAAGGCAGACTCCGGCACCTCTGCCGGTTCTCCGGCACACATTTCAGAAAAAAATCCCATCCAAATCAGCATAAAACAGACCATGCCGAAGCGGAAAGCGGAATTTATCCGCAAGACGGAAGGCACTGTCTTGCCGGTCAACTTCTCCCAAATGGGGAAGCCGGAACGTATCTGGCGGTCCGAGACGAAATGAAATTTCATTTGGGGGATCCCTCTGCAAATAAAAAGAGACGGGAGTTTATGGTTTTTCCGAATCCGGGCACGTACAGACATACTGCCCGCAGCCGGGACATCCGTCACCGTATTTCGCGCGGACAGCTTCCGTCAGATCAATGCCCCGCACGTTGGCGATCGTCGTGAGCCACGCCAGAACATCAGCGAACTCCAGTGCCAGCTCTTCCTGCGTTCCTTCACGCAGCGCCGCCGCCAGCTCGCCGACCTCTTCCATGAGCCAGAGAAACGTCGCTTCCGCACCGCGGGCTGCGTCTTTTTCGAAATACATATCGCGGATCAACTGCTGAAAGTCCTTGATGGAAACGACTTTTTCGGCATTCATTTTTTCTTCGTTCATGAAAGGTTCCTGCGCACTTTCTTTTGTGCTGAATGAGGTTTAAAATGAAAAATTTTTACATATACACACATTTCTTTTACGGTTGGCCGAGAGGAAAAGTTCACCGAAGCAGAAAACATTCCGTTTTTGAGGGCTTTTTCGGATTTTCCCAGCCTCGGCAAACGTTTCGCAGTCCCACAGTGTCGGCGATCCAGTCGATCTTCCAGCTGGATCTGGATCACCGCAAACTGCCGCCCCGCAAGGTCTTTCAACCAACGCGCACCTTAAAATTTCGTGGTTTCCGGATCCTGGGTGAAGGAAAAACGCGGAAACATCAAGTATTCACCTCAGGAAAACTTTACTATTTCGGGTAAATTTTACCCCAAAGCAAATTATCTGTCAAGGAGTCCCGGTCAGATTTTCCAAAGGTTTTTCATTTCCCCCCTTCCCCCAGAACCGTACGGAACCAGGGCAACGCACAATTTCTTCCGGAAAAGGATCCCCCGAAAGACCTCAAAAGCTCCCAAACGGCTTCCTCCCCAAACCTCCAAAAGGTCCCAAATATCCCCGAACAGACCGAAAATGGACGAACCAGGTGAAACGAACTACTCCATGAATTCGATTTTTTCGTTTCCGATTGAGATCCTGATCCTGCCGTCCTGCTGCGTCCACTGGACCGGGAGAGGATCCGCAGGCGTTCCGTCTTCCCTATCTCCGAGGACCTGAAGAACGTTCAGAAAGACCGTCTCGCAGTTTCCGTCGGAATTTTTGTCCTCCAAAAGCGTACGCCAGCCGTTCGCCGCAGGTTCATCGATCGGTACGGTAAAGGGAGTCCCAAAAACGGAATTCGCTCTTTCGCCGCCAATGAAATCCCATTGACGTTCTGAAATTTCCGGCAAAAGCGTCGAGAGAGCCAGCCGTCCGGGCGAGCACTGTGCACTGTCGGGGAGGAGACTGGAGACCAGGATCATTCCGGTTTCCGTTCCAGTTTCGGTTTCCGTTCCGGTTCCAGTTCCAGTTCCAGTTCCGGTTCCAGTTTCGGTTCCAGTTTCGGTTTCCGTTCCAGTTCCGGTTCCAGTTCCGGTTCCACTTCCAGTTCCGGTTCCGGTATTCATTCCGGTTTCCAGACTGCCGGATACGCC
>JAGBAA010000143.1 GCA_017939795.1 Thermoguttaceae bacterium
GGATTGGGTTTGGGCTTGGGCGGCTTGGGCGGAATGGGCGGCTTGGGCGGGGGCTTGGGCGGATTTATGAACTCCGGTGAAGCCCTCAAACGCGCAGCGGCCATCAACAAAGCGACCGGCGGTGCATTCTTCAACGCAAAAGAAGAAGTTCGTCCCGCGAAAAAAGCCGGATCCTCCAAAAAGTCCGTGAAGAAAGCGTCCCCCGAAAAATGGAACCGCTACTTCAAAAAAATGACTGAAGTCGAAGACCAGGCCAAGATCGAAGAAAGCCGGGCGATGGTCCGTGAAGTCGTGCGTCTCCTCAAAAAAGAGAAACGTTACGGCGAGATCATCACGGTGCTCCAGGCCGCGATCCTGAATAATCAGATCCAGCCCTGGATGTACGAAACGCTCGCCATTGCTATGGTAATGGATGGCCGTTCGGAAGCGGAAGTGGAACGTGCGTATCTTTCCGCTCTGGAATTCTGCGAAGACCCCAACCAGATGCTCCTGATCGGTACCTTCATGCAGGATCTTGGATATGCGCAGCGTGCACTGAATATTTTCCAGCAGCTTGGATGTCTGTTCCCGAATGAACCGGCCCCGTTCGTTTTTGCGCTGAATCTCGCCCGCCGTCCGGATGTAGACGACGTGGAAATGGTCAAGTGGGCTTCCCTTGGTCTGCTGAAACTGGAAGTCCCTGCAGAACGCAAACCGGATTGGGAAAACGCTCTTCTGTGTGCGAAAGCCGTCAAAGTGCGTCTCGAGGCCGAAGGTAAAACCGAGGAAGCCAGTGAGTTCGCCATGGCGATGGAAAAAGCCCTCCAGCGTGACTGTGTCGTGAAGGTTTCCTGGACAGGTAATGCCGACGTCGATCTGTTCGTCGAAGAACCGAACGGCTCGCTCTGCTCGATGCGCAATCAGCGCAGTGCCGGCGGCGGTTTCATCGCTGCCGACGGTTTCACGAAAGCCGAAGGCCGTGATGCTTCCAGCAAAGCGGAAGAATCCTACATCTGCTCGGAAGGTTTCCCCGGAACGTACCGTGTTTTCGCGAAGCGCATCTGGGGCGAGGTGACTGGAAACAAAGTCATTGTGGAAGGCACGATCCACTACGGAACCGGCGAAGCGAAGACCATCAAGATGGCTGTCCCGCTTGAAAATGATGCATGCTGCGTGGAATTCGCGCTTGACGAAGGACGCCGCACGGAATCCCTCGAAGAGGCCGAGATCCAGAACGCGGTCGCGGAAGCCCGTGATGCTGTCGTCGCGCAAAAACTCTTCCAGAATATCGACCAGCACGCTATGGCGAGCTACAGTTCTTCAGATTCCTCTAATCCGTGGGGATTCCTCCAGAACGATGCCGTCGGCTACATGCCGGTCATCTGGACCCTGAAACCGGGCGCTACCTACGGCGCGACGGGTGTCGTGTCGGCCGACCGCCGTTACGTCCGCATCTCGGTCGCTCCGTCCTTCTCCAGCATCGGAAAGGTCACCGTTTTCAACTACGTGTCGGGTGAAGGAAATGCCTACGATCATGGAAGCGGCATGAATAACTCGGGTAACGGCGGAATGAACTAGTTCTTCCGCAACATAAAATGGAGAGATAGACTTTCAGTCTGTCTCTCTTTTTTTCGTTTGGGAGGAATAGTTTTGGCAAAAAGAGGAGGAAAACGGTGAAGATCGGAGTTTTGAGCGACACTCACGGCAATCTGGAAAATACGAAACGGGCGATGGATCTTTTTCGGCTTCACGGCGTTTCGGAACTCATCCATTGCGGCGACGTCGGAAGCGCGGAGGTCGTGAACATTCTGGCATCCATTCCCTGCCATTTCGTCTTAGGAAACACGGACCCTGCCGGTACGATCCGTCAGGCCGTCCTGACTGCCGGTCAGACCTGCTGGGAGTACCTCGGCACGATCGAGCGTGAGGGGAAAAAGATCGCGTTCCTGCACGGACACGACTGGCGCACATTTGGAGAACTCCTTGCATCGGGGCGTTTCGATCTGATCTGCACCGGACACACGCACGAATTCCACTGGATGATCCAGGGAGAAACGCGGCTTCTGAATCCGGGTGCACTGCATCGGACCGCGGCTCCGTCTGTTGCGATCCTGAAACTTCCGGAACTCCAGATCGAGCTGGAACGCGTTTGAGCTGGACCAGAAAAGGTGCGGCTTCCCCGAAAATTCGGCATTCGGCGAAAAGTTCTGTCCAGAATGGGTGGGAAATCGGAATTTTGGGAAAATATTTTGAAAATTTTCCGTTTTTTTGGGGAATTTTGCTTCCCAGGGGCTTGACGAAAAGACGAAAACAGGAAATACTATGGACATGGTATTTTTTGTGGGGCAAAGATGCTCCCGAATGCAAACACGACAGGAGAAATTTAACGAATGAATTTACGGAAAAATCCCGCGGACAACAAAAATCAGCAGCGCATCAATGAGCAGATCCGTGCACGTGAGGTGCGTGTCATCAATGAAGCGGGGGAACAGCTGGGAATCATGAACATTCGCAAGGCGCTTGAGATCGCGCAGGAAGCCGGACTGGATCTGGTCGAAGTCGCGCAGAACGAGAAAGCGCCGGTCTGCCGCATCATGGATTACGGCAAATACAAATACCAGATGGCGAAGAAGCAGAGCAAATCCACTCCGCACGTCGTCAAGGTCAAGGAGATCCGTCTCCGTCCGGGGACCGGCGACAATGACGTCATGGTGAAGGTGAATGCTGCGAAGGGATTCCTGGAAAAGAAAGACAAAGTGCTCGTTTCGATTCTTTTCCGCGGTCGTGAAATGGCCCATATTCAGGAAGGCGAGCGCATGATGAAGCAGGTGATCGATCTGCTTGCACCGTTCGGAAAAACTGACGGGAAACCGACCAAGCAGGGAAAACGTATTTCCTGCATGATCGCGCCCAACTGAGCCGGGCCGACTGCGGTCTGAGACCTGAAGCATGACCGACGGGTCTGTCGTGAGTTCAGTGCCGTGTCGTGGGCACTGAACCTTTTGGTATTTCTTGAGTATTCGGATTTGTGCAGTCCAGGATGATGCGTGAAAATGTGCGATTCTGAAAAAATCGTTTCTTCGGAACTGGGAGTTTCTGTAGCGGTCTGTACTTTCAACAGTGCACGTTTTTTGCCGATGGAGCTGGAAACGATCGCCGGACAGACGGTCCTTCCGGATGAGGTGGTCGTGTGCGATGACGGCTCGACGGACAAGACGCTGGAGATCCTTGAGAGCTGGAAGCGTTCTGTGCCGTTTGAGGTAAGGATCGTTCGCAACACGGAGAATCTTGGGTACACGAAAAACTTTGAGCGGGCAGTTTCCATGTGCAGTCGGGAGGTGATCCTTCTGGCAGACCACGACGATCTTTGGATGCCGAACCGGGTCGAAATGGTCCGGAACCAGTTTGCGATGGAGCCGGAGTTGGGGTTGATCTCATCGGATGCTGAGCTGATCGACGCGGAAGGACGGGTACAGGGAATGCGTTTGCGAGAGTTCGTCGAGCGGATGCATCTTCACGATTTTTGGCGTTTTTTCTTTCCGGACGACGTGAAGATGGAGCTTTGGACGGGCTGTACGATGGCGGTCCGTCGGTCTTTTCTTCCCAGGATCCTGCCGATCCCGGAGGGAATTGCGTGCCATGACGTCTGGTTTTACCTGACGCTTGCGCTGATCTCGGAGATCCGGTTCATTCCGGAGCCGCTGATCTCGTACCGTCTGCACGGGCAGAATCATTCGACGGCTCCGACGGTCGAATATCTGCGGCGCAATCCATCGCGGTGGCGGTACTTTAACGCATTTTTGGAGACGCTCGACACGCAGCATCCAACGCTCATCGATTCACTTGAGGAGTTTGCCGAAAGGGAACTTCACGCTCCCGCGGCGAAAGGAGCTGGATATATAGGGCGTCTGGAGCGCTTTTTGTGTTCCCTGAGACGCCATAAACGCCATTTTGAAGCCCGCAGAGCATCGGTTTCGCATCCGGGACTCCTTTTGCGTGAACTCTTCAACGGCGGCTACCTGCGCCATCCTGAACCGATCCTGAGCCTCCTTTTTGACCTCCGAAACTCACTCCGCTGATTGGCCGACCAGTCTCTTTGGTCACGGGTACGGACACAAAAAACTCTTTCGCGTCCTCTGCAAAACTTTTACGTCTTTGCGCGAAAAGAAATTTACGTGAATTCCAAAACCGGCGCGGAGTCCGTAAAAAACGCAGATCTTTTGGAGTACAGGATACGGTGTGCTTGCGCACATTCGCCGCGTCCGCGTCCGTCGAAACAGACCGTCAGGCCATTCGCCGAGAGGGAATGAGGGGACTTTTGAATGGGCACTTTTTTTGAAACCCGCATCGACTCTTTGAAAAGAACGGATGCGCACTCTAAAAACAGCGCATCCGGCGATCCGCAGTTCTGCGTCCTGGCGAGGATACGCAGGCAGGAAGATCCGCTATGCCGTTTTTTTGCCGAAACCGAAGAGATACTGCGTCGTTTTGACGCACCATTTCAAGTGCATCAGGAGGTGAAGGATCAAAAACGGGCCAAGTACCACGACGGACGGCCAGATGTGGAGCCACTTCCATTGACGCCGCGTCAGACCGAGGAATGTTTTGCCGCTTCCCTGCCCGCCGTGTCCGCCATGAGCGTTCTGCTGCGGAACGCCGGAATTTCTGTGTACGTGCGCGGTTTCGGTGCCGGATGCCCGTCCGGAGCGTTCCGCCTTTTCAGGCGCGGCGTTTGGTGTATTGGTTACGTTGGGGATATTGGCAGCATTTGGCGTAATTGCCGGAGCGGAGGCTGCGGGCGTCGGCGTCGGCATGGCGCCTCCCATGTGTGCGGATTTGTTTTTCGGCCAGACCCAGATGACGATGCCGCTGACGAAGCAGACGAGCATCAGGATGAAGATCAGAAGGTCGATCCAGTAATTCGCGGTGTTTCGGGTCATTTTTTTAAACTCCTTTCTTAGTTTGTGCTTTTCCCGTTGGGGTAAATGCCGTTTTTGAAAAACGATTCGTCGTAGGAATCCAGCTCCAGATCGTCTACGCGGACATCTTCGCCGCCGTCCCGGGTATTGAGAGCAAGGACGATATACGGCAGTGCGCGGACGGAGATCAGTCGGGCGGATCCGTCGAGGAAACCTGCGTAAGATCCGGCGGAATGGAACGAGTAGAACGCCTCGTTCGAGTAGTTCACGACGCGGTCGCGCTCACGGAGCCACGAGGGGATCTGCGTCACGGGAGCCGCTGCCCAAAGACTGCGCGATGCGCCCGAAACGGTGAGGGAACCGTCTTTTTTCCCCTCTTTCCAGAGATTCGGCCGGCCGCTCTGCTCGTTCACGAGAATCGTCTGGCTGATGCCGTCTTCCGCGTCCGCCTGGAGCCGGGTCCCGACGCCCAGAACGTTTCCGTAGACTGCCGTTTTGCCGTACTCGGAGACCGGCACTCCCCCTGCGTGAACGTAGTAGTCCGAGACGCTCCCGGAGACGCTCACCGCGTTCCCTTTCAGATCTTCCGTACACTCCGCGATGCGTCGTCCGTCCGGGGTGCTGGGACAGTGGAACGAGGAATTGAACCGTTTCAGAAGATTCCGATTGTCGCCGGCGTGGAAATCGGATTCCAGATCCCAGTCTTTCAGGAAGTTTTCCGCGTCGAGATGCGGAAGCAGGTCGATCGTCCAACCGCTTTGGACCGGATTCACCGAGTAACTCGCCGGAAGCAGTCCGCCGTGCGACGTACTGTACTGCACGAACGCGAGCGCAAGCTGCTTCTGATTGTTGAGGCACTGCGCCTGCCGGGCGGCCTCCCGGGCAGTCTGGACCGCGGGGAGAAGGAGTCCGACCAGAACTCCGATGATGGAAATGACGGCGAGAAGCTCGATGAGTGTGAATCCGGATGCATTCTTTCCAAATGTCTGTTTCCCGGCAGTGCGGGAAGCCGAAGATGAGTTCGTCCGCATGGAGACCTCCTGATTTTCTGCATGAAGTTGGGAACGTGCCGTCCTTTTCCGGCGGAATGGAGCCGAAACAGGATTGGGGCAATTTCGGCACGCTCCGTGTTTTGAAGATGGACTCGTCAGGGCTCCCACCGGCACACGCAGTCCAGTAGTGTACCGGTGGGGTCGCACCATGGAGAGAGTTCCCCTTTTTTCAAACTGCCGGATCGGTTTAGATTTCCGGACCGGCAGACATTTCAGCCTAGTTCGCGGGCGTTCCGTCCGGGTAGCGTCCATTGACGACCGGCCACGCGTCCGACCAGGCGCGCATTTCAACGTCTTCCTGAGTCGCCGGTTTCCCGTCATTCTGCGCGGAAAGGTAGCCGTAGACCAGCGGAATGATGTTTTCGTTCACGAAACGGACGGATCCGTCGGCAAACTGCGCGTTCGCGCCTCCCGGATGGAAGGAGTACGGCGCAGATCCGGTGTTCGTGACGTTGACCAGACGGCGTGCTTTCACGGCCCCCGCTCCCAGCGCCTCGACGATCCCGACGCCTTCCGTCCACTTCGGCTGGAACCAGGAACCGTCCGTGTTTCGCAGGTACGTCCAGTAATTTCCGCTTCCTCCAGCGGGCCGCGAGTTATTTCCGGTCCAGCAGTTCGGCGAGTACTCCGACTGAGTGCCGTCGCCGACGGAGCCGGTCTTCACATTATCCCAGTACGTGTCCGGCATTCCGGCGTGTTCGTGGAAGATGATGGTGTTGGTCAGACCGTCCGTGATGGAGTCGATCCGCACGATCCCGGAACCGCCCGTCTGTCCCTGACCCAGCGGCGGATCATACGACTGACCGTCTTCCGGATCGACCGCTTTATGGATCAGCGCGTAGTCCATCGCCTGCCCGGTGTATGACGCGCTTTTGTGTCCGTAGACCATGGAACGGTCACCGCGGGAAAGGGGAGTGCCGGGGCACTGCACCGCCGGCGGGATCGACATGCGGAACGCTTTGTTCGCATCGTCTGCCATCGCTTTCGTAGGATCCCACATTTTGTAGATATTGTTCGAGTCCATGAACGGAAGAAGCTGCACGAAAAGACCACGCCCTTCCTTCCGGTCCGAAGAGTTTGTTTTGTTTTGCGGGAAACCCCCGTACGCCTGCTCGTAGTTCGCCAGCGCAAGACCGATCTGCTTCAGATTGTTGGCGCACTGAGCCTTTCGGGCTGCACCGCGTGCCGAGTTGATGGCGGGGAGAAGCATCGCCATGAGGATGCCGATGATCAGAACGACGACAAGAAGCTCAATGAGCGTGAAACCTTCACGGTTTCGATTCCAAAAACTTACTTTCAACATAACCAAAACCTTTCCGGGATTTTCCCAGTTAAACTTTTCCGCGGAATGTGCTCCGCAGTTTTTAAAAGGTCTGGTTTCGTCTCAAAAAAACGGTGATTTTCCAATCATCCGAACTGGGGGAGAGAACGCGGCAGCCGACGGTCCCGTATCTGTGAGGGAAACCGGATCGATCTTCAGGATCGATTTTAGCGGTGCTGCGTGTTCAGCCGAGGCTGATTCATCGTCTCTGGGGGAGAGACGCGACGATGGGATCTGCTTGCGCGATTGGATGAAATCCTTTCTGCTTTGAGAAAAAACCATCCAGATCTCCGCCGACACATCCGCTCGCAGTATCATGCCTGACGGAACGTGAATGCCGACGGAAGATTTCCATTGATGTTTGCGTATTTTAGCACGAAATCGTGATGTGTCAAGTGGGGGATTTTAGGCTTGGCTAAAATGTGTGTGTGCGGATTTTTGGAGAAGCAAGCAAAATGTGGGGTTTTCCATTAAATCTTTCAGAAAAAAAATTGCTGAATATTTGGAAAATTTTTAGTCAAGCCTAAAATCTATCCTTTTTGAACGCGTTTTCTCACATTCATCCTCTCCTTTAGGGTAGGGGACCTCCGCAGGTAGAGGATGGATTTTGCGCTTTTTTGACGGACTTGAGGTTTCCGAATAAATTACCCAGCCGACCCGTCAAACCTTCGGTCTGTTGCCCCGTTTTTTTGGTGCGCGTCAGGGATCTGTCTGCGTTTCCGGGTCCTCGCCGAGGAATTCCGTCCATGTTTTCGGGAGGGGAGCTTCAACGAAGATCCGTTCTTCACGCATCGGGTGCTTGATGTTGATCGACCGGCTGTGGAGAGCGATGGCGCGGAGACGCTCATCCTCGAACTGTTCGCCGAAAGGGACCTCGGAACCATACTGCGCATCTCCGAGGATCGGAAAACCGCGAGACGAGGACTGAAGCCGGATCTGGTGGGTGCGTCCGGTCTCCAGCTCGATCTCCAGCCACGTGCAGTTTTTCTCCGGGAAGCGTTTCTTCACGGTAAAGTGCAGAAGCGACCAGCGTCCCTCGGGGTGCCGCGACGTCACGATTTCCGAGCGCGGTTCGCCGGGGACTTTGCGGATGAAATCTTCCCAGTCGCCCCGATCTTCCGGAACCAGTCCCGAAACGAGGACCCAGTACTTTTTCTGGACGGTCCGCATCTGGAATTGGTCGGAGAGACGTTTGGCGGCGCGTACATTTCGGGCGAAGATCATGCATCCGGTCGCGGGCCGGTCGAGACGGTGCGGGACGCCGAGGTAGACATTCGCATCGTCCGGTTTTCCGTCCTGTTTGCGCACATGATCCTTGATCCGATCCACCAGAGAATCGATCCCGGGCGGGGACTGGACCAGAATTCCTGCCGGTTTATTCAGGATGAAAACGGGACCGTCAAGGTAAATGAAATCAAGCGTAAAGTCCATAAAATCTCAGTTTTTTCAAAAAATTCCAGTTTTTTCGGTCTTCTGTACTGCCGACGCTTCAAAAATCCTGGCCTGCCGAACGTTTCAGGCATCCGGACTGCCGAGGCTCACCGCTTCATGTTCCAGAGAATGTGGCGGAGGATCTCCCACAGTTTCCGCCCGACTTTTTGGCTCATCGGATCGTCCAGAACGTCCTCCACTGTGTCCCAAAGGACGCTTTTTCCCTTTTTTTTCTCTTTTTTGTCCTTTTTCTTCCACTCCGGCTGCTGCGGATACTTCAGGACTTCTATTTCCTCGGAATGCCGACGCTGCTGCGCTTCCCACCGGCGTGCCTCGCTGTTTCTGCCATCCATTTCCGGCATCCGATTCCCGTTCACTGTCTGGGAACCGACCGTCTGCGTGCCGTTCATCGTCTGGGAACCGACCGTCTGCGTGCCGTTCATCGTCTGGGAACCGACCGTCTGCGTGCCGTTCACCGTTTGGGAACCGACCGTCTGCGTGCCGTTCACCGTTTGGGAACCGACCGTCTGCGTGCCGTTTGCCGTTTGCGGTTTTCCGGAAAGAGCCTGCACGAACGCCTCACACGTGGGGAAACGCAGTTCCCGCTCCTTGGCCAGACCTTTCAAGAGTGCCTCATTCGCGGCTGCCTCAAGCCCAGGGACCGGTTCCGGAGCTTCATTCAAAACACACTCGCGCAGGATCTGCTCATCGTCCGTCTCGAAAGGCAGATGCCCAGCGAGCAGCTCGTAGGCCACGACGGCGAGTGAGTACTGGTCGGAAAACGCATTCTGCAGACGTCCGCGAAACTGTTCCGGACTCATGTACGGCCGCGTTCCGCTGGTGGACATTCGGATCTGGGAGACCCGCGCCACACTCCGCCGGAACTCCGACGCCAACCCGAAATCAATGAGCTGAACGTCTTCCAGGATCTCAAAATTCAGGGATCCGTCGGCATTTCTGGCGAAATCGAGCATGATGTTGGCCGGCTTGACATCCCGGTGTACGACCTGCTGCCGATGCGCATAGTCAAGAGCCTGCGCGACCGGACGTAAAATTTCCGTGACCCGCTCCAGCGGCAGTTTCAGCTGACGGCGCAGAAGAAATTCGAGACTGACGCCTTCCAGAAATTTCATCACGAGATAGGATCCGAGTTCCGGATGCCTGCGCAGAACGTAAACCGGACAAATATTGGAGTGCTGAAGCGCGTGGATCGTCTGGAATGTCTCGCGCACACGTTCCATTTCCGTCTCAAAGCACTGAATATCGCGTGGGACGAACTTGATGGCGACGTCCCGATTTCCATCCAGATCCCGGGCTTTCCAGACCTCTCCCAGACCGCCGCGTCCGATTTTTTCTTCAAGCCGAAAGCCGTCAAATTCCGTACCGGCAGAATACGCGGCCGCCCCTTTTTCCGGAGCAGGCGGCATGAAAGTCACTTCACTGGGGGAAAAGTCTTCGGACATTGGGGAAATCTCCTGAAAAAGAATGCTCCGGGATACCGTCTGTTTTCTTCATTTTACCAAAATCGTCCCGAAAAGTAAAGGGGGGAGGGACAGAAAATACGCTGTCTCTCCCCGAAAACGTGCGGACACTCCGCGAAAATTTCTCGATGGTCTTTGAAAAAAAACGTCGGTCCGCGAAAAAACAGCGTCCTGTTTTTCTCCTGACGTTCCGTCCCGGAAACTAACGGTTCATCTCCGTGTAGCTGCCGAGGTAGCGGTAGGATTCCGCCTGGCAGGAGATCTCATTCAGGATCTTCGCGACGCGCTCATCCGTTCCGTCGGCGGCAAAATCGATGAAGAACGCATAGTTTCCCTGGTCCGTCGGTACCGACGTGACTCGCGTGAGGTTGATCTCCGCCTCGGCGAACATTTTCATTGCCGAGAAGAGCATTCCCGGACGGTCCGGCATGGTGAAGGTGACGGAGCATCGGTTTCCGCCATCCTCCTGAGGATTCCGGGCCAGAATAAGGAAGCGCGTGCGCGTGTTGCGTGCGTCGGCGATCCCGGTCTTCAGGACCTCCAGATTGTAGTAGCGCGCCGCCAGTTCGCTCGCGATCGCCGCTGCGCCGTCTTCCCACGTTTCCGCCAGCATTTTTGCGGCTCCGGCAGTGTCGTAGTACGCGACCGGCTGAAGTTTCATCAGGTCCACGAACGTTTTGCATTCGGTCAACGCGGCCTGTTGGGAGTAGACTTTCCGCAGGTTTCGGTAGTCCGTCCCCGGGACGATCAGAAGCGCGTGATCGACCGACATTTCGACCGCCCCCACGATGAAGAGCTTGCTGGCGAGCAGATGCGCATTGATCTGGCTCACGATGCCGCCGACCGTGTTTTCGATCGGCACGATGCCGTAATCGTAGGACCCGATCTTCACCCCCTCAAAAACTTCTTCGACCGTCTGGCACGGGATCGGCGCGAGATCGGCGTTCCATTTGCGTGCCGCGACTTCGCTGAAAGCGCCATGCTCTCCCTGAAATGCGATCAGCGGCTTGCCTTCCGACTGGAGGCGTTTGCTTTCCTTGAAGATCGTCCGGTAGATCTCCTCGATGACCTCCGCGGAAAGAAGCGAGCGTTCCCGTCCCTTCAGGCTCTCAAGGATCTGGAGTTCACGTTCCGGAACATTCACGTTCTGGTGCTGCTCTCGCTTGAATTTCACGACGAGACGCGCGACTTCCAGACGTTTCTGAAGCATCTGAAGGATCGAATTGTCCAACCGGTCGATCTCATGACGAAGTGACTGAAGGTTCAGGTCCATGGTCTGGTTTCCTTTTCTGGTTTCCTCTGGAGTTTCCAAATTTCAAAAAAAGCTCTCGATCTCATGAAAAATCCAACAAAAAAAGCCCCCGGTCTTGATCGCCGACGGCCTGGATCTTTTCATTTTCTGCTTTTTTTTCTTTTTTCTGAAAAACGGAACCGCCGCGATTTTAAGGAAACGCCGGGTCCGAAACAGCAATACGGTCCGGACTTCAGCGTTTCCCGGTAAACGAGAAATACGCGAAGCAGTACTGAAAGCCGTAATTTTTCGTAATTTGATTTTCCATAGTGCGCAAATTCTACTACTTTTTGCTTTTTTGTCAAGGAGGGGGGGATTGCGCGAAAAAATTTTTCGTCTATAGTGAAACAGAAGAACGCATTCTACCCGCGCGCACCTGATCCGGAATTCCCCGGAACGCGCAGTCTGTTTTCATCGGAAAGGATCCCGTCATGCACATTTTTCAGATCCCTGAGATCCAGGAGCTGGATTCCCGAAAAAATATCCTGCGTATTCCTCCGGAAGTCGATGTTCCGCTTACGGACCGCGTTCGGAAGCTCATCGATACGGCGGAATTTCGGCGTCTGGCGCAGGTCCGGCAGCTCGGTTTCGTCGCGCTGGTCTATCCGGGGGCCGCACACTCGCGATTTGAGCATTCCCTCGGCGTCTTTCGGCTTGCGGTGCTTCTTTTGAAACGGCTGGCGCACGATGAAGATTTTGTGCGGATCGTGCCGGTCCGTGCGTGCGAGCTTTTTCTCCTCACGGCTCTCCTGCACGATCTGGGGCACTATCCGTACTGCCATTTGATCGAGGATCTCCATCTTTCCCTTCCTTCCCATGAGGAAGAGATCGCCCGATTCCTGCTCGAGCCGGGATCCGAAATCGCAGAGATCATCCGAAACGACTGGGAGCTTTTCCCCGAAGATGTCCTCTATCTTCTCTCCGGGAAAAAACCGAAGATCCCGACGCTTCTTTCAGAGGCACCCGAACTGCACGCTCTCCTTTCCTCGATGCTTTCCGGCCCGGTGGATATCGACAAGATGGACTACCTCCAGCGCGACAGTCTTCACGCGGGCGTCCCCTACGGCCGAAACTACGATCAGGACCGACTGCTCGCGAGCCTTTGCCTGAACGAAGCTCGGAACGGACTCGCCATTTCTTCAAAAGGGAAGACGGCGGCGGAACTCCTCGTTTTCGCGCGCTACGTCATGTTCAGCGAAGTCTACTGGCACCATACTGTCCGGAGCGCTACCGCGATGTTTCAGAGGCTCTACTTCGACCTTCATCAGATCCACGGTCCCGCTCTTTGCCGAAAGATCCGGGATCTCTCGGACACGGAAGCCGGGAAACTCTTCTGCGAGCTGCATGCTGCTCTCCCCTCTGCCGCTCTCTGTACGTCCCTCTTTGGGCCGCGCCGGATGCTTTTCAAACAGCTGGCCGAATTCAGCTCGTTCGAGTTTCCAGAACTCTACCATCTCCTCGCACGCAAACCGTACCGGTTCCTGACTGAATTCAGTGCGGAACTCTGCCGAGAACTCCGCATTCCGGCACACGATCTGCTGATCGACGCTCCGCCGATGGGGCGCGAGATCGAATTTCGCGTCTCGATCCGCACTGCTTCCGGTTCGTTTCGACCGCTTCAGGAACTCTCGCCTGTCGTCCGTTCCCTGGCACTGGAACAGTTCGACGATTTGGTGAAGCGCGTCCGGATCTTCCTTCATCCTCAATGGATCGAAAAGAAAGAGGAATTCCTGAAGATCTTTACGCAAATGCTCCCGACACGCTGACTGTACTTCTGGGGCGGTCTCTTCGGAAACCTTGAGTACTCAAAAAGGACGCCCTCTCAAACCTCCTTTGTGTCCTCAGTGAAACCTTTGCGCTTCTGCGCGAAAAGGGATCCGCATGAATTCCAAAACCGGCGTGGGGCTTTCTTTTGGCGCAGGGGCCGTCAAAAAACGCGAGAAACTCTTCCGCCGTCTTCGATGGTCCCCCCCTTCTAAAGAGGAGGCTAATGGAACGGAATGCATCCTTAGGGGATCTGCCGGATAAGAAGCTGATGGAGTGCGTACGGGCGTTCGTTTTCCTGAAGCCGGCAGATCATCTCATGCTGATTCCGGATCCTCCGTTCCTGGATCTTGTCCACGATCCAGAGGGCCGCTTCCACTCCCAAACTCACGATCAAAACGGCACCTCCGATCACGATGGAAGCCGGATTGGGAAGCAGAATGGCGACGGCACCGACTGTACCGACTGCCAATTGCACAGACCCGATCAGAACTTTCAACTGTGCCAGATCACGGTCCAGAATGCCGGCATGGTAGGCCATGTGCGTGGAGTAAAAGATCTGCCCACCGCGCAGCAGGTCAAAAATGACGAGCGGTTTGGCCAGATCATCCAGAATTCCCAATGATTTGACGAACAGAACTTTTCCGCCGTGGACCGCATGAAGTTCATTCGGCAGGTCCATGTGCTTCGGAAGTCCTTTCGCGTTGAACATTTCCTTCCATTGCTTGCGCAGCTGCATTTGGCTCCAGTGGAAGGTTTTTCTGCTGCTTGGCACCTGGATTCCTGCGATACTATCTGTAAGCCGGCCATCCACGATAGCGTTTCTCAAAATTTCTGCTTTTTTGGGCGAATATTCTCCCCGAGCGAGATCTCTTTGGATCTTTTTCAGCGTGTCTCGCGGAATGAGTATCTTTTGCCCCGTGTATTTGGGATTTTTCAGAGCAGCGTAAGTCGTCTGCTCCCCCATTTTCATCTGGAATTTTTCCACGACCTTTCCGTTTTTTGTCAGGATCAGGTCGGCAGGATCGTGCGGTGAGCCGAGAATCGCGGTGGATTCGACCCGCATCCCGCGAGGCAGGCGTTTCTGGACCGTCCGGATCGTGTATTCCTCAAATCCCTTTCCGGCCAATCGTGCTTTTCCGCGCATCTTGAGATATTTCCTTCGGCTTCCAAGCTCGCGGGCTTTTTCTTCGGCGAGCTTTCCAAGGACCAGATCCCGCCGTTCTTCAGGGGAAAGCGCATCCACGCTGCTGAAATCGATTTCCGTGCCGATCGCGAATCGATCGGCAGGATCCGCGATCGGAGCCGTTCCGGAAATCAGTTTTCCCAAATTCGGCTCGCGGGCGGAAAGTTCTGTACCGAACGCCGTCAGAAAAAGAGCGAAAAACGCAAAAATTAAAATCGATTTTTTCTTCATGTTTTTCATGGCTCACTAAAACGCGGAAAGGGGAACTTTTTCAGTCAGGGTGATCTTCATGATATTATCTGCCAGAGCCGTCGGATTCCGGGAGTTCTCCAGGCATTTGTTGAGTTTCTCCTGATAGTACGGCGTAAGGGCCGGAAGAAGGTACTCCGGCGAGATCCAGCTGAGACTGTCGATCCCGCTCACATTCTCCGGCGTATTGTAGATCATGAATTTTGCCCAGAGATTGTATCGTGTCTGATTCAGGATCCGGCCTTTTTCCAGAAGTTCCTGTACACGCTGGCGGATCTGGAAAGTTTCGTCCGGCGCAGTCTCCATCAGCAGCGCGAATTCCTCCGTTTCCAGTTTCTCCTGCGTGAATTTCTGGATCTTTTCCATGAACTCGTACGTTTTGCCTTTGGCGAATGGTTCCGTGCTTTCCGGATCCCGACCGGAGATAGTCTGCCGATTGAATTCGTCCCAATTCATTTCCTTTTTGATTTCATTTCTCAGCATCAGCCGCTCGTTCTCAAGCTCCTTGAGTCCAGTCTGAATTTCAGCCAGCATATCGTTCGTTTCCGTTCCAGCGTTTTCCGCGGATCCTGTTTCACCGCTGGCCGTCAGTTTCTTTTCCAGCTCCGCCAGGTAAACGTTTACTTCCTGCTGAACTTTCCAGAAACGCTCAAATTCCGCGCGTGTCCGGCATTTCAGCGAGGTGTCCTCAAAGGACAGGGTGAACGCTTCGAGCATCGTGAGTCGGATTTCGTCCGATGCGGGATTTTTTTCAAGAAACGGTCGGTAAAGTGCCCAGAAAGCCGCATACGCTTCCGGATATTCAGCTCCCTGCGCGAGAGCCGCCTCGATCATTGCCGCTCCCTTTTCCTGATTGGCGTTTTCCGCGTTTTGAGCAAGCGTCAGAGCTTCCCGGAACATTTCGGTCAGTTCCTGAACCGCTGCCGGACGTTCTGCTGAAAGCGTCTCTATTGCGGGTTTGGAAACTGCCGCCGACTGCGCGTTTGTGCTGCTGAAGCAGGTCTGCGAAATGAGGAGTCCGCCCATCAACAGAGAGACTGCAGCGATCCCAACTCTGGAAAAAGTCATTTTTCGGTACTTCATTTTACTGTTTCTCCTTTACTTCTTCAAAAACAATTCGACTTGCACGTTCTTCCGACATCATGGACGGCAGTTTCTGGCGGATCTCCGATTGGAAAGACTCGGCCCTCAGATCCACGAACTCCAGGACCATGGGAGAATCCAGAAGCGGTGAGGTATCCTCCACGAAGATCGAGTAAATGTGTGCGCAGCCTGCCTTCACGAGGAAAAGATTCTTCTCATCGGGAGCAAAATCGTTCTGCCAGGAACGCGGAGCGCTTGAGCGTGCGTATTTTGAATTCACGCCGCAGAACCGACCGTCTTCCATCACGTAGATCCGGAAATTCGGATCTTTCGTGGAAAGGATCGGCCGAGCTTCCGAACGGACCGGCGCACCTTCCGGGATCCGGATGGACTTCACCCGGTAGAGATGCTGGACTCCCTGGAATTTCAGGACGCACGAATTGCCGACGGCATCCTGAAACTTCATTTTCCACGACGACGGATCTCCGGGGTGCTGGTCGATCGTTTCTTTCAGCTTTCGGATCAGTTCGTCTTCCGTGATCTGGAATGAAGCCGCTTTTCCCCATGAATTCTGGAATTCGATGCAGAGTTTATCCGCAAATTCCAGCTTAAGAAGAAAATCTTCGCTCTGGATCCCCGTATTATCCAGCCGTCCATTCGGCATCCTGTGCTCCTGAAGGGTCTTTTCATTGCATTTGACCTGAAATTCCATCCAGCTTTTATCGACCAGTTTTTCATTGGCCGATTTGGAAATATTTTGGATGTCGAAACCGATGATCTGAAAGATCTTTTTCCGTTTCTTTTCCCTGGCGAATCGGAGAGACACCGTGTTTCCCGGCGAGATCTCCAGTTTCTGGACCGCTTGCGGGTCGGTCTGTTTCAAAAGAACGTCTGCGGGAAATGTTCTGCCTTCCGCAAGGACTTCATTCCCATAGTCAGTCAGGACGTCGATCGAAAGTGTCGCGCCTTCCGTTTTGGGGATCGAGATCTCGTAGTCGTCCGGATCTGAAACGGACTTCACGCTCAAAAACCTTTCCGAGGCCCAGGTCTGCGCGACCCGGTCCTTTTCATTTCCTTCGTGCGAGTAAACTTCAAAATAGGGGCAAAGTGCCGGATTTGCTGAGACGTCAAATTCTTCCACTTTGAAATAGATCGCGTCATCCTCCTGAATATCGCGGCTGGAAAATGTCTCAGTTTGGGCATTTGCGGTGGACGGATCGGTTTCCGGAGAGGCCTGAGGTTTCGTTTCCCCGAAACAGACAGCAGTGCCAATAAACGCAGTCGTCAAAAAAACGCAGAGTGTACGAAGATGTTTCATTTGAACTCCCTTTTTTAGAAAAATTGATACTTGGCGGCCGCGAAAACAAAAAATCACTGCGGCCTTCATAATATAAAACCGCAGCGTGTTATATTTTGACAGAAAAAAGTTTGAGAATTTTAAAATTTTGGAAAATTTGGGAAATTTTATCCGACACACGGCCGCCGGCACATTCGCCGAGAGAGAATGCGGGATCTTTTGAAAGGTTGCCGTCCCTGAACCCCACCAACTCTCGGCGAACGCGCACGCAAGAAGCCCCTCGGAGGGGTGGCAGACCGAAGGTCTGACGGGTGGTTTGGGATACTCGGAATTTCAGACCACCCCGCCCCTACAGGGTACTCCTCCAAAGGAGGGGAATTTTTAAAGGCCGCCGTCTCTGAAACCCGCACAAACTCCCGGTGAATGTACGGACGCGCACTCTAAAAACGGAGCGGCCAGCGTGCCGCGGTTTCTACGCCATCGCGCGGAATCGCCATCGCCCGCCGCGGCTCGCGGCTGCCGCACTCCCCAATTTTAAAAAAACGTTCTTTTGCGTCCTCTGCGAAATTCAGTGCTGCTGCGGATCGAAAGTCCGTCAAAAAATTCTTTTCAGGCCCACTATAATCAAACGGGGGTCTTTCCGTCGGAAGATCTCCGTCAGATCCGGTTTTCGGAGTGCGTATCATGCCGAAGGTCGGCAGGTGCGTACACTTCGCGGTGGAAACCGGCTTTTCAGTAGAATTTTTCTGAGGGTCAAGAAAATGAATGAAAATTTGAATGAAAAAACCGGCGAAAATGCTGGTGAAAATCTCCCGCAGACGGCAGGATCGTATTCCGGTGAGGCTCGTCTGCCGGAAGGGGAATCGTATCAGACGGAAAATGAGACCGGGGGAGAAAATGCGTTTTCTTCTGGAATGCATCCGGACGGAGAGGAGCACGTTTTGGAGGAACATTCCGGTGGGAAAAATGTTTACGGGCGGGAAGACCATCCGTACGAACGTGCCTACGGAAGCGGTTTTCCGCATGGAAACGGGCCCTGGAACCGTCGGGGAAATGAGGAAGAGCGAACCCGGTTTTCCGACAGTGTCTCCCCAAAAGATACAGAGCCTGCCGGCATTCCGGAAGATGAGATCCCGTATTTCAAAAAACTTTACGAGACGCTGAAAAATGAGGGCGAAAGAAGCACGAATGCCGCAAGGGAAGAGCTTCTTTGCTCGGCGCGTCACGGCAGAGACTGCGGCGGATACCATCACTGCGGCGGAGCGGACTGCATCTGCCATGAAGTCTTTCCGTGGGCTGGGTTCGTTGGTCTGACGTTTGCGTCCGGCTGGATCTCCAGTCTCTTTCTTCAGCCTTCCACGTTCCGGTGGTTCGCGACGCTTGAGCAGCCTGCGATGATGCCGCCGCAGTGGATCTTCCTGCCGGTCTGGATCCTGCTTTACTTCCTCCTCGGCACGTCCGTCTGGATCTCGTGGCGGAAGGCTGGCTGTCGGCGTGCGCTGCCCGTTCTGGTCCTTTACGGCATCCTGATGCTGCTGCAGATCGCATGGTGCTATACGTTCTTCTACGGCCACAATCCGTTCGGAGGATTCATTAACCTGATCTGGATCTTCGGCGTTTCGCTGCTTTTGATGCTCGCGTCGCTTCCGATCTGCCGCTGTGCCGCGGTTCTCCTGATCCCGCAGGTCCTTTGGATCTTCTACGCCCTGATCATCAATTACCAGGTCTGGCATCTGAATGTTGGCGGGATCGTCGATTGATCCGGGATGATCGATCCGGGCTGTGCAATCCGGGACACGATCCGGTACGGTGAAAAAAAGAAAACGCACGTTTCCCGCTGCTTTTCCAGATGAAAAAAGCAGAGAAACGTGCGGTCCGGAGTCGGAAAGGAAACGGCATCATGTCGGCCGTTTCTTTTCCTTTTTTTCCCCTTCAGATCTTATTTGCTGAGTTCCGCTTTGAGAGCTTCAGCTTCCGAACGCTTGGTGAACGGAGCTTCGTTTTCGAGCGTCTTGGAGATGATCTCGAGAGCCTGCTTCTTCACGTTGGCTTTCTGCTCGGCATTTTCAGCCGGAAGAGCTTCGGCCATGGCGTTCATGTTCGCGGCAAGGCAGTACGCCGTGTCGGAGGACATGTTGCCGTTGGTCATCTGGAGGTGACGCTGAAGCAGCTGGGCAGCTTCCTGGTAGCGTCCCATTTTGTGCATGACCCACGCGGCGGTGGCGAAGACCTGCGGCTGCTGCTGACCGAAGCGGTCGATGTTGACCTGCGCGAATTCGACGGCTTTCTTCTGTTTCGCGGCATCCTGTTCGCAGAGAGCCAGAGCCAGACCGTTCGTTGCGGCGAAGTTGCTCGGGGATTCTGCCAGGATGACGTTGAAGAATTTTTCAGCCGCAGCGTAGTCTTTTTCGAAGAGTGCGATGTTGCCGCGGAGAATATTGGCTTCGAGGAACAGCGCGTTGATGAACGCGTCGTCCGCTTTTTCAGCCTTCTGTTTCGTCAGGATCTGGATCGCGAAATCAGCCTGCTGGCCAGCCTGCTTCGCTTTGCCGATCATGAGGGACCAGCGGGCGGCAACGATGCGGACCTGCGGGTCGGTCTCGGCTTTGCCGATGGCTTCTTTCATGTACTGGGCGGCCAGTTTTTTGCCTTCATCCGTGTTCTTCTGCTGGCACATCATGGCGATGCGGGCTTCCGGAAGCAGAGCGTTCGGTTCGATCTCGCGGACTTTATTGTACGCGGCGATCGCGGAAGCATAGTCTTCCGTGTTGAAGGAGATGAGGGCCAGAAGATTCAGCGCGCCGATGTTTTTCGCATCGAGCTTCAGAACGGAACCGAGCGTTGCTTTGGCTTCGTCGTTCTTGCCGCGCAGAGCCTGGACCTGAGCCTGACCGATGAGGATGCGTTTCTGGATCTCACCCTTGCGTTTTTCGCTTCCGGTGAATTTGGTGTTGAGGGCTGCGCCTTTTTCGAAAAGGGTCTCGGCTTCCGTTACGCAGCTGTTCTGAAGATTCAGTTCCGCGAGGATGACGTAGGCTTCCGGATCATCGCTGTGCTTCGTGACGGCAACTTCGATAGCCTGACGGACGGCCTGCGGCTGCGGCGGCTGGACCTGGGCAAGCCAGGAAGCCAGAACCAGCTGAGACGGCGCCATATCCGGTTTCGTGCCGCGCACTTTATCCAGTTTCGCGATCGCGTCTTCGAATTTCAGGGCGGTGAAGTCTTCAAAAGCGGCTTTCAGTTCCGGATCCACTTCCGGCTGAGCTGCGGCAGTGGTGCCCGTGGCGGCCGGGGAGTCTTCACCAGCGGCGGTGAGGTCGGCATTTGCAGAACCGACGAGAAGGAAAGAACTTGCTGCGACGCCGCACAGGGAGGCGAACAGCTTGGAAAAACGATGTGTCATTGGAACCTCTCTTCTTTATGGTTTTCCAAAAAAACGGTTTCTGATTCCATTCATTATGCCGTCTTTTTTTCACAAAAAAACGGAATTTCTGAAACTACTGTCTGATACTCTAGCCGATTTAAGAGGAAAAATCAAGAGCAATTTCCAGACTTTTGAGGGAAAATGGAAAATTTTTACGGAGCATCAGACTGAAAAAATGCGAGCCGGATCGCACTTTCACCGAGAAAACACGCAGAAAACGCGAAACTTGCTGAAAAGAGCATCGATAGAAGGAGCGGAACGCATCCGGATGTGAATTTCACAAAAAAACGAAAAAACACAAAAAGAAATTTGAAATCATTCTGTGAATTTTTCGGTTTTCTTGTGCTTTTTTCGTGAATTTTGTATCAAAAACCATATTTTGTGGACTTTAGGCGTCTCCCGACGGTTTCTCTTGCGGAATGGTCCATTTTGGCATTACTTCGCAGAGGATGTACCAGAGTGCTTTTCCTGCAAGATCCGGGTCCATTTGCCGACCAGCTTCAGGTAATGGTCGCTCGGCAGGCCGTCATGGTCGAGGAAACGGCTTTCGCCGACGGGCGGAGTTGGGGTGCATTTGAAGATGGCGGTCGCTTCGTCCAGCTCGTCAAACATCGCCTGGTAGATCATCGACGCACCGGCATTCACGTGCTCATGGTACTGCGTTTCAAGGAACTCGCCGCCGAGACGGGGGATCGCATTGAACGGAGCGTAATGTCCGCGTCCTTTCTGGAGATTCTGCCAGGAGAAGCCGGGGAAAACGACCGGGAGATACTCGACTCCGTTTTCCGCACACCATTTCATATCCGGGACCGTCACGCGGCGGACGAAATTCCGCACGTCGTCCGGAGTGCCGAAGCGTCCGACCGTCCACGGCGAAACGATGTCCGCCTCACGGATCACGTCGTGAAGAAGCGGGTCGGAGACTGCGTCGTTTTTCAGCTCGCGCCAATACGCCGGGACGCCGATCATGACGGTGAATCCGCCGTATTTCGGGTCGTGTTTCAGGAATCGGATGAGTTCGCGCGTTTTCTCGAGCGTGTACCGCCGTCCGTCGCTGAATCCGATCCCCCAGACTGCCACGACGGGCTTTCCGCCGTGATGGAGATACGCGGGGTCTTCCGGAGAACGGCCGAGATGCAGCGTGTCGATGAGCCGTTTCCAGTCCGCGATGACTTCCGAATCGATCGTCCGGTCACTCTTTCCGGAGAGGTCGAACATCAGGGCCCAGCACCGTCCCGTCGCGTTTGCAGAGGCTCGGACATTCTTCAGGACCTCGTCAAGCCGGGCGAGATGTGCGTGATTTTGGGGAGAGCAGCAGAAACGCTGGAGCATGACGCCGTCCAGACCGTACTCTCGCATCCACTCGAAGTGCCGCAGGACCGTGCGGGGATTCTGCGAGCTGAAAACGTACGCAGGGGAACCGTCTGCGAAACGGAACGGCGTCAAGTATCTCTCGGAGTCTTCCATCTCGCTCATGTCCGGCCAGATCTCGATCCCGGCGTATCCCGGCTCGAATTTCCCGGCATTCTGGTAGTGGAACCAGTCCGCGCCGCTTCCGTCACCTTTGGCGGTGAACCAGCCCTGGTAGCCGCAGAGGACTTTTCCATGCATGGAATCGCATGAGACCCGGGAATCTTGAGGAGCTGCCCCCTCCTCCGCGAAGACAGGGGCAGCAAGAAAAAGGAGCAGAAGGGGAATCAGGAACGAAAGTACAGCTTTTTTCATGGGGTTTCCTTTTTATTGAAATTTTCCTGTTCACGTGTCTGCGCCAGCGGCCAACGGGAACGGGTCCACGCCTTTTTCCGGACGTGGCTTTTCCGAAAAGACTGCCCAGCCGTCCCGTCTTGCTGCCCAGCCGTCCCGTCTTGCTGCCCAGCGTCCCGTCTTGCTGCGCAAGCCGGCCTTCCTGCGCAAGCCGGCCTTCCTGAATGAGGGGCTTCTTGAGTGTGCGTCCTCGCTTTCGGTCCCTCTTTTCAGGGAAGGGACGCGGAGAGCATCTCGATCGCTTCCGCGATCTGTTTTCGCCGCGCGTAGATCGGTGCGGGATCTTTGCTGAACTCCGTCATGCTCGACGTGATCTCCGGCGGAACGGTGAGGAGCGCCTCATATTCCGCGCGTTTTTCGGCAGGAAGGTCTTTCGCCGCGGCAAGTTTTTCGCGCAGCAGGTAGAGCATCTCGTAGTCTTCCAGCCCCTCGCGGAGCATTTCGATACGGATGCTGGCGACCGGTTCCTCAAAATTCGGAGCGTCCGTATTTTTGTTCGGCACGGCACAGGAAAGCGGCGGATAGAGGAATCGTCCGTCTCCGTTTCCCCAGAAACGTTTCGTCCCGGCAGACAGTTCATGATTGCTGACGTAGCTCATCGGGTCGAGGTAGGGATCCTGCGGCACCTTTGGAAATGCCGTTGGCGAGGTCCAGTAATTCGTGGCCCAGATGAGCGTCCCGACGACGTCATTCTGCCAGGTCTGCCAGAGCCAGGTGCGCATTTCCACGGCACTGTGGTCGATGAACTCCGTGCAGTACGGCGCACGCGGTCCGCAGCATATGTACCACCAGAACCGCTCGCCTTTTGCGCGGCATTTCTCAGCGATCTTCGGATCAAAATGCGGCGTCAGCGGGCACCAGATGTCCACTTTGCCGAGCAGATCGTCCGCGACGACTTCCGCGGAAGGTTCCTCCGTCAGCATCGTCTGGATCCCCGGCGCGTATTTCTTGATGCGGTCCATGCCGTTTTTGATGAATTCGTAGTCTTTCGGATCCGGTTCGTCAAACCAGTAAACGTACGCTTTGTTGAGCCAGCCTTTTTCCCGGAGGTGCGCCTCGATCTGACGGACGCAGGACGCGAACATCGCCTGGTATTCGACGGTCTCCTCGCCGAACCCCTCGATCTTAGGGCTCCAGCGCGACTGGTAGGTCCCGCCCCCCATGCCCGGTATGCTGATGACGAAATTGGTGAAATGGTACTCGTTCATCGCGTGCTCCATCGCTCGGTCGAAGTCGGAAAAATCGACGACACAGCGCGAATTTTCGGGCTTTTCCCGGTCCACGATCCACTCGTAGCGGATCTTGTCCATCGTCTCCGGATGGTACGGCGAAATACGGTACCGGCTGAGGACGCGGAGGTAGATCTGATCCAGTTTGCGCTGGTTTTCCTCGCCTTTAACTCCATGGTATCGGTAACTCGTACCGGGTGAGAAACCGTAGGCGGTCTCCGAGTGATTTTCTCGCGGGATGTCGAAATTCCAAACGTGAAGACGGAGCGGAACGGTGACTTTTTCGGAAATGTCCGCGTTTTTCAGCGTGAGGGTCACGTGGGTGACGTAATCCCCGGCGGGCGTGCCTTCCGGAACGTAAACGGTGAGCCAGATCGGAGCGTTCTGTCCGGCTTTCAGCGTCTTGGGGAAGGTGAACGGCGGCAGCGCATCAGGGTAGAATTCCCGGACACCGGTCCGGTCCGTCGGATTCTCAATGAAATGGTAGAAGACGTCGCGGGCCGTCAGGTTTTCGGGCGCGATCTCGTTTCCATCCGCGTTTTTCAGGGGAGAAAACGAAATGCTCTCAAGCTGCGTTTCCTGCTTCGGATCCAGCACAAGCTGGCACGATTCCCAATCGTTTCGCGCTGCGGAGATCTGGAGACCGGCGGGATCCATTTCAGTCGGGAGTGCGCGTTTCTGATTTACTTTCCACGTCGAGGGACACCACCAGAGCGCAGTGCTTTTTGAATCGGCCGCAAGCCGTTTTCCAAAATCCTCACGGTAGAGATCTGCCGTGAAATACCGGCAGCGCACCTTGGCGGATCTCGCATTTCCGTCTGTGTCTTTCCACGTGAGTTCCTCCTCAAAGATCCGGTCTCCCGGTACGTCTTTCGGAAGGTCCTCGATGCGGGGCAGAGCATCACGGAAACCTTCATCTCCCGCGATCAGCTCCCAGAATCGTGTCGCGCCCCGGATGCTCGTCTCGGGGACCGCGGGTCCATCGGAATCCGTCTCGGGAGTTTCTTGCATCGGGACCAGAGAGGCACGGAAGCCAAGTTCGTAGAGCTGGCAGTTTGCGTTTTCCGAGCCGGTGAATCGGATCCAGACGGTTTTCGTGCCGCTGAATTCTTCCGGAAGCTCGATATTCTGCGACTTCGCGCCGTCTACGGAGCCGATCTCCGTCCAGACGTTTCCGTCTTTGGAAGCGAATGCTTTCAGTCTCCCCTTGAGATGGTATCCGACGTAAAAGTAAAGGCTCGGAGCGTAAAATTTCGGCTCCTTGACGTTCGGCAGCTCCAGATCCAGGCCATTCAGGTCGAAACGGTACGTAACGGAGGACCCGTTCATGATGTTCCAGCGGCACGTGTTGAATTTTGAGGAACTTTCCGCAAACGACCGGCTGAAGCATCCCTGGGAGCCGCCGAAACTTCCCCAGAAGGAGTACTTCGGCCCGTCGGTGCTCAGGGTGACTCTTTCGTCGGCTCCAAGTCCGTTCGCAGCGTAGACCGGCGTGAGGTAAAGAAGCTCCAGCTCCGCAAACTGAAGCGTCCCGTCGATCATCCACTGGCCGAGATGGATCCCGTCCTTCTCCATGTCTGCGGGAATCGGTGAAATGAGGGAACGGGTCTCCCATTTTTCAGACACCGAAATGTCGAAATTGGCGCGGTCCAGCCCCGTCATTCCGCCGCCGGTACCGGAGGTTCGGCGTACCTTGAAGCGCAGCATCGCCGTCCGTCCGGGAAGAACAGGAACGTCGGCGAGCTTCCATGAACTGGAGCTTTTCCCATTTCCGGAGATCTCCAGCACCGCACCGGAAACTCCCTCGGCTCCGTCTTTCAAAAGCCGGCCTTTCCCGGAAGAAAGTGTCCACGCAGGATCTGCGAGGTCGAACCGAACGGCGTCAGCATTTTGCGCAAAACCGGGAGAGAGCACGCAGAACACCGTACAGAGCATTGCGCAGAATGCCGCACAAAACCGAAACGGTACTGAAACAGCATGAAAGTTGAATTTCATGTCCGATCTCCTTCAAGAAAAAGTCAGGTTTCGAAAATCACTCCGCCTGGAGTGCCTTGGCTTTCCATACGTCCATCATTTTCAGTTCCGGCGCGAGCTTGGAATAAATGGCCTCCACGTTCCGAATATACTCCGGATCATTCTTGCGCATTTTGGCTTTTTCAGGATCGTATTCCGGAAAATCGGCTTCGACGCAGATCCTGGCGACCTCCAGCGTTTTGCGCATCGGCTCGAGGTACACGATCTCAAGACGATCCCGATTCAACGCAGAATTTTTCGCGGCGTTCGCCTGGATCTTGGCGCACAGGGCGTCCAGTTCGTCCAGAAGAGCGAGTGCTTTCCCGCGCTCCTTCACGTTGCGCAGACGCGGCGGATAGTTCACTCCCGGCTTGAAATGCCGCGTGGGCCTGACGCACATCAGTTTCAGTTCGATCAGTTTCTGGTCAAATTCCTGTGCGGTCTGCGCGAGTTCCGGTCCGTAGATCCAGCCGTAGATGGCGTTTTGGCAGCGTGCCCAGTCAAAGTTTTCCGGATTCCACGCCCAAAAACCGAACATGGAGATGAGATATTCTTCCGGGAAACCGCCTCCAATGCAGAAAAGCATCACATTATCCGTGAACTGCGGCACATTTCGGACCGCGTCCCATTTCGGTTTGTGCCATCCGGCGGAAAGCGGGTGAAGTTCAATGTACGCAGGGAGCGGTATCGGATTTTCTTCTTCGGCTTTCACCTCTTCCCCGGCTTCCAGCTCGTATCCTAAATGCCGGAACGTCGCGGATTCCACCCGGCCGGGACGCAGTGAAACGACGATATTCGCATTATTCTGGAATCCGGCCCGCATATCGATCAGATTGTGCCACCAGGCGGGTTTCAGCTCAAGTCCGATTTTTTTGCAGAGTTCCATATCCGCCTGGCACGGAACGCGCGTGAAGTACCATTGGATCGCGTTGAATTCCGGGATTTTACTCAGATCGTGATTTTGCGGATGGTCGATCTTCTGGTACGCTCCGATTGCCGGGGTGAATGCGAGCTGATTCCCGGAAAGTCCGTGTTTTTTGGCGAGCTCTATGAAATTGGCGATTGCTTTTTTGGAGTCGGAGCCCGCGCCAATGTCGTCAAAGGAGAGCCAGAGTCCGTCGGCTCCTAATGCCAGAAGCTGCTCAAAAGAGCGGTTTACGTTTTCGTAGAATCGGCTTTCGTCCAGTTTGTCGAATCCGGCAATGATCCCGCCTGCGCGTTTGGTCGTGGCTGCCGCGACGCACGCGTAGACGAACATCGCGCGGCGATGCGCTTCCTCAATGACCCGGCGGACATTTTTCTCATCGATCTCTTGGCCGGGCACAAACCCCATCGGCGCCGCACGGTGCGGATAAACCGCAGTTTCCGGCTTTTTCGGATTGTCCCGCACATCAACGTAATTGATCCTTGCGCGCGCGTAGGCGTCCAGTGCTCCCGGGACCAGATTCTGCATCAAAACAAAATGCGGTCTGCCTCGCATTGGAATGGAAGGCCAGTCGGCTGCCTGAAACGCAGAGAGCGAGATCGTTTTCGTTTCAGGATCCGCCGAGAAAAGGTCGAGCAGCGCGTATGCTCCGTAAATCAGACCGTTGGCATCATTGCCGAGGATCCGGACAGAATTCTCCTCAAACTGGATCCGGAATGCATTCGCGGGAACCGTTTCGGGGAATTCACCGTCAAACGCTTCTTTCCAGCTTTGGGCATCTGCCGTTTCCGTTTCGAGAATGATCGTGAATTTCGGGGCGGATGCATCTTTTTCCTTTTCCGGAAGATTTCCCGAATTGAAACGGTTGGCGAGTGTCTGCCAGATCATTTCCTCCGCGTAGCGGGAAGTCGGCGTTTCGATCCCGGAGACCCGGATCTCGTTAATGGATGAAAATCGGAAAGTCTTCCCGGTGTCCGTCAAAAAACGGGGAACGGGAAAAATGCCGCATTCACGGGCCGATCGTGCGGCAGCTGATTCTGCATCAGCCGAGTTTGCTGCAGAGTGCGGAATGGATAGAAACAGAATCAAGATCAAAAGTGGAAGGATGGATCTTTTCATGGAATTCTCCTTGGGAGGTCTCCGATTTTAATGAAAAACAAAAATGCTGTCTGAAAATTCATTTTAGCATAAAAATTTTAAAATTCAACCCTGATGGCATTAATTTTTAGATCCGTGAAAGAAATTCCCGGATCATCCTGAGAAAAGAGGACGGTCGGGTAAAAAATCCGTAAATTTTGGGGTCCGCCTTGCGCATTTTCAGATTCACGGTATAATGGAAGCTGAATTTGGCGTTTTTCTGCCAACTTTTCAAATTTTGTTTCCGTTTTTGTTTCCGTTTCCCGTTTCCCTTTCATTTTTTCACGGCATTGGCATGAATCCGATCGAAATCAACGAAAACCTGATCCACGAACATTTCATGCGCGAGGCGATCGCTGAGGCCCGGTACGCGGAGCGTGAAGATGAAGTTCCGATCGGTGCCGTCATCGTTTACCGCGGCGAGATCATTGCCCGGGCGCACAATCAGAGAGAGCAGCTCAAGGATCCGACGGCACACGCCGAGATGATCGCCATCACGCAGGCGGCTGCGTCCATGAAGAGCTGGAGACTGGAAGAATGCACGCTTTACGTTACGCTCGAACCATGCCCGATGTGTGCCGGTGCGATCGTGCAGGCACGTGTTCCGCGGGTCGTTTACGGTGCATCCGATCCGAAGGCCGGGGCAGTCGATACGCTTTTCCGCATTCTGAACGATTCCCGGCTGAATCATGTCTGCGAGACGCATGGCGGAGTCCTTGCGCAGGAATGTGCGGGGATGCTCAGTGCCTTTTTCCAGCAAAAGCGGAAGATGGGAAAGAAATAGACGGCAGAGTCCCTGCCTGTGCCGGAAGGCTCGTTTGGGATCCCGGCGGAAAATGAGACTGCGCGGAAACGTCGTTTTGCGGGACGGCAGACGTGCGGAGTTCCATAGAAAACACAATGCGGGAGAGGCGGAAAGTGCGTCGGAAATGGTTTCCGGCGTTCCGGTCCCTTAACTCAGAGGAGAGAATTTCATGGTCAAAGTCAAGTGCATCGTTTCGGATATTTGCGAGGAAAACGGCTACGTCATCTGGAATGAGGGTACCGGAGAGTGCGTCATCGTGGATCCGGGATTTTCGGCAAAACGTTTTCTGGAATTCATGGAAACGGCAAACCTGACTTCCGTTGCGGCGATCCTCTGCACGCACGGACACGCGGACCACATTGCGGGGATCGGACCGATCCGTGAGGCGTTTCCGGATGCAAAGATCGTCATTGGGAAAAAGGATGCCGTAAAGCTGACGGATTCCAAGAAAAATCTGGCGCATCATTTCGGCGTTCATCTGATCCTTCCGCCTGCGGACGTAAAGCTGACGGCCGATTCGGAAAAAATCTCTTTTGCGGGGCTGAATTTCACCGCGTACCAGACTCCGGGCCATGCTGCCGGGCACGTCATTTACGTTCTGGAGGTCTCCGTCGATGAGAAACCGACGGCGTTCGTGGGCGATCTGATCTTCTACGGCGGCGTCGGACGCACGGATTTCCCGGACGGAAATTTTGCGCAGCTTCAGGAAAGCATCCGAAACATCGTTTACACTCTGCCGAATGAGACGGTCCTTTACTCCGGACATGGTCCCGCGACGACGGTCGGAGTGGAACGGACGACGAATCCTTTCGTTCAGGGGTAATCTGACAGCGGGAGGACTGAATTTTTCTCCGGTTCTGCACTCCCGGAATACCGGGTCCAGGAAAACAGGAAAACTCTGCATTCGGATCGAGCCCCGTCCCGGGACCGCCTCCGGATGCAGTGTTTTTTTTGGGAAAAAGCGCGGGATTTCCTCAAAAAAATAGAGATCCCGACTTGAAAAAAGTTGAGAAATCGTGTATATTGGGGAATCGGCGCAGTATTGACGATGGACCTCCCCCTTTGCCGCGTGAGTGCATTCCCGCCGGTTTTCCTTCCTTTTTCCAGACAAAAACCAGTTTCATTTTTGAACCGGGACACGATCAAATGAATAAAAATCTGATAGTTTTTGCCCTTTGCCTGACGGTGCTCCTCGTGGGTGCGTTCCTTGGATTTTATGGAACGTCCACGTTTTACCAGGGACGGATCAATGACGAAAAATTCATCACCAGCCGATTCGAGGAAGTAAAGAAAGCGAAAGAGGTCAAGGCAGAGAAAAATGCGTCGGCGTACAAAGTACGTACGGCAAAAGCGCAGGAGGGGGATGCCCAGCAGTTCCGCACGCTCATCGGACGTCTGGAAGAGATCCGCCGTTCGACAGTCTCTGCGGAGGTCAGTGGAAAGATCGTCGAGATCTACGTGGAAAAAGGGTCCCGCGTCAAGGAGCATCAGGTCCGGTACGAGGATCAGGATCCGAAAGAAACGTCTTTTGAGGCTCTGCTGACGGACAATGAAACGGTGGTCTCGGAAGGAACAGTCATGGCGCGCATCGATACGGTGTGGCTGGAGCTGGCGTGCCGGCAGACGCTCGCGAATATCGCCTCTCTTCAGGCGCAGCATCAGTACCAGGAAAGCGAATTGAAGCGTGCCCGGCAGCTGAACGAACGCGGTGCCGTCAGCCAGAGCGACCTGGAATCGATCATTTCCGAACGCGACCATCTTCAGGCGGAGATCAACGCGAAGAAGGTCCTTCTGCTCGAGTGCCAGAAGAAACTGAAACGTTCCACGATCTACGCGCCGTTTAATGGTCAGGTCCTGGAGCGTCACGTGGACCTTGGGACGTATGTTTCGCCCGGGACGCCGATCGTGGACATCATTTCGACCGGCGAGATCGACGCACGGATCTACGTGCCGGAGAATTTCATCCACCGCATTCAGAAAGGTCAGACGATCGGGATCTACGTGGAGGCTCTGAAGAAGACGGTTTACGGAAAAGTCGTGCAGATCGTGGCGAATGCCGAGACTGCGTCGCGCACCTTTCCGGTCTACGTCCGTTTCGACGACCATGATGGGGAATTTATGGCAGGACTGAGCGTCACGGCTCGAATCGCAGTGACGGATAAATTCCGCTCCATCATCGTGCCGGGAGACTCTGTCATCGTGAAACCTGACGGGAACACCGTCTGGATCGTTCGCGACCGGACTCCGGAAGAAGAGGCCGAAGCCAAAGCAATCGCCGAAGAAGAACACAAAACGTACAAACCGGGCGAAAAAATCGTCGCTCCGATCCCGGTGCGCATCACGGCTGAGATGTTTGACGGCGACATTTACGATCAGAGTGAAGGAAATACGGAAGAGAAAAAACGCGCCGGGTATGTTCCGAAGCTCTATGCCGTGGAGCCGGTGAATGAAAATGGACGCAAATATCTGGTCCCGAACGTCGATCTGGTCATCGAAGGCGGCGAACGTCTTTCGCCTGGAATGGTCGTTCAGGTCCAGGAAAGCCCGTACTCGCTGAAACCGATGCCGGGACAGTACGATTCCGGACAGCAGATGGTGAAAGAGTAGGTTTCGGCGTTTCGGGAAAGACTTTTGGAGAGGAAGCCGACTTTCACGAGTCGGTTTTTTCATGAAGCGGACGGAAATTCGGAGGGCAGACCCTGGCGAGAGGGAAACCGCGTCGGCGGGATGTTTGGACGGAGCGTGCTGAAAAAAGAATGCCCGAGACGGCAAAAAAGGAAGAGGAAAATGAGGGAACGGTTCCTGGAACAGATTCTGGAAAAATGGGAGGGATGGATCTCGCGCAAAGATCTGGACGCTCTCAGTACCGATGCGCTTCGGGAGGTTTCCGAGCAGCTGAAGGAGCAGGATCCCGATTTTCTTAGGCGTCTTTTCCAGAAATTCCAGGACGGAGTCGGGAAAAAAACGCACAGTCCAGATTCAGGGGAGCTTC
The DNA here is from genome assembly GCA_017939795.1 of Thermoguttaceae bacterium. GTDB lineage: Bacteria > Planctomycetota > Planctomycetia > Pirellulales > Thermoguttaceae > RGIG3701. Next base: position 31,343 of record JAGBAA010000143.1, read on the forward strand.
AGCCTCCGTCGAGAAACTGCCTGAAACTGGATACTTCACGGATTTTTGGGCGGTCGGAACTGGCGAAGAAATGGATCCAGACCGGAAAAACCGCCGTCGTCATTCTGGCAGGCGGGATGGGGTCGCGGCTTGGATGTCCGGCTCCCAAAGGGACGTTTCCGATCATGCCGGTGAGCGGGAAGACGCTCTTTCAGGTCCATTTTGAGAAGATCTCGGCATTGGGAAGACACTACGGGGTCCAGATCCCGGTCTACATCATGACGAATCGGGCATCGCATCAGCCGACGATCGATTTTTTCCGCGGACAGAACTGGTTTGGAGTGCCGGAATCGGACATTTTCTTCTTTTCACAGGCGGAAATGCCTTTTCTCGATCCGAAAAACGGTGCATTCTTCTGGAATTCTGAGGGACGGATCTGCCATGGGCCTGACGGACACGGCGGACTGATCCAGGCATTGGTGAAGAGCGGGGCGGCGGAAGACATGCGGCGGCGCGGGATCGAGACGCTCAATACGTTTCACGTCGACAATCCGCTGGTCCCTGTCCTTAACGAGCAGTTCCTTGAGGCGCATCTTGTCCGAAAAAGTGAAATGAGTTCCATCGTCGTGGAAAAAAAAGATGGAAAGGAACTGCTCGGAAATCTGGCGGAGCGCCCCGGAGCACGCAAAACGCTGGAGGTCGTGGAGTATCTCGATTTTCCGGAGGAGACCGCCATGCAGACCGGCCCGGACGGAAAGCTGAAATTCTGGGCCGGGAGCATTGGGATCCACCTGATCCAGCTTTCATTCCTGGAACGGATGGCCTCGGAGATGGAATCGTCCGAAGATTTTCTGCCGTTCCATCTTCCGCTGAAAAAAACAGCCGCGCGCGATGGAAACGTCTGGGGGATCAAGCCGGAACGATTCATTTTTGACGTCCTGCCGTTTGCGGACGCTTCGCTTTTCGTTTGCGTACCGGACCGAAACGACGTGTTCGCCACACTGAAAGACGATCCGGTCCCGGTCCGCGAGCATCTTTCGCGTCTTTACGCATCCTGGCTGCGTCAGACCGGAGCCGTTTTTCCCGAAAATGCCCGGGTCGAGATCGCGCCGGAACTGGCACTCGATCCATTCGGGCTGAAGGAGCGGATCCAGGCCGGAATACGCTGGGAGTTTGAGAACATTTACCTTGACGCGAAAGGAGCGTACGCAAAATGAAAGACGCACCCGTGACGGTCTGCCAACTGCTTCATACGCTGAATGTCGGCGGAGCAGAGATCCTCGCTTCCCGCCTCGTTTCGCGGCTTTCCGGGGAAAAATGGCGTTTCGTTTTCTTCTGTCTCGATGCGGAAGGAGTCCGTGCACAGGAAATGCGCGATGCGGGATTTCAGGTCGAAGTTCTGGGGAGACGTCCCGGTTTCGACACGCAGTGCATGCGGGATCTGGCGAAACTCTGGCGGAAACACGGCGTTCAGCTCGTTCATGCGCACCAGTATACGCCGTACTTTTACGCCATGGGCGCACGCGGATTCTTCCGAAAAACGCCGCCGATCCTCTTTACCGAGCATGGCCGGTTTTTCCCCGATCTGCCGAACTGGAAACACAAAATTTTCAATCGGATCCTCTCTGGTTCCCGCGACGGGATCTCTGCGGTGAGCCGGTCCGTGGGGGATGCGCTCGTCAAAAATGAAGGCATTCCGGCCTCTCGGATCGAAGTCGTCCTGAACGGGATCGATGAACGCCGATTTGCGGAAAAACGGCTCGCCGATGCAGAAAAAACGGCACTGCGCGCGTCTCTGGGACTCACGAATGAGCGCGTGATCCTCTTCACCGCCCGGCTCGATCCCATCAAAGACCATCCCGCAGCGATCCACGCCATGAAGATCCTGCTTGAAATGCCGGCGGGACAAAGCGCACAAAAACCAGTCCTTCTTCTGGCCGGAGGCGGACCGGAGCGGAGCAATCTGGAGCAATGCATTTCGGAAAATGGGCTGGAAAAGCACGTTCGGCTTCTCGGAGAGCGGTCGGATGTTGCGGAGCTTCTGCAGATTGCGGAGATTTTCCTCCTCACTAGCAAAAGTGAAGGCATTCCGCTCACGATTTTGGAGGCTTTTGCGTCCGGAGTGCCCGTCGCGGCGACGAATGTCGGCGGGATCCCGGAAGTCATTGAATCTGGAAAAAACGGGCTTTTGGCTCCGTCGGGAGATTCCGGAAAGATCGCGGAACATCTGAACCGGCTTTTGACGGAACCGGAATTCGCGTCTTCCATTTCGCAAAATGCGCAGGAACGTTTTTTCAGAGAGTTTACCGAAACGAAAATGGTCGGCGAATACGAAAAAATTTTCCTGCGGCTTCTCGGAAAATAGTGCGTCCTGTGCCGTTTTTCTCCGTACTTCAGCGCGAAAAAAAGACGAAGAACGTGCTCGGAACGTATCCGGCGGCGGTCTTCGTCTCTTTTTTGTGTGCGTCTGAGCGCGGTCGGGAATTTCTGCGGCGGGGAACTCTTTGGCGGAGATCCTGCGGCGGGGAACTCTTCAGCAGAAAATCTCTTTATGGGGATTCTCCCGGCCTGTTTGTGCTGGACTCAGAAAGCGTCGAATCCTTCCGGGACTCCCCCGACGCCAGGCATCAGATCCAATTCTTCGGCAGGATTCGTCTGTTCCGGCTCAAGTCCCATCTCTTTTTCGGCAGCCTGCGGCGTCGGCGAGGTCAGGAACTGAAGGAGTTTGGTCCGCATGTCCGCGTCGAGCGTCGTGTTGATCTCAAGAGCTTCGATGCAGAGCTTTTTGTACGGTTCGCTCTGGAATGATTTGACCATCGCGGCCAGCATCCAGTTTTTGCGGGCTGGGTCGGAGTCCGAGGCAATGGAATCCAGAATGCGTCCGAGTGCGATCCGGAGTGCGTCTTCGTTTCGTTTCACCGGGGCCTGATTTTCCTGCGTCTCGTCAGCGGAGGCGAGGAATTTCTCGAGCGTCAGCGGTTCGCGGACGGCGGAATTGCCGGCGGCGTAGCGGAGGAAGGTCTTCCAGCGGCGTTCTTTGGTCTCCATTTTTTCGGCGAGCGTAAAGTGCATTTCCGGGTTGGCACCGCAGCTTCCGATCAGGACGGAAATCGCCTCCATGACGCCGTCGCGGGCGGTGGGGTCTTCCATCTTCAGTGCGGCATCTACGGCACGCTGAAAGTAGGCGTCGCGGTAGGCGGTACTCTGGGTGACGCAGACCAGCCGGGCACCATAGCTGAAGAAGAGAATGTCTTCTTTCCGCGTGAAATCGTATTGAAGCGCATCCGGATGTTCCGCGATCTTCCGAAACTCCTCCATGTACCGGACCAGACCGTCTGCGTCTTTTTTCTTGCCGCGCTGGATCGCCATCATGAGAGCAGCATTGGCGCGCTGTCGGGCTTCTGGAAACGAAGTCGTGCCGTTTTGCTGCGTCTGCGCAGAAATGTTTTTCTGGATCTCCATCAGCGTGTTGATGGCGAGCCAGTACTGTTCCGCTTTCGTGAAATTTTCCAGAAGTTCATCGACCAGCTGACTTTTTTCTGCCGGATCCTGCGCTGCATTGATTTTTGCGATCAGCGGCTGATTTTCACGAAGCACGACGTTGGCCGGGTGGAAATGCGCACTGACCTTCCGATAAACGAGGTAGCTCCCCGGAAGGACGATCAGCAGGATGAGGATCAGACTGACGGACCATTTCTTCATTGAAATTTTCTCCTTTTCAAAATCGGGGAAGGTGCTCTGCATGACGGAAAAACCGGAAACTTCCCCCCTTTCATTTAGTTTTTGGCAAAAAAACGAAAAAAATCAAGTGGAAAGAGAAATTTTCTTCAATTTTTTCCGGAAAAATTTTTTTCCTGGAAAATCTGCTTAAAACTCCGGAGATTTTTTGCGGCGTTTCCTTGACACTCACTCCGTTCTGTGCTAAAATGGGTCAAGTTGCGGAATTTGAAAATCGTCGGAAACGCCCGCGGTTTTGCCCGGCCCACTGTTCTGCCCGGCTTGCGGTTTCGCCGTCTGCTTCGCAGTTCCTGCCGTCATGTTCTTCATGAAAGGGAATTTTATGGCCCAAGACGCTCTTTTCCCCGCCGCATTCCGCACGATCCCCCCGACCTGAAAAGCTTTCAGGACTACCGCGAAATGCTTCAGATGCCGGAACTGGAGTCGTTTCGATCGCCGCGCCGGAGCACTGGCACACGACAATGTGCTCCGTCAGCAGAACTGTGCGGGTTCATTCCTGCGATGGAGCTGGTCATTGGAAAGAGCACGAAGAAAGGACTCGTCGAGCGCGTGAAATGCCGCAAGACGCAGAACTGATGCGGATTTGAGCCGGACGGAAAACGTTCGGTTTCGGTATTTTGAGCAAATAAAAGGACCTTTTTTGGAGCAGGAGCCTCCCATGGCGGAAGATTGGATGCAGAGTGAGATGACGGATGGCGTTTCAGAAAGATCGGAATGGAAGGATGGTGCTTCTTCCCCATTGGGGGCGGATGGACCATTTTGGGCGGATCGGCGTACACTTGCGCTGATCCTTGTGCTCGGGCTGGCGGTCCGGCTTCTGTTTCTTGCGGTCTTTGACGGGCAGATTCTCCAGATCGTGGACGAACAGCACTACGATGCCATCGGCGTCCATCTTCATGAGACGGGAAACTACGGCTCGGAAATGGAATCTTTTATTTCGATCCGTCCGCCGTTTTACCCGTGGGTCCTTTCTATCCTTTACGGAGTCTTCGGAGTCCAGAACTATTTTGCGGTCCGGTGTTTCCAGATCGCCGTCTCGCTGATCTCTGCCGTCTGCGTGTACGGACTGGCGCGGGAATGCGGATTCCTCTCCCGGCGCGCGGCACTCCTGGCGTCGGCAGGAGTCTGCTTCTATCCGTCGCTTCTGGCGCAGAATTTTTTCATCCTGACCGAGACCCTCTTTACCTTCTGGCTCATTCTCGTTCTTTGGACCGCCCTCCGGTTTTTGAGGACCGGGTCGCTTTATGCTGCGGGATTCTGCGGCATTTTCATCGCGCTGGGGGCTTTGACGCGCAGTATTCTGTGGCTTTCTCCGCTCCCTCTGGCTCTCTTCGTGCTGATCTGGCCGAACGGCGCGCTTTCGTGGAAAAAACGGACGGCGGGTGCGCTTCTTCTCGTTCTTTTCTCCGGAGTCGGCATGGCACCGTGGATGGTCCGCAATACGCGGATCCAGAAGACCTTTACGGCCATCGACTGCATGAGCGGGCGGAATCTTATGATGGGAAACTACGAATTCACGCCGCTTTACCGTGCGTGGGATGCCATTTCCATGACGCCGCCGCAGGACTGGTACACCGTCCTGAAAAAAGATCTGGCCGAGAGGGAGAATTTAGCCATCGACCCCAAAACGCAGGGAGAAAAGGACCGGCTTGCCGCGGACTACGCAAAAAACTACATCAAAACGCATCCGGTCGAGACGCTGAAGCGCGACGCAATGAAAGCACTCTGTTTCTGGCAGCTGGAGCGTTCCGTGCCGGCGGGGCTTCACCAGGGATTCTGGGGAATTGAGCGGATCGGCTCGCCGACGGTGCGGAAACTTATTTTTGGTTCGCTGACCCTCTGCATTTTCAGTGCGTATGCGTTCCTCTTTCTCTTGGCGGTCTGGGGTCTCTTCTCCGTTCACCTCCCCAAAGGGACGGGGGCATGCGCCGCGCTGCTGACGGCAGTGGTGCTCTACTTCTGGATCCTCCATTCCCTCGTGTTTGCGCATGAACGCTACCATCTGCCGCTCGTACCGATCTTGCTCCTTTTTGCGGCGAACTTCTTCACGGAGTGCTTCGGGAAAGACTCTTCCGGAGAAGGGGACTTTGCAAAGAAAGGCGGCTCCGGACCATTTCAGCGTCTTCGGGATCGGCCGGTCTGTGCCGTCTGCGCGATGCTGCTGAGCGGGATCTTTCTCGTTTTCTGGGGCTGCGAGTGCGTTTGGTTCCTGGGGTAGATCTTTGCGGAAATTTCATCCGGAAAGGCAGATTTTCTGAAAAGAATGGTGAAAAAGAGCACAAAAATGGGGGGTCCCGCTTGCATTTCGCGGGGAATGCGGTAAAATCAGACGTTAAGTTTTCTTGCGTTTATGCAGATCTTGCTCAAAACGTGCAGATCTTGCTCAAAACGTGCAGATCTTGCTCAAAATACGCAGAAACTGGAGCGCGGGACTCAGCGGATGGGGATCCGTTCGTCTCGGCACCGTATCGTTAATGGGAGACTGTTTTACCTGAATTTGAAACGAAAGACGTCCAGGATCATGGAAAAGAAACCGCTTGTGGGCATCATCATGGGGAGCGACAGCGACTTCCCGAAAATCAAGAACGCCATCACCGTTTTGAAGGATTTCGAAGTACCGTTTGAGGTGCACGTCATGAGTGCGCACCGAACGCCGCATCTGGTGGAGGATTTTGTCGGAAATGCCCGGGCCAACGGTTTCCGCGTCATCATCGCGGCTGCCGGCGGAGCGGCGCATCTCGCGGGCGTTGCGGCCTCGCACACGACGCTGCCGGTCATTGGGATCCCGGTCGCCACGGAGATGATGGGCGGACTGGATTCCATCCTCTCGACCCTCCAGATGCCCGGAGACATTCCAGTCGCGACTGTCGGAACAGGGAGCGGAGGCGCGAAAAATGCTGGTCTGCTTGCTGTGGAGATCCTTGCGGTCTCCGACGATGCGATGGCGGAAAAACTTACGGTGTACCGTAAAACGCTCGTTGAAAAAATCCTGCAGAAGGACGCGGCACTTCAGGAGCAGATCTGATTCCTGACCCGTTTTTCTGTCTGGAATCTTGAATGTGATCCACGCTTCGGGGCTGCGGTCCCGGAGCTTTTTTGTTTTTTCTCCCGCGAAAACCTGAATTTTTCTTCCTCCGCTGCTTCAACCGGAAAAACTGGCTCAAATGTACCCCCTCGCCGACTTTTCAAAATATTTCGGCCTTTTTTTGAAAGTTTCCTTGCGCTCTCTGAATGAACGGCCGATAAACCCAATACAGAAAAACTTTTTCTGAAAAATCTGACTTTTTTTGCTTTTCGTTAGGGTTTGCCTCAATTTTGGGGGCAAAGTGTGCCGATTTTATTAATGCGAAGATGAGCGGAATTTCATCGATGCGTTAGTGAAAGCGGCGGTTTTGTTTTCTTGCAGAACTCCTCTTTTCCTGCGCGATCCCTTTTTTAGACTGCATTGGGTTTTTCCGTGCGGAAGTTCTGGAAATCTCCGGAGTCGGACTCCTTCGTGAATGCGAAATAGGCGAGTCAGATTTTCCTCCGGTCCCGGAAACTTTTGCGGTAGGCTCCGGCCGGTTTTTCCTATGGACTGGCTGCCGAAATGCCGTTTTCTGAAATCAGTTCCTGATTTTGGAGCCGAAAAGGGAGACGATGATCTACTCTCATCCCGGTTTTGCGGACGCGGAACGACGCGGCCAGAGTGCGGAAAAGTCTGACTGGCCTTTCCGGAATACGGCGGCGTTCCCTGATTTTCCGAAAGAAACGCGAGCCGTCGGACGCTGGTTTCGATCCTGACGGGGGCGGAGTGAGTTCCGGCCTGTTCAAGTCCAGGAAATGCGCAGATGCTCAAAATGTCAGCCCGATCGAAAGGATCGGCGATGATGAGGTATCCTGTGGAAGATCGGCGATGGACTGGACTGTAATTCCAAGGGGTTTCCCGTTTAGCGGAAGATCCTTTCCGGAAGACGCGAAAGATCCGTACTTTTCATGGAACTGTCCGGAGCGGAGTCTCTGTTTCCGGGTGCGGGGCCTGCGGTCTATCCGGTTGACGGTCGGTTGAGGGATCGTGTGCCGAAAATGAAGACGTACTGAAGACACTTGAGGCCGAAGTACGGAATTTGCGGCTCGGAGATCCGGAAGAAGCGGAATTTCCGCAGACACGGAGATCGCAGCGGAAGCAGTGACTCTGTGGACGCGGTGACGCTGTGGAAGCAGTGACGCTGCGGACACGTAGATTTCAGCGGATGCGGCAGTCTGGTCACGGTCGGCAGGACGGCATTTTTCGGATCCGGTCTTGGGAGACTTTTCGGAGGGACCCGAGGCGGGCGGAGTGTATTTTCAGTCGATCCGAGTGCGTTTCCAGGAAGCGTTTGGGGAGAAATTCCACGTGCGTTTCAGAAAACCGGAAGAATGAATCAGACGTTTTTTCAGAGGGAAGCGAGAAGATGTACTTCCGTTCCTTTTTTGAAAAGACGGCCAAACAGGCAGGAGGCCGATAGGCGATGCTGTCTGAAAAACGTAGATCCTTTTTCGCAAAGTATGGATGCGGCGCGGAAATGGATTGGAAAAATGCTTTTCGCAATGCGCGGGGACTTATTCCCCCAAAAATGGAACTCTGTCGAAACAGAGTGGCCTGAAACATTCCCGGATCGCGAAAATTGGAGGGTGATCCGGAGCAGACTGGCAGAAAATATGCCGCGATGCCTTTTCAGACGATATTTTCCGGTTTTGATCCATTCGGAAACGTGATTTCAAAATGGATCAGAGACCGCGGTGAAGATTTTTCGTATGGAGAAGGAGCCGCGCAGTACGTTGGTCTTCCCTGAAGGAAGGATGCACCGTGTGTGCTGCTTCCAATCGGGGAATGTATTTCGAGATCGGATGCTGGATCCGGTACGGGATACGGCAAGCTGAAATACGGCGGGCGGAATGTTTTGGGATGGATCGGCGGGCAGGGCATCCTGCTTTTTCGACAGACGCATGGAAACGTTTTGCGAACAGCTTTGAGTTGAGTAAAAACATGGAGGAATCAATGGTTGCCGTGAATTCCAATTCGGAATCAGTCGCACTGTGGTGGGAAGAATACAAAGCGAATCCTTCGGATCAGGAGAAAAGGAATTTGCTGGTCGAACACTATCTTCCGCTGGTGCGTTACCATGCGCAGAAAGTATGGCAGCGTCTTCCGGATGGCGTGGAACTGGACGATTTAATTTCCGCAGGCGTTTTTGGCCTGATGGATGCGATCGATGCATTTGATTTGTCTCGTGATGTGAAATTTGAGACGTATTGTGCCCCTCGAATTCGCGGTGCGATGCTGGACGAACTCCGCAATATGGACTGGGTTCCCCGACTTGTGCGGACCAAGGCAAAACGGATCAACGAAGCGACGAAAGAGCTGGACAATAAACTGGGCCGCAGACCTACCGATGAAGAGCTGGCCGAGTATCTGGGCGTTTCTGTGGATGAATTTGAGAAAATGGCGAAAGAGGCGAACACGGCAAGCGTCGTGAGCCTCAATAAAAAATGGTGCGAGACGGACGGCTCCAAGGAAGTCAGCGAGTTGGATGTTCTCGAAGACCAGCGCGGTGAAGATCCGACGAGCCGAATGCAGAAGATCGACACGATGCGGCTCGTGACGAAGGGATTGAAGCGCAACGAACGTCTGATTCTTCTGCTCTACTATTATCAGGACATGACGATGAAAGAAATCGGCATGACGCTCGACTTGAGCGAAAGCCGCGTGAGTCAGATCCACAGCAGTATCGTGCAGCGCCTCCAGGGAACGCTCAGTGAACGGAAGCCGGAATTCACGATCTGACTTCCCAAAGACAGGATACAGCCCCGCTCAAATTCCAGCTGGACTCAAATTTTACGAAAGACGCGAAATCAAACGAAACGCTCTCTGAAAATACGTTAGGGACCATTTCGTAAGATCCGCGTCTTTCGCGCTTTTTGCGGTACTCGCATCTTTTTGCGGTACTCACGGGAAGTTCACTGGATCATCCTCGGCGGCTTTCAGACGGCGGCAGAACCATGACAGGAAGCTGCGTTTCGCCCGCAGGTCCCGGTTTTTTCATGCTCTGCTGCGGGGTGTTCCGTATCCATTTCTTTCCCGCCGCAGCTTTTGGCGTCTGCCGGGCAGCTCTTCTCATCGCAGTTTTTCTCATCGCAGTTTCTGCAGCATCGCATTCCGTGAATGTTGCAGTAAGCGCGAATTCTCGGTTTTTCGCCCTCTTTCATCCATTCTTTTACGTGGAAAACGATCTTCGGCGGATCGTTCGGCATGAGATGATGGCGCATCATACGATTTCCGATCCAGCATTCGATCCACTGGATAAAGTGCGCCGGCGTGGAAGGATGGACCTCATTTTTTCCGACCTGGACGCTCAGCCCTTCGTCGGTCTCTTCGATGACGAGTTCATGTTTTTCATCCATCGCGGCTTCGCAGGAAGACGCAAGGTGCATCATCGGCTCTCCGCAGCAGATGAGTTCACTTCCGCCGTCTTCGATCATTTCCACCTGATTCCCGCAGATCCCGCAAATGAAGAATTTTTTCGGTTCAGACATTTTCTTCTCCTATGGTTTGAATTTGAAAAAAACGGAAACAGTTCCGCGTTTTTTAAGCGATCCGGTCAGAGTGCCGGCCTGTGGTCCGGAAGGGAAACGGAACCAAACCGGCACCAGATGCCGAATCGTTCCAATTATAGAGAGAAGGTAAAATTTTGGTTCATCCGGCAGCAGAGTACCAATTCCACCACAGAAGACATAGAAAGCTCACGGAGAAACACGGATCTGAATGTCCAAAACACGAAAAAGCAGATTCCACAAATATTTAAAAATTTTTAAAAATTTTTAAAAATTTCATTTGGCTCTTTTCGTATTTTCCGAAAATTTCGTGTCTGGGATCTCTCCTTCTTTTCAGTGTTGCGGCTCTTGTGTGCTCTCAGCGGTGGATGAAAGTCCGTAAAAAAAGCACGAAAACCGTCCATCGTCTTTGGCTGTTTTCCGCTCTTGAAAATGGAGGTACCGTTTAGGTCATTTTTCTGTTTGGAGGGCGATCTTGCGCAGCCAGCGAAGGAAGGCGTCTTTGCCTTCGAGGAATTCCAGTTCGATGCGTAGAACTGCGATCGGCGTACCGGTCGGAAGGGCGGGAGGGAGCTTCACGGCATCTTTTTCTGTGCAGACGAGGGCATCGAGGCGGTTTTCCTGCGCCCACTGCGTGAGTTCCGCAATTTCTTTCGTGCCGAACGGATGGTGGTCCGGGTAGATTTTCTCCGCATGGACGGCGAGTCCGAATTCATCGAGAGAGCGGAAAAATCCAGCGGGTTTCCCGATCCCGCAGAACGCTCCGAGGCGTTTCTCCTGGAAGTCTTCTTTCGGCAGGATATTTCCCCGCGTGTCTGTGAGCGCGCTCGGACAGTGGACCGACTCGACCCACAGACGCGGTTTGGGACTGGGAAAACGCTCCGCAAGCTCTTCCTGCAGCGAGTGCCGTTCCCGCGGAGTCAGACGGTCCGAGTGCGTCAGGACCACGACGTCCGCACGCGCCAGACTCTGCATCGGTTCCCGAAGCGTTCCGCACGGAAAAAGCCGGCCGGTCAGCCCGAAGGGTGCCTCGGCGTCGATCAGTACGATGTCGCCATTGCGGAAGAGCTTTCGGTGCTGGAAACCGTCGTCCAGAAGCAGGATCTGTGCGCCGAATTCCTCAACGGCCCGGCGTGCCGACTCGCAGCGGTTCGGATTTTGGAGAAAAACGGCATTGGGGAGCCGACGCGCCATTTCTTTTCCTTCGTCGTTCAGATGTCCGGCAGAGACGGAATTCTCCGCGTGATCCTGCGTTTCTGTGCGCGTCCGGACACCGGGATCCTGTTCTTTCGCCCGGTACCCTCGGCTCAGGACGGCGACTTTCAGTCCCATGCTTTCGAGTTCCTGCGCGATACGGAGAACTGCCGGACTTTTTCCTGTTCCGCCGAGGGTGAGGTTTCCAATGCTGAGGACCGGGACGGCTGCGTGCGTGATTTTCCGTGGATCTCGGTCAAAGTTCCGGTTTCGGAACCAAACGCCGACAGCATAAAGCGGGCGGACCGTCTCAAGAAGCAGACGCCAGCCGAACGCGGAGAGCGAGCGGTCTTCACGGGTCAAAATTTTTCGAAAACGTTCCGGCGTCATGGGGATCCAAGGATAAAAAGGAATACATCGTTCTTTTCTTTACTCAAAATTTCTCTTGAATTCCATTCATTTTACCTTAAATCGCGGATTTTTCCAGAGGTTTTGGGAAAAAAATCAAAAAAATTCGGAGATTTTCTCCTTCTGCTACTTGCAAAATGCGGATTCCGGTTTAAAATAGAGAGAGTTTTTAAATTTGATGTCTCGCCTCGCACCCGCGTTTCGTTTCGCTGAGTGTCTGCGTTTCGCAAAATGTTCACGTTTCGTTTCGTATCGATTCGCTGTGCGTTTCATCATTCCGTTTATTTTCAGATTTCAAGAGTGCGGAGTTTTCCATGAATTTTTTGCTCTCCCAGACCGGATTCAATTTCGGCGCGGTCGACGCGGGCGTTTTCGTCCTGTTTCTGATCGCGGTCATCGTCATCAGTACACTCAAAAGCCGTTCGGCCGGTGAGTCCAGTGAAGACTACTTCCTGGCGGGCCGTGGACTTTCCTGGTGGCTGATCGGATTTTCTCTCATTGCCGCGAACATTTCTGCGGAACAGTTCGTCGGTATGTCCGGCAACGCGGCGCAATGTACGGGTCTTGCGATCGCCAGCTTTGAGTGGATCGCGGCCATTACGCTGGTCGGTGTCGGTTTCATTTTCCTTCCGATGTTCCTCCGCTGCGGCATCTACACCATCCCGGAATTTCTCGAATACCGGTACAATAAATTCGCGCGTTCCCTCATGAGTCTGTTCGTCATGATTATTCTGGTCGGCGTTTCCATCGCGGCGGTGATCTACCTCGGCGCACTGACCATCGACACGCTGTTCCACGGTATGGTGCTCTTCGGCTGCATCGAAGTGAACATCATTACGGCGAGCTGGGCACTCGGCATCCTTGCTGCGCTTTACGTCTTCATCGGCGGTCTGGCTGCCTGCGCGTGGGCAGATCTTCTTCAGGGAAGCGCGCTGATCATCGGCGGCGCCATCGTCATGTTCTTCGCTTTCGGCGAGTTCGACAAAATGCAGATCGCCGACATGGAAGCGACCCCGCAGTATCAGCGTCCCGCCGCGTACCAGAGCGGAGCCGACGCCGACATGTTCTCCGACGTGACGGACGAAACGCCCGTCCTTCAGAAATTCCAGTCCATCAACGCGGACAAACTCCACATGATCCGTCCGCTTAACGACCCGAACATCGTCTGGACGACCCTGCTGTTCGGCATCTGGATCCCGAACTTCTACTACTGGGGCCTCAACCAGTACATCATGCAGAGAACGCTCGGTTCCCGTTCGCTTGCGGAAGGACAGAAGGGGATCGTGTTTGCGGCGGCGATGAAGCTGCTGATCCCGTTCATCGTGGTCATTCCGGGCATCCTCGCGTTCAATATGTACCATAAAGACATGGCGAATGAAGCGACGATCGACCGTCTGGCCAACGCGCCGACGCTCGCTCTGTTTGAGCGTCTCTCCGCGGGAACTCCGGAAGCTGCCGACAATAAAGCGGCCGTCTTCAAGTTCGACAAAGATTTCGCCTGCCTGAACTTTGACCAGGCGTGCGCCATCACGAAGTTCAACATGACGCAGCAGAAAGCCGACGCCGCCGAATTTGACGCGAAACTGGCTGAAAGCGTCAAAAAAGTCGCGGACGCCAACGCTGCCGCCAAGATCGACATGCCGGAAGCGGTCGTGAACGGTCTGGCTGTCCAGGCGATGAACACGGAGCTGGTCAAGGGAGCGAAGACGGAAAAGGAACTCATCGGCTACAAATACGATGCGGCATTCCCGCTTCTGATCCGCAACCTGCCGTTCCCGTCCGGCGTCACGGGCTTCGTGCTTGCCGCTCTGTTCGGCGCGATCATGAGTTCGCTGGCTTCGATGCTCAACGCCGCCTCGACGATCTTCACGATGGACATTTTCAACGAGTACATCAAGAAGGATGCCGCTCCGAAAACGCAGGTCTTCGTGGGACGCATGTGCGTCGTGATCTTCATGATCTTCGCCTGCCTGCTCGTTCCGGTCCTCGCTGACCCGAAATTCGGCGGTCTGTTCAAGTACATCCAGGAATTCCAGGGCTACATTTCGCCCGGTATCCTCGTCGTCTTCCTCTTCGGTCTGTGTGCGAAGCGCGTTCCGGGATTTGCCGGCGGTCTGACGATCCTCTGCGGTCCGGTGGTTTATCTTTTGCTGAAACTCATGCCGAGTACGGAAGCTATGAACTACCTGAACCACATGGCGATCACGTTCGGAGTTCTGTGGGTCTTGATGATGATCCTCACGCTCATGTTCCCGCGCAAGGATGTCCGTGAACTGCCGCAGAAGACCGACATGGACCTGACGACCTCCAAGGGTGCCGCGATCTGCGGTGCGATCGTCGTTGCGCTCACCGTCGCGCTTTACATTTACTTCTGGTAATCGACATTTCAGACGGTGAAAGGAGAGATTTCCGAAAAATGGGAAAAAACTCCTTTCGTTCAGCCTGAAATTTGAATCTCCGAGCCTCCGTGTCCGCCGCGATCCGGAGGCTCGAATGATCTTTGGATCTCCCACCGCTTCCCGCCCTTAAATTCAAGGAGAATTTCATGAAACGCCATTTTTCCGGACTCTTTTGGGGAGTCTGCGTGAACGTCTTTTTTTTGTGTCTCGCGGTTTCTGTTCCGTTTGTTTCCGCGGAAGATCTCTGCCTGGAACTGGCGGACGCGCCGGAATCGGGGATAGTGCTCCTTCCGCTCCGTTCCGAAACGCTTGCCGCGGTGACGCCGTGCGATGCGGAAAAACTCACCGGCATTCGGGTCACTTTTGACTCGAAACCGCTCCTTTCCCAGTACGTTCACGGCGAATATCTCGTCCTGAAACTCGGTCCGGAAATGGTCCGCGCCTCACGGGAAAAGACTCTCGTGCTGGTGCTCAAACCGGTTGAGGGCGGAGAGACTTTTTCATCCGAAGAGTCTTCAAAAGCACTTCCGGAGAAAGAGATCCTGACGGAAACTTCCGCGTATTCGATCCGGCAGTCTGTGGACAAAAATGGAGGTTTTCCGAATCTGATCCGGTTCACGAAGAGCGGAAAGACTGTGGAAGCGTTTCATTTTCGGGACCGCGTGCAGGAAAAAGATGAGACGGAGGCTGATCGGCCATTTTTCGGGGGCTGGGTCCTTGTGCAGGATGCGGATCCTGAACTGACGCTTCTTTCCGACGGTCCGATCTGCCGCGTCGTGCGTCATTCGGCACGGTACATGATGGGAGAAAAGGAGGCTCCGGGGAATGTGCGGGCAGTCTACGACTGGTTCTTTTTCAAAGACAGCGGGCTGGTTTACGTCCAGAGCCGCGCCTCGCAGAGTTTACCGCATGAGTGGGATGAGCACCATTTTCTGGAACTTCACGTCAAAGATCCGTCCTTTGACCGAGTCCGCGGAAAGACTGACGCGGGAAAATCGGCCGACGGGAAGCCGCACGATGGGAAGATCGACAAGCGGCTCGAAAAGAGCGACACGCAGGGATTTTTCCGGCATTTCGGCGCGTTTTCGGACGGAAGGAATTTCATCGGATTTCCGCCGGAAAGCGGATTCTACGACGGGAAGAACTACGGTCCTTACCTTCACGCAGAGATCCGAAAAGCGTGGGGAGGCTGGGAAACGCCCGAAAAAAAACACGCCGCGTGGCTGATCCTCGATTCTTTTGATTCACCCGAAGATTTCGACGCCGCGGCAGAAAAATTCCTCACCCATCCGCGTCCCGGTTACGCGAAACTAACCGTCCGGGATGAAAAGGAAACTTCGGAAAGCACTAAAATTTTCAGCACGGGAACGGTCGAAAACTGGCGCAGACAGCTCGTGTTTTCGCTCCTTCTTTCCGGGAGACCGAATGCCCAAAATTTGAGTCAGGCCGTCCGTACACTTCCGGTCGGTCAGGAAAAAGATGGTCTTCTGCTTCTGGCGAGCCGCGATCTTGTGATGCTTTTGGCCAAAACGGAGGAAAAAGAGGGCGTTTCGCTCGCACTTCTGGGACTTGCGGACCGAAAGACGGGACTCTGCTTCACCGACGGCACTCCACAGGCGCTTTTCTCTGCCGAATTGCGCGAAACGGAGACGAAAACGCGTCTCGACCTCTCCTCGCTTTCCATTTGGAAAGAGATCGCCATCGTGCAGAAACCTGGGACTTCCGAGTGGTCCTTCACGTTCCGTTCTCCGTTGATCGGCAGAGCCGGAATGAACACCGAAACCGCCGCGCCTTTGGAATGGACGCTCCAGATCTTGGCGGATCCGGAAATACCGGCGTTGGAGCTTGGCTGGAGCGGGAAGACCAACTCTGAAAAACTCTCATTCATGCGCGTCTGCGCCGGTCAGCTCGTCTGCGGGATCTTTGGCGGCAGAACGTGCGGAATTTACCCGAATACGTCCGGGCTTCTGCTGCCCAAACCGTTTTCGACCGAGATTTCCCGAAAGGCTCTCTACCCGGCAGGGTGGTGCGTGATGCCTTGGACGGCGATCTGGGACGAAGAGACAAAACGCGGGATCTACGTCGGATTCCACGATCCGAAAGGAAGCGCGAAGACCGTCGAGTTCATCTCGGAACCGCTCCAAAGTCAGGTGAAGCTCGCCTTCACGCATTCTGTCCCGAACATGACGGTGCCGGGAAATGAAACTGTGTCCTCCGGAAGATTCGTCCTTCAGCCTTTCGACGGAAACTGGTTTGACGCGGCACTCATCTACCGTGCATGGGTGCGCGAAAACGCGGAGTGGTTCCCTGAACTTGGACCGGAAGGCCGAATGGACACGCCGAATTGGATGAAGGAACTCTCCATCTGGGCACAGGGTGGAGGGGAACCGGCGTCGGTCGTTCGGATGATGCGCGATTTCCATGATGCGTTTGGTCTGCCGTGTGCGCTCCACTGGTACAATTGGCACAAAACGCCATTCGACAATGACTATCCGCACTACGTTCCGGACGACGGTTTCCGTGAGGCTGTCTGCGAGATCCAGAAGGACGGCGATATTTTCGTCATGCCGTACATCAACGGAAGACTTTGGGATACGCGGGATCGCGGGATGGAGGATTTTCAGTTTTCCAGCGTCGCATTTCCTGCCGTGACGAAAAAAGAGACCGGCGAGCCGTTTACGGAAACCTACGCAAGCACAGAGGCAGACGGTTCCAAAGTCCGGCTCGGCGCGATGTGTCCGTCCACACAGCTCTGGCAGGAAAAGGTCACGTCGATCATCCTGGGACTCATGAACGACCAGTACGTCAAGGCGGTCTACGTCGATCAGATCGCGGCGGCGAGGGCCGTTGAGTGCATGGATCCGACGCACGGCCACCCGCTCGGCGGCGGTTCCTGGTGGGTCGAAGCGTACGCGGAAATGATGCGGAAGATCCGCGCGGAAATGAAAGCATCCGGAAACAGAGCTTCTCCCGGAAACGAGCGGATACTCACCTCCGAATGCAATGCGGAAACCTACGCGGACCAGTTCGACGGTCTGCTGACCTGGCATCTGCAGTCTGATCAGGCAGTCCCCGCTTTCGCGGCAGTTTACGGTGGGGTGGTCCAGATGTTCGGCAGAAGCTACTCCGGCGACGATACGGCCGTCCGGATGAAAGCCGCACAGCAGCTCATTTTCGGCGAGCAGATCGGCTGGTTCTCCCCCCTGACGATCCAGCGGAAAGCGGTCATGGAGTACGTGCGGCCCCTCGTTCATTTCCGAAACTGCATCGTGCCGTACTTCTTCAAGGGGGAAATGGCGCGTCCTGCCGAATTCCTTGCCCCGCTGCCGACGGTGACTTCCGACTGGAAATGGCACGGCAAAGCTCTCGTGACCATGGAAGCAGTCCAGTCCTCAACGTGGCGGATCCTGGAGTACCCGGAAGGGGAAAAGAGAGACTGGAAGCAGGGAAAAGTCCGAAAATTGGTCTTCATCTTCACCAATTTCTCGGACACTCCAGTCAAAAGCAGGATCCGTGCGCATCTGGAAGAAGCCGGTTTTTCCGACCTGAGTAAAGTCCGCGTCGAAAAGATCGCCTCTGACGGCACGCGCACACCGCTTTCCCTTGAGTTTTTCGAGCAGGAGATCGACTTCGCGCCGCTTCAGACCTGGGGAGTGGAGCTTTCCGAAGTGGAATGATGTTTAAATAGAAACTTCGTTTCAGGCGGAATAAAAATGCTGGTTCATCCGGCAACTGCTTACCGAACCAGCTCCGATTTTACCTCAAAGTGCACACAGCGCCGCAGAAACACACTGAAAAAAAGGAAGAGATCCCAGACACGAAATTTTCGGAAAATACGAAAAGAGCCAAATGAATTTTTTAAAAATTTTTAAATATTTGTGGAATCTGCTTTTTCGTGTTTTGGACATTCAAATCCGTGTTTCTCCGTGAGCTTTCTATGTCTTCTTGGTGGAATTGGTACTCTGCCGCTGGATGAAGGAGCGTTGAAGGATCCATGGTTTCGAAAATGAAAAAAGGCAGTACACAATGTACCGCCTTTTCTTTTTAAGAGTATGTTTCGGATCCCAGAGTATTTTTCAGGACGCCGAAAACGTGAATTGGATCCTGAGACTACTCTTCGTCATCTTCGAAAAGGTCTTCGTCGCCGTTTTCCTCACCGATCGTCTCAACAGAAACGGAGGGCTGGATGCTCTTGATGAGTTTGCCGAGGGATTCAAAAATGGCACTTTCCGCGTGGAACGTTCCGACGAGTTTGCCGTCATTCACGTCCACGATGTACGTGATCTTTCCATCGAGTCCAAGTTCCTCAAATGCGGGATTCAGGCTGGTGATGAGATCCATATCGAAGCTCACTTTTCCGTTTTTCTCGACCGTCCCGACTTTCAGCGGGTTGGCTTTCAGCGTTTTCTTCAGGAGCGTGGAAGCTTTTCCGGATTTCGAGGCAGCGAGGAAAATGTACTTTTTGTGGACACCGACCGCGACATTCTGGCCGTTTTCGTGCTGAAGTTCATGGATCGTGATGGATTTTCCGATCTTTCCGACGTTTGCAGTGCCGGACACTTCGCCGTCTTCTTCCAGTTCTTCGATGGCATCAACGATCATTTTGTTGATTTTGTCGCCATTGCTGATCCCCATCGCGGCAATCAGGCCATTCGCGTCAGCGTTGAGGACAAAGTCAACCTTCTCAACGTCCATGGCCATAAGAATGGCTTCACGAAGTTTTTCCGGGACGGTTTCTTCCGAGGTCAGAGCGTTGACCATATCGCGGCGATTATTTTCGTCAAACGTGCCGAGGACCTGGATCGTGAACGGAGCGTCTTCATCGCAAAGACTGCCGAGCAGGGATTTCGTGAGCTTTTCGCTGTTGGCGAAATTGCCGGCAATGTCCGTACCTTCTTTCGGGACCTGGGTGAACGTGAAGTCAAGGTCTCCGGCTTCGGAAACATCCAGATCCAATGTGAAGGATTCCAGCTGGGCGAGGTTTTTCTGCATCTGCTCGATCTGTTCCTGCTGGACGTTCGGATTCATGGCGGCCAGCGCGAGCAGCGGAGCCAGAGCGGACGGTTTCGCATCGAGGGAGAGGACTTTGGTGCCGTCGAAAGCCGGGACGTCGCCGGTCCATTCCGTGTTCATGCAGCAGACGGCGAAATCGTTTTTGAATTCGACTTTGACGTCTTCCGGAATTTTACCGTCTTCCTGGAGTTTGCCGAGCTGGGTCTCAAAAAGGGACTGGTTTTTCACCGGGAGAAAGATCGTGTACGCGAAGCCGTCTTCCGGCATGTCGGCGATCAGGCCCATCGGTTTCGCAATGTCGATCCCGAACGCGGCAGGCTGCGCAAGGACCATCTGGACGAGGATCGGATAATTCGGATCGATCTTGGCCGCAATAACGCCGGCTTTGGTCTGAATGTTTTCGATGCTGGAAATGGTCAGCTCAACATCGTGCGATGCGGACTGCACAAAGGCCGGGGCGGTCAGCAGCATTCCGAAAGACGTCGCGAAAGCTGCAGAAATACTCATGAATTTTTTCAGCATGGAATTCCTCCATAAAATGAAAATCAGGTTGATGAAATCAGTTCAAATACGGTAAATGCCAATGAATTTTACGGAACAAAAGGAATCTGGTTCACTTTTTCTGTCCGTTTCGGCATTTTTAGGGGGCATTTTGGTTGCGTTTCCATGGCAGCTTTGGAAACAGATCTGGACGGTGCGGCACCTTGCCGATCACTGAATTTTACGCAGTAAAATGGGATCCGTTCGGAATCTATGGCGTTCCTTATGGTTTTCTACCAGCGCGGCGGCCATTCCGGGGCGGCTTCGCCCGTAAGGGTTCCTTCTGGGATCTGCGTCACCGGAACATTCGGTGTGCCAGGTGCCTGGGCACCTTGAGCGTTTTGTGCGTTCTGAACGTTCTGCGATTCGGCAGCGTACTGCGCGGGGGCGGCCGTCGGTTCTGCCGGTTTCAGCGGCTGGGCGAACGGATCCTGGATGCGGGCCGGGGAGTTCGGCATGACGATCGAATGTTCCCCGGACACACCGTTTTGCGGAATTGCCGTAACGCGCGAAGTCGGCATGACGCTGACGGGGATCTCAGGACGATGGTCTGTGTTCGCCGGAGGAAGGTCTTCCAGCGCGATAGTCTGACGCGGCGCGTCGATCCTTTGGCGGCTCTTGTTCAGTGGGGAGTGGACGAAACGTTCCATTTTGAGGTGGCGGAAATAGGAATGGATCTCGGTCAGTGAGGTAAACATTCCTTCCTGATCTTCCACGTCCGCCGCGACACAGACGCCGAGCAGCTCGCCATTTTCTGAAAACATTCCGCCTCCGCTGCGTCCAGCGACCGGAACGGCCGAAACTTCGATATTTTCGGGGCCAAGGTATCGGTTCAGGTTCGTGATGTTTCCGGTCTGGAGCGTCGGATCGGCTCCGTGACTGCATCCGCACGTGGAGATCGGGAGGCCTTTCCGAAGCGGGAAGTCATTCTGAGCGACGCGCACCGTCTGGACCGGGAAATCGACCGCGACGCTCAGGATCCCAAGGTCGGCCTCCTCATTGTGGTGGATGTACTTTCCTTCCAGCGTCCGTTTGCCCCCTGCGGTAAAGAGATCGACGGAAATCGTTCCCCCCTCCTTGACGTACTCTCGGAAAAGGTGCCCGCAGGTCAAGACCAGCGCGTAGCCTGACCGGCAGTCAATGAGTGTTCCGGTACCGCTTCCCTGCGTACTGCCGAGGACATTGATCCGCACGGTCGAAGCGAGAATGAGGTCTGCGGTGCTCTGTGGTTCGGAAAACGCCAGAATGTCTGTACCCGCTGCCGGAGAATTTCCGGAAGGTGCGGCATTCGAGGATGAATTCCCGGCAGGATTCGCGCCAGGATCTGCACTGCGCCACTGGAGCGATTCGGAGGCATTCTGTGAATTGGAGGAAACTTTCTGGAACGCATTCTGCGCATTCGACGCAATGGCTCTGTTCGCCGGGACGGTGTCGTTTGCGGACGCTGCGGCCAGCTGCGCGGAAGGAGTCTGCTTCAGACCGGTCGTGAAAGTGCAGTTCCCAGCCAGAATATCCTGGATCGAGACGTTCGCTTCCCGTCCCCGCCATGCCGACGGAGCTGCCTGCACGTACTGCCGGGAGCTGCTGTTCAGCCGTTTGGGACGGAATGAGGGCGTTCCCCCGGCCTGAACGATCAGATTTTCGAGTTTCTGCTCCGAAGTGACTCCCACGTGCCGGGCGACTTCCTTGCCGTCCACGATGACGACGAAACACGGAATTTTCGTGATGTTGAACCGCTGCGCCCAATCAGGGAACCGGTCCGTGTTGACCTTACTGACGCGGAATCCGCGCTGTACCAGACTGTCCACCGCCGGCATCATCGCACGGCAGGGACCGCAGGCATCGTTGAAAAAATCGAGCAGAACGACCCCGTGTTCCACCGAATCTTCGTCGGAAATGAACGTTTTACTTTTGGAAAACAGGCGCGCGGCCGTGTGCGTTTTAGAGGATTCCTCTGCATCGGCAGTGCCGCTGATCAAAACCATGATCCCCAACAGGGCACAGAAAAGGATACTTGAAGGACGAATCATCCGTGAAACTCCGAAAACACCTGCCGTTCTGCGATCGGATCCATTCCCAGGCATCGCGTCGGACTGGCGGTCAGACTGACCGTCGGACAAATTGCCGGAAATGGACAGTTTTTTCTTACAGCGCGCCGAAATGTGTGTCGTGTGCTCATATTGAGGATGCTCTGATCTCATGTTTTGCCGGCTTCGGAATGTGTTTTGCTGCGAAAAAACGAAGGAAAACGGAAATAAACCCCGCATCATGCACTCCCTGCTGCCCCAAACAGCCGTTCCATCATTCCGTCTTTTCACCCACTTTACGGAATGACGCAGAAAAAGGAAATGCGGGATCGATTGACAAAAAAACAGCGAAATGCAGCGGCAGACCGCCAACTGCATTTCAGCTGGTCGGGAAGAAAGCCGTCCATGGCCTTCTTTCTGGTTTTTGTCCCGGCGTAAAGGGCGAAACTCGAAGGTTTCGATCGCCGCGGGATGCCGTCCATGGCCTGCCGCAAAACGTGCCCCAGGGGGAGTACCGAGACGTGCGTATTTTCTAAAAATTTCCGATTTGATGCAATGGCAATTTGGAGATTTTAAGAAAATTTTTCGGAAAAAAGAAAAGAAAAGGGCGAAAGAGAAACAAATCGGAGGGAGTCAGGAAAGATACTGGGAGAAAATTTCTTCCTGCAGACACTCCGTGCCCTCTGCGGAACCTTTGCGCCTCTGTGCGAAAAAAAGGATCGCTGTCGGTAAAAAAGCGAAAGACGCACGGAAACAGACGGAATTTAAGCGCGGGAAATGCTGAAAATGCGAAAATCTCATCCGGACACGCTCCGGCACGTTTCGGCGTGTTTCTTTTCGCGCAGAGGCACGGAGGAATACGCAGAGGATGCCGGGAGGAAATTTTTTCAAAAAGTTTTTCCTTCTCCTTTTGCGGAGGTCTTGACAAAACGGGCGCCCTCGACTAAAATCAAAGGAAAAGTAGAGGCATTCCGCCTCATTGTCCCACCCTTTGGGAAGCGCCCGCTTCCCCATCCCACCCTACGGATCCAGAACAGGCAGCCGTCTCGAACCAAACGGCTTTCTCTTGGACCAGAAAGGCAGTTCATTATGGCCCACACATCCCGACGTACTTTTTTGAAGCAGGGAACTCTTGCCGCGACGACTGCGCTTGCCGGATTTGCGGCTCAAAGCAAAGTTTATGCCGGCGAAACCAGCGTTCTGAAGATCGGCATCATCGGCTGCGGCGGACGCGGCTGCGGCGCAGTCGGAGACGCGATGAGTATTGACCCGAACATTAAACTTACCCATGCGGCAGATCTTTTCCCGGAAAAGGTCGCGAATGCTATGGCGGCTCTGAAAGAACAGCTTGGAGACCGGATCGCCGTGACGCCGGAGACGATGTTCTCTGGTTTCGATGGATACAAAAAAGTCCTCGAAAGCGACGTGGACATCGTTTTCCTCACGACGCCTCAGTTCTTCCGTCCGCAGATGCTCAAGGAAGCGATCGCGGCAGGAAAGCACGTTTTCGCTGAAAAGCCGGTCGCGGTCGACGGCGCGGGGATCCGCATGATCCTGGAAGCGTCGGAAATGGCCCGGCAGAAGGGATTGAATCTCGTTTCCGGCCTCTGCAATCGGTATTGGCCCGGAACGCGCGATTTCGTGGCGAAACTCCAGGATGGAGCCATCGGCGACATTATCGCGGCGAAAGCGAACCGTATGGGCGGCGACCTCTGGAAACGTCCCCGCAGGGAAGGCGACACGGAAATGAGCTACCAGATGCTCAACTGGGTCAACTTCTGCTGGATGGCCAGCGAGTACATCAATGACGTCACGATCCACCAGATCGACGTGGCCCTCTGGTGCATGGGAGATCCCACTCCAAAATCCGCGATGGGGATGGGCGGCCGTCTTGTCCGCCGCGGTCCCGATACGGGCGACATGTACGATACGATGGCCGTCACGTACGAATTTGAAGACGGAAGAATGCTTCAGGCTAACTCCCGCCAGATCCCCGGTGCGTGGAGCGACGCTTCCACGTGGCTCTACGGTTCCAAAGGCTACGCGCAGATCCGGAACTGCGCCGGGAATCTTGAGATCTTTGGTCCTGATCCGTACAAGCACCGCGAAAAGTACCCCATGAATGGGCTGCAGGCGGAACACAAAACGCTCCTGGATGCCATCCGAAGCGGCGGTCAGACCTACGTGAATAACGGACAGTACATGGCGAACTCCACCGGCGCGTGCATCATGGGACGCATGGCGGCGTATACCGGGAAAGTCGTGACCTGGGAAGATATGCTCAACGATGAGCTTCCGAAACCCTCGGCCCTCGACCTGAATGCGGTTCCTCCGACCCTCCCGAACGAACAGGGCAAGTACAAGATCGCGATGCCGGTCGTGGGATGGGATTTCATGTAGCGGGATCTCCTTTGACAGAATTTCCTGAGGCAGATCGTTTTTGACCGACCTTTTAGGCCTCTTCGTCCCGGCGGCGGAGAGGCCCTGTCTGTTTTTTCTTTCACTTTTTCTGAAAAAGCGCTCCGAGCCGTTTCCGATCTCCTTTGCGCTCTCTGCGCGGCCTTTGCGCTTCTGCGCGAAAAAAAGAATCACCGTCGGCAAAAAGAACGCCGTTTTTTGAAAAACAGTAAGCGGGTACGCACGTGCCGGAAGAGCTCAAAAGTGGAAAATGAAACGACGTCGGAGAGTACCGAAAGAAGAAACGTCCGCAGGATCTGGGAAAAGAATAAGGAAACGGGAGAACGGATCGAAAAACGGAACGGGATCCGGTCTTCTGCGTGAAATCAAGTACGAAAGAGTTCTGCATGATTTCATTCTGACCGTCTCATGGGGCAAAGAGACGGTTTCAAATGAAGAAGAGCACAACGTGTGATTCAGGTCTTGAGGAGGGGGCAGGAGGATCGACGGATCACGTTTCGTCTTTTGCCGCTTTCTGCACCGCACGTTTCTGTTCTTCCAGAGCATCGTGAAGTGCGGCCTGAATGCATTCCTGGAAAGCTTCCGCCAGTCGGTTGGTGGCCGTTGCGGAACGCGTCAACTCATTCATGATGGCGCGGTCCAGGAATTTGCTCAGAGGTTCCGGGATCTGTTTGACCCGTTCAAAAACTTCAGCATCGAGTGTCGTGGTGACCTGGATGCGTTTTGATCGAATTTTCTTCATACTTTCTCCTTTGGTCGGAAAATGATGTTTTTTAACAGTTTGACTATTAATTATAGACGAAACTTTCGGTAAAGTCAATGACCGCCGCCCTAAAATCGAACAAAAATTTCAAAAAAAGGAAAAATTTTCCCAGAATGGAAATTTCAAAATGTGGTCTTGACAAAAATCGGTTTTTTTTGGAAAATCGTTTCTGGAAAATTTTGAGTTTTTCGGTTTCTGTTTTTTCGAAGATTTTTGAAGCGGGATTCAGAAAGAAACCCGTCTGTGCGCACAGGACGGAGAAGCAGGATCGGGATCCATCGCAGAGTAAATGGAGGAGTTTTTTGTGAAGAAGTCCATTTTTTGTTTGAGTTCATTCCTTTTTCTTTTGGCGTTCACGCTGTTTTTGATCTCCGGATGCTCCAAATCCGAGGATTCGGAAACCGCAGATGGAACTGCGGCAGAAACGGCAGGTAAGGAAACGGTTTCCGCAGCGGTTGGGGAAACGGCTGGACCGGTAAAGCCTGCGGAACTGGATAAAGCGGTCGAGGCGCACATTCAGAAGATCCAGGCAGAGAATCAGGAGATCGCCAACGCGGAAGCTCCGCAGCAGATGACCTACTTTTTCATCCGTGCGCTTCAGATGGAAAATGAAGAAGCCGTTCTGGGGATGCTGACGCAGGATGCATACCGGGAAATGAAGCGCCTTCAGGGAGAAACGGGACAGAAAGGGATCCCGTGCCCGGATTTCATCAAAACCTCGGAAGTCATGCTGGGAAACGTGCAGTACCTTTCGGACGAAAACGACGAGGAAAAAATCGTGGGCGCACATGTCGGAACGATTTGGAAAGTCCCGTCTGAAAACGGTTTTCTGGAAGAAAATATCGCGTGGGTCTTCCGTTTTGAAGAAGAAACGTGGCTCATCGCGGGGATGCTGTCCATCGTGGATCCGAAATATCCGCCGATCCTGATCAATTTTGAGAACATGGAAGATACTGAAGAGCAGGCGAAACTCTGGCAGGAAGAAGTCGAACGGATCGATGCCGGCATCGTTTCTCAGGAAGACGCTGCGGAAGCTCCTGCGGCAGAAAACGCACCTGCGGCAGAAAACGCACCGGCGGAAGAGACCGCACCGGCGGAAGAGACCGCAGCGGAAAACGCGGAAACGGCAGAAGGAACGGAAACGGCAAACGGTCCGAAAGCGGAAATTCCCGGTGAACTTCCCGGCGAATTGCCCGGTGCACTTTCCGATGAACTTCCGGCGGAACTCCCGGCGGAACTTTGAGAACCCGCTGACGAAATTTTAATGAAATGGGGTGAACGATGCAGTCGATTTCCAGATCCACATTTACGTCCATTTTCGTCCTGTTTTTGGTCCTGACTGCTGGATGGACAGCGGCGGCTCTTCCTGCGGCGGCCCATGCTGCGCTGAAGGCTTCCGAAGTCGCCGTTTTGGCGGTCCGAAACGATCCCGATTCCATGAAAATCGCGGAACACTACATGCGGGCGCGAAACATTCCGCAGGAAAATCTGATCCTGCTTGAAAAATCGTATCCGATGGTCATTCCGCGTGCGGTGTGGGATTCGGAGATCCGGCCGATGCTCCAAACGCAGCTTAATGCGCTTCCGGGAGTCCGGTGTCTTGTGTGTGCGTGGTCCGTTCCGCTTCGGATAGAAGCTCCGCCGATGGATTCTCCGCGGAGAAATGAGCAGCTGGAGTTTTTCCGTGCTCAAGAGAAGGCACTTGCCCGGGCGATGACCGAAACGCTGCGCATCATGCATCGCGACATCGCACCGAACCAGGTCAGCATCATCGAGGCGGAAAGCGTGCCGGATGTTGGGAAACTTTCGATGCAGGAATGGCTTCAGATCCTTCAAAAGACACTTCGAGAAGTACGCGAGCGTGTGGCGGTCCTTCCGGAGGCAAATCGGAAAGCTGAAATGCAAAAACTGGATAAACTGCTCCAGCAGACGCTGGGATTCACGGCAATGCGGAACCTCCTCATCGCGCGGGCCAGACAGAATATGCCGGTTCCGAAGGAAACCTTCACGAAAATCATGAAGGTCCTTGCGTCGCTGGAAAAGCACATGGTGGAACTGCATTTTCGCGCAGATTCTCCGAAACGCGATGCGGAAATGCTCCTGGTCTCCCGCCTCATGAACGGTCCGTACACTGCGATGCTTTATGCGAGGGAGTGCTGCACACGTTTGGAAAAAAACGAATCGCAGAGTGCTTTCGACAGTGAACTTTCGCTGATTTTCGAGACGGGAGCCTATTCGCTTCTCGGCTGGGTCCCGAATCTTTACGCGTACCAGTACCGGGTGCCCGCGGCCGTTTCGATCCGGAAAAAAGCGGATCCGGAACTTGCCGTCCCTGAAGAAATGCGCGACCGGCTCGACGAACCGGCATCCAGTGTAGAGGAACCGATCGATGCACTGCCTCTCCCGCCGCTGAGCATGCTCGCGGAGATCGAGACGGCATGGGGGCGGGAAGTCGTTTTGGGACCTCCTCCGGAGATGGATTTCGGTATCGATGAAGAGGATGAGACCGAAATAAAAACGGAAGCGAACGCGGCGGTCGAAACGAAAAAGGCCCCGGATCGATCGGATCTGGACGATGAAATGGTCTCTCTGGACATGACGGCTCCGAAACTGGAGACGGAAAGCACTTCGGAAATGGAAGAGACTGAATTTCAGGTCCCGCCTCCGCTCCGTAAAGTCCTCCTCGTCGCACGTCTGGAAGGTCCGTCTGTCGAAACGGTCCTGAAGCTCATCGACGATTCCATCGCGGCAGAGAAAAAAGGTCTGGAAGGGACGGTTTACCTCGATGCGCGGAAAACACGGCCTGCGCGTGCGGGAGCCGGTCAGATGGACAAAATGGATCAGTCGCTGAATGACCTGGCGATCCGTCTCCAGCGAAATACGGACCTGGTCGTGAAGCTCGATACGGAAGAGGCTCTCTTCACGCGGGAAACGTGCGATTCACCGTGTGCGCTTTACTGCGGATGGTACTCCGTGCGGAATTTTCAGGATATTTTCACGTTCTCTCCCGGTGCAGTCGCGTACCATGTCGCGAGCTTTGAGGCGGAATCGTTGAAAACCGGCCCGTTCTGGTGTCCGAATCTTCTGGAACACGGTGCCGCTGCGACACTTGGTCCCACGTTTGAGCCGTACCTCGCAGCATTTCCGGAACCGGATGAATTTTATTCACTGGTCCTGACTGGAAAATTTACGATGGCGGAGTGTTTCTACTTCACGCTTCCGTTCCATTCCTGGGCCATGACGTACGTCGGCGACCCGCTTTACTCGCCGTACCGCGCCAAACCCCGTCTGAAAATGGAAGAACTCCCGGTGAAACTCCAGCGCTTCTTCGGCATCCAGCCGCAGTGAGGTATGGAATGCTGCGCTGGGTGCGCACTTCCATAAAAAGTTGAGGAAAAGAAGAAAAGGAAGGGAATACGTTCATTCTCTTCCTCTTCTTTTGGGTTTTCTAATGGGGTACGCCGGCACACATTTTCCGGATGGATCT
This sequence comes from Thermoguttaceae bacterium, assembly GCA_017939795.1. Lineage (GTDB taxonomy): Bacteria > Planctomycetota > Planctomycetia > Pirellulales > Thermoguttaceae > RGIG3701. The sequence goes on from JAGBAA010000143.1 coordinate 59,882, forward strand.
TCTTTTACTTTCCGGAATGGACTTCCTGATTTTCCTTCGCGTCTGTCGGAGATCCTACCGTCCAGTCGGCGGGCTGGTTTCTTTTCTGCTTCGCCAGCCACGCAAAACCGGCCATCGGGACGCCGGAATGAGCTCCGTCGAAAATCGTGAGCCGCGTATTGCCGCTCGTTCTGCGGAAAAGAACTTTCTGTTTGCCGTACTGCGGGTCGTTCTGCGCTTCCGGGAGGAGTTCTTCCGGGATGGTCTGCGTGCGCCAGATGAAGTCGATCTGTGCGTCCGTGACCTTTTTCTCCGGCTCTGCGAGAAGATTGAACGCCCAGATGCTTTGTGCTGCCGGCACGCTTCCCGCGTGTCCGTCGTGGATGCCGTGGTTGAGGCAAAGCGGGACGGAGCCTGCGTTTTTCAGGTACGTAAGCGGACTGCGTTTGCGGTACTCTTCATCCACTTCGGCAGAAGTGCCCGGTGCGCCGCCGCACGCAGATTCCAGGTGCTTCCAGTAGTTGAACCCTTTGGCTTTCGTGGATGCGTGCCATTTGGCGAGATCGGAGATCCCGACCCACGCACACACGCCGGCCCAGACTTCCGGATGACGGCCTGCCATGAGCATCGAGCAGTGTCCGCCGCCGGACATTCCCATGAGGTAGATCCGGTCCGGGTCAATATTCGCGTTGGCTTTGGCATACTCAACGGCCGCGAGAATGTCGGCGGAGACCAGTTCGCTCCCGCACGCACTCGGCGTCCAATTCGGGCCTCGGAAATGCGGGCAGATCATGACCCAGCCGTACTTTTTCGCACCTTCGTAGAAGTACGGGTTCGGCTGCGTATAGTTGGAGCTCCAGGTGTGGAGGCCAACGATGAGCGGGACGGCAGCCTGACTTTCACGGGCACTTTCCGGAATGTAGAAAAGCGCGGGCTGCCAGGACTGATCGGCTTCGACGCGGTAGTGGATGGTCTTCACTTCGGCATTCCACCCTTTGGGAGCCGGACCATCTGCGGGTCTTGCGTCGGCAGATTTTGCGTCGGCGGAGGCTGCGAATGCTGCGGCTGAGAGGCAGAATGCAGTGGTCAGGAAGAAAATGAAAAAGGAATGGGATGAAAAAATGAATGGACGGAGGGTTTTCATTGGGAAACCTTTCTGCATAAAATGGGGCTGGAGTATTTGAAAGAGGGGGGGCCGGAACCGGATTTCAGAACCAGCGGCGCGAAAGCGGCACGCGCGGTACCGCTTTTCGTGGTTTCCGGGAAGGTCAGCGTTTACGCGAACTTTACGTTTACTCGAACTTTACGTCCGCTTCCTCACCTTCAGAAATTGAAGTAGCCGTGCGCATTATGGTAGCTGACGTCCGCGACGAGGCTGCCGAGCAGTTTCTCATCCTTCGGGAGGATCCCTTTCGCGACGTCGTTTCCGATCAGATTGCAGAGGATCCTGCGGAAGTATTCGTGCCGCGTGTACGAGAGGAACGACCGGCTGTCCGTCAGCATCCCGACGAAACGGCGCAGGAGACCGAGTGCGGAAAGGACGTTCATCTGCGTTTCCATGCCGTCTTTCTGATCGAGGAACCACCATCCGGAACCGAACTGGATCTTTCCGGCCGTCACGCCGTCCTGGAAGTTGCCGAGCATCGTGCCGACGAGGTGATTGTAGATCGGATTCAGATTGTACAGGATGGTTTTCGTCAGTTTGTCTTCACGTTCCAGTGCGTCGAGGTACCGCGACATCGCCAGAGCTGCATCGCCGTCCCCGATGGAGTCGAATCCCGTGTCCGGACCAAGCGCAAGGTATTTCCGCGTATTGTTGTTTCGCATCGCGCCGAAGTGGAACTGCTGCGTCCAGCCGAATTCGTGGTTCATGCGTCCCAGCTCGAACAGAACACGCCACTGGAAGGCGTTGATCTCGTCTTCCGGAAGCTGGAGCGACCGGTCCGCCAGTGCTTTTTGGAAAATGAGGTTCGCGCCGTCACGGGTGAAGGCGGGCATGAGATTTCCGGAAAGATCCAGCTCGCATTTGGGGAAAAGTCCGAGACCGTGGTCCGAGAGTCGGCATCCGGCAGCGTTGAAGAAGACGTAACGGTCGTGCAGCGCATCGATCAGCGTGTCGAAATCGCGGATCGTGCGTCCCGTCACGTTTTCCAGCTGCTCAAGCCACGGGAAAAAGACAGCCGGCCGGTCGATCGCCATCGCTTTGTCCGGACGAAAGGTCGGAAGAACGCGCGGTTTGAAGATCCCTGACGCATTGTCCTCCGCGACTTTTTTATGGTACTCGAGCGAATCGACCGGATCGTCCGTCGTGCAGACGGTCTCGACGTTCATCTGCTCCATGATCCCGCGGGCAGAACATTCCGGCGTCGCGAGCATCGCATTGCAGTCATTCCAGATCGAGTCCGCCGTTGCGGGCGAAAGAAGCCGGTCGCTGATCCCGAATGGACGGTTCAGCTCAAGATGCGTCCAATGGTAGAGAGGATTCCGCAGTGTGTACGGAACGGTTTCCGCCCATTTGTCGTATTTTTCGCGGTCGGACGCATCGCCGGTACAGAAACGCTCTGCGACTCCGTTGCTCCGCATCGCGCGCCATTTGTAGTGGTCGCCGTAAAGCCAGATCTGCGCCAGGTTCTCGTAGGTTTTGTTCTCGGCAACTTCCTGCGGCGGAAGATGGCAGTGGTAGTCGATGATAGGAAGGTCCTTCGCGTACTCATGGTACAGAACGCGCGCTGTTTCCGTTTCGAGCAGGAAATCTTCGTGAATGAACGGGGTTTTGAGTCTTTCGGTCATGGTATTGGGTTTCTCCCTTTTTCTTTTGGAGAATCAGTTTCTGGATAAAAAAGTGAATGGAAAAAGAACGGAAAGTTCCGCGCGGAATGCACACGGATCCCCTTCCGTCTTCTGGATGAGCCAGTTTCACGGCCCGGTTTCGCGCTTTTTATTTCGCGACACCGATTTTGTAGATACGCAGTGCATTCTGTCCCGGTTTCCCGTCCGCCGGAATGCGCAGCGTGACGGTGTGTTTGCCCGGCGCGAGTTCATCGGCAAGGATGACCGTACGCGGATAGTGAAGCCCGCCGCTGTGGCGGTGGCGGATCTGGGCTTTCTGGAAATCACCGCCGTCGATGGAGACTTCCGCGGCTCCGGAATCCGGACCGGCCAGCACGAAGAGGCTCACGGCACGTCCTTCAAAATCGAACGTGCAGGATGCTCCCGGTTCCTGGGCATGAAGGAATTCCTGACCGCCAAAGTTCTGGCGGAATCCGCCGCGGATAGCTTTCCAGTCCGGAATGTTGCGGGTGAATCCGTTGAGCGCGACTCCGTCAAAGCTGCGGAAACCGGCGTTGGAGTAGGAGTATTCGTCGATCATCTCGGGGAGTGCGTGCGGTTTGAGTCCGTCTGCTTTTTTCTTCCATGCGTCGTTCAGAAGTGCCTCGATCATGTCCGCGCAAATACGGTTTCCGCGCGGTGCGGGATGGACGCCGCCGAATTCGCCCCACGTGATTTTTTTCGCGTCGATCTGTTCCTGGATCTCCTTCGCCAGATCAATGACCGAGAGGCCGTACTTTTCCGTCACGAGTGAGTGCGCCTGAATGCTCAGAGCCGAGTCTCCCTGACGGTATTTCGCCATGAGATTTTCATTCACGAAAAACGTCACGACGATGTCCACGTTCGGGCAGGCGGTACGAATATGGCGCACGATCCCTTCAAAACCGCGGATGGAGTGCTCGATGGAAAAATTGCCGTCCTGATCGTCGTTTACCGCGAATTCCAGGAAGAAAAGATCGACAGGTCCGCGGGAAAGAACGTCAGATTCCAGACGGAATGCCCCAGTGTCCGAGCAGGTGGAAGCGATGCCCGCTGCGATGAAATCGAATTCCGTGTTCGGAAACTTCTTCTGAAGGTACTCGCAGACCATGGGGCGGTAGCCGTCCATTTCTGTGATGGAACCGCCAAGGAACGCGACGCGCCCTTTACCCGTCGATTCAAACGTGAACTGCGAGTTGGTGTACGAGCCGCGCACGATCGTGTTTTTCGCGGACTGCGCCTCTGCGCCCGTCACGCAAAAAAAAGCCGTCAAAATCAGAAAAAAGGCAAAGAAACGGAACATTTTCATGATTTTCTCCTGAATGGATCGGGAAGGAACAAAATTTCGATTCATCGTATTTCATTTTATCCCGAACACTCCCTTTCTGCAAGTACCCCGTCGGGGAATTTTTCGGGTTTTCTGCGGATTTTTTGCGGAAAAGATCTCGTTTAGAGGGACGAGGAACGCTCGCGTTCAAAATGGAACGTTCCTCTTTGGAGCCAGAACATTTCTGCCGATCCTATTTCCCAAGCGGCGCGATCCCTTCATGAGTCGGTTCGACGACGCGGATCTGTCCGTCCGGGCGGAATATCATGCGGTCGATGCAGACTTCCCGCGCCCACGGATTTTGCGGACGCGGCCAGATGTGGCGATGGTAGACGATGAACCATTCATCTGTTCCGGGCAGGTTCACGACCGAATGATGGCCGGTGCCGTAAATGTTTTTTTCCGGACGGCTCGAGAGGATCAGACTTTCCTGTTCGGGGATCCGGAACGGACCTGCCGGCGAGTCGGAAATGGCGTGACGGACGCGGTAATCCGGGCTGCGCGCATCGTTTTCCGACCACGTCAGATAGTATTTTCCATGCCGGAAGAAGACGTGCGCACCTTCGAAGAATCCGGGCACATCGAGACGGCGGATGGTCTCTTTTTTCAGGGTCACGAAATCGTCATTCAGCTCTGCCATTCCGAGGTAGCTGTTTCCCCAGTAAATGTACGTCTTGCCGCTGACCGGGTCGGTGAAGACATCCGGATCGATCTCCACGCCATGCGCGCCTTCCGGTTTGAAATCGATGAGCGGTTTTCCGGAATCCGTGAACGGTCCCGTCGGGGAATCACTGACCGCCACGCCGATCTTCAGGTCCGCGCAGAAGTAAAAGAAGTAGCGGAATTCCCCATCGATCTTTTTCTCCATGATACACGGTGCCCACGGGTATCGGTCTTCCCAGGAAACGTTCTCCAGAGAAAGGATCGGACCTTCGTCTTTCCAGTTCACCAGATCGTCGGATGAAAATGCGTGGAATGTGTTGAGTGTGAAGGTCGGGTAAATGTAGAATTTCCCGGTCTTTTCCGAGTACAGGATCTCCGGGTCTGCCGAGTTGATCCCGTGGAGGACCGGATTGGCGAACTTCGGGGCATCGGTGAGCTTCGGGGCATTGGGGACAGTAGACGCATTGGCATTCTGCGTTTCCTTTTCGCTTTGCGCTTCATTTGCGGAAACGGCAAAGATCAGCCCCAGGGAAATGAGGCAGAGGTACATGAAACGGAACGTTCGAAAAAATGGAAGGCTGGACATGAAAAACTCCCTGAGTCTCGGACGGACCCAATGAATAAATAGTGAATGAATGGATGGAAATGATGGAATGTGCGGCGGGAAATCGGCGGTCTCGGCCGATAAGATCGGAAATTTTGAAACGTTTTCCGGAGAACATGCCGTTTCAGGAGGGGACTTTCTCCGGAAGGTTTCCTCCAGTATACCAGAATCGGCTGTTTTGTAAATCGGGGAGAGCTGGAACTCGAAAAAATTTTCCAAAAAACTGGAAAGAATCGGAGCGCAAGGTTTGACAAAAAATCGATTCTGCGTATAATTGAGGCTTTACGGCATCCTGTTCCCCAAAAGAAATTCAGAGGAAAGCGAACATGAAAAAGATGGAATCCGTCGTTCTGCATGAGACCGGAGCGAAAAAATCTCTGACGGAAGCAAAAGCCTCCCGTGTCGGCAAGCCGGCTTTTCAGACTCCGGCGGAGATCGACGCAGAGATCCTGCGTTTGATGGAACTGCGTGCAGAACTGACGGTTTCGGCTTTGGAAGATCCTGCGAAAGAGGCAGAAACGAACGGGAACGATGGCGGAAACGGCATTGAAAACGGGAATACCCGGTCCCGTAGAAAAAAGATGCTTCTCGCGGATGAATGCAAGGAGTCGGTCCTGCATGATATTCGGTCGCTGTGCGATTCGCTCGTTCGTCCAAAAAATGTAGCGTTCCTCGGTCCGCTTTTCAGTTTTACGCATCAGGCTGCGCTGAAATTCTTTGGTTCCGGTGCGCATTTTTCGCCCGTTTCGACGATCGGAAGCGTTTTTGAGGAAGTGGAACGCGGACAGTGCGATTTCGGCGTCGTGCCGGTCGAAAATTCCACGGACGGCCGGGTCGTGGATGCGCTCGAGACGTTCACGCACTCGAAAGTGCAGATCTGCGGTGAAGTGGACCTTCCAATCCATCACACGCTCATGGGACTCTGCGGGCGCTCGGAGATCCAGGTCGTGCTGAGTAAACCGCAGGCGCTTTCGCAGTGTCGGCACTGGCTCGCGAAACATTTGCCCGGAGTGCGGATGGAAGAGACTGCGAGTACGGCCGCCGCCGCGCAGATCGCCAAAGAAACGCCGAATGCCGCAGCCATCGCGAGCATTCTGGCTGCCAAAGCCTACGGGTTGAACGTTCTCGTGCCGGAAGTGGAGGATTCCCGCTTCAACGTGACCCGTTTCGTGGTCCTCGGAAAGGAAGACGCTCCCAAAACGCCCCGCAGCAAAACGATGCTCATGTTCGAGCTTCCTCATGAAGTGGGTGCGTTAGCTGACGCCATGATGATCTTCAAGAAAAACCGCGTGAATCTCACGTGGATCGAGTCCTTTCCGATCCAAAACGAACCCGGACGCTACATTTTCTTCGTCGACATGGAAGGCCATCGCTCCCAGATGAAGATCCGGCGTACACTTGCGGCACTTGAAAGAAAGCACGCAAAAATCGTCGTTCTTGGCTCGTATCCCGCCGCAGAACAGAATCGTCCGCAGCTTTAGTCACTGCCCTTTAGTCCTCGAAGCGATTTAAAGCCGGACGTGATTCCGTGCCGAAAACGTCTCAAAACCGGCGTTGTGCCGTTCGTCGTCTCCCCCCAAAAAGGACCGCCGTCAGGAAAAATGTCTTCCTCACGGCGGAATAGTGTGGGAGAATGTCTGCGTTTGCGTCCTTCTCCTTTTCTTTTCTCTTCTTTTTCCAGCACCTGGACCGATTTTACGGCACTTGCACCTGGGCTGCCGCTTTCCAGGAATCCTGGAAATAGTAGTCGCGCGGCGTGAATCCGATCCCGTGGAGCTTTTTGTTGAATCCGATGATCGAGTTCCGATTATAGAGCCAGATGCACGGATAGTCTTCGTAGATCAGCTGATGGATCTTCTGGTAGATCTTCTGACGCTTGGCGATGTCCAGCTCACAGATCCCCTCTTTGTAGAGGCGGTCCACTTCCGGATTGGAGTAGAAAATGTGGTTTCTTCCCGCGTCCGTTCCCCAGATGTTCTCTCCGGAGTACGGGTCGCTTCCGCCTCCCCAGCCGCTGAACGCCATCTCGAATTTGTGCGCCTGCATACGCTGGGACTGCACGTTGAATTCCATCTGCTGCACGGAACAGGAGATGCCGAGGCGGTAGAGACATTTGGCCAGAAGCTGGCACATTTCGAAGCGCTCTTTGTTGGTCGTCGTGATGATCGTGAATTTAAATGGGATGCGCGACCCTTTCCACTCATGGTCGAGCAGGCCGTCATTGTCCGTGTCCTCCCATCCGGCTTCCTTCAGAAGCGCACGGGCCTTTTCCACATCCTGGCGAATGTACGGCAGGTTCGCGTCGTGCGGGAAGTAGGGAGACGTTTCCGCATAAATTCCGCGGCACTGGAGCGAGACGCCCTTCTGGTGGACCTCCAGGAGTTCCTGATAGTCGAAGGCGTACGAAAGTGCCTTGCGCACGCGAATGTCATGGAAAAATGGGCACTCTTCCGAAAGATTGAACCAGAATGCAAAGTAGGTCCAGCTCGGAGCTTCGGCTTTCGTGTTCAGTTCGTAGAAACGCGGCGTCGCGGCCTGCGTCGTGGATTGATCGACCGTCAGCTGCATCAGCTCCACGTCCCCTTTCAGAAGCTGCATGAACGCCGTTGCCGGTTCCTCGAGGATCTTGAAATGTACGCGGTTGAAGAACGGCTTCGACCGGACCTGCTTGCCGTTCACCGTATGGTAGTTTTCCCGGCGGCGCAATGTGATGAAAGAACGGGAACTGTAGTCTTCGACCTCATACAGTCCGGCAGTGACCGGGTGATGTTCCAGCTGCTGGTGCTTGGGGGATGTAGTGAGTGTGGGGTCTTCGCTGATGGAATCTGCGTAAATGTGCTTCGCGATGATCGGATACGACATGGCGATCCCGTTGATCGGCATCGATTCCTTGTGGAAGAAGACGATCGTCCGCTCATCGTATGCCTTCACCCCCATAAGCAGATCTGCACTGGAACGGATCGCGAAAATCGGGACCATGGACGTCATGATCGCCTGGTACGAAAATTCCCAGTCGTAGGCCGTAAGCGGAGTTCCGTCCGACCAGACAAGGTCATCGCGCATCACGATCTTGTCGATCATGTTGTCTGCGCTGGATTCCCAGGAAACGATCACGTCGCTGTTTCCAAAATACTCCATCGTTTTCGGGTGGTTGATCAGAAGGTTTGGCTGAAGGTAATTCCAGATGTCCTGGTCCGTGGATGAATTGAAGAAGAACTGGTTGAACGACGTTTTATCCGCGGATGTGTGGAAATTCAGCTCTGCAGAGTAGTCGACTTCAGGAGAATCCTGATTGTCCTGGATCTTCGAACGGTCCAGAAGCGCCTGGTAGGCCGCGATGATCTCACGATTGTTTTCCGGGGAATCATTTCGCAGTTTCGCGGCCTCCTCAATGCTTTTCCCGGAAGCACCTTCCTGGAAGAACTCGTACATCAGACCGTAGGGATCCACCATTTTGTTCGTTTTCCAGCCTCCGTGCTTTTCGACCGCGAGCTGATGGACGGCATCCAGGGTCTCAGGATACGTGAATCCGGCCTCTTCCTGATATTTCCGCGCCATATCGCCAAGCTCGAATTGCATGGAGACCTCCCCCGCATTCGCTTCTGCCGACGCATTGACGTCCGTGACTCCGGACGCATCTTTTTCAGAATGCGCGGTTTCCTGAGAAGAGGGAGAGCTGGCGATCATCCAGAAAAAACAGACCATCCAGAGTGCCAGACTGCCAAACATGCAGACGTTTGGAAGCAGTTCAGTGATGGATCGTTTGGGACTCATATTTTCTCCTTTTTTAGGTTTTGCTCTTTTGCTTTTGGGCTTTTTGTTTTTTCTGCGTGAAGTCGATCCCGATCCTCGGGACGGGCAGTCCGCGCTGATTTCAGACGCTCCGAATAGCCGGTTCACCGACGGTTTCGGAATCTCTGACTGGCGTTCCGCAGACGTTCCAGTTCCTGCGGCGTGAGGCTCTGCATACCGGACTGCGAGATTTTTTTCAAAAGCCGGTCGACCTCTTCTTCCAGTCTCCGGTTTTCTTCTTCCAGACGCAGTTCCTCCGCGGTTTTGGATGCCGGTGCGTAGCCGTAGGAGTCATCCTCGTAGTCGTCTTCGTAATCGAAACCACGATCATATTGCTGCTCGTATTTTTCCCTTGGCCGGCGGAATGGTTCTTCCCAGCGGCGGACCTTTGGTCTTCCGTAGCCGAAGACGGAACAGAAGCGGATCCTGAGGACATAGTAGAGGACGGCGAATGCTGCACCTGCGAGGTGGACGCTGTGCGCGATGTTTGTTTCCTGATTGCGTGCTCCGGCAAGGTCCATGACGACGATCAGGATACCGAGCAGGAAAGCCGGCATCGGGATGAGTCCCCAGATCAGGACGGTGACGCGCGGGAAATTCAGCGCGAACAGGATCGTGACGGCGGAAACGGCACCGGACGCACCCACCACGGACGCGAGGCTTCCGCGAATGAACTCCATTTGCGACAGCTGTTCCTGCGCATTGGCGAGAGCCCAATAGTTGGTCCCCGACCAATAGATCCCGCCCAGAACGACTGCGAAAAGGTAGAAAATGAGGAATTCGCGCCCTCCGTATCGGCTTTCGACGGAGCGTCCCAGGAAATAGAGACTGAACATATTGCCCAGAATGTGCCAGACGTCTGCAGAATGGCAGAAACCATACGTCAGGAACCGGTACCATTGCGTCGGATGCACGAAATCGACAGTTCGGAGTGCGAAGAGCTGAGTCAGCCGCCCCTGCAGAAACATGAAATCAAGCACCCACACGATGACGTTGGTCACGATCAGGTAAAAGATGACGGAGTGGGTGCTGCCCGCAGTTTGTGAGCCGAAAGCCGGCTCGCGATAGTAGTCTCTATCCTGAAGCCCCATGGTAAAATTTCCTTTTTGGTTTCGTCAGAGTTTGGATCGCCCTGAGGATGAAAAGTCAGTTAAACGTTCTTCCTATTTTACACGAAATTCCCCATTTATGCAAGATGGGACACCGATTTTTTTTGAGGATTTGCCGATTTTCAGGACTTTTTCTCGATAAGAAAAAGGAATTCCTGGTTTTTTTCGTCATTTTCGCGAAGCCATTCGTGCGTCCATTTCATTTCCGCCATGACGTTTCGGCGATAGTCGAGCTTCAAAAACTGACGGAGTTTCCCCACAGAATGGATCGCGTCCATCAGCTCTTCTGCCGTGGCGCGTCCTCCGGAACTGTATGAGAGAAGGATCCATGGCGAGTACGTTTCCGCCAGAAGTTTTCGGATCGCTTCCACTGCAAGAAAACGCCCGGTCTGCGGATCTCTTCGGAATTCTTCAAAAACGGAAGCGGATCGGAGGTCGGATGTGTCTTTGCGCCGGGCTGCTTTTCCGAAAAGGGCGGGCCGGTCATTGAGGATCAGTGTCGTCCAGAAATGATAGTACGCCGAATATCGTACCCTCGACGGCGGCATCTTTTCATTATTTGAGCCGTACGGCGGGTCGAAATACGCAAGATCTGCATGAATTTTCGACGTCAGCGAAAAAATTTCTCCACGATGGACTTCGTTTTTCTGCGAATTGACCCAGAGATGCGGAATTTCCAGTTTAAGGTCGCGGAACGAACGCGGAGACCACTGCCGCAGATAGGACGAAAAGTGTCCGAGCGTACTGTCTACCCGGTCCAGCGCGAGGATCAGCGACGTCAGCGCGACGGCCCGGGTGACCGGATCAAGACCAAGACGGTCGATCTCTTCGCGGATCCCGTCCGCTTTTTGCGTGTTCTTGCGCTGGAACGGTTTTTTGAGGACGTTTGGGGAGTCTGAACAGATCTCTGGATCTCCGCCGTAGTGTTCCGTGAACCAGCCGTCACGCGGAGGGATGCCGTTCAGGTGCGCGATAAGTTCCGCGTACGTTCCCGGTTCCTGCCGGTTCAGGAGCCAGCACTGTGCGAAAACTTCCGACCAGACAGAAAGATCGCTGGAGATCGTGCGGTACCCTGCCTGCGCGAAAGCCTGCGAGACGCGCGTCGTTCCAGAAAATCCGTCCCAGACAGACTGCGCCCCCGTCTCTTTTGCGAGAGAAAGGATCTGCGGGATCAGCCGTTTTTTGGAACCGGCGTATTTGATCCCCTGCGTTTGGAGCTCCATTTTCGACTTCAAACCGACCCCGCCATTTTTTCCCATGAAAGCCGGACGAGTTCTTCCGGCGTGTACGTTTCGCAGTACTTCTGATTGAAGATCTCGAGCGAGAATGTGCCGCGGAAACCGATCTCATCCAGGATCCCGCAGATGAACGGGATCGGCGCTGTGCCGTCGCCGGGGAATACACGGTCGCCGTCGCTGAGTTTTTCCCGTTCGATGCCGGCCGGCCAGTCGTTCCAGTGGAAATTGCTCATCTGTGCACCGTTGAGCTGACGCAGGGACGCGAAATCGTTTCCGCCCCGGTACAGATGGTAGACGTCCAGAAGCAGCGATGCCTCCGGATGCCCCGTCTCTGTCGTGATCCAGACCGCATCCGAAAGTTTCGAAAGCGTGCAGCCCGGTCCCCAGATCTCCAGCTGCGGGTAGACGCCGTACTCGTCGCCGATCTCGAGGATCGCACGGTATCGATCCGCCAGCTCGGAGAGCGAAATGCCTTCCCGATTGTGGATCCCAGCCGGAGCAGCCGCAAAGTGCGTGCATCCAAGCGTCTTCATCTGCTCCATCCCGCGTCGCATTTCGGTCTGTGCCTGCTTTCGCTTTTCGTCATCCGGAAGTCCCCAACCCCAAAAATTGATCCCGCCGACGATCCTCATCCCCAGATCGTCCAGACGGCTCCGTAAGTCGGTAAGTTTCCCCCCTTCTGCCAGAAACCGGTCCAGATCGCGGAACCAGATCTCCAGATTCCGAAAACCGGCCGCGTGAGTGATGCGGATCTGTTCCAGAAGCGGAAGATCGTACCGGAGGATCGTCGCCGTATTGAATGCGATGCGGTCAAGCCGCTCTTTGGAAGTTGGGAGCTTCGCGTTTTCCGGTGCGGAAAACCCCGTTTCCGGAATGCCTGCCCCCGCCAGAACGGCAAGTGCCAGGGAGGATGATTTCAGGAAGTTTCGTCGATTTTTCATAAAATTTTGATCCTGCGGTAAATGTTTCGTTGACGTAAGGAACGGCCCGTTTTGCTTTTCGGTCTGCTTTCCTGCTCGGTCTATCCAAGTTTAGCATAAAATCACCCTTTTGCCTAGCCCCCCTCCCTGGAGAGGCGGCTCACGGCCGCCGAGAGGGAGTCCGGGGACTTTTGAAGGGGTACTTTTTCTGAAACCTTCACCAACTCCCGGCGAATGCGTGGACGCGTACTCTGAAAACGGAGCGGCAGACTGAAGGTCTGACGAGTGGCTGGGAAAACTCTTCGAAAATCTCGAGTATTCAAAAAGGATGCCTCCCGATCCTCTTTTGTGTCCTCAGCAAAACCATTGCGCCTCGGAACGAAAATGGGATCTGCGTGAATTTCAAAACTGGCGCAGGGCGTCCTTTGGGTGTGGAGTTCGTAAAAAACGCAACGAAACCCTTCCACAGCCTCTGACGGTCCCCCGAGCGCATACCGATTTAAGTTCACAAAATTTCAGGAGATCTCCTGCGAAATATCGCAAAGCCATGTGTAAGCGTTGAAATTTTGCGAGGATTTCAGATTCTTTTTGCGTTTTTTTGTGAGAAAACCCTTGCGCAGAAATGGAAAATGTGGTATATTTGGGCAAGTTTGAAAATTTGAAAACCTGTCCGCTGGTAAAAATATGAACGAAACACTGCTCGAAATTCGGAATCTGCACACGGCATTTTTTACGGATGAAGGAACGGCGCAGGCCGTGAATGACGTCTCCTTCACGATCCCGCGCGGAAAGACCGTGGGTGTCGTAGGAGAGAGCGGCTGCGGAAAATCCGTGACCGCCATGTCTGCGATGGGGCTGATCCTGCCTCCAGGGAAAGTCACCGGCGGCGAGATCCTTTTTCATGAAAAAGATGGAAATACGGTCGACTTTCTGAAGCTCTCCGAGCCGGAAATGCGGAAATATCGCGGCGGAAAGATCGCAATGATCTTTCAGGAGCCCATGTCGTCGCTGAACCCCATTTTCAAGATCGGAAATCAGATCGCCGAGGCCGTTCAGCTCCATACGCCGGATATTTCCCAGAAGGAAGCTCTGGAACGTGCGGTGGAGATGCTCCGAAAGGTGCGCATCCCGGAACCGGAACTCCGTGCAAAAGACTACCCGCACAATTTCTCCGGCGGTATGCGTCAGCGTGCGATGATCGCGATGGCTCTGTCGTGCAATCCGGAACTTCTCATCGCGGACGAACCGACGACGGCACTGGACGTCACGATTCAGGCGCAGATCCTGGAATTGCTCAACGAGCTGAAGCACACTTTCGGCATGTCGATCATGATGATCACGCACGACCTTGGCGTCGTTTCGGAAATGTCGGACGAAGTCGTCGTCATGTATGCGTCAAAAGTCGTGGAAAAAGCGGACGCGAAGACGCTGTTTTCAAATCCGACACACCCATACACGCTCGGTCTGCTTGCTTCCCGCCCGGAACTTGGAAACGTCAGCGCGACCGAACGGCGTGAACTCTATTCCATCCCCGGCATGGTCCCCAGCCCGCTTTGTTTCCCGTCCGGATGCAAATTTCACCCGAGATGCCCGCAGTGCAAGGCGATCTGCCGGACTCAGGAACCGGAACTCGTTTCCATCGAGCCTGGACACGAAGTGCGCTGCCATTTCGCGAAAAAGTAGGTCCATCCGTCAACAGCATACCGATCGCCGGAAACGCGATTTCAAATTTTCGCCTCCCTTCTCAAGGGAGGTTTTTTTGCGGCTTTTTTTATGGTTCATTCTGTATTTATGGTTCATTCTGTAACTGCGTATCGATTTCATCGCTGAGGCACGGAATATCCGCAGAAACACACTGAAAGGGAACACGAAAAGCACAAAAATTCAAAAAACACAAAACATCAAAAAGTTCTTGAAGAGGGCGTCTGAGGGAGAAACAACTTTCAATATGTTTCTCCCTCACGGCAATTCATGACATGACGGGCAGGCTGCGTTTCGCTGTCAGTCGTACGGACCTCCATGGTCGAAATCAGGATCGAAGGAGAGTTGCCCCTGGAGTTGAATTTTCTAAATTTTCAATTATTTCGTGAAATTTACACCTCTTTATGAATTTTGTGTCAAAACTTTTCTATCTCTCGCATTTTATCCTTCTTAACAATTTTTGAATGGAAATCTCTTCCAGTTTGGTTTAATTTACTTTTTTGTGTGCTTTGCGTATCTTTTCTATTTTTTACATATTGAATATTTTGTTTATTTTTAGACATTTTAATTTTAAATATCCCCCAATATGCTTAGTTTTTTTTGTTTTTTTGCAGAAAATACATGAATTTTTGAAAAAAAGCTAAAGTTTGCCCTTGATGGATTCTGCAAAAACGCTACAATGCGCATTACCGATACAGTCGTTTTGTTCGATGCACTTTAAAAAAGGAGTTTTAAATGACACTCACCTCCAAAATGAACCTGAACAACAAATCGCTTCAGTCCCTCAAACGTTCCCTGCGCATGGAAGCGCTGGAAACGCGCCAGATGCTTTCGGCAGTCAGTCCGTTCGCAAATGCGCAGCCGGTGGAAGAAGCGGATTCTGCATACGTCACCGACCTTCAGCCGACAGGCGCGTATACGGAGACGCCGTGGGATAATCCGTTTGACGCCTTTGCCTACTGGGACAAAGTCTACCAGGACGACCTGAAAGTCAACACGGGCGAAGACATTGCAGCGGGTGCATGCGGTGAGGGAGTCATTTCTTTCCGCGACGCGCTGGCGAAAGCCGAGCCGGTCGAAAAAGTCACCGTGGAAGGCACGACGGCCATCAATCTGAATTCCGACGTCACCATCACCGGTTCCAAAGCGATGGAACTCAACGGCGTTCCGTTTGTCGGTGCCGAAGTGGCGGAAGGTGAAGAGCCGATCAGCATCAACATCGAAAACGCGAAGGCGTTCCTTCAGGAAGTCAGCTTCCAGAACGTGAACCTCAAGATCGACGCCAATTCGGAAGTTTCGATCTACACTGACGACGATACCCTCATGATCAACGGCGAGGAAGTCGAAATCAAGAGCGCGTTCCGTGAAGTCGACGGCGAACAGGTCGAATACAAACTGCCTTTCCGCATGGTGAACGGCACGGTCCTCGAAGATGAAAAATTTGACTGGTATACTCCGGGCGATGTCGACATGACGTACGTTCTGGAGACCGCCGAAGATTTCGCCGCCTTCACCGAACTGGTCGAAATGGGTGCGGATTTTGACGGTCTCACCGTGAAACTCGGCGCGGACCTCGATCTTGAAGGTCTGGACATTTCGGCGATCTGCTCGGAAGACAGCGGATTCCTCGGTACGCTCGTGAGCCAGGATCACGTGATCTCCAACGCGGTGATCGACATTGATTCGCTGGAAGACCTGAATGCGTTCCTGGCGATGGCTGCGGATGGCGTGAAATTTGAAAACACGACGCTGAACCTTGGCGCGGACCTCAATGCGGAAAATGAATTCGAGCTTCCGGAAGGTGTCCGCATCGACACGAACGGATTCAATTTCCGCGCGAAGATCTCCTCCAAAAACGATTTCTCGATCGACGACACGACGCTGGGTGCTTCGGAAGAAGCCCTCACCATTGAAGCTGCGGACGGCACGGTCACGGTTTTCGTGACGACGGGCAGCGATACCGTGAGCACGGAAGACGGCGTCACCTCCCTGCGTGAAGCCCTCGCGGTCGTTCCGGAAAATGCGGAGATCGCGTTCGACGAAAGCATTGACTACATCACCATCGGCGACGGTGTTCTGGACGGCGCGGGCCATACGCTCACGGGAGTCGACGTGAATTTCGACGGCGATTCTGGCACGATCTCCGGATTCGTGTTTGACGGCGTTTCGGTCGAAAACTGGGATGGAAGTCTGATCATCGCGGACACGACGTTCACGGGCGACTATTCCGACGCCGGTTTCGTGGTGGAAAACTGGGGTGAAATGATCCTCGAAAACGTCAGCTTCACCGACATTTTCGCCGACATCGACCTGACGGAAGACGAATGGTACGGAATGGACGGATACCGCGGATACGCTATGGATCAGAAGGCGGAAGACTCCGTGAATTCCTTCATCGTCATCGACAACTGGGGCGATATGGAAGTCAAGGGCGTTGAGATCACCGGCACGGACATGACTTTCACGACGGACCGCCTCAACAATTTTACTGAGCTGGATCTCATCGCGAACAACGTCCGCTCCTCGATGTCGATCGACGGACTGCTCGCTGCTGAAAATACGCTGAATGCCGAAACGAACCGCGGCGACATCTCCGCGTTCCTGTACGGCGTGCGCAATGAAGGCATCATGGACGGCGCAAACATCATCATGTTCGGAAATGCCGTCTCCACCGCGTGGGATACCCGCTTCGCCGACATTGAAGAAAACATGGAAGAAGGCGTTTACGGCATCGCAACCTACATTAAGGACGTCCAGCTGACCAACGTCACCATGCTGGAAAAACTCTACGGCTACCGCGCCGATTTCTACATGGCGAACAGCATTTACTCCAGCGCCAACACCGAATTTGAACGCGGGTTCCTCGTGAATGCGGAAATCGACGGCACGGCCGCCCCGAATCTGGATTTCGCGGCTCTTGCGGACCTGGAAGCCATCTTCCCGTTCTTCGATGCCGAGACGAACACGTTCGAGCTGAACGCGGACGGCGAATACGATCTCCGCATGTGGCTCGACTCCGAGATCGTCGATGCCGGAAACAATGACTTTTCTGCCGGCCTGACGGTGGACGTCCTTGGAAACAATCGATTCAACAATAATATCGTGGACCTCGGTGCGGTCGAATCCAACGCGCAGAAACTGACGGTCGACGGACTCGTCGCGACTCCGGATGGAACCGACACGGCGATCCTGACGTGGCGCGAATCGGCAAACGCTTCCGGTTACGTTCTCCGCTACTATACCGGCACGGAAGCGAAAGATTCCATCGCCGATAACGAATGGACCGAAACCATCGTGGACGGTCTGGAAGACCTCCAGCACATCGTTGACGGTCTTGACCCCCGCACGTGGGTCGCGTTCCAGGTCATGGCTCTGGGCGACAATCTGAGCTGGATCGACTCCGATTGGTCCGAAACCGCGTCCTGCTGGACGAAATCTCCGTTCCCGGCTCCGGTGCTCGTTCCGTCTCTGGAAAGCCCGCTGGCGATCGACCTTGCGTGGCCGCTGGTTCCGGGTGCGTCCGAGTCCGTTAGCGACGTTCCGTACACGCTGGAATTCTGCATCGGTACCATGGAAGATCTGGAAGCCGGCAAAGAATTCACTTGGACGGCTCTCCCGAACGCGTACTCTCTCGGCGGACACTACGGCTCATTCCTCATTTCGGAAGCCTTGGACGGCATCGATCTTGAATACAGCACGACGTATCTCTTCCGCGTGAAGGTCAACGGCGTTGGTGAATTCGTCGATTCCGAATGGTCCTACGCTGAAAAGAAGACCGGCGCGAAACTCGAAGCTCCTGCTCTGAAAGAGGGCGAACGCACCGACTCCGCCATCACGGTCACCTGGAATGACACGACCAACCGTCCCAGCCAGGTCAAAGCCTACAAAGTGCAGTACCGCGAAGCCGGTTCGGAAAAATGGATCGATCTGGAAGTTCCGGCCGGAGCCGATGTCGATTCGATCACTGCGGAAAATCTGAAATCCGATACGAGCTACGAATTCCGCATCATGGTCACCGGACAGAAGGTCTACAATCAGGCGGACCAGATGGCCGACGACTCCGAATGGTCCGACATCTTCACGTTCAAGACGAAAGTCAAACTTAACGAGCCGGAAGTCACTGCCTCCGCCAATAGTTCCAGCAAGATCACCGTTATGTGGACCGACGTCGAAAACGAAGCCGGCTATCGCGTCACGGTCAAGGATGCTGACGGAAACGTCGTCGCTGAATCGGATGATATTGCCGCCGACATCACCAGCGTCGAATTCTCCGGTCTGAACGCCGACACGACGTATACGGTCGAAGTCGTCGCAGTCGGCACGGGCGAATACCTCGATTCCGAATCCGGCACCGACAACGTCAAGACCTGGATCAAGCTCACCGCGCCGGTCATGACGCAGGACAGCAACTCCGAAACGCACGTCACCATGACGTGGGAAGCGGTCCAGAACAGCACGGATTACGAGGTCATGTACAGCTTGACCGGTCCGGATGCCGATGATTTTGAACTGATCGACGAAAATGGTCTGACCATCACGATCACCGAAGACGGTGTCGAGATCGAAAACCTCGATGAAGTCCGTCAGATCTGGTTTAAGATCCGCGCACTGGGTCAGGACGGCGTTTCCGAAGATTCCGAATGGAGCACGGTCTACGTCGGCAGCACGAAGGGCAAACTCGTCTTCTCCGAAAACGGCCTGAAAGCCGAGGGAACCAGTACCAGCACCATCCAGCTCACGTGGGATGCCGTCGCGGGTGCTCAGTCCTACATGATCAGCTACAAAACAGGGAACGGCAATGAGCAGTGGATCACGGTCGACGATCCGGAAGCCACGACGACTACGATTTCCGGTCTCGACGACGATACGCTCTACGACGTGACCATTCAGGCCATGGGCGACGGCGTGAACACGGTCAGCTCGGAAGTCATTGCAGCCTCCGCGGCCACGTGGCTCCAGCTTGCCGCTCCGTCCCTCACGATCGACCGTGACGCGATCACCGACACGACGATCTCCGGTTCGTTCAACGCCATTGATTTCGCGACCGGCTACGTTGTGGAATTCAGTGCCGACGGCGGCCAGACTTGGACGAAAGCCGACGTAGATGCCGAAGCCCTCACGTTCACCGCGAACGTCGCCCCGAACACGACCTACGTTTTCCGCGTCATGGCGGAAGGTTCCGCTCCGGCTGAAGTGAAGGTCGGTGAAGTCTCCAAGATCTCCGTCGATTCCGAATGGAACCAGTACGGCGACCGCGTCACCTCAACGCTGACTCTCGCAGTGCCGGAAATCGAAGCGGAAGTTGCGGACACGCAGAAGAGCGTCACGCTGACTTGGACGGCCGTTGAAAACGCTGCGGGTTATTGGCTCGTCGTCATGGATGCTTCTGGGAAGGAAATCTTCGCGGGTAACGTCGACGACACGACGAAAGTCCTCGACATCGATCCGAACCGTCAGTACACTGCGACGGTCAAGGCACTTGGAAACGGCGACAATATCAAGGATTCTGCCGAAGATTCCTGCGATTTCGAGACGAAGAAGATCGCGATGGGAGCCATCGATCTGAACGCGGAATTCGACGGATCGAACGATTCCATCAACCTGAATTGGAATGCCGTGGAAGGTGCCGCCAGCTACACGCTGAAGTACCAGAAGGCCGGCGAAGAAGGCTGGACGACGGTGGAACTCGGTGCGGACGTAACGTCCTGGACGCTGACCAAAGCGGATCTGGAATACAAAACGACGTACAATTTCGAGATCATCGCGAACGCCTCAGCCGACTACACCGGCACTCCGACCGACACCGCGATGGTTGAAGTTCCTGCCCAGATCGAAATGACGGCCGTCATTCTGCGCAATCCGAGCGCTGCGGGCACCGACACGATCCCGACCACGGAGAAATGGGTCGATGAATGGACGAACGTTTTCCTCGAAGTCTGGGTGGAAGACACCACGGCTCTGGTGGAAGGCCGCGTCGTTGAATTCTCGCTGACGATCGATCCGATGTACGACGTGAAGCTGGTGGACAATTGTGCGGGCGTCCAGATCGAAAAACAGAATGACGGTTCGTGGAAAGTCACGGTGGAAAGCGGCGACGGCATCGAAAGTCCGGCCCGTCTGGCCTGCTTCAAACTCACCGTCAACACGGAGAACGGTGTCAGCTGGGAGACCCAGAAGAATACTGAGGCCTTTAAGTTCAAGGGCGAAGCGATCGGAACAACGGTCTACGCGGTTCCTGGCGACATGAATGACGACGGAGCGATCACCATGACGCAGAATCAGGCTGACGACGCTCGATTCGATGACGAACTTGGCAAAGAGTACAGCTGGGCCGACTTCGACCATGACGGCGACGTGGACCTCTACGACCGTCAGTGGATGCTCGACAATAACCAGAGCCAAGTCTGGTACGATGCGGTCATCAAGTACACGGATGATGCGAAAGTTAATGGTCCGTTCATGCACTCTCCGGTCGCTGGTGCGGATGCCGGACTGAAATCGACGGCCGGCGTGAAGTTCGCGATGCAGGAAATGCCGGAAGCCCGCGTTTTCGAGATCGCCGCTGATGATCGCGAAGAAGTGACGGTCAAACCGCTGGCGGTCGACGAAGCCGATCCGATCCCGGTCGTGAAAGACATCAACACGCTGAGCGGAAACGGAAAAGTGAAGGAAGAAGCCGCTGCTGAAATTGGCGAACAGGCGAAGAATACCGAAACCCAGGTTTTGGATCTTCTCTTCGGCGCGAACGTTGATTTCTTCGCGTAGATCCGACACCGCAGCCGTGCGGTATTCCGATTGAGCTGAAATGAAAAAGCACTCCTGTTTTCGCGGGAGTGCTTTTTTTCTGAACATCCTGACCGCGTGTCTTTTACCTTAAAAGGGAGAGACTGGGAACACGGACACGCACACAAGATCCCATTCCTTCCCCTGGAATGCTGTCGCCGCGGTCAATCCCGTCCGGTGAAGGTGCTTCCGGATTCGCGAAGCACTTTGGCGTAGGCCGGATTATCCGCGCGGCCAGTCATTTCGAAGAGGAATCGGCTGGGGATCGTGTTGCGGTTTTTGCCCCATTTCATTCGCTGGAGCGCCAGCGAGAGAGTAAGGCGTTCCTTTGCGCGCGTCATGCCGACATAGCAGAGCCGCCGTTCTTCGGCTACATTATCGTGGAAGGGGTCGGCAATCGATTTTCTGTGCGGAAGAAAGCCCTCTTCCATCCCCACCATGTACACTTCGGGGAACTCCAGACCTTTCGCGGCATGAAGCGTCATGAGGATGACGGCACCATTCTTGAGCTGCTCTTCCTTTTCGCTTCCCGAGTCATCCCGGTCCATGAGCGAAAGCTGCTGAACGAACGACGCAAGACGCGGTTTTTCCTCTTTCTGCACGAACGAAGCGGCGGAGTTCACGAATTCTTCCACGAGATTCCACCGCATCTCGCGATCATTGGGTTTTTCGTTGAGCCGGTCGATTTCCGCGCGGTACTGGATGGTGTCGATGAGCGTCCGAATCAGTTCATCGACGGGCATTTGCCGGGCCTGGATCTGAAGGGTCCGGACCATTTGGCGAAACTCTCCGATCGCGGCGGCGGCTTTGGCGGGGATCTTTGCATTCTGGAGAGTCCCGGCATCTCCAAGTATCTCCCAGAGCGTCTTTTTCTGCGCCAGTGCAATCTCCATACACCGGATCATGGTCGTTTGTCCGATCCCGCGCGGCGGTGTGTTGACGGCACGCAGAAGCGAGACTTCATCCCGAGGATTCAGGATGACGCGCAGGTAGGCGAGCAGGTCACGCACTTCTTTTCTGTCGAAGAACGACATGCTGCCGATGAGCGTATACGGAACATTCTGCCGTTTAAATTCCACCTCAAAAAGCCGCGACTGTTCATTCGTGCGGAAGAGGACCGCGATGTCATTCGGCTTTCGGATCCGGAGCTGGATGCGGCGGCGGATCTCCGAGACGACGATCTGCGCCTCTTCGTCCGGGTCGGGGCATTGGAGGACGCGCGGTGTTTCGCCGGAGACGGTGGCGCGGAGGGTCTTGGGATGACGCTGACGGTTGAACGCCACAACACGGTTGGCCCACTGAATGATCTCGTGAGTGGAGCGGTAGTTCGTTTCGAGCTTCACGACCTTTGCGTCTGTCCAGTCGCGCTGAAAGCGGAGAATGTGCGTCACTTCCGCACCGCGCCATGCGTAGATCGACTGGTCGTCGTCCCCCACGACACACAGATTCCGGTGCCCGAGCGCTAAAGCACGAATGATGCGGTACTGCGTCTGGTTCGTATCCTGGTACTCATCAACGAGAATGTGATCGAAAAGTCCTCTTTCCGCTTCGAGAACGTCTGGGAAGTCGCGCAGAAGGTCTTCCACCAGAAGCAGAATATCGTCGAAATCCACGGCTCCGCACGCTTTCAGGGCGGTCTGGTATCTTCGGTAGATACTGGCGGCGAGGTATTCCCGGTCATTCTCTGCGTGCCGGTCTGCTTCGTGAGGCCGAATGGCCTGCGTCTTCCAGCGGCTGATGATGTTGATGAAATCGCCGGGACGGAGATTTGCGAGATTCGTCGCGATGTCGTTCAGGACCCGTTTCGCGAGGCTTTCCTGATCGTTTCGGTCGTAGATGGCGAATTGCTCCGGGTAGCCGAGTTTCGTGATGTGCCGCCGAAGGATCTGGACACAGAGGGAATGGAACGTCGCGACGAGCGGGACCGGCATGTTTTTCGGCGGGCACGAGTTGGGAAAAAGGATCTGAAGTACGCGCTCACGCATTTCGGCGGCGGCTTTATTCGTGAACGTCACGGCAAGGATCCTGTCCGGAGCGATCCCGCTTCGGATCAGTTCTGCGATACGCATCGTCACGACGCGCGTTTTCCCGGACCCTGCTCCCGCCAAAACGAGCAGCGGACCCCGCAGCGTATGGACAGCCTCTGCCTGCGCCGGATTCAAACCCATGAAAATCCCCCTTAATTTATGAACTACCGATCAACACTGATTTCCAGAATATCGAATTTTTCCCCGAACATCTTGAGTCCCGCCTTCCATGCCTGAATATCCGGGACACGCGGAGCCCTTTTTATGGCTTTCGGTCCACCACTGAGAACACTGAAATGACAGAGAAACAGAGAAAGGGCTGCGAGCTGAGGCAAGCTCCATTCACCCTCCCCTTTGGGAGTGAGGCAGCCGCGAGCTGCGGCGGGCGATGGCGATTCCGCGCGATGGCTTAGAAACCGCGGCACGCTGGCCGCTCCGTTTTTAGAGTGCGCGTCCGTACATTCACCGGGAGTTTGTGCGGGTTTCAGAGACGGCGGCCTTTAAAAATTCCCCTCCTTTGGAGGAGTACCCCGTAGGGGCGGGGTGGTCTGAAATTCCGAGTATCCCAAACCACCCCGTCTCGCTGCGCGAGCCACCCCTCCACAGGAGGGGAATTTTTATCAACTATTTCGTCAATTCCTGATACCGTTTCATCAATTCCGCGACGCAGGTGCTTTCGGTCATCGTTTTGACGTCAAAACCGTACGCCTGCATGACGGCGCGGTCGTTGTCCTGATGCGCTTTGCGCAATTCCGGAGGCATCGCCACTTCATCGTAAAGATCCGCCAGACTGCAATCCGGATAAAGTCCCCGCGCGTCCAGGATCCCCTGCGCCGTCCGCTCGATCTTCGCCTTCTGCTCCTCACTCGCCTCCGGCCACGGGAAATTATTGTACACGATGGATCCGGAATATCGGTAGTCACTCTTCAGCCGTCCGCAAACCGCGCGCATCCATGCCATGTGGACGTTGGAAGTCAAAATTCCAAAGTGGTAAATTTCTGCATTAGGAATGATTAATACTAGATTACTTGCAACAACATCGGGAGATACAAATCCCATAGGAACGTACTTTCTATTTTCTGACGAAACACTTGGAACTATGATATAAGGGCTTACGGGTTGACGATTTTCTGTAAATAACGTAGGATAATTAGCCCATTCCCTCGTTGCGGCTTTTGAACTTTTCAATCGCATTTCACGTACTTTTTCAATACGGTCTTTTACAAAAGCAGATGTTTTTAGAATATTGGGCGAGATATTTTCCAACCATAAACAATATCTGCATTTGTTGTTAATGAACTCTTCTGCACCAATAAATTCCCTAACATACTGTTTCATGTATGGTTCTTTTTTTAAAATTTCTTCTTTTTCTTTGGCTGAAAGTATCAAATTCCCGCCATCTGTTGGTTGGCTCCCTTTACACATTTGAGGAACTTCTGCCAATGGCTGATTTCTTTTTTCAATAAAAATATCTGGAGCTTCCAATAGATATGCGTTGATGTTTTCGGCATAACTCATTCTTTCTGAGGTATAAAGCCGTTTGGGATTTGAGTTTGATGCAATACTAAATCCTACAATTACACAATGTACATGAGCTTTGGTATTTGCTTCACTATCCCAGCGAAAAGTTCGATGCGCAAAATCAATGTGGATATTGAACCGTTCATAAAGCGGTTTCCAAACGGCTGTGACTTGCTCTCCCTGTGTAATGGAATTGGTCGATACAAAGGCCGTACAAATACCAGTCCCTTGCATAAGAATCGCTGCTTTAAAATACCATCCAGAAACGTAATCCAAATTTTTTCCAACTCCATGCAGAATCGATTGTAAATCAAATTTTTGTTCTTGGGTCTGATAAGTATATCCCACGAACGGTGGGTTTCCCATGATGTAAGAGAGTTTTTCTTTCGGGATGACGGTTTCCCAATCGAGCTGGAGAGCGTTTCCTTCGATGATGTTTGCGTAGGATTTGAGCGGGAGGAAGTCGAGGTCGGCGTTGATGATCTCTTCCGTTTCGCGCATCATCTGCGATTCCGCGATCCAGAGGGCGGTTTTCGCGACCGTGACGGCAAAATCGTTGATCTCGATGCCGTAAAACTGACCGATCGAGACGCAAATGGCGTCCGTGAAGTCCATGACCATGTTTTCCTTGAACTTGATCCGGAGCGCTTCGTTTTCCAGCCGGCGGAGCGAAATGTACGTCTCCGTCAGGAAGTTTCCGGAACCGCACGCGGGGTCAAGGAACGTGAGTTTCGAGAGCTTCTCGCGGAAAAGATCGAGTTTGGCTGCACGGTCTTTCGGCATTTTCCGCGCCTTGACCGCCTCGAATTCCTCACGGAGTTCGTCGAGAAAGAGCGGGTCGATGACTTTGTGGATGTTCTCGATCGACGTGTAGTGCATCCCTCCGCTTCGGCGCGTTTCAGGGTTCAAAGTCGATTCGAAAACGGCCCCGAAAATAGTGGGGCTGATCTGCGACCAGTCGAAATCCTCGCTGGCGTCGTGAAGGATGAGATCGACGATCTCCTGCGTGAACTGGGGGATCTCGACCTCCAAGTCAGCAAACAGCCCGCCGTTGACATACGGAAAACCGGCGAGACGGTCGTCCAGGTACGGATCGCGGTCCTGTTCCTTCGTGTTCAGGACGCGGAAAAGATCGATCAGTGCACGGCGCACGTCTCGCGGAGCGAAACTTCGAATGTAGTCGTGGAACTGCAAGTGCCCGAAGATGTCGGCGTCCTCCGCGTACAGGCAGAACACGAGCCGAACGCAGAGAATGTTCAGACTGTGCAGCGACTCCTTGCTCGTCGGGTCGATGTACTGCTTGAGAATGGCATCGTAGAGCTTCCCGACCAGCTCGCCCGCCTGAATGGAGACCTCTTCCTCACGGTGAAGCAGCTCGTCCTTTTCCTCAACGAGAAAGTCAAACCGATAGTATTCCTTCCCCAGGTCCTGAAGCAGGATGGACTCCGGCTCGCCCGTCGGTTTCTCCATGTCGTAGATGAGAAATTCCTCGAAATTGCACGTGATGATCCATCGCGGACGCAGCGAGTAAGGAAGCGCCGCCGAGTAGCGCTGCGCCTGCTGAAACGGACTCAAAAGTGTACCGTCAGACTGCCGGATGGGACTTCGGAGATTCACGCCGCGTTTTTTCTGCTCGATGAGCACGTGCGTCGAGGGAATGTGCCCGTCGATGAAACTCGTGTGGTCGAGTTTCACCCGCTCCTCAAAAGAAATGACCTTCTCCGGCTCCGTGACCCCGAGGACCTCCCGCAAAAACGCAAGCCAGAACGACTGACTGTCGCTCTTCTCGTCCCCTCTCGTCTTCCAGTCCTCCGCGAACTTCTTCGCCGCCTTCCTTCTCTCAACTCCGTTTCCCGCAAATGCCATTTTGTTTCTCCTTTAGGTGTTTCAGACGCAAACCAAGCCTGAACACGGAGTTCAGAAGGTCTGGACCCGCGTTCAGGCTGGTGTTTTCAGATTCTGGTCAATTCAGAAATGAGGAAAGATCATTCCCATTCGATCGTCGCCGGCGGTTTGGGCGTCATGTCGTAGAGAACACGGTTCACGCCGTCCACTTCCGCGAGAATGCGGTTCGTGATCTTGTGCAGGACCGGCCACTCGATCTCTTCGATGGAAGCGTTCATCGCGTCGATCGTATTCACCGCACGCAGAACGACCGGCCAGCCCATGAAGCGCGCGTTGTCCTTCACGCCCGTCGATTTGATGTCCGGGATCACCGCGAAATACTGCCAGACTTTCTGATCCAGACCCGCGTTGGCGAACTCCTCACGCAGGATCGCGTCCGCTTCGCGCAGAGATTCCAGACGGTCCCGCGTGATCGCTCCGATGCAGCGCACGCCAAGTCCCGGACCCGGGAACGGCTGACGGTAGACCATCTCCGCCGGAAGGCCAAGCTCGACGCCGCACGCGCGCACTTCGTCTTTGAAGAGGTACTTCAGCGGCTCGACCAGCTCGAACTGCATGTCTTCCGGAAGACCGCCGACGTTGTGGTGGCTCTTCACGATCTTCGCAGTTTTCGTTCCGCTTTCCACGATGTCCGGGTAGATCGTGCCCTGACCGAGGAACTCGATTCCGTCCAGTTTGCGCGCTTCTTCCTCAAAGACGCGGATGAATTCGCCGCCGATGATCTTGCGTTTCTGTTCCGGGTCGGCCACGCCTTCGAGCTTCGTGAGGAAACGCTCGGAAGCGTCAACGTAAATGAGATTCGCACTGAGCTGGTTCCGGAAAACTTCCACGACCATCTCGCTCTCGCCTTTGCGCATGAGTCCGTGATTCACGTGGACGCAGTAGAGCTGATCGCCGATCGCCTTCACCAGAAGCGCCGCGACGACGGAGGAATCCACGCCGCCGGAGAGGGCCAGGAGGACCTTTTTATCGCCGATCTGCTGACGAAGCAGTTCGACCTGGTCCGCGACGAAGTTCTTCATGTTCCAGTTGGCCTCGGCCTGGCAGACGTCAAAAATGAACGGCTTGAGCTGCTCGCACATCTCGTCGTCGCATTCCGGGATGGTGTCCCAGTCCTGCGCCTTCTTTCCGCGCGTGTGGTCGATGACCAGAACGGGGACTCCCAGATCGTAGACCCAATCGCCGGCCGCGATCTTGAGACCGTCCACCACGTCGTTTTTCCCGCCGTTGATGATGATCCCCTTAAGATTCGCGATTGCTTTGAGTTCGGATTCCGTGATGTCGTGAGCGTAGATCTCGCTGTAGACGCCCAGAGCACGGATCCCTCTGGCAAGACGTGAATTTTCTTCACTGCCAAGGTCAAGAATGGCAATAAGATCCTGTTTCATTTTGAAATCTCCCAAAAAATCTGGTATTGAATCAAGCCTGGAATCCTGTCAGCTTCCAGTGCGCGTCATTTTATCATATTCCGGCTTTTTGTCAAGTTTTCCGAAAAAAACTTTTCCAAAAAAATGAAAATTTCTCCAGATTTTTTCAATGCACTTCCTGAACGCGTTCCTCCCATTGCGCCGGAAGTTTTTGAGAGCGCGTCTTCACTGCTTTTTCCAAAAGAGGAGGACAGCTGAAGACGGTGGAATGGTTTCGTGCCTTTTAGGGCTGACTCTGCATCGAAAGAAAGCCCTGCGCCGGTTTTAGAATTCACTTGGATCTCTTTTGGTGCAGAGGCGCAGTCAGTTCGGCTCTATTTCCTCAGCGTAAGGACCAGGACGGCGAGATCTGCGGGAGTGATGCCGCGGATGCGAGAGGCCTGATCGATCGTTTCCGGACGAATACGCGAGAGCTGCTCTTTAGCTTCCATGCGCAGCTGGCTGACCTGAAAATAGTCGAAATCTTCCGGGATCCGGATCTTCTGGAGCTTATGCGCCCGTTCCACGCTTGCATCCTGCCGCGACAGGTAGCCGGAGTATTTTGTATCCCAGCAGACCTGCTCCGTGACGCGGATGGAGTACTCTTGCAGCTGCGGGAAACGCTCCTCCAGCTCGCTCCATTCCACTTCCGGACGCCGCAGGTATTCTTCTGCCGAGACGCTTCCTCCGGAGGCGAGGCGCACTCTGGTTTCCTTCAGGAACTGGAAAAGCCGATCGATCGCCTCTCTTTTTTCGCAGAAGATCTTCCACCGGTTTTCGTCGACCAGTCCCGCCCGGTAACCGACTTCCGTGAGCCGTCGGTCCGCATTGTCTCCGCGGAGGCGCAGACGGTGTTCCGCGCGGCTCGTGAACATGCGGTAGGGTTCATCGACCCCTTTCGTGACCAGATCATCCACCATGACGCCGAGGTACGCCTCATCGCGTCCCAGCACGATCGGCTCCTGCCCGCCGAGAGACCGGACGGCATTGGCAGCTGCGAGAAGTCCCTGACCTGCGGCTTCTTCGTAGCCGGTCGTTCCATTGATCTGTCCGGCGAAATAAAGTCCCTCCACTGCGCGTGTCTCGAGTGACGGATGAAGCTGTTCCGGCGGTGCGAAATCATACTCGATGGCGTACGCATACCGCATGATCTGCGCATTTTCCAGACCGGCGATGTTCCGGATCATTTCACGCTGCACATCGCACGGCAGGCTGGTCGAAAGCCCGTTGACGTAGATCTCCTGAGTATGCCGTCCTTCCGGTTCCAGATAGAGCTGGTGGCTTTCCTTTTCGGCAAACCGAACGATCTTCGTCTCGATCGACGGACAGTAGCGCGGACCGGTAGAGTTGATCTGACCAGAGTACATCGGGGCACGGTGAAGATTCTCGCGAATGATCTCATGAACGCGCGCGTTGGTGCGGGTGATCCAGCACGGGATCTGCTCGACGGTCAGCGTTTCGCGCAGAAAGGAGAACGGGACCGGGACATCATCTCCAGGGTGCATCGTGAGTTTCGTGTAGTCGATCGTTCGGCCGTTCAGACGTGCGGGCGTACCGGTTTTGAAGCGTTCGATCCGGATCCCCAGATTCTCGAGCGACGCGGTGAGCCGATCCGCCGGCATGTCGCCAGCCCGGCCTCCAGGAAACTGATTCGGACCGAAATGCAGGATGCCGCGCAGAAACGTACCTGTCGTCAGGATGACACGGGGGGCCTCGTAGATTTCTCCCAACAGCGTGCGGACTCCCGTAACGTATGGTTTTCCATCGGGGCGGGTCTCGGTGAGGATCTCCTCGACGAGCTCCTGGTGCAGCTCCAGATCCTCCGTGTTTTCCAGTCTCTCCTTCATCGCGAACTGGTACGCTTTTTTGTCTGCCTGCGCACGCGGACCGTGCATCGCAGGACCTTTCGAGCTGTTGAGCATCCGGAACTGGATCCCCGTTTCATCGATGATCTCCCCCATCAGGCCGCCGAGTGCGTCCACTTCACGCACGATCTGCCCTTTCGCCACGCCGCCGATGGCCGGATTGCAGCTCATCTGCGAGATGGTGTCGAGATTGGAAGTCAGCAGAGCCGTCTTGGCGCCAAGGCGCGCAGCCGCGGCTGCCGCTTCAGCTCCAGCGTGTCCGCCGCCGACGATAAGGACGTCAAATTTCATGGGAAAGCCTCTGAAAAAAGGAAAGTGGACCTGAAAGAGAAATTTCTCTCTTTCTATTTTACCCGAATTTCAGATTTTTTCAAGGAACCGTCCGCCGATTTTTGAAGAAAGAAACGGAAATCGGACACTTTTCTTCACACTTTCAGGACACTGCCCTCTGCGGCGGGACGAAAAGTTCTGGAATCGCTTCTCCTTCGACTCCGATCTCGATCACAGAGGGTACTGAAATTCTTCGGAAACAGACAGAAAAAAGGAACGGGCCTTTTTTGACGTGCGCTGCGCCGAAGGAGAGGCTCGCGCTGATTTTGAAATTCACGCGGATTTTTTTCACGCAATGGCGCAAATGTTTCGCAGAGGAGACAAAGGGAAATTTGAGAGTGTGCGTTTGCGCCAGTGACCAACGGGAACGGGTTCATGTCCTTGCGCGGAAGCGCTATCGGTCGTACCGACCGCGGTGGTCGAAATCGGGGATGGGGGATGCGTGCTTCAGAATATTTTGTTTCGCATTTGCCGGACACAGGAAAACAAAAAGCCGGATCGAATGGATCCGGCTTTTCGTTTTTTATGCTGAATCGATGCTGAAATCGATGAAGGAGCGTGCTTTTTTTAGGCCGATGCGCCTGTTTTACGAAGAAAGCTCACTCTTCGGAGGTCTCCATCGAGATGCCGCGGCCAAGACGTTTGCGCATCCCGCCCTGCGGAGCCGCGTCGATCATGTGGGAGGTGTCGGCCGCGGAGTAGGCAAGCAGATGCTCGCGGATCTGATCCTGTTCTACCGGAGTTCCAAGATGGTCTACTGCGTCCGCGACGCCTTCGAGGACGGAACGTTTAACGCCCTGACGGATCCAATCAAAAAAGTTCATGGTCTTTCCTTTTCTTCCCTGAGTCGATTTTATGTTTCCCGCGATTTCCCAAATCGCACGCAGTCTGGTTCAGAATTTCCGGAGGGATCTTGCCTTTTTTCTTTTTTTGTTCCGGACGGCCGCGCACCGCGACGGTCAAAAAACGGAAATTCCAATCAGTATGTTTCTATTCTAGCAGACTTTTGTGTTTTGTAAAGAGCATCCCAGGGGCAAACTTTAACGAAAATACAAAAAAAATGAAAAAAACCAAAAAAACTATTCCGGAGAGGTGGGCTGCGGAGATATTTCGGATTGAGGTATTCCGAAAATGAGGGAAAGTTGGAAAATTTGGATAAAATTTAATGAAAATAATAAAAAACTTAAAGAAAGTTGGCCTATTCCCTTTTCTAAATCATGAAAATATGGTATAATTCCGGTAGCTTTGACGGTAGTGCGGTCAAAGTATACAGTACTTGATTTTGGAAGGACGAAGAAATGGCGGAGAAAAACCGAACCGGATTTTGGATCATTGGGGCGTGGGGCGGAGTCGCGACGACGGCAGTCGTTGGACTTTTGAATCTTCAGAAGCAGCTGGTGCGTCCCATTGGGCTGACGACGGAACTCCCGGACTTTGCGAACGTGAAGGGGATGCCTGCGTGGACGGATTTTGTTCCGGGCGGGTACGAGATCCGCGATTTTTCTTTTGGTCAGGCGGCCGATGAGCTGACGGAACAGCGTGCGCTGGAATCCTCAACGGCAGCGCAGGTCCGTGCCGAGCTGGAAGAACTGGATGCACGGGTCCTTCCGGGATTTCTCGCTAACAGCGGGAAGGTCGTCGAGGCGATGGCGGACCGGAAACGGGAAGAGACGCTGACGCCGCGCGAAATGCTTTTTGCGATGCAGGCAGACATGAAGGCTTTTGCGGAAGAGAATCAGCTGGAGCACCTGATCGTGGTGAATCTGATGTCTACGGAGCCGGTCTGCGAGTATTTTGAGAAGCAGACGCTCGCGAAACTTCCTGAAGCGGAACAGGCGAAACGCCGAAACGAGTGGGAAAACTGGGACGCATTCCGTGCGCTCCTGGACGCGTCGGCAGAATCTCCGGTCCCGGCCAGTACGCTTTATGCGGCGGCTGCGATGGAACTGGGATACGATTTCGTGAACTTCACGCCGTCGCTTGGCGCAACGCCTCCCGCATTTGAGCAGCTTGCCGAGAGGACCGCGTCGCGATTCTACGGAAATGACGGCAAGACCGGCGAAACGCTGATGAAAAGTGTTCTGGCTCCGATGTTTGCGCACCGCAATCTCCACGTGATGAGCTGGGTGGGGCACAATATTTTCGGAAACCGCGATGGGATCGTACTGGATGACCCGCACAACAAAGCGACGAAAGTTTCGAGCAAAAATCATCTGCTGGAGCAGATCCTGGGCTATCCGCCGCAGACGCTCGTGACGATCGAGTACATCAAAAGCCTCGGCGACTGGAAAACGGCTTGGGACCATATTCATTTCCAGGGTTTTCTCGGGACGCCGATGACGCTTCAGTTTACCTGGCAGGGCTGCGATTCCCTTTTAGCCGCGCCGCTGGTCCTGGATCTTCTCCGACTGACGGAACTCGCCCGCCGGCGTAATTTTACTGGAAGAATGGATTTCCTCGCGTGCTTCTTCAAAAGCCCGATCCGGGTAGAAGAGCAGAGCTTCGTACGCCAGTTTGAGGAACTGGAAGATTGGCTCCGTGAGGAATAGGATCCGGAACGTGTACGTTTCGGCAGACTGCGGACCGTGCGGATATTTGGGCATATGGATCCCGGGGATCCCCAGGCAGAAAAAGAACGGCACAAATGCCGGGCGAAGTGAACACCGGGCAGAAAACGTCGAAAAAGAACGTCGGGCATGAAGCCGGTTCGGAACTGACGGGGCCGCCGCACGCAGCAGAAGCCGGAGACGGATCCGGCAAAGGACAGAAACACACGTTCCCCAAATGAAAAACGTGAATTTTATGAACAAGAAACGCTCAAACCGCCCGAGCCGCGGGCATGGTTCGATTGAAGAAGATTTCGTTTTTGAAGAAGTCTCGATGGACGATATGCCGAAAGTGGGATCTGGTCGGTGTCCGGGTCGGAAAATGACGGAAAAGAAAGAGTCCCGTTCCACGGAAGAGATCTGGGACGATACCGAGATCGTTTCCGAAAAAGAGATCGACGCGATGGTCGCGGGATCCATGAATGTGCAGCCGAAAGCGAAAAGCGGCCGTAAAAGCCGGCAGAAGAACGCGCGTGCGCACATTGCGTCCAATCCGTCCGTGAATCCGATGCAGGCCAAAACGGTCCTGGTCGACGGTGTGAAGGTGGCGAATACGCGGATCCATCTGTCCGTGGAAGAAGAAATGAAGTCCCGCGGGATCAAAAAACTTCCGCAGGGAGTGAGTGCCGCCGACCTTGCGATCCCGTCGTACGACAGTGTCGTGACCTCGGCAGAACGGCGTCCTCTGGACTGTGCGCTTTACCGGGAATTCCAGGACGGCGAACTTTCTCCGCTGGATGAAATGATGCGCAGATCGCAGGAAAAATGCGCCAAAAACAAGAAATCGGCCCGTAAGGAAAAGGACGGAAGCAAAGGGAAAGCCAAAGCGGACGAAAAGAAGTCGGCGAAGGACGAAAAGTGCGAAAAGTCCGCGAAGTGCGAGAAACCCTCAAAGTGCGAGAAACCCTCGAAGTGCGGGAAGTCCGTAAAGGAAGAAAAGTCTGCGAAAGACGAAAAATCCGGGAAGCAGGAGAAGGGCTGCGGAAAGTCCGGCAAACAGGAAAGAGCCGAGAGATCCGAGATGTCGGTCAAAGGTTCCCGCAAAGAGAAGAAACTTCGGGCTTTGCATGAAGCGGAAGCAGGAGTCTGCTCTGCGATGCCGGTCAGCGTGATCCCGGGAACTGCGGTTTCTTCGGTGCCGATGCAGGGCGTCGTTTACCCGCAGGGCGTTCCGTTTCTTCCAGGTCAGCAGTTGGCCTCTCAGCCGATGGCGGGGCAGGCGATGCCCGCATATGCAGGATACCCGGCGGGAACGATGACTCCTGCAGCTCCGGTGGTTCCTGCGATGGATCCCGCTGTCCGCGCGGAACTCCTCAAGCAGCAGGAAATGCTTCTCGGAATGATCCAGCAGTGCCATCAGACGCTCGCGACGATCCAGTCTCAGCTTCTGAATCCGGTCCAGACCGTGAATCCAGTTTCGGCGATGGGGACTGCGATGCCGATGAATCCGGCTTTCCCGGCGATACCTTCCATGCCGGCGGTTCCCGTGCAGGAAGCGGTTTCGATTTCGGATGTGTCTGCGGAAGAGGGGCTGGAAGCGGAAGAGAGCCGGCCGGAAAGTTCCGGAAAGAAAAGCTCCCGCAGAGAGCGTCAGCGGATGAAGAAAGAACGCGAGACGGAGATCTCGGCGGACGCTGACGTTCCGAAGAATGCGTCCGGCGAAGAAAAAGAACGTTCCACGGAAGAATTTCTGGCGATCTGGACGGCAGATGAATCGGAGACGGCCGAACTGGAAACGAAAGGGAAAAAAGTTCGGAAGTGCTCGGGAAACTGCAAAAAATGCACGGAGCCGTTCTGTCTGAAACGTAAGGAAAAGGCAGAAAAAGCACTGGAAAAGGCGGCGGAAAAAGCTCGGAAGGCCGAACGTGCAGAGGATGGGAGCTCTGAAAAGGACTCCGTGAAAGATCGGCAAAAAGACCGGAAAAAAGAGCAGAAAGCGCGCCGTGAAGAACGCTTTGAAGACGACGGCGCAGACCGGGCGTCCCGACCGCAGCGCGAAAGCGGAATTTCGGGCCGAATGGATCGGATCCCGGATCTGGTTTCTGAATTCCCGGATGAATTCGTGAGTTTTCCGGATGAGATCGGTCCGGCAGTTTCCGAAGGCTCGGATGCAGTGAATGGAAGTAAAAAAAAAGCCCCCAAAAGCCTTTTTTCTTCCGAAAAAAACGAAAATGAGCTGAATTCGGACGCTCTTGGCCTGCCGGATCCTTCTGAAATCGCAGACAGTCAGGAGATCACGGCGCGAAAAAAGAAAAAGTCTCCCAAACCGGCGAAAGAAAACCGGGATGTGAAGGCAGAGGACACCATTAAGGATGAGCGTTCTTCTGCTGGAAAAAACGCGAAATCTGCCTCCGGCTCCAAAAGCGAAAAGTCGGTGAAGGCTCCAAAACGGGAAGAGCGTTTCCGTCAGCTGAAGGAGTCCGAGTTCGGGAAAATGGGACTCTCGCGGGAATTGCTTTTTGCGCTGGACGATGCGCAGTATGCGACACCGTCCAGGATCCAGTCTGTCTTCATTCCTGCTGCGCTGACCGGTGAGGACGTCATGGGACAGGCGCAGACCGGAACGGGGAAAACTGCGGCATTCGCGATCCCGATCCTGCAGATGATCGATTTTGACGAAGATTCGTTTGATCCTCAGGCCCTGGTCCTCGTGCCGACGCGCGAGCTGGCGGTTCAGGTGAAGGACGAATTTGAAAAGCTGGCCAAGTATACGGATCTGGAGTGTCTTGCGCTTTACGGCGGGAAACCTCTTCCGCCGCAGGTCCAGCAGCTGAAAGCCGGCGTAGACATCATCATCGGGACGCCGGGGCGTGTGATGGACCACATCAAGCGCGGTTCTCTGAAGCTCCGAAACCTCAAGATCGCCGTTCTGGATGAAGCAGACCGGATGCTGGATATCGGGTTCCGTCCGGACATCGAGAAGATCCTGCGGATGGCGCCGCAGTCGCGTCAGTCGCTTCTTCTCAGTGCGACGATCGCGCCGCAGGTCGAATCGATCGCACGGAAGTACATGCGGGATCCGGAGGTCCTGGACTGCTCGCAGAAAGACATTTCGAGCGAAACGATCGAGCAGTTTTATTTTACGGTCGACCCGGAACTGAAATTTGACCTTCTTCTGAAGCTCCTGGAGCGTGAGGATCCGAAGCAGGCCATCATTTTCTGCCGGACAAAACGCGGCGTTGAGCGGGTAGCGAATCGGCTCGGAAAGGCCGTTCAGAGTGTCGAAGCGATCCACGGCGACCTTCAGCAGCGCAGAAGAGACCGCGTTATGGCATCGTTCCGTGCCGGGAAAACGCGCTATCTGGTCGCGACGGACGTCGTGGGGCGCGGGATCGACGTTTCTGGGATCTCGCACATCATCAACTACGATATTCCGAAATTCTGCGATGACTATGTGCACCGCGTCGGACGTACTGGCCGAATGGGCCATGAAGGCGTGGCGTTCACGTTTGTGGCTCCGGAAGAAGGAAATGAACTGACGCGCATCGAGATGCGGATCAACCAGCTTCTCAAGCGGGATGAGATCCAGGGATTTTCCGGACTGCCTGCCATGACGGCGAACGAGCCGAAGAATGAGGAAGAAGTGAAGGAGCCGCCGAGAAGAAGACGGAGACTCTAAAATCTGAGACTCGATCAGTTTCGACATCGTCTTGAGGGAAACGGAAACGTTTCCTTCGGGACATTTGTGTGTTGTGTGAGTTTGAAAAGAAGGAGAAGAAAAATGAAACACTGGATGATGAACTGGAATAAACTTTCGTTTTCAGCGGCAGCAGCACTTCTGCTGGGTGTGTGTGTCTGCGGAGTCTGGAGTCTTTCTACTTTGCAGGCGGAGGAAAATGTTTCCGCAAACGTGACTTTTGGAGGAGATGAGATCATGGCGGCCAGTGAACGGGCGATGCTTTGCAATTCGTGTGCATTTGGAAACAAAAAAGACAATTGCGCAAAATGCGGGAAATGGATGGCATCAAGTCGTACGCCGGCCTATCTCTGCTCCAGCTGTGGATTCGGAAACAAAAAGAACGACTGTGTGAAGTGCGGAAAATGGATCGGTTCCGGTGGGCATCCGGCCTCGATCTGCTCCAGCTGCGCGTTCGGAAACGGAAAGACTAACTGCGTGAAGTGCGGCAAATGGCGCGGCGGAAACTGAGTCTGCAAAACGATTTCTGCAATAATACGCAGGTCCCCAAGCACGAATTTCACAAAAAGCATGAAAAGCACGAAAGAATTTTAAAATTACTTCGTGAGTTTCGTGCTTTTCTTTTTATGCGAATTTCAACACCGGCGAGGGGCTTTCTTTCGGCGTGGAGTCCGTCAAAAACATGAAATTTGGATTACGGCGAAACAGGCCGTCAGGCCATTTGCCGAGAGGGAAGGCGGGGACTTTTGAAAGGCCGCCGTCTTTGAAACCCGCACCAACTTCCGGGAAAGTGCGGACGTGCGCTCTAAAAACAGAGCGGCCAGCGAGCCTCGGTTTCTGTGTCATCGCGCGGAAGCTCCATCTCTCTCCGCGGCTCGCGGCGTCCATTCAAAAACTTGATGTTTTGGCGTTCGTTTTTTGTGTTTTTTATTTCAGGATGATACGGAAACCATGTCCGTAGCTGCGAAAGTTCGGCGCATAGTAGTTCCGATACGCAGACCGGCAGAATCTGGCGTCTCCGTACCATCCGCCGCCGCGATAAACCCGGTTCACTCCGCGATCTGGACCATGAGGATCGATCGATGGACTGCCCGCGTACGAGTCTTCCGCATACCAGTCCAGACACCATTCCCAGACGTTCCCATGCATATCGTGAATCCCCCACGCATTCGGTTTTTTCTGGCCGACCGGATGTGTTCTGTTTTCGCTGTTCGGTCCGAACCAGGCCATCTCTTCAAGGTTTCCCGCAAAGGGACCTGACGTTCCCGCACGGCAGGCATACTCCCACTGCGCTTCGGTCGGAAGCGTGACCGGGCTTCCAAGTTTTTCAGAGAGTTTCCGGCAGAATTCAATGCAGTCGACCCAGCCGACCTGTTCCACCGGGAGACGCTCGCCCCGGAAGACCCCCGGTTCGTTTCCCATGACACTTTTCCACATTTCCCGCGTCACTTCCGTCTCGAGCATCCAAAAACCGTCCGTCAGCGTGACTTCGTGCGGGAACTCGTCCGGGCACCTCCCCGATTCACTCTCCGGACTCCCCATCGTGAAGGACCCAGCAG
Organism: Thermoguttaceae bacterium; assembly: GCA_017939795.1. GTDB lineage: Bacteria > Planctomycetota > Planctomycetia > Pirellulales > Thermoguttaceae > RGIG3701. Next base: position 97,662 of record JAGBAA010000143.1, read on the forward strand.
GACACCATCGGAAAGCATACTCGATCCCGTCAGCAGTCTTCACTATCCGCATCCCGGCATCCGGTCCTGCTATTGGTTCTGCTATTGGTTCTGCTATTGGTTCTGCTTTCGGCTTTTCGGCATTGACAGAAAGAGTCCACATAAAAAGAAGCACGGACACCATCAGAAAACGATTCATGAGCATCTCCTGGATCTTGGGGGGAGGGGGAATAAATGAAGTATACTTCATAGGATACGCAGAAACAGCGTTCTGTCAAGAGGAAGAGGCAGGCTTTCGTTTCAAAAGACGTAAATTTTCGCAAAAAAGGCTGAAAAGGACCTGAAGATCCCTTTCGGCTTCCTGATCCGTTTTGTTTGCGCAATTTTCTTTTTTTATTTGCTGGGTACCCCTCTGGAATATTTCGTGCGGATGTGGTATACTGGGTGAGTGTGTTGATCTTCCTGCCAAAATTTCCCCCGAATGGAGCCGTTTATGTGCCGAAAAACCGTCCTTCCGCTCGCGCTTTCCCTCGTTCTGTCCCCGGTGTTCGTCTTCTGTCAGGAATTTTCTCCCGAAACGCAGAAAGCCATGCACGATTCCGTCCAACGCGCGTTTGAGACTGTTCGGTCTGGCGACCTTTCCCGGCTCGAGGAACTGGAAAAAATGCTCCTTGACCCCCGGCTCAATACGGCAGCGCGGACGGCATTGGAAAATCTCCCTGACCGTGCGGGAATTCCGACGCTCCGAAAAGGGCTTGGCTCCCCGCATGAAGAATGCGTCGCGGGGGCGATCTCCTCGCTTGGCATGATGGAAGACGCAGGTTCTCTCTCCCGTCTTGCGGATTTCGCGTCGTGCAAATGCCATTCTGTCCGGATCCGGACGGCGGCACTTCGGGCACTCGGCAGGATCGGAGACCCGGAGGGACTTTCCGTGCTTCAAAATGCGCTGGGAGAAGACGATCCGGCAATTCAGCGTGCTGCGGCAGACGGCATCTGTACTGCAGCTGGAAAGCTCGCCAGGTCCGGCTCGCAGGCTGACGCAAAAACCGCGGCGGAGTATTTCCGGAGTGTTCGGAACGCGAAGATCGACTGCCCGACGACCCGGATCGCGCTTCAGCACGAACTGCTCCTGACCGGCGACGCCAGCCTTTTCCAGAGTCTTTTGCTCTCTCCGGACGATGACGATCTCCTTACCGTCCAGATCGTCCTGACGCAGATCGGTTCGACGCAGATGAATTCTACGCAGCCGGATCCGGACGCGCTTTTTCGGACGGTGTTTCAGACCCTCACGAGTCTTCCGGCGGAACGGCAGGAAAAGCTCCTCGCTACACTCGCAGTTTCCGAACGCAAAAGCCTCACGCCTTCTTTGCTCGCTCTTCGCGGAAACGCATCGGTCCCGCAGGTTCCTTTGCTCGCGGCACTTGGCCGTCTGAAAGACACTCGGGCACTCGATACGCTGATCTGTGCACTTGGCTCGGACGACGAAACGCTCCGGGAAACGGCACTTGAGGGCATCTGCCGACTGGAACCGGAAGAGATCCAGGACGCTGTCGGGAAACTCCTCCAGAATGGGACGGCCCGGAAAATAGAACAGCTTGCGGCACTTGAGATCGTGCGGAACCTTTGGCTGAAGGCGCTTCTCCCGCAGGTAAAGCTTCTCATGACGGACTCTCCTGATCCGCAAATCACCGCGTCAGCCATGAAAGTCTACTCGCAGATCCTCGTTCCCACACCGGGGGACATTGCGGAGTTCGCGACTGTTTTTGAAGTCCAGGAACGTTACCCGAAAGAGGTTTTTGAGTCTGCGATGGCGAATCTCTGCGTACGTTCATCCGCGAAATCCGAAACGATCGACTGTCTCGAAAAACTTTACCCGGACGACCCCGTCACGCTCGTTCGCCGGGTCGGTACCGTTGGTGGAAAAGAGGGGGCGGAGCTGCTCGGAAAGTATGCGGAAACGTACGCAAAAAAGTATGCGCAGGACGGCTCGGAAAGCGCGATCGCGGTGGTGGACGAAGCGACGAAGATACTCGGAAAGTGGCCGACTGCCGATGCAGGGACCGTTCTGGAACGTTTGGCCGTCACGCTCCCGGAGGGAAAATTCAGGACTCGTGCCCTTCGCGGCAGCCTCCGGATCCTGCGACAGATGGGGATGACGCCGTTGGAAAAACGCCGAATGCTCAGCAACGCGCTCGCCATGACGGATGGGAAACCAGAGGAAAGAGCGCGTTTCGCGGAAATGATCCCGGAATTCGAGAAACGATTCCCGGAACGCCCGCTTTTTAACGGGAAAGACTTCACCGGATGGGAGATGCTCACGGACGTTTTCCGGATCGAGGATGGCGCGATCGTCGGCGGGAATTTCGAGACCGGCGTGGACCGGAATCAGTTCCTCACCACGACGGAACGTTTCGGGGATTTCTATCTGCGGCTCGAATGCAAGATCATCGATGCTCCGGGCAATGCGCGAAAAGACGGAAACGCGGGGATCCAGATCCGCTCGGAACGCATTCCGGGAAATCATGAAATGATCGGCTACCAGGCCGACATGACGTCTGATGGAAGCTACTGGGGACACCTTTACGATGAATCGCGCCGGCGCAGGATGCTTCAGACGCCGGATCCGGAGCTGGTGCGGTCCATCTGGAAACCGAATGACTGGAACCGATACGAGATCCTCTGCCAGGGACGGAATGTGCGGATCTTCCTGAACGGGGTCGAGACGGTGAACTACACGGAAACGGACGAAACGCTCGTGCAGACGGGCCTGATCGGACTTCAGATCCACGCCGGCGGTCCTGCGAGGGCGTACTATCGCAATATTTTCATCACGACCGACGCAACGAATGACTCCCGCTGGTAGAGAGACTCCGAAAAAAAGACCGGCCTGAAACCCTCCGTCTCGTTTCGCTCGCCATCCCTCTTGGGATGAGGGGCTTCTTGCGTGCGGGTCCACTCATTCAGCCTCCCCTTTGGGGGGAGGGGGACCGTCGAAGACGGTGGAAGGGGTTCGTTGCGTTTTTTACGAACTCCACACCCAAAGGACGCCCTGCGCCAGTTTTGAAATTCACGCAGATTCCATTTTCGTTCCGAGGCGCAATGGTTTTGCTGAGGACACAAAAGAGGTTGGGGAGACATCTTTTTTGAATACTCGAGATTTTCAAAGAGTTCACCCAGCCCCGTCAGACCTTCAGTCTGCCGCTCCTTCTAAAGGAAATGCTTTTTTGGGGTTCATCCGACAAGTGCGTACCGTGTTTGATGGATATTGAGGATTTTCAGGCGGAAGTACGTTGGGTCGCGGAAGCCGTAGGATCGACGTTTGAGGGTTTTGATTTTGTTGTTCATACCTTCGAGCGGACCAGTCGAAATTGGGTATGCGTACCAGGAAAGGAGGACGTCAGACGGGATCGAGTACGTTTTCCGATGGTGTCCGCCTGGGGCCTTCATGATGGGGAGTCTGGAGTGTGAGCCGGGCCGGTTTCTGGATGCTCGATACGGAAGTGACGCAGGAAATGTGGAAAAGCGTCATGGGAAACGTGCCGAGCGTTTTTCACGTGTACGGCTTCCGGTCGAGCAGGTCGGCTGGGTCGATTGTGTCGAATTCTGTCGAAAACTTTCCGAAAAACTTGGTGTGCCCGTCGCCCTTCCGACCGAGGCGCAGTGGGAGTACGCCTGTCGGGCGGGATCGGCGGGACCATTTGCCGGAAACCTGGAAGAGATGGCCTGGTTCGGAACGAACAGCGAGAACAGAACGCACTCGGTCGGAATGAAAAAACCGAACGCGTGGGGGCTTTACGACATGCACGGCAATGTGTGGGAATGGTGTCTGAACTGGTACGCGGAAGACGCGTACGCCGACGGTCCGTCGATCGATCCTCACGGTCCAAAACGCGGTGTGAACCGTGTTTATCGCGGCGGAGGCTGGTATGGCGGCGAACGATTCTGCCGGTCTGCGTATCGAAACTACTATGCGCCGAATTTCCGAAGTTACGGGCTCGGTTTCCGCATCATCCTGAAATAAAAACATCAAAAAGCGTTCGAGGGGGAGCCGAGAGGGAAACGGTTTCCAGATATTTTCCTTTCACGGAGTGTTGTTAAGTCCCCCCCTTGAATTTTGTTGTATATCTGCTAAAATCAAAGCAGTATTTCTGTATACTTTATGGAATAAAAATGGAACAGCATTTTGAGATTCCTTGAAATTTGGGGCAGGACCATGAAAAAATTCATTCTTGTGTTTATTTTGTTCCTCCTTCCGGTGCTTGTGCTTGCGGAAGAAGCCGTCCGGACGTGGACGACATCGGCGGGAAAGGAAATGCCCGGCGTGTGGGAGATTGAGAAGGACACCGACGAGGAAAAGATCCACATCCGTTCCAACGGCAAGCTCTACCGTGTGAAGGTGGAGAAGCTCTCCGAGGCGGACCAGACGTACATTGCGGAGAAGCGTGCTGCAAGCCGTTCCATTGACGATGACGCGTTCGAAGAAGTAGTCGAGGAGCCCGAGGCCGGCGAAAAAGCGATCGTGGTCGCGGATCGGGAAGGTTTGCGTGAGGAGGCGCATCGTTACGCGCTTTTGATCGGCGTGAACGAGTACAATAAGCCGATCTCCTCTCTGAAATTCTGCATGAACGACATGAAGTACCTTGCCGAGACGTTCGAGGCGATCGGTTTTCAGCGTGAGAACATTACGCTCATGACGGACGAGTCGGCCTCTGATCTGCGTCCGACGAAGAACAATATTCTGAATCAGGTCGAAATGCTCTGCGAGATGATGAGTCCGGAAGACCTTCTGATCATCGCATTCAGCGGCCACGGGGTGATGGTCGACGGGAAAGCGTACCTTTGTCCGGGTGACGCGAACGCGGAAAACGCGGATTCACTCGTTTCCCGCGACTGGGTCTACGAACAGCTGGAAACCTCACAGGCGGCGCAGAAACTCATGATCGTGGACGCGTGCCGAAACGAAATTACGATCGCGGGTTCGAAATCGTTTGGAAACGCGAGGACGCTGGAAGACCCGACGGGCGCGCAGGGAAAAGGGTTCGTTCTTCTCGCGTCATGCCGGCCGAAGCAGGTTTCGTGGGATATGCCAGAACTGAAACACGGAGTCTTCACGCACTTTCTTGCCGAGGGCCTCCGCGGCGGCGCGAAAAATGACGAAGGTTACGTCTCCATTCTCGCGCTTGCGGACTACGCGAGCCAGAAGACCAAAACGTACGTCCACCGCAACCTGAACACACTCCAGGTCCCGATGGTCCAGATGCCGGACGAAATGACGAACTTCCTCCTCGCGAAACTGGAAACAGAACCGGTAACCACAGGATTTACGGAATCCACTCCAGTCACTCCAGTTTCTGAACCCACCTCTGAGCTATCGCAGGCCGAAATCGACGAACTGAAAAAACAGCTTGACGGCAAGTTTGAATACAAAATTTCCGAAGGTTCCGTCACCATCACAAAATACACCGGCTCCGCCTCCGCCGTCGAGATCCCCTACGGCGTGACGAGTATTGGAGATGAAGCGTTCCGCTGGCACGACAGCCTCACGTCTGTGACGATCCCTGACAGCGTGACGAGCATTGGAAATGAAGCGTTCGACGGCTGCCACAGCCTCACGTCGGTAACGATCCCCAACAGCGTGACGAGCATTGGAGATTCCGCGTTCAGTGGCTGCTCCAGCCTCACGTCGGTGACGATCCCCGACAGCGTGACGAGCATTGGCGGCGGTCCATTTGCCGAGTGCAATAGACTGACCGAGATCCGTGTCTCTGCGGGCAATACGCATTTCAAGAGTGTAGACGGCATCCTGTTCACCGCCGACGGCAAAACGCTCATTCAGTTCCCGAAAGGCAAGTACCTCACCGAATACACCATCCCCGACAGCGTGACGAGCATTGGAAATGAAGCGTTCAGCTGGTGCGAGAGCCTCACGTCGGTGACGATCCCCGACAGCGTGACGAGCATTGGAAATTCCGCGTTCTACTGGTGCAAGAGCCTCACGTCGGTGACGATCCCCGAAAGCGTGACGAGCATTGGAGATTTCGCGTTCTGGGGCTGCAAGAGCCTCACGATCTACGGTGAAGTCGGGTCGGAGGCAGAGAGGTATGCGAAGAAGGAGGGGATCAAGTTTCAGGCAGAGTAGCGGTCTGGGGTGATGTTTTTTTTCATGCGGAGGCGCGGAGGACGCGGAGAGGGGGAGAGTCGGTCTTCTCTTTCGGCGTCCTTTGCGCCTCAAGCCGTCTTTTTTTCAAATATTTTGACAATTTTCTGCTTTTTTATGGAATTTTCTCAAAAAAATTAAAGTTTTGACCTAGCACAACGATCCAAAATCCGCTATACTTCCCGCAAATTAGAAAAAATGGGTAACGGATCCGGTTCCGGGTCACGTTTTTTATTCAGGGAGAGATTTTCCATGACGTTCAATTTGAAAAAATTTGGTTTGGCACTGGCGGCCTGTCTGTTTTTCCATACGGCGGTTTCTGTATCCGCAGAAGACCTGACCCCTTGGCTCGTGACTGAAAAAGATGGTCCGTGGTTTATTTCGGTCTGCACGTTCGCGAATCCCGATCCGCAGATCGCTGCCGATCAGGCGGTTGCGCTGGTTAAGGAACTTCGTCAGGATTTCCGTCTTCCGGCTTTCATTTACGTGAAAGAATCCGGTGAAGGCAAAACGATGGAAGGCCGTCCGTATTATGTCGTGGATTCTGAAAATCCGGAAGCCGCTCCGCGCATTTCGACGACGTACACGTACATGACCCCGTCCATGACGCATGAATTTGCCGTTCTGGTCGGAAACTTCACGTCTGTGGAAGATCCCCGTGCCCAGCGTGCTCTGACGACGATCCGTCCGCTGCGCCCCAAGTGCATGTCCGGGAACGATTCGATCCATCCGATGATTAGTCAGGACAAAAATGCACCGCTTTCCCGCGCGTTCATCACGTCGAACCCGCTCCTCTCCCGTGAACATTTCGTCAACTCCGGTCTTGACCCGGTCGTGCTTGCCGCCAATCAGGACATCAAACGCTACTCCCTGCTCGACTGCCCCGGCAAATACACGGTCCAGGTCGCGGTCCTGAAGGGCGTCACGACACTGAATCAGCAGCGGATCGCCGAGATCAAAGCCAATGATGCACGCGGACTTTCCATCAAAGGCCAGACGCTGAGTGAAGCGGACGAAAAAGCCGTCAAACTCTGCGACGCACTTCGCGCCAAAGGGATCGAAGCCTACGTTTTCCGTGACCGCTACGCCAGTATCGTCACCGTCGGCAGTTTTGATTTCGTCGGCGAAGAAGTCAACGGTCAGTTCACCTTCCGTCCGGAGATCCTGAAGGTCATCCAGCAGTTCAGCCCCTCCATCGACCCCAAACAGTCGGGCGTGGCGAGCATCAAGCGCAAGACCCTCCGCGATATTCCGGGACGCCCAGCGAAAAAAGACGTCGAAGGGATCATGTTCGACCTTTCTCCGCGTGTTGTCCAGGTCCCGCGCCGCCCGGTCCTGAACTAAACCGATTCTGGTTCGTACCGATTGGACCCATCAAAAGAAAAACCGTGAGAGAAACTCTTTTTGAGTCTCTTTCACGGTCTTTTTGTGGGCATTCCTTCCGAAAAACTCCCGTAACGGGATCGAAAGCTTTCCGGCTCAGCGGATAAACACACGGTTTCCATCTACGACCAGACGTTCATCTGCCATCAGCTGGATCGTTTCGGGAAGAATCTGGTGCTCGCATTCCTTCATGACGCGTTTCTGCAAAGTCTCCGGCGTATCGTCATCCAGAACGGGGATAGCCTTCTGAAGTACGATCGGCCCGGTATCGGTTCCATCATCGATCAGATGCGTCGTCGCTCCCGCCAGTTTGACACCGCGGGCCAGCGCATTTTCATGCACATGGATCCCGTAGTTTCCCTTTCCGCAAAATGATGGGATCAGCGACGGATGAATGTTCACGACCCGATACTGAAATTCCCGCACGATACGCGGATCCAGCACGACCATGTATCCCGCCAGAGCGATCAGGTCGATCTTTAATTCACGGAGTTTTTCCAGCATAGCGACAGTGAATGCCTCGCGTGAATCGAAGTCTTTCGGCACAAAACAAAAGGAAGGAATACCCGCTTTGTCGGCACGCTCCAAAGCATAGGCTTTTCGTGAACTGCTGAAAACGGCCGTAATTTCCACATTCTTCAATGTTCCGGACGCAGCAGAATCAATAATAGCTTGGAGATTCGTACCGCCGCCGGACACAAAAACCGCAAGTTTTTTCATAAAATCCCTTTTCTTTCCTTTTTATAAAGATCCTATTTTCTTTCGTATTTTTCTCAAATCGGAAAAAACGGCAATCAGGTTAAAAAAATATACATAAAGATTTGAAAAAACCCCTTTGACACGATGCCGGAAATGTGGTATACTGAAAGCAGATTGGAATAAAACTCACCAACGAAAGGAAATTTTCATGCTGCGGAACTGGGCAGAAGAATTGGAAGCGCGGGTCATGTGGATCCGCAAGATCATCGGCAGAACGGAAACATCACCCGGAATGGGGATCGTTTACGGAAACAGCGGCGGAAAAGACTGCACGCTGGCCGCGATCCTTTGCCGCAAAGCCACAGACAATGTCCTGGGAGTCATCATGCCGTGCCAAAGTTCCGTCAATTTCGGAACGGATCGCGACCACGCTCTTCTTGCGGCACGGCAATTTGGGATCCCGACGGTTCAGGTCGATCTTTCCGACGTCAAGTCCATTTTTTTGTCTGCGCTCGGGAATACTTTGGATCCGGCACGGATGCAGGAACTCACCGGCTCTGCGAGTCCTGAAAAGAACGGTTTCACCGCCGAAAATGCCGGAAAAGCCGCCATGAACATCAATCCGCGACTGCGCATGACCGCCCTCTACACGCTGGCACAGGCACGCGGAGCACTCGTCTGCGGAACGGGAAATCGCTCCGAACTGGCAATGGGCTATTTCACCAAATGGGGAGATGGTGCGTTTGATTTCAATCCGATCGCGGACCTTACGGCCACCGAAGTCTTTGAATTCCTTCGTTTCCTTGGCGCTCCGACCGAAATCATCGAAAAAGCCCCTTCTGCCGGTCTCTTTGAGGGACAGACTGACGAAGAGGAGATGGGGATCCGCTACGCAGAGATCGACGAATTCCTCCTTTACGGAACCGGGGATCCGGAAAAAACCGCCAAAGTTCAGCGCGTTATGAACGCCACCGCACACAAACGCCAGATGCCTCCCAAATACGGAAGCTGAGCCAGCTCCGCCTCCATCCTCTCCGCGAAACGGAAGGTTCAGAATTTCGACATTCAGAAATTCAACACTCCGAAAATTCGGGCGGATTTCCAGGACGACAGTCAATTTCGCACAACATTTCCATTCACCCGCAGGAGATCCGGTCCATGAAAAGCCCGATCCAGGAAAAACTAGACCAGTTCCGGCGTCTTTGGAGACGTCAGGTACTGGAGTTTGCCCTCGAAACGGTTTTTCTGACCACCGGCAGTTTTTTTCTTGCGGCAGAATTGCTGGACTATGGACTTTGGCGTTGGTATTTCGTGGAACTTCCGGGACTTCGGAAGTTCCTTTTTCTGGCACTCATTTTGGTTTGGGTCTGGGAAATTTATCTTTTCAGGCACGCCATTTCACGCATACCCCGCAGCCGGCAGGAGACCCTGCACCACCTTCGCATCATGAAACGCCGATCCTACCCCTCGCTCCTTCCGGCCAGCAGTCTCTCCGAAAAAAAGACTCTGGGAAAAAATTCTATTTCAAATCAGGCGGTTCCTCCGAAAGATCCAGAAACCGGAAGTCCCAAACGTCCCACTCAAAGTATTTCAAAAATTTTACCGGGAGATGAGGAGGCCGAGCAGCTTTTCCTGCCCGAAAATCTGGAAAATGCACTGGATTTCCTGGAAAATCCCCAACCCGCAGCAAGTTGGGAACTGGCCTGCGCCGCCATTGCACAGGCAGAACGCGAGATGACGCACTTTCATCCGCACGCCTGGATGAATCTCTGCCCGATCCGCCAATTCCGCTGGGTACTGCGTTTGGCGGTCCTTGCTCTGACGCTGACTCTTGGCATTTTCGGCGGAATGTGCAGCGAAAATACGTCGGCGGCGGTTCAGCGTTTCCTTCCGCCGTGGAAGGCCAACTGGCAGCTCGATTTTTCTCCCCAATGGAAAACCATCCCTGAGGAAGTTCTCTTCGGCGAAACATTTGACGCAGAGATCCTGCTTCAAAGTCCAGCCCCATTCATCCTGGTCCATCTCTGGGAAAATGCGGATTCTTCCGAACCATTCCGTACCTTGCGCATCTCGCCGTTCCTGGGACGCTATCTTGTACGGATCCCGAATATCCAAAGACCATTCCACATTTCACTCGGGATGCCGATGGAAGCTCCGCAAAATACGTACAGGCACAGCATCCGTCTCAGCACTCGGCCCTGCCTGACCAATGCGCTTCTCCGTATCCAGGCTCCGTCTGCACTGCGCCAGCCGCCAAAGGAAACCGGATGGGAGATCTCCGGCCTTGCCGGCTCTCGGGTCGGTCTGATGATCGCGGCGGACCGACCTCTAAAAGAAGCAAAGATCCGCTTCACGAACGGAACTTACGTTCCGGGAGAACCGGCAGGCAAAAATGAGGTTTCCCGCACTTTCAAATTCCGTTTCGAGCTGCTTCGCGAATGCGGGTACTTTCTTGAATTGACGGACACGAACGGCATTCAGTCCCGGCTGGAAACACACACGATCCGCGTTCTGGAAGATGAACCTCCGGCAGCACGATGGGTCAACACGGCCCCGGACAGACTGATCCTTCCCGGAGCCAGCCTTCGACTTTCACTTGAGGGACAGGATGATTTCGGTCTCGCGTCTCTCGGTTTTCGCTGGGTCGCAGAAAGCCCGGTACAGATCGGCATTTCCCCAGGATCCGGTACTCCGGTCTCCCCCTCCATGCTGCCGACGAAAGATGGTTTCCTTGCTCCGAGTACTCAGGACGGTACGCTGAAATGGGTCGGACAGACCGTCTGGGATGTCGATTCCAATGAAGAGACCGCGAAAGCGGAACCCCAGACGCCTCCACTCCGGACTTCCAGCCGAACGGAGGCCGGGCCTCTTCCTCTTTTCTATCGGACAGACTCCGCATGGGATCTTTCCTCCATTGCCCTGACTCCTGGAATGCGTCTTCGGGCTGAACCACTCGCGGCAGACGCCAACCGGCATTGGGAAGCCGGTCCCGCACTTCTGTTCCACATCGTGTCACCGGAAGAAATGCAGCGTCAGACATTCCGCCGCTGGATCAGCATCACGCAGGAACTGCGCCAGATCGGAAATCATCTGAAAGCATGCCGGGAAATGATCTCGGCCGGTCTGACTCCGGAAACGGCTTCAGATGCCGCAGGAAAACTGACGCAGACCATGAACCTTACGCAAAGACTCCTGAATGCCGAGCTTGGGGATAGTCTCCCGCAGCAGATTACTCTTCTGGAACGGGATCTTGAAGAAAATCCGCCTTTCCCATTCCACGAAAACCTCACATCGCGGGATCAGCTTTCGGTCCTTCGGGAACTTTCGATTGGCCTGGACCAGCTTCTGGGGCAGCCGCTTTCTGCATTGAATCAGGAGATCGTTCAGTTCGCCAAAATCCTCCGTTTTCCTGAAAATGCACGATCTGTGGAACAGCTCCGGACCTTTGAAGACCGACTCGCACAAAAGCTCGACACCGTTCTCGAGATCCTCGCTCCTCAAATGCGCAGCTGGGACCGCGAAGAGTACTTTGACGTCATGCGTTCTGATTTCTTGAAGATCCAGGACTCACACGAACAGATCCTTCAGGAACTCACCCCGCTCCTTCAGCTGGCTGGCGAGCTTTCTCCGATGGAGCTCCGAATGCGGGACGAAGAACTCCTCCGCAGCTCCGAGATCGGGCTATGGAATCTGAATCGGGATCTCAAACGTTTCCTTTTCCGCTTTGGGGAAATGCTCGATCCGCTCTCCGAACCGCAAAAAAACGCAAAAGTTTCTGCCTGGAAACTGTCGTCTGAGGATACGGCGAAAAATGCTGGACACAGCCCGCTTCACGCTTTCACGCATCTTCCACCTGAAGCGCATCAGATACTGCAGCTTCAGGAGAGCACACTGCTTTCTCTAAAAGCTGATCGATTCTGGGATTTCCAAAAACAAACGCTGGCACTTCATTCCGCACTGCACAAAGCTGCGTTCCGATGGTTCCATACCGAATCATCCAATCCGGCACGCGAAGAGCTGATGATTTTCGTGCAGATGCAAAGATCGCAGGAGAAGATCCTTCAGCTTCTTGAGACCTGCCTCAAACCGGAACGCACACTCAAAGAAAACAAAACGGTCCTCGTTCCTCTGACGCGCAATTTACGGATGACGTTCCGCGACTGCGCCGAACTTCAGGCCGCATTCAGCCGTCATTTTTCCGGCACAGAGCCGAAGTCTCCCAGCCTGCCGCGTGCACTCACTCCGCTTTGGGAACCACTGTGTGAGGATCTCCTGCTCTCGATCGAAGAATTCCGCGTCATTTCCCGCAATGATACTCCCCCGCTTGAGATCCTGGAAGACCAGTTTACGCTTCAACTTCAAATCTTTGACCAGCTCGCCGAATTGGCCATCATCGCCGAGGGGATGCCGAAAGAGGTCGGAGATTGGGCACGCAATGCCGATTTTGAGAATCGTCTGGAAACCGCAAAAGAGGAGGCCAATGCTGCACCGTCGGCCTCCGCAGATCCCGATGCGGAAAAAGTCTCATCTGCAGATGAAAATGATACTGCCGGAAGCGAAGAAAAAGGCAATGGATCTCCCGGACAGACGGTCGAGCCGGCAGACATTCAGGTCCTGATCGCCATGCAGGAATCGGTTTACGCACAAACGAAAGAACTCACCGAAACGCAGAAACTTTCTCCGCAGGAAAGAGCAGCAGAAGTTGATTTCCAAACTGGACAGGAACGCAAGATCGCGGCAAGTGCCGAGCTTTTGGGATTTGGGACCCGGCCAAATTCATCATTCGACACGATCCTTGCACAGATCTACCAGGTCGTCTTCCTTCTCGAGAAACAGGATCTTGGTCCCATGACGTTCTCGATCCAGGAAGAGATCCTTTACGGTCTGCGTGCGGCACTCCACAGAAAGGAGATTCCCGAAGAAAGCGAAACTTCTGTCTCGCGTACCGAAAAAATGACGGAAGATCTTTCCCAAACCACAGACTCTCGTCATTCTGCCGACGAAATGGCGAACGAACAGGAGGGAGAAAAAGAGGAGGCTCCGGCCCCCAACCGTCCAGAAACAGAAAATGAAGATGCGCTCTCGAAAAAAGGGGATCTGCCGAACGAAGAGGAGGAGATCCGTACCCGGGACACAATGAACAGAGTCCTGGACGAACTGCAAAATTCCTATTGGGGTGAACTTCCTTCGCGGCAAAAAGAAGAACTGAAGCTCATTCCCCAGGCGGAACCGATCCCGGGATACCAAAAAATGCTTGAGCACTACTATCAAAATCTTCGGAAATAAACAAGAAGTCCATCCTGCTGAAAATGCCGAAACGGAATGTTGAAAATCGGCATTTTCAGCGGTCCCTCCACAAAATTCTCAAAAACCGGCTTTAAAAACTAAAAATTTTTCTAAAATTCCCCCAAAATCCACAAAAACATTAAAGAATTAAAAATTCAGTCTTGCCAAAGAACCACAAATCAACTATTCTAAAATCAGCTTCTTCAGGGAAATTTTGTCCACAAACGCCCTGAAATGTCCTGGAGCGCGGCGGTACAGACGGATCCACAGTACGAACCGCACATCAATTCAGAAGAGCAAAGGCAAACAGGCATGGCCCGCAAATACAAAACCGGCAAAAAAGAAAACGAAAGTCCCAACGTCACGAAAGAAAACGCACAGAAATCACCGTTGGTTCCTGAAGCTGTCCGGTATGCCTTCGGTACGGTCCATCCCGCATCGGGATCCCTCATTTTCGGTCTGTTCTGTTTCGTGCTGTTCTTTCTCTCAGCTGCTTCAGCAGTTCAGGCACAGGTCGGTGCCGGCTCATCAACGCTTCAGACACCAGAGCCAGCGCCTCCGGGAGCCTCGTCCATAGATCCATACGGCAGCCCTGCAGAGACGACGCGTCCGCTTTTGAGCAATTCGCCGTCCCATTCGTTCAACGCATTCCATTTCGGAGCAGGAACCGACACGCGGCTCTTTCAGAATTTCGGCGTCGACCTGACGTGGATCACTCCCAGTGCATCGCGGGACAACATGGGACTCTTCCGCATGGATTTCGTCGGCGACATCGCCGTTCCCCTCTTTGCTTCTCAAGAGAATCCCCTGCTTTTTGAACCCCGTTTTGCCATCAACTACTGGACTGGCCCGCAATCTGCCGTTTACGATATGGCGGCACATACATTCGATGCGTCACTGGGACTCCGATGGCTGCCGAAGCTTCAATTCGCATCCATGGCGACCCCGCTGTCATTCGACCTTTTTTTCAGCGTCGGCATCTACTCCGACTTCAAAAAAGTCCGGGGAGACAGCTTCCGTTTTCCAAGCTGGGGCTACCTCTCGCTGGACGTGACGCAAAGCATCAAAGCGAAGATCGGCGTCTGGTATCTTGACCGTGCCCGAAACAAGATCCTTCCATCAGGCGGCGTCATCTGGACCCCGAATGATCAATGGGAATTTCAGCTTCTTTTCCCCAATCCGCGGATCACTTATCGGCCGGCCGGCGGTTCCCTTCGCGACATGACCGTTTTTCTGCGCGGGGAATACGGCGGCGGAAGCTGGACGGTTTCGCATCTTGAAGGCGGCGCAGAGCCCACGGACTATAATGACTACCGGATCCTCCTAGGGATGGACTGGAAGGGCCGCGCAAAAGGTCAAGGATTCTTCGAGCTTGGGATCTCCTTTGCCCGGGAACTCTACATTGCCGACTCCAGAAAATCATACGATCTGGATCCAGGTTTCATCCTGCAGACAGGGTTCCATTTCTGACCTCTGCGGAACATCCAATGTTTTGCCTGACCAAGTATTCCAAGTCCCGATCAGGACTCCCAAAATTTAACCCCCAGACGATCGATCATGCACGATCCAACACCCACACATTCCTTCGAATCCCAGTCGGAAACCAGACAGTCCACTCATGTTCCCGGATTTTCCCTGGAATGGTCCGTCATGGATTACGTCCTCAGCTTCTTTGAAAGAAAGGAGCGCAAATCCGCCTTCATTCTCATTTACGCAGCATTTGCCGTAACGTTTTGGGCTTACCTGCCGTACTCAGAGCGTCTGTTCACGCTCCAGGAAGACGGCTCGGCCGCCATGACGCAGCTGGTTGAAAACGGAGCCTCGCTCACGACAGCAGAACGACTCTGGAATCTTTTTCAGACTTCACCGCAGATCTGGGGAGCGTTCCTCCTTTTCGGACTCATCCCCATGGGGATCGTCCGATTTCTTTTCCGTGAAAGACTCGCGGATTACGGCCTGGCACTCGGCAGATGGCGAAAAACGAGAAATCTGATTCTGGGAATCGTCCCGCTTTTCATCCTTACCGTCTGGCTCGCAGGTCCAGATCCGTCCTACCTGAAAACCTACCCCTATTCCCCTTGGCTCCTCGGCGGCTTTACTTCATTCACAGACGGCTGGCCGTTCCTGTGCGCGTATTTCGGGATCTACCTGGTTTTCTACTATCTGAGCTGGGAATTTTTCTTTCGCGGATTCGTGCAGATCGGTACGGAATCGACCGTCGGATACGCAAACGCAGTCCTGCTTGGTACCCTCATTTCGACCATGGCACATTTTGGTCCACACGCATTCCTCGAGACACTCGGTGCGATCGCAGGCGGGATCCTCTGGGGCTTTTTCGTTTACCGTACCCGTTCCATTTACGCAGGGTGGCTGACCCACGCGACCCTCGGTATCATGCTGGATCTGATCCTACTGAACGGTTTCATGCCCCGCTGAAATCAGGTACTGCAAAACAGAACCCCCTTGCCCCGATTTCGTTGACACATACAAAAAAAGAGCTTCTCCCGCAAAAGGAGAAACTCTTTTTTTCATTTGATCATCTGCGCCGCCTGAAGGCCATTCCGAAAGGAATGAAAACTCACTTCAGAAAACGGAAGGACCCCGCTCTTAGAGTTCCTTGATCATGATGTTGCGCCAGCGAATTTCGCCGCCGTGAGTCTGGAGCTGGATCGGACCGACTTCCGGCATATCTTTGCTGCGGTCCCAGGTGTACTCCATGACAGTGTCTTTGACGGTCTGTTTGCCGTTGAGCCACACATTCACGACATTACCGCGGATGATGATGCGGACTTCGTTCCATTCACCGAACGGTTTGTCGGCAAATTCCAGCGGGAAACGCGCATTTTTCTGATTATTCCAGAGAGCTCCGGAACCTTTATCCGCGCCGATGCCCCATTTACCGCCTTCTTTACGGGTATCCCAGATCTGGACCTGCGGATTTCCGCGAAGATAGATACCGCTGTCCGCCATCGGGACCGTTTTGTACTCGAGGCGCAGTTCGAAATCGCGATAGAATTTTTCGGTCGAAGCATACGGACCATTGCCGTCATTGACCAGTTCACCATTTTCGATCGTCCAGTGGGCGTCGTATGCCGCCTGATTGTCTGCGTAGAACTTCGCGCGTTCTTCATCCGTCATCTCAAGAAGCGCATAGGGACGGAAATCGCGTTTGCACGGTTTCCAGCCCGTCATGTCTTTACCGTTGAAAAGCGGAACGAAACCATCATCGCTCTGCGCAAAAACCGGCAGGAACGTGAAGACGGTCAACAGAAAAATGACCGAGGTGAATGCTTTTTTCATGATTTTTCTCCTTCAAATAGGGAGGCAGGAAGTAAATGGATGGTGTTTCGGAAATCTCTGAGATCCAAAACGCAAAACGGAAGATCTCTCAAATTTTTCTGAAATTGGGAGACCCATTAAAAATATTCTACCAAAACTTTCGTGAAATGCAAGGGGGAGAACGAAAAAATTCTAAAATTCTTCCTCAAACACCCAGATATTCTGTTTTCTCAAACCATCCGATATCCACTTCAGCCTCTTCTCTTCCATTTCCGCCCAATTGTCTCCGAAAAAATCAAATTCATTCTGCTGCTTTTTCTTCGGAATTCACGGCCGGAAAGTTTTTTTCCATGAAAAGAGAGAAAATTTGAAATTTCTTTCCTTGCCCCCCCTTGAAATGATTTTAGTTTTTTGGTATATTATAAAGAAGTGAGTGATTGATTACTTTTACTGCTAAAAAAGTTCAATCATGGGAAACAGGCGGCACTCGTCATTTCCCATGGAATCGGAAAGACGAAAAATGCCGACCATCATTTGCAAAACAGGCAAAATACCTCCAAAGCCACCTCAGAAGCTGACTCGCGGAGCTCAGCGTCGGGAAGCGATCCTGGACTCCGCACTCCGCATCATTTGCAGTGAGGGGATCCAGAATCTCACGACGCGCAAAGCCGCAGAAGGAGCCGGGATCACAGAAGGTGCGCTCTATCGGCATTTTTCGGGAAAAGGCGAAATGCTGCGTTGTCTTGTCGAACGGCTTGCCGAAGGATCCAGAATCGAAAAAGACGGATCGACCGGATGGGCAGGGATCGAAGCGTTTCTTCGGGTACGTGTTAAGCGGGTCATTCGGGAACCAGAGCTGGCCAAGATCCTTTTTTCCGAATTCATGTTCACGAATGAGCCGGCCTGCGAGGATCTCATGTTTCAGCTGATGCACCGAAACCTTGAGGAACTGTCCGTTTATTTCGAACAGGCTCAGAAAGCCGGCGAACTTAGGGACGACATTCCTCCCAAAACACTTTTCCGCCTGATTTTCGGTCCGATCCGACTCGTCATCCAGCAGTGGGGGCTGACGGAAGGCAGTTTTCCGCTCGAGGAAGAAGCAGACCGAATCATCCAGACCCTGAAATCGATTCTAAAATCCCCATAGGACCAGGAATCAGGAATAAGGGATCGAGATCCAAAAATCTGAAATCCGCGATCCGGAATTCGGAAACCAGAAAGTCGGAGATCAGGGATCAGATCCAAACAAAAAACAGATCCACCATTTGAAATTTAAAAGGAGAGTTTCGATGAATAATACGATGAAAATGTTCTGCTTCCAGTGCCAGGAAGCCAACGGAAACCGCGGATGCACCATGGGCGGGATGTGCGGCAAGAAAGCAGATCTCGCGAATCTTCAGGACACCCTCGTTCTTCAGCTGAAAAAAGCTGCGCGTGCGTGGGAAAATGCCGGGGCGCCGAACGTACGTGAATTCGGCCGATTCGTGACGGAATCCCTCTTCATGACCATCACGAACGCGAACTTCGATGCGGAACGCTTCCACGCCCAGCTTGCCGAGGCAAAAAAATGGACCGGTGAAGAGACGGAACCGGAAGTGACGCTCTGCCAGATCCTCACGTGCGAGAATGAAGATCTGCGTTCTTTGCGCGAGCTTTTGACCTACGGTCTGAAGGGAGTCTCGGCCTACGCACATCATGCGGCAGTCCTCGGATTTGAAGATGATGCGATCTACGCGTTCCTGATCGAAAGTCTCGCCGTCCTCTCCGACGACTCACAGTGCAGCGATCCGGATGCCCTCACTGCCCGTATCCTCCAGTGCGGCCAGATCTCGGTCCGGACAATGGAACTTCTGGACAAAGCGAACACGGAAACGTTCGGTACTCCGGCGATCGCTCAGGTCAAACTCGGCGTCGGAAACCGTCCCGGTATCCTCGTTTCCGGACACGATCTGCGCGACCTGCGCGACCTGCTCGAGCAGACGAAAGATGAAGGTATCGACGTCTACACGCACTGCGAAATGCTTGTCTCGCACACGTATCCGGAACTCCGGAAATATCCGCATCTTTACGGGAACTACGGCGGAGCCTGGCACCGTCAGAATGTGGAATTCGCGAGCTTTAACGGCCCGATCCTCATGACGACGAACTGCATCACGCCGGTTCAGGACGCCTACCGTGACCGGATCTTCACGACCGGAGCCGTTGGTTACGCCGGGATCCCGCATATTCCGGAAAGAAAAGAAGGCGAAATGAAAGATTTCTCGCAGATCATCGCGCTTGCAAAGACCTGCCCGCCGCCGACTCCGCTGGAAGACGGTGAACTGACGACCGGTTTCGGACACGCGCAGGTCCTCGCTCTGGCGGACAAAGTCGTGGAAGCTGTGAGATCCGGCGCGATCCGTCACTTCGTCGTGATGGCGGGCTGCGATGGACGGCACAAAGAGCGAGCCCAGTTTACCGAACGTGCCGAAGCACTGCCGAAAGACACGGTGATCCTGACGGCAGGGTGCGCCAAGTTCCGCTACAATAAACTGGCACTCGGCGACATCGGCGGCATTCCGCGTGTTCTGGATGCCGGTCAGTGCAATGACTCGTACAGTTTGGCAGTCATCGCACTGAAACTCCGCGACGCATTCGGTCTGAAAGACGTGAATGATCTGCCGCTGAGCTTCGATCTCGGCTGGTACGAGCAGAAGGCGGTCGCCGTTCTTCTCGCACTCCTCGCCCTGGGATTCAAGAACATCAAGCTCGGCCCGACGCTCCCGGCATTTGTTTCGCCGAACGTTGGAAAAGTTCTTCAGGAAAATTTCGGCATTCACTAACCAACGTTCCCCCAAACGCACCGTCTTGTCGAGGCGGTGCGTTTCCGCATTCCATTCTCTCCGTATCCAGATCTGGTGTCCGGATCTCATTCCCCTCAGATCCTGTGTCCCGCTTACTCTTTTCCCCATCTTGACCGCCTACATTCAGACCTCCAAAAGTAGATTTTCCGTAAGGTCCGGTCTATTCCAAAGATTTCGCCTGCACAGCGAAAAGAAACGCAAAAATTCGCCCGAAATCGCTTTCGCCCCCCCTTGAAAATTTGCCGTTTCGTGCGATAATGAAAGGAAGATCAGTTTCCGTTTGTTTTTGTTTCCCATTTCAATTTGAATTGCGGAAAGTTCCTTAAAAAACCAGTTCGATATGCGATACGAAAAAGTCTGCATTGAAGCCGCCGTGAATCTTCTGCCCGACGAGATCGTCAGCACCGACGAGATCGAACGGCGTCTTGCCCCCGTCTACCAGCGCCTTCGTCTGCCGACAGGCCGGCTGGAGCTCATGACCGGGATCCGGGAACGCCGACTCTGGCCTCGCGGGATCCGTCCGGGGATGGTCAGCATTCAGACGGTCAAGAAAGCGATCGAGCAAAGCGGCGTGGATCCTCAGCGGATCGGTGCCCTCATCCATGGTTCGGTCTGCCGCGACTATCTGGAACCAGCGACGGCCTGCGGAGTGCATGAAGGTGCGGGACTTCCGGCGGACTGCCAGATCTTCGATGTTTCCAATGCGTGCCTCGGCATCCTCACGAGCATGATCCAGGCCGCGAATATGATCGAGCTGGGGCAGATCGATGCAGCGATCGTCGTGGGGACGGAAGATTCACGTTCTCTTCTGGAAACGACGATCGCACAGATGAACTCGGACGAAACGCTCACGCGGCAGAGCATCAAACCGCTTTTTGCGTCGCTGACCATCGGTTCCGCAAGTGCTGCTTTCGTGCTCACGAATCGGGAGATCTCCCGGACCGGGATGCGTCTGCTTGGCGGTGCAGTTCTCGCAAACACGGCATTCTGCCACCTTTGCCGCAGCGACGACAGCGTAAAGTCCGGTGACGCGATGAAGACAGATTCCGAAACGCTTCTGGTCCAGGGGGTCGACACGGCAAACCGGCTTTTCCCGCGTTTCCTGGAAACACTCGGCTGGGAACGGGACGACATTGCGCATTTTTTCTGCCATCAGGTCGGAAAAGCACACCAGAAACTGCTTTACGATACGCTGGAAATTGACTTCACCAAGGATTTTTCGACGCTGGAATTCCTTGGAAACACTGGGTCTGCGGCACTTCCATCCGCTTTCTCGATCGGTCTGGAACAGGGCATCTGCCAAAAAGGCGAGAAAGCCGCTCTTCTGGGGATCGGTTCTGGAATCAATTCCCTAATGCTCGGGATCGAGATCTGATTTCCGCGCATTGCACTCCGGGACTCAACGATGCATTTTGCCCTTTGCTCCGGAAAAATTTCATTTCCGCTCCGCATTTTCGTAAAATCAGCAGACTGCGGATCCAATAAGCTCCGTGCGCTTCATGAGTCCCCCACATTTCGTGTCCTTCAGACCATTCCGCAGATCCAGACACAAATTTCGTCCAGATTTTCATTCCAAGGAGAACACCATGCCCTTCATTTGGCCCTGGACTCGCATTTCCTGTCCGTTTTGTTTTGAGGAATTTCATCTGAGCGAAGCACCGACCCGTCCCTCGGAATCCAAGGCGCTTTTCCCGGATGAAAAGATGCGTGATTTTCTTGGGATGACCTACCCGCCGGAAATGCCGATGGCGATCGAACCGCACGGCAGCTGGCTGCTGAGATCCGTGAGGAAATTTCATCTTCCGCTCTGTCGTGAAGTCACGCCCGAAAGTCCGATCCGGATCTGTCCGAAATGCCATCTCTATCTTCCGCAGGCACTCGCAAACTGGAACCGACGCAGCAACATCATCGCGATCGTGGGAAGTCGTTCCTCCGGAAAAAGCAACTACTTCGGCGTTCTTCTCAAACAGCTTGAGACCCGATACGCGGCAGAACTGAACTTCGGTTTTCGCCCGCAAATGACCTTCGATGTCCGAGAGATGCGCCGAATGGATTCCCGCAAACTTTACGAACGACGCTACGGCCAGCGTCTTTTCCGGGATCATCGGGTCATTCAGCAGACGGAACGTTCCGAAGTGGACGCAGACATCAAGATCCCTCTGATCTACCGGCTCACGCTTTCCCAAACAGTCCGCGGAAAAGAACGGCTTCGTGCGATCGATCTCGTTATTTTCGATGCGGCAGGCGAAGACCTGAGCACGATGCGGAATTTCCACTCTTTCGGACGCTATGCGCTGAACGCCTCCGGCATCATCGTGATGGTAGACCCATTCCGCTATCCGGCGATCTACCGGAAACTCCCGCCCGAGATCCGAAACAAAATTCCTGCACCGGATGCCATTGGCGGTAATCCGGGAGAGATCCTGGACTACTACCTCAGCTACAAAACGAACGAAAGCGCACTGCGTCCCGACGAAAAAATCAAGACGCCGACCGCTCTGGTCCTGACGAAGATCGACATGCTGCGGCAGATCCTTCCGCGTGAAAGTCAGTCGCTTTTCCAGGAAACGAACCATTCCGGAGGATTCAATCGGAAAGTCTGTGAACGAAAGTCGGACCAGATCCTTCAATTCCTCACAGAGAACGGTGCGGGCGATCTCGCGGCCAATATTCGGACGCAATTCGAGACGAGTTCCTTCTTTGGAGTCTCTGCCCTCGGTGCGATCCCGGAAGGAGAAGCCATTCCGCGTCAGATCCGCCCCATCAACGTCGTGGATCCCCTGCTCTGGATCCTGCATCAGCTCAAGTACCTCAACGCACGCGGCTGATCCCCGGTCGTGTCCGATATTTCGACGCAGGATCTGACGCCAGGTCCGACGCCAGGCTCCCCATTTCCTTCACCTCAATTTACTCAGGATCCCGAAAGGATCAGGGAGGACGCAATGAAGCAGTTCTACTATACTTCGTGTCTCGCAGGAGAAAGTATCTCCGGACAAAGCGGCTTTCAGATCCGCGCAGCTTCCGAAACGCTTTCTCAGGAAGAAACGACAGCGTGCCTTCGCGCTCTGAATTTCAAACTGGACGTTCCGTCAGGCTATTCCGGACCATTTCCGGTCAAGATGCTCTACTGCCGCAGCGAACGAACAGGAAATATCGCGCTCCAAAGCGTCTGGCTCGGGGAAGATCCGCTCACCAAACGCAGCGGAAACTATTTCGCTCATGTTCTGTGCGATCTTCTTCCCGAAATCAGTGCCAAAACGGTCCTGGAATGGTGGGGGGCTCCGGAATGGAAACGCGAGAATTCCGGAATCGAAAGTACTGGACGACTTCCTGAACCGATTCCCTTCTCGCCCGGTGAAACGTTCAGCGACGCCATTTTTGAGGAAATCCAGCACGATGTTGAACTTTTCGCGATTTGGGAATTCCTTCTCCGGGCATGGTGGAACCGTCCGGCAAGCGGACGCATTTTCGTCGCGGCAGGTCAGGAAAAATTCGTCAAAGCACTTTGGGCACTCTGCCGGATCTTGCCCGAACCGCTTTGGAAAACGCTCTCCTTCTCGACCTACGAGCAGGATGCCATGCTCTCACCGGCGAACATCGTGGGACTCTGGAATCCAACGGATCCCGCCTCCTCCATTCCGCAAAACTGTTTCTCGGGAACCAATGCGGCATGGAATCTCTTCAGCCAGCAGAAAAGCACGCTGGAACCAGTTCCCAACTACGTCGAATTTCTGATCCAGTCCGTTAAATCCGGGAATTTTGCCGAAGCGGATTCCTTCCACGCCAATGCGCCAGCCGTCATCTGGACCCGGCGCGATTCTGCCGAAATGTTCTTCGAGCTGGTTCGGCATCCGGACACGTTGGACATCACGCGGCTGAAAGAAATCGCACATCTGCCGAATATTGGGAAATTTCTGATGAAAAACCCTAAACGGCTTCAGATGCTTCTGGAAAACTTCTTCACCTCAAAGCTCCTGGACGTCTGGGAAAACGAGTCCCTCAAAGAAACGTTCACGCCATTTTTCGCAGAAGACGAAACCATCCAAAGTCAGTTCCGCAATGGGATCCATGCGCTGATTTGCAGAAAGATCTCTCAAGGGGAAGTCTCCATCCTCGACAGGATATTCTCCCGCTGGCTTTCCAAATTCGGGCTTTTCGGTCTGGGATCCGAGGATTTCTGGTCCCATTTTAATTCCGATCCGCAAAATATTCCAGACTCAGTCTACCTCTGGGCCTATCCAAAGGCATTTCAGACTGCGTTTCTGCTTTCAGAACCATCCATGCAGATCGAATTTCTTTCCCGCTGGGCATTCCGCGGCGAAGATGCACGCTGTGAACCGCAAATGGAAGAGATCTTCCGTTCATCTTTCCCGCATATCGTAAAACTCGAGCTTTATCGTCGATTTTTTGAGATCGATTTTGCCGGAAATGATGAAAATCTCTCGGAATTCTACTTCACGCAGCCCCAGTGGAATGTTCAGCTTCTCGCCAAACTTGATGATCCGCAGCGTCAGAAATTCCTGCGGCACATCGTTCCTGCCTGCGGTCAGGAGCTTCTTGAAGCACTTCAGGCTCATCTTCTGGACCTTCAGAGTGAAAAAAAGAGCTGGAATGAGGAACTTTTTGCGATATTCTGCTGGCTCCTGACGCTATCCTCCATCTCCGTGACGGAATCGGCAGGCAAATTCGCCAAAAAACTTTCGCCGGAGAATCTCATGCACATGAAAGAAGCCGTCAGCCGCAGAAAAGACATTGAGCAGCTCATTCAGATGAAAGCACTCAAACCGATTTTTGAGGAACAGGGAACTGGCTGGGGCGGAGTCTTTAAAAAATTGTGGGGCAAGGATTAGAGATCCATTGAAAAATCAAAAAAACGGCTCATCCTGGCAATATGTATCGGTTCGCCGCAACAAAAAAGCGCAAACGGCCATGATCCATTTGCGCTTTGTGTTTGTCTCGCCAACACGTCAGGAAAAACTCATCCGAGATTACGAAAAGCCGTCCGACGTCCGGGATCTTTCGTCACAAAATCAGCCAAAATAGCGTTTCAGCAGACCAGCAAACGCGGCACCATGACGGGCTTCGTCTTTCGCCATTTCGTGAACCGTGTCGTGGATCGCATCGTATCCGAGCTGCTTCGCGCGCTTCGCGATGTCGAATTTCGAGGAGCATGCTCCCGTTTCAGCATCGACACGCATCTGGAGGTTTTTCTGCGTGCACGGAGCGACGACTTCACCCAGGAGTTCCGCGAATTTCGCAGCGTGTTCTGCTTCTTCAAAAGCGATCCGTTTGTATGCTTCGGCAATTTCCGGATAGCCTTCACGATCCGCCTGACGGCTCATCGCGAGATACATTCCGACCTCAGCGCATTCGCCGGCGAAATGAGCACGCAGACCAGCCATGACTTCTTCATCTTCCACTTTGCCGTCGCCGATAGCGTGGACCGTCACGAAAGACGGGAGATCCATATTCGCGCCGGAATTTTCAGTGCTGGAGGACGCAGTGGTCTCCGCCATCGCGTCGAACATTTCCGCGCCAACGCCGCACACCGGGCAAGCAGCCGGAGCTTCGGAACCTTCATGAATGTAGCCGCACGCTTTGCAGATGTATTTCATTTTCTCTCTCCTTTATGGTCTGGTGTGTGTTTATTTTGGTTTTCCAAAATTTAGTTTTCATTTCCTGTGAGGCTGATTCTCTCAACCTCATACGATACATTATACCAAACTTAAACTTTCTGTCAAGGGGGAATCTGAATTTTTTCAGAAAAAAGTGAAAAAAAACTCGAAATTTTAAAATTTCCTTTTTCAGAACTCATTTTCTTGATCCGAAATGGAAAGTTTTTGAGGTCTTCGAGGCAAAATGAGTCGAAAATCAGCCCCACTTCCCAATTTCGTCACGACTTCCGCACGCCCGCCGTGGAGCTGTGCGATGTGTTTCACGATAGCCAGCCCAAGCCCTGTTCCGGGGGCATGTGCTCCTTTTTCGCCCTGTACGCGGTAAAATCGTTCAAAGATCCGCTCGGCATCCGTCTCCGCGAGGCCGCATCCATGATCTTTCACGGAAAGGACCAGGTTTTCGGCATCTGTCTCTGGAAATGCTGCGTCTGCGTTGAAGGAAATAGTCCAGGCAGAAAGTTCCACCGTCTGTGAGCCGGAGTAGCGCAGCGCATTCATCAGAAGATTCGTGACGGCCTGTTCAAGAAGCCGCGGGTCTGCGAGGATCGGCTCGGGAAAACAGCGTTCCACATTCACCTGAATTCCCGACTGCCGAATCCCTTCCGCACAGCTTTCGATCACATTATGGAAAATATCCGGAAGGCAGACTTCCTGAAATCCGGAATCAGGGATCCCTTTTTTCTGTGCCTGTTCCAGCGAAGCAAGCGAGAGGATGTCCTGCACGAGCCAATTCAGCCGTTCCGCCTGGTGCGCCAGCATTTTCAGGCACGCGTCGCGCATTTCCGGGATCTCCTTCGCCCCATCTTCAAGCGTCTCGATGGAGGAAAGAATGACGGTCAGCGGAGTTTTGATCTCGTGGGAAACATTCGCGATGAAATCCGACCGATAGGATCCCAGGACCGTCAAATCGCCAATTTGCCTTCGCAGCTGCTTCGCCATCTCGGAAACCGAAAGCGCCAATGGCCGCACGACGCCTTTTTTCGGCACAAAAACCGGCCCGGAAAGGTCTCCGGAAGCGATCTGCGCGGCACTTTTCTGAAGTTTCTCCAAAGGAAGGCGCAGACGAAACGCAACAAAATGAGTCAGCACAAGTACAAGACCGACCCCAATAAATCCCGCAAGCCAAATATTCCAGACTCCCCAGCGCAGTGCCGCAGAAATCGGCTCTACCGGCATGGAGATCTCCCAATTTATCAAAGTATCCCCGCATAGAACCTTCCCCAGGCAGAAAAGTCTCCGCTCTCCGGACACATTGTGCAGTTCAACAGTCGGTCCATGTTCATCGAATCCTGCATGAAGGGAGGCTGCGGGGGGGGCCGGTCCCCGAACAGAAGAAATGCGTGACGTTTCCATACCATTCCCGGATTCCGTACCGCCTGCCGTTCCGTCTCGTTCAACATTTTCCAAGTCCGAAATAAAGCAGACATTCATGGATTCCGTGTCGGCAGAATTGAAGAAGATCTTCCCGCCAGGTTCCCAGATCAGAAAACGACGCATGCCGACCGTATTTTCTCTGCAGAACTTTTCCAGTTTTTCGAAATTTCCTTCCGCAAGCCAAAACGCAACGATCTCCCCCTGCGCTTTCATCTCCCTTTCCGTTTCCGTCAAATACTCTTCCCGAAAAACCCGGTACTGATTCCAAAACAGAAAGACCAGGAAAAGTCCCCAAAGCGCAATAATGAACGGAAACGCAAACAGGATCCGGTACGGATCACGCCCTTTCTCATGCAGTTTCACGATTCCACCTCTTTCATTCGGTAGCCGATCCCGCGTACGGTTTCGATCATCCGGGAGCCCCATTCTCCCAATTTGCGCCGAAGATTAAGGATCTGCACGTCCACAGAACGTTCCGTTACCGGATAGTCGTTTCCCTTGATGTGCGAAATGATCTGTGTCCGCGTAAAAACCCGCCCCGGCTTCCGGCAAAGAAGGAAAAGCATTTCGAATTCCGTAAACGTCAGAACGACCTCCCCCCCGTCCATCAGGACCTTTCGGCTTGCGGTAAAGATCTCCAGCGGGCCTCGCTCCAGCTTCACGAACTGAGGATCACGGGATGCGCCCTCCGTTTCCCAGCCCTCATTCAGGTTCCCGTTTCGGTATGGATCCCCATCCTTCGCAGCAGGTCCCCCAACATTTTCTTCGTTCACAGCGTCCCCTTTTTTCGGCATCTGCAGACGATCTTTCAAAGAATCTTCCCTGCGCAGATGTGCCCGAATACGTGAGATCAGGACCTTGTTGCTAAACGGTTTCGTGACGTAATCGCACGCTCCCATTTCCAGCCCATGAACGATGTCCTCCTCTTCGCTTTTTGCCGTCAGCATCACGACCGGGATGCCTGCCGTCTCCGGATCTTCCATCAATTTCCGGCAGACCTCGAGTCCATTCATTCCCGGGAGCATAAGATCAAGAAGGATCAGATCCGGCTTCCATTTTCGAGCAGATTCCAGACCGGATCTCCCATCCTCCGCCAGAAAGACCTCTTCAAAGCCGTTCATCATGAGATTCATCCGGATCAATTCCCGGATCGCACTCTCATCCTCAACGATCAAAATCTTTTCGCGGCTCATCCCGCAACCACTCCCGCCAACAAAAAAACTTCTACCGGCAACTCGCCAAACACACGGCAGTCTCCCCAATTTCTGATTTTACCACAAAACATGATTCAGCAAAAGGGGCCAATCGTTAAAATTTCGTTAGTTTTCAGATTTTCCGCAAGAACACCAGAAAACACTGACCTCAAAATCCCAGGGATCCACTTCACCGGCCGGCATCCGGAATTTCCACGTCTGCTCTGCTATGTACCGTTCCAGTTCAAAAAAAGAGCGAAACACCAAAGCTCGGTTTTCGCTCTTTTCCTCATTTTTCCTAAAAATCAAGCCTGCCTTTCAGCACCCGCCTCAAACAGTCCTTCCGTCATCCTGAAACGTTGAACCGGGATACGTTTTTGATTCCTCAGGATCCGGGAGCTGGGAGGGGACTGGACGTACTTCAGGTTCCACGTATTCTTTCGGAACCGGACGCACGGGAGGGGCAGATTTCAGCATTCCAGCGGACGATGGATCCGAAATTTCTACATTCTGGGACATTTCCGGCCTTTGAGCAGGTCTTGAAGTCGAAATTTCATTCCTGGGCATCTCCTGGATCGAACGGCTCTTACCTTGCGAAGAGCGAACATTTCTCTTCGGCGTCACCTGGATCGTCTTCCATTGGCAGCGGGGAGGTTCTTTCTGCTTTTTGCTCTCTGCCTCCGATCCAGCTTCCTCCAACGTCTCCTCAGAGATGACGGGAGGTTTGGCACTGTGGATCTCCAAAGTCTTTGCCGTTCCCGAATGCGGATCAGACGGAATCATGGGAGAACCGCGCATTTCAAGTACACCGGAACCATTTTCTCCGGAACTCTTCCCGGGAGTTCTCCAGGCACTCTGTTCCGAATTTGAATGCGAATTTTGACTGGAAGTTGGGCCCGCATCTTCCCAGTTCTTTATTTCGCCGCTTCGCGAATCCGTGCTGGAATCACTCGGGGTCCCCGTTCCCGCATCACTCGGAGCCCCTGCGCCGTAGGACGTTCCCGCGTCACTCGGAGTCCCCGCACCGTAGGACGTTCCCGCATCACTCGGAGTCCCCGCGCCGTAGGACGTTCCCGCGTCACTCGGAGTCCCCGCACCATAGGACGTTCCCGCGTCACTCGGAGCCCCCGCGCCGTAGGACGTTCCCGCGTCACTCGGAGTCCCCGTGCCATAGGACGTTCCCGCGTCACTCGGAGCCCCTGCGCCGTAGGACGTTCCCGCGTCACTCGGAGTCCC
>JAGBAA010000144.1 GCA_017939795.1 Thermoguttaceae bacterium
TCATCATATTGTCAAAGATTGATCAGTCTTGCGACTTGACTTCCTCTTAAGTTTCATTGCTTTCACTTAAGATGCGAATGAATATACCACATTCCAAAAATTATTCAAGGGGGGTCCTCTCCTTTTTTTAAACTTTTCTTGTCTTCCCTACACTCAAACAACTGTTTCGTCCCGTGTTTTACGATACAAAACACATCTTAAACTTTTTTCAGAATTTTTCTTTTTTCTCTCATTCCCTCTCATTTTCGCTCTTAAATTTCTCAAAATGCGTCATATTTGGATCCATTCTGCGACATTTTATCGCGGCAAAAAATACAAAAAAGCATCCATTTCTCATATTCACGGAATGGATGCAGTACAATAGTTTTTAAACTGGTCTTTTTTGGATAAAGTGCCTATTTTTTCCAGAATCCTGGGTAAAAAAGAAGCAGAATGACATAAAAATCCAGACGGCCGAGAAGCATAAGCCACGCAAAAAGGAGTTTTGTTGCAGGTGTCAGGATCCCAAAATTATTCTCAGTACAAAAGATCCCCATCCCAAGCCCGACATTAGCAAAGTGACTGATGACAGCCGCAAGCAGATCTTGAGCTTTTGTTTCCATAAAAAATGGTGAATCGTTCATGAACCAAAGCGTATCGGGTTCCCAGAGCATCGTACATATCCAAGCTCCGCTGACTGTCAAAAATGCGAGCGAGAAGAAAATCAGGACGTTCATGACCAGCGCATTATCGCGGATCCGTTCACCGTCAAGATAGAGCGGACGCACGATTGCCGGACGATAAACTTTTTCCAGTTCGAGGCAGAGCGTCTTGAAGAGAATGACGTACCGCATTATCTTAAACCCGCCAGTTGTACTTCCAGTACATGCCGAGACAAACATAAGTGAGAAGATCGTCATCTGCGCCATTGCAGCCCAGCAGGAGTAGTCAACTGTAACATAGCCAGTCGTCGTGATCGCAGACGTGACGTGGAAAAAAGTATTTCGCAGGGATGTCTCAACAGAAAGACCGGAAGCGGCATTGATCGAGTGCTGGTAAAGAAGAATGACGGCAGCAGCAACGGCGACAATCGCCAGGTAGATCTGCCATTCACGACTCTTTACCAGCGGCCTCCAGTCACGAAGGGCAAAAAAGTAGAGTGCCAGAAAATTCATTCCGGAAATGAACATGAAGATGGAAAGGATCCATTCTGCCGCCGCATAATTCACATCTGGAAGCATACGAAATGCACCGAAACTGGCATTCCGGCTGCTCAATCCCCCTGTCGCGATCGTACCAAAGGAATGGCAGAGCGAGTCGAGACAATCCAGACCGCAGGTCATCAAAAGGCCAGTCAGTACCGCATTCAGAACGAGATAAACGGTGAGCGTTCTGCGCACGATCATCTGGATCCGCGCAACTTTCGAGGACTGCTGCGGACCGGAGACTTCACGCTGAACAAGAAGTTTTCCTGACATTCCGCTTCCGAGAAGCGCCACAAGAAAGACCATGATCCCCACACCGCCTACAAAGTGCGTAAGGGAACGCCAGAAAAGGATCGTCCGCGGCATGACCTGCGGGTCTTCCAGTTCACCAAGTACAGAACCGCCGGTCGTCGTGAATCCGGAAACCGACTCATAGAAAGCATCAATGAACGTCAGCGGCACCCAGGAACCGTCTGGAAGAACTGCCCGCGGGATCCCGCTGAGCAGATAGGGAAACGCACCGCATACAGAGGCCAGGATCCACCCAATACCGACAATCGCGATGGCTTCCCGGCGAAAGATCTTCATTTTACGGGCGCGTTTCCCGATCCGGTAAAGAGAGAAGCCAAGCGCACTCGTAAGAGAGGCAGAGCCTAAAATAGCAAAAACGCCGTTTTTTTCATGAAGCCAGACTCCGCCCGCACACGGCAGTGCCCAAACAAGACTCAGCAGCATCGTGCCGGACAGCAGGATCATGATCAGTCCCAGGTGATGGGCAACGAGTTTCAAATTCATGCAGTGAACTCCAAAATCAAAATGGGACCGACTTTTCAGCCGCGCAAGTTTCCCGCACCGCAAAAACCTCTGAAAGTGCACTGAAAGTTCAAAACGGAGCGTTTGTTCCCAGTCGGCATTCCGGGCAAAGAAACGCCATCAGAACATATTCCGCATTCTGAATTCCGCCAAACTGCGGAAAATCTTCCGACCTGCGCAGCTCCTGCCCGCAGACGGGACAGCGTGCGCGGAACCTCCGGACAGTGCGGTCATTGTACAGGTAGACCCAAACGGGAATTCCGCAGGCAGACTCAAGCATCGACGCCAAAGCTCTCCCCTCGCGCATCAGTCCGGAATCAGCATCCCGCATCTGACACGAAGCCCAACGCTCGCCGAAACCGCAGTCCATATTCAGCCAATCGCACTTCCGATATGCCGATGCCCAGTTCCAAAGCGGATAGCGTACACTTTCCGGAAGACGATAAAGCGGGACATTCTGGCCACAGGATACACACGCGATCGGTGAACCGGCATCAATGAAATGCGTCCAGAGGATAAATCCCGCACTTTCGGCACAATCGCAGACACACTGTGCCTCCGAATTCCAGCCGACGCAAGAAATCTCTAAGGATGCCGCAGCTAACGCCTCCAGTTTCTCCCGCTCGATCCGCAAAAGCTCCGTCTCATACCGAAGATCGAGCGAATCTTTCTCAAGACACCCAGCCGTCAGGACCAAATCCTCTCCGCGCCAGTAAAGCATCGAGGTATTTTCCAGGAACTGCCCGTTTCGTTCAGCCAAAGATGCCCAGATCCCAAACTGTTCTTCCAGCTGATCCCGGAGTAAAGCAGCAGGATGTGAGGCACCTCCGACCGGGAAACCGCGGAATGATGCTGAGCGTACAGACGCAGAGATCCCGAACTCAGACGGTGGAGAACCAGACCAAGCGGAATCAGTCTCCAATGAATATGTTCCACTGCATTTCGGATGGATCCGGATCTCGTGAATGAACATCTTCTCCCCCTCCGGTTTCTGTTCCGTTTACGTCCATCTCCAACACCAGGACCGGGATCAGAGAGAACGAACGCCTTCTCTCAAAAGGATCCATCCGTTCTCTCACTTAATAGTCGGCAAAGGATCAGTTTCCTCTATATCCGCGAGAACCGCCGCTGCGTCCGCCGTTCCGACGCTCACCGCCCCGGGATCCGCCTTCGCCGCGTCCGGTATTTCGACGTTCTCCACCACGGGATCCGCCTCCACTGCGTCCGGTATTTCGACGTTCTCCACCCCGGAATCCGCCTTCGCTGCGTCCGGTATTTCGACGTTCTCCGCCACGGAATCCGACTTCACCGCGTCCACCGTTTCTTCCGTTTCTGCGTTCGTCCCGGAAACCGCCCCGTTCTTCACGGCGTTCTGCCGGTTTCTCGGCACCAAAGAGTCCATTTTCACGCAAAACGTTTTCCGTACTCCAGATATCGACCTCAGAATCCGGATGGAATTTCGGTTTTGCTCCGCGTTTTGCAGTCTTCCAGGAATCACGGTAGTCTACGCGCCCAAACCGGTCGGTCTTTGGCCCGCGTTCCGACCTTCCGAAATCGTTCCGTTCAAAACGTCCGCCATCTCGTCCGATACCGCGGCCACCGTCACGTTCATCATTCCGCCGTGCACGGGAATACCGATCTGAAAACCGGTCTGCGAAACGCCCGGCACGGTCTGCACGCTCTTCCCGTCCGGAAAACCGACTTTCGCCGCCGCGGAAACCATCCCGTTCTTCACGGAAACCGCGTTCCATTCTGTCTTCCCGGTCAAAACTGCGTCCAAAACCACGTCCGGCACCGCGTCCAAAATCGCGTCCAAAATCGCGTCCGCTATCCCGCCCGCCGCGTTCTTCACGGGAACGGTACGGTTTTCCGAATCCGGTCGCGCCTTTCTGGAATGCCGCCCGCTGAAATGCCCGCTGTTCCTGCGCCTCATTTTCTTCACGCGAACGCTGGCGATAGCCGCCTTTCGAGCCGTCGGCACGCTGAAGGGTCCCGGAAGCCTGAGGTGCACGCGGTCCAATGAGGCATTCCGCGTCTGTACCGATGAGATCCGTACGTCCGACCTTCTCAAGCGCCTCACGGACGGTGAAGTAATTTTCGGGCTTGAAGTACTGCATCAGCGCACGCTGCATCTTGCGTTCCCGGTCTCCGTGTGCCGAATGAACGGCTTCTCCGGTGAAGGGATCCAGGCCGGTATAGTACATACAGGTCGCGACAGAGAACGGCGTAGGATAGAAATCCTGGACCTGCTGCGGACGGTATCCGTACTGATGAAGATACTCCGCCAACTCTACCATATCTTCCAGACGGCATCCCGGATGCGATGCAATGAAATACGGCACCGTGTAGAAATCTTTTCCCTGACGGTCCGTTTCAATATCAAAGTCGTCCACGAACCGGTCGAATTCCGCGACCTCCGGTTTGTGCATCTTCGCAAGCACACACGGCGAAATGTGCTCCGGCGCGACACTTAAATGCCCGCCGACATGGTGCGCAACAAGTTTTTCCATGAATTCAGCATACTCGGGAGCCGCCTGCGCCAGATCTGAACGGATCCCGGACGCAATGAAGACATTCCTGACTCCGGGAACATTCCGAACCTCTGAAAGAAGATCGAGGTACTCGCGATGGCTCGTTTCCAGATTCGGGCAAATCTCCGGGTAGAGGCAGCTTCGGCGGCGGCAGGCTTTCTGCGCCTCCGGATTTCCACATTTCGTGCCGTACATGTTCGCAGTCGGACCGCCAATGTCGGTGATCGTACCGGTGAAATGAAGGTCTTCTGCCATGCGTTTCGCCTCGGCAAGGATCGATCCCTTCGAGCGGCACTGCGTCACTTTGCCTTCATGCGCACCGATGGAGCAGAATGAACAGCCGCCATAGCATCCGCGGACGGCCTGAATGGAGTCGCGGACCGTCTGAAGTGCGGGGATCCTGGCATCGCCGTAGCTGGGGTGTTCACGCCGGGTGAAGGGGAGGGCGTAGACAGCGTCCATTTCTTCCGTCGAAAGCGGTTTCGCCGGTGGATTCACGACGACGGCTTCGGTTCCGCTCTGCTGGAAAAGGGGTCTGCCGCTGAAGGGATTCATTTCTTCGCAGATCAGTTTCGTCATTTCTGCGAATTTCGCCTTTTCCGCAGCGACTTCTTCCGTAGAAGGAAGCTGAACGACATTTTCCGGAAGACGTGCGGGATCCACGATGTTTTCGCCCGCTTCGTTTTTCACGAGAAATTCCGATGCTCCCAAACGATACGCCGTCCCCGGAATATCGCGGAGCTGAGCCGCCGATTCACCGGCATCCAGTCGGCGAACGATCTCGAGAAGCGAGTGTTCTCCCATGCCGAAGGAAAGAATATCCGCCTTGGAATCCAGAAGCACACTGCGGCGCACTTTGTCGCTCCAATAGTCGTAGTGTGCCGTGCGGCGCAAACTTGCCTCAACACCGCCGAGGACGACCGGGACACCGGGGAACGCTTCTCTTGCCCGCTGACAGTAAACCGCAGCAGCACGGTCCGGACGCATTCCGATCTTTCCGCCCGGAGTGTACGCATCGACGTTCCGCACTTTACGATTCGCCGTGTAGTGATTCACCATCGAGTCCATATTTCCGGAACTCACCGCAAAACAGAGCCTCGGCCGACCGAATTTTCGCCAGGCATCGCACGATTTCCAGTCCGGCTGCGCAAGGATCGCGACACGAAAACCATTAGCCTCAAGCCATCGTCCCAAAAGTGCCGTCGCAAATGAGGGATGATCGACGTAACCGTCCCCCGAAACAAAAACGACATCGACCTGATCCCAGCCGCGTGCTGAAATTTCTTCGACGGACATAGGCAGCGGCTTCACTGCAGAACGGGAATTCATCATACTTCAACTGCTTTCTGAAAGAAAAATGACCGGCATCCGGACCATCGGACGCCTTAAATTTGAACGTTTCATCACAAACCGTGCATCACTCCGTCTCCTGCGGACTGCCGAATAAGAAATGGACACGATTTACCTATTCTACCACAAATTCTCGAAAAAGAAACGGGGGGAGCGTGCAGAAAATCAAAAATTTCAGAAAAAGTTTCCCCACAGACAGGATCTCACGAAAAAACGGCAGACTCCCATCTGCGGCCGATGGAGAAAAATTCGGTTCGGCATGCCCAAATTTCAGTTTTTTTCTTTTTTCTGCATTTTCCTTCCTTGACGCCGAACTGCTTTTGCGTATAATGAAAGACAGTCAGCCCGCCAACCGGCCGGCGTCCCGTTCCTGATCCGCATTTCATTCATCCGCCATTCCATTTCGTGAACCATGCCCACAGAATGCCTTGATCTTCACCCCTTTCTTGAGCAATTCCGGCTTTCGGATTTTCGCCCTGGTCAGGAGGAAATCATCCGTACGATCCTGAGCGGCCGGGACACGATGTGCATCATGCCGACCGGCGGCGGCAAGAGCCTGTGCTATCAGCTGCCTGCGCTGGTCCTGCCGGGAGTGACTCTCGTCGTCTCGCCGCTCATCGCACTAATGAAGGACCAGGTCGACGCACTCTCCGCACTCGGGATCCCCGTTTCATTCATTAACGGGTCGCTCACTCCGGAAGAACAGTCCAACCGGATGGAACGCATGGCTGCGGGAGAATTCCGTCTCATGTACGTCGTGCCGGAACGGTTTCGCAGTACCCGTTTTCTTTCGGCTGTCCGCAGAACGAATCTTTCTCTTCTCGCCATTGATGAAGCACACTGCGTGAGTCAGTGGGGACACGATTTCCGCCCGGATTATGCGAAACTCGGCAAATTCCGGGAGGCACTCGGCAATCCGCCGACCATCGCCCTCACTGCCACGGCCACCGACGTCGTGCGGCGCGATATCATCGAGCTGCTCGCTCTGAATGATCCGGCGATCTTCATCCGCGGGTTTGCGCGCGCCAATCTTTTCTACGAAGTCGTCCCGGTAAGCGGTGAACAGAACAAGAAAGACGTTCTGATCGAGTTCCTTAAATCCCATTCCGGTGCAGGGATCGTCTACACATCAAGCCGAAAGCGGACCGTTGAGGTCGCGGAGTACATCAATGCTTTCACGAACCGCCGGGCCGTCGCGTACCATGCGGGGATGAACCCGCAGGATCGAAAAGCGGTCCAGGAAGAATTCATGCAGCGAAAAGCTCCCGTTTCCGGAAGTGCTTCCGTCGTCCCCGTTCTTCCCAAATACGAGCCGACGCCGGAAGATATTCTCAACGGATTCAGTGAGTCCGACGAATTCGGCAGTTTCAGTCCCTCCGAAGGTTTCGGCAGTTTCGGAACTTCCGGAGGACGGGACGTTTCGCAGTCCCCCCGCACCGCAGGTCACGCGATCCCCGCAGATCCAACGCCGGCAGTCCCCGCTCCTCGTGCAGACATCGTCGTGGCGACGAATGCGTTTGGGATGGGAGTGGATAAACCGGACGTCCGCTTCGTCATCCACTACAATATGCCGGGTTCTCTGGAAGGCTACTATCAGGAGGCGGGACGCGCAGGCCGTGACGGTAAACCATCGCACTGTATGCTCCTCTTCAACTACGGCGACCGACGAACGCAGGAATTCTTCATCGAAAGCTCGTATCCGTCCCGCGAGATCGTGCAGCAGGTCTACGCCTACCTCTGCTTCCAGGGGGACCGGATCATCGAAAAGACCCAGCAGGAGATCCGCGAGGAGCTGGAGATCTCCGGAAGCAGTGCGGACGCCATCGGTTCGAGCGAGAAACTGCTGGAATCTGCCGGAGTTCTCGAACGTATGGATGCGTCGGAAAATTTCATTTCGCTCCGGATCGATTCTTCATGGGAAAAAGCCGGAAACTTCCTCTCCGCAAACGCACGCAATCAGCTCAAAGTCTGGGACGCAGCCCGTGCAGTCGTGGATGGACGCTTTGACGAACTGGTCTTCTGCACGATCGATGAGCTGGAACAGCGAACGGGTCTGAAAGCTCCGGCGATCTCTGCAGCACTGCGGGAATTGAATCGGCACGCATTCTTCACGTACGTTCCGCCATTTCGAGGCCGAGCGATCCGCATGATCCCCATGAACGCAGAGACGGAAGAAAATGCCGGAAATTTCCGTCCCAGATTCCCGCGATTCAGCGATCTGAAGATCGATTTCGAACTTCACGAAAAACGCAAAGCAGCCGAATATGAACGGCTCGACAAAATGTGCGGGTTCGCCATGACGCAGAAATGCAGGCAGGCACAGATCCTGGAGTACTTTGGCGAAAAAAATTCCGGAACGTGCGGTCAGTGCGACAATTGCGAGATGCGCGGGATCCGGAAAAACACGATCTCGGACGGCGTAACGACGAACTCCGCCGGTTTCGAAAATCCGCCGGCCGCACCGACGCTCGTGAGCCACACCGGGAGTGATCCGATCCGAAAAGAGTCGGAAAATTTCGGATTCCGGACAGGAGTTCCCGAAAATACCCGCGCGGCCGGCACCGTCAGCAGTTCTCTTCCGGAAACGGCATCCGAGCTGGTCGTGACGCGGCCTTTAACGGAACTCGTCCGGATCATTCTCAGCGGCTTGGCACGGATCACCATGGAACGCGGATTTTCCTGCGGAAAAACTCTTTTGGCGCAGGTCCTGTGCGGCTCCACATCGTCGCGAATTTCCGAACTCCGCCTCGACACCATCACGACCTACGGAAAACTGGCCGGTTACCAGCAAAAGGACGTCCTCCCAATGATCGAAGCACTTTTGGCGGCAGGTCTGATCCGTCAGGAAAACTGCGGAAAAGGCCAATTCCGCCGCCCGGTCCTGACGCTTTCCGAACGGGGGAACGCCATCATGCGGGGCACGGAAGCACTCGACTTCGTCCCGCCGTTCCCGCGTCTGATCCTTTTGCGTCTCGGTGCGATCCAGAAATCAGGCACGCAGCAGACCGAACTGCCGCAGCCCCCGCTGCCGCAGAAATCCGCGCAGCAGACAAACACATCAGGCTCCACTGCCGTTTCAGCCGCGTCTGCATCGCCGATCTCGCCCCAGCCAGGAATGCATATTCCGTCGGGAAGTGCGGAACTTCTGCGTCAGCAAACGGCACCGGTCTCCCATCTTCCAGAGCCGCTCACGGCCCAGGATGCTCCGCAGCCCCTGACTGGCGGCCCCGCAGGAGGATCCACGCCCGGTCTTTCACCCGCCGCGGTGCTCCCGACCTCCGGACGCACGCCATTTTCTCTGGAAGAGATCAATCGCAAACCGGACTGGTTCTGGACGATCCATCTTCTGGAGCGTCATTTTTCACTTGACGAGTGCCAGGTCATCCGAAACATGACGAAGACCGAGCTGCTTGAAAATATTCTGCACGCGATGGAAGACGGGATTCCGGTACGCAGGCAGTGGATCTTCACTTCGGAACGCTGGCGTGAACTGGGCGGCATTCTCCGAAACGGCATGGAAAACGGCGGGGAATTCGGCGCACTCCTTGATTCCGGGGAACCCCAGTCCGTCAACATGCTGGAAATCATGATTTTCAGCCGGCTGAATCAGTACTGAACCGCTCAAATTCACAGAAATCTTCAGAAAATTTCGGAAATTCTCAGAAATTCTCAGAAACGACCAGAGACGTCCGTCGGCGAACGTGAACGTCTCCCAAACTCCCGACCATTATTTATCAGCAGGATCTTCTACCGTGTCTGTCCGCCCGTCAAAAGAATACGGACCGGTGCGAGAAGACGGCCAGACATAATGCGCGTGATCAGCCGATAGAAAAGCGTCGGAATGAAGACGACACGGCGGAAATGCCGTTTCTGAACAGCGCGGATCGATTTTTTGACGACACGGGGCGCAGAATCCCACATGAAACCGGGGACCTGATCCTTCAGCGGTGAGTTCTTCATCGTTTCGGAGTCATGGAATCCGGTTCGGACAAAACCGGGACAGAACGCCTGAACATGAACGTCCGTGCCGGCACAGTCGCACTGAAGTGCACGAGAGAACGTAATGAGAAACGCCTTGGTGGCGGAATAGTCGACGGCTCCGCGCGACGCAAGGAAACCGGCGACGGACGCGACATTGATGATGAAACCGCGTCCATTGATCTTCATCGGGATGAGCGCCGCCCGGCAGAGACGCATCGGGGCCACATTGTGCAGAAGAAGCATCCGGGTCTCCACGTCGGCGGAAACGTCAGGAAAAACGCCTTCTCCGGCACCAAATCCGGCACAGTTCACCAGCCAGAGAAGCCGGTCTGAAGATTCGATCTTTTCTTCAAGCATCCGAATATTTTCGAGTTCTGAAAGATCCATCGGCATCGTTTCGACGGAAATGCCGTACGCTGCTTCAAGTTCCTTTTTCAGTGAATCAAGCACGTACCCGCGCCGTGCCGTGAGGAGAAGATCGTTCCCCATGGCGGCAAGTTCCCGGGCAAACTCTTTTCCCATTCCGTCGGACGCCCCCGTCACGACAGCAAGCGGTCGATTAGACATCGGATCTCTCCTCTTTTCCTGAACAAAAAAATTCTCCAAACCGCCTTTCATTTTACCCGACCCGCGCGGAAAGTCAAGCCCCCGGACGCGACTTTTCCAAACCGGATCAGCTTTTCGAATTCCACTCAGACAAAATTTTCCGAAATTTCCGATGGGAAAACTTGACAAACCATGCAAATTTCGTATAATGAACAGAAAATGAAACGTCATTTTCAATTCCATTCCTGAATTAAAAAGGACTCACCATGAAAAAAATGATTTTTTCGCTCGCGATGCTTTTCGGTTTGACGGCTGTTTCAGCATTTGCGCAAAATGCGGCTCCTGACTGGGAAAATCCCAAAGTCTTCCGCATCAACAAAGAACCTGCACGTTCTGTTTTCTATCCGTACGCAGACGCCGCGCAGGCACTGACGTTTGACCGCACGAATTCTTCGTTCGTCAAGACGATCGACGGAATGTGGAAGTTCCATTTCGCGAAAAATCCCGACGAACGCCCTGCAGATTTCTTCCGAACCGACTTCGACGTCACCGGCTGGGATGATATCAAAGTTCCCGGAAACTGGCAGGTCCAGGGATACGATTACCCGATCTACACGAACATTCCGTACCCGTTCAAGGCGAACCCGCCGTTCGTTCCGCGCGACTACAATCCGGTCGGTTCCTACCGTACAGACTTCGAGATCCCCGCGAATTGGGACGGCCGCGAAACGACGCTTCGTTTTGACGGCGTTGGCTCTGCGGCCTACGTCTGGGTAAATGGACAGAAGGTCGGATACACGGAAGACAGCCGGACGATCGCGGAATTCAACATCTCGAAGTACCTGAAACCCGGCAAAAACACGCTCGCGGTGGAAGTCTACCGATATTCGGACGCCTCGTACCTGGAATGCCAGGACTTCTGGCGCCTTTCCGGAATTTTCCGCAGCGTCCACCTCATTTCCGAGCCGAAAACGCGCATCCGCGACTTCTGGGCGAAGCCGATCCTTGACGAAAACTACGAAAATGCGAGACTGGACGTTGAATTCAACATCCAGAACCTTGGCGGTGTCTCCGAAGTGAAGGCCTCTGCGGAACTTGGCGGACTGGATCTCAAGGCAGAGACAGAACTGGTGAAGGTCGATACCGAAACGACGGCAAAACTTTCCATCGACGTGCCGAATCCGAAAAAATGGACGGCGGAAACTCCGAATCTCTACCCGCTGACGCTCAAGCTCCTTGACAAATCGGGCAATGTACTGGAAACGACCGCCATCCGCGTCGGTTTCCGCAAGTCCGAGATCAAGGACGGGCAGTTCCTCATCAACGGCGTCCCTGTCGTCGTCCGCGGTGTGAACCGTCACGAACATGATCCCAATACGGCACACACCGTCACGCGGGAGCTGATGATCCAGGACATTCTCCTCATGAAGGCGAACAATTTCAACTCCGTCCGCACGTGCCATTACCCGGATGACCCGATTTTCTATGAACTCTGCGACGAGTACGGACTTTTCGTCACGGCAGAAGCGAACATTGAATCCCACGGCATGGGTTACGGAGCCAGATCGCTGGCGAAAGACCCGGTCTGGATGGAAATGCACGTGGACCGAAACCGCAACAACGTGGAGTCTTTCAAAAATCATCCGAGCGTCGTAGTCTGGTCCATGGGAAATGAAGCAGGCGACGGCGTGAACTTCACAGCTGCCGCAAAGTACATTCGTGAGCGTGACCCGTCCCGTCCCGTTCACTACGAACGTGCGCAGGGAGGCTCAAACACGGACATTCACTGCCCGATGTACTCGCGCCCGTGGTACTGCGTCGAATACGGCTCCAAACCGCAGACGAAACCGCTCATCATGTGTGAATACGCGCACGCAATGGGAAATTCGACCGGAAACTTTGACCTTTTCTGGGATGCGGCCTACGATAAAAATATCCGGCACTTCCAGGGCGGTTTCATTTGGGACTGGGTCGATCAGGGACTGCGGACTGCCGTTCCGGAAGACGGCGTCATGCCGATGAAAAAGTACGTGCCGTCCACGAACACGGACTACCGCAAGGGATTCATGGGCTACGGCGGCGACTTCGGATACGCCGGAGTTCCGACCGACGACAACTTCTGCTGCAATGGATTGATCTCCTCCGACCGTACTCCGCATCCGTGCATGGCGCAGGTCAAATTCTGCCAGCAGCCGATCAAGACCCGTTTCGTTTCGCTCGAAAACGGCATCCTGACGGTGAGCGTCGAGAACCGCCACGACTTCTCCGACCTCTCGAATTTCAAACTCCAGTGGCGCGTCACGAATCTCGCTGCCCCCGTCGCCATTGAGTGCCCGAACCTGAAAGCAGGCGAAACGACCGAATTGAGCGTCGATCTTTCGGAAGTCATCCAAAAAGCCCGGTACGTCACGTTTGAGTACATTCTGGCCTCCGATACTCCGTACGCCAAGGCAGGAACCGTCATGGCATGGGATCAGTTCAAGGTCCGCGATTTCACCGGTCCGGCCTTTACGGTCGACGCAGGCTCCAAAGTAACGGAAACAGACGACACGTACCAGCTTGCGGCCAACGGCGTAGAATTCACGTTCTGCAAAAGATCCGGAAACGTCATTTCCTGGAAAAAGAATGGTACAGAGATCCTTTCGGCTCCCATCCAGCCGAACTTCTGGCGTGCCCCGACGGACAATGACCGCGGAAATCACGCCCCGAACCGTCTGAAAATCTGGAAAGATGCCGGCAAAAACTGGAAGATCGATTCCGCCAGCTTCGCCGACGGTGTCCTGACGTTCCAGGGAACTCTTCCGGAACTTCCGGCCCAGTTGACCATGACGTACGCGATCGACAAAGCAGGTAAACTCCGCGTCGGGATGAACTACCGCCACATGGCGAGAAATCTGCTTCCGGAAATGCCGCGTTTCGGCGTGCGTTTCGCGACGGTCCCGGGTTTTGAAGCCCTGAAATGGTGCGGCCGCGGTCCTGCCGAAACATACTGGGACCGCAAGAATGGTCTCCTCTTCGGCCACTGGAAATCGACGGTGACGGAAAACTACTTCCCGTACTCGGAACCGCAGGAAACGGGGAACCACATCGATACGTACATGATGGATCTCGCAGGCAAAACGGGGTCGATCCGCGTATTCGGTCTGAAAGGATACGAAGACCAGCCGTGGTTCTCGTTCAACGTGCTGCACTACAGTCTGGAAGACCTTCAGAACCATAAGCATCCATTCCAGATGCCGGAACATGAAGAGACTTTCGTCCACATCGACTACCTCCAGACGGGCGTCGGCGGCGATGATTCCTGGGGTGCACATCCGCATGACCAGTTCAAGATGAGAGAGAATTTCTACGATTTCGAGTTCATCCTCGAAACGAAGTAGCGGACGGCCAGCAGGAAGGATCCCGGACAGCCCTCTGAATGACTCAAATGAGTCTCTGAACGGGTCCCCGAACGGCACCTGACTGCGTCATACTGCGGCGGTCTGTATGTTTTTTTCAATGACAGACTGCCGCAGTTTCATTCATTTATGTTTTATTCGCGAAACACACAAAAAAATGGAGACTGTGGATCTCAGGGATCCAAAAGAAAGAGCATCATGGGACTTTTTATTCGTCAGGGACTCGAGATCCCGCTGGAAGAGATCACGTTTTCGTTTGCCCGCAGCAGTGGGCCGGGAGGACAGAACGTCAATAAAGTATCGAGCAAGGTCTTTCTTTTCTGGAATCCGGAAACCAGCTGCGTTTTCGCACAGGAGACCGAGGCGATCCAGCGCATGAAAACAGCACACCCGTCGCTTTTTTCGAAAGACGGTACGATCGTCATCTCAAGTCAGACATCGCGTGATCAGCCGAAAAATAAAATGGAGTGCCTGAAAAAACTTCAGGAGCTGCTCATCAAATCACTTCGAAAACCCAAAGCGCGGATCGCGACAAAGCCGACGCGCGGATCGGTCCGGCGCAGACTGGAAACGAAGGCACGAAACTCGGAAAAGAAGGCTGGACGCCGTTTTCGGGCGGAGGATTAAACGAGGATCAAACACGGATCCAAATAAAAAGTGCCGATTTTGTAGAAAATTTTAAAAAAATTTGAAAATTTCTAGCAGGGGGGCCTTGAAATTTTTTCTGTTTTGCGTATACTCTGAATATATCATTTGGAAGATAAGCGAATGGCTAGCAGCCTCATTGGAAATGAGGTGCCCCGGTCAGGGGTTGCGAGTTCGAGTCTCGTGTCTTCCGCTTTACCCCGGCAAATGTCGGGGTTTTATTTTGGAAATATTTGGCGCAAGCTCAAAGATCCAGTCCCGGAAGTTTTCGGGACTTTTTTTATGCATTCAGCGCAGTCTTCAGCAAAGTTTCGTCCGTTTTTTTGCGGAAATTCAGACTTTTCTTTTCGATTCTTTTCAAATCGCTCTTGCGGAAATACGGCATTTTCTGTAAAGTAGAAGAAAATTTTTGATTTTTCAGTTCAGGTGATTTTATGTTTTTTTCCGGTTTGAGTTTCCGTTTTTCATTTTGCACGGTACCGCAGCATTCCGCCCGTTTCATGGGATCAGGATATGCATTGACCGCGGCAGTTTTGCTTCTCGTTTCCGGTTGCGGAACTACGCAAAATCTGACGCTTCAGGGACAACTTTCGGAGCTTCAGAATCAAAAGACGGCTCTTCAGAATGAACGGGACGCATGGAAAGACCGATACACGCAGCTTCAGGAGAGTTCACGGGCCCAGACGCAGGCACTTGCATCCAGCGCACAGGAAAACCAGGCACTCAAAAAGAATCAGATGGTCTACCAGGAGCAGCTGCGCGATATGCTGACCCGGGCGGAAAAGGCAGAGAAGGAAAATCAGCAGCTTCAGGAACGTCTCGCAAAACTCAACGGCGGAACTGGAACCGGATCCATGTCGGATCTCGCAGACACCAGCGCGCCGTCAGGAACTTCCTCACCCCAAATGGTCACCATTCCTAATATTGAGGGGGTCACGATGCGGGACACGCCGGACACCTTCCATATCGAGCTGCCGACCAGCGAGATCTTTGACTCACGGGGAGGTATTTCTGCCAAAGGACGCATGACGCTGCAGAAAGTTGCTCAGGCGGTCGACCAGACATTCCGCGGCGCAAAGATCGACATTCAGGGGCACACCAGTCCTTTCAGAAAGGCAGGAGTGAATACGG
Organism: Thermoguttaceae bacterium; assembly: GCA_017939795.1. Lineage (GTDB taxonomy): Bacteria > Planctomycetota > Planctomycetia > Pirellulales > Thermoguttaceae > RGIG3701. The sequence goes on from JAGBAA010000144.1 coordinate 15,580, forward strand.
ATCCCGTAAAGACGAGTATGTCGTACGCAAACATCGTGCGTGACTTTTTCATTAACGAAAATCTCCTTCCCCCAGAGGCACTGAAAGCATCGGCGCACGGAGCTACCCAGCCGGTCCTTCAAAATGTCAACGGCCAGGATTCAAACTACAGAAATTCCAGAGTCGAACTGGTCGTGATCAAACCAAAATTCTAAAGATCCGTCTACTCTCAAAAGTAAAGACCTCCTGGTCCGGTGCAAGATCCGCGTCGGACCTTTTTTCATGCTCCACCGATCCTCGACCGGGTTCCTCTTCCCTCTTCCTCAAAAAATTCTCCAAACAACGCGCAAAAACTTTCCTCAAAACCCCACTTTCTTTTCAGCCACATCTGAAAGAGAAACATAGATGCCGTCAGATACTCAAAGCAAGCCCCAAAGATGAACAGACGAAAAAAGACGCACAAAAAACGACGCAAAGCAAGCCCCGGAAATTTACTCCGGCCCCTTCCTTTACGCCGTTTGATCTCTCCCAAACCGCGCTATTCCGCAAGCCGCGTCAGCATTTCAGCCGTTTCAAGGAACCTCGGCAGGATCGCTTCATAGGCTTCTGGATCTTCCGGTCTCGTGACGGCCTGCGTCTCGTGGACGGTATCGATCCGGTCAAAATTCTCCCAGATCCCCGTTCCGACGGCAGCCAAAGCAGCTGCACCGAGTGCCGCGGCATCCTGGTCGATGTTCGTTTTTTCGACCGTTTTGTTGAATGCATCCGCATAGATCTGACGCCAGATCGGACTGATTGCACCGCCGCCGACCAGCGTGATGGAATCTTCCAGACGGGTCAGGGTGCCGAGTGCGTCGAGTGCTTTCCGGAGATTCAGCGCGATCCCCTCGAGAGCCGCACGAATGACGTCCTCCCGCGTGTGCGAAAGATCCAGATTGAAGATCCCGCCGCGCATTTTACTGGAGGGTTCGAGGCAAGAACCGCCGGCAAACGTAGGATTCAGCAGAAGCCCGCGGGCTCCGATCGGGGAGCGGGAGGCGAGTTCCATCATGCGCGCGTAGACATTTTCGCCCGTCTGCGCACATTCCGCTTTCAGATCCCCGCAGCAGAAGTCACGGATCCACTTCAGCGTCGTTCCGGCCGAAAAAATAGCCGTTGCACTGGCGAACTGGCCTGGAACAACGTGCGTGAAGACGTAGGGAAAGAATTTCGTGTCGAGAAGCGGTTTTTCGTCGCTGACCGCGATCCAGCTGGAAGAACCAAGCGATGCGTACGACCGCCCGTTTTTGAACGCCCGCGCACCGAGTGCCATGCACGAATTATCGACACCGCCCGCCGCGACCTGAACGCTCTGCGGAAGCCCCAGCTCTTCGGCTGCCTCCGGCGTCAGTGTACCAAGGATCTCCGTGGAAGGCACGATCTCAGGGAAGATCTCACGCGGAAGACCGGCAGACGCAATGATCCCGTCATCGTATCCCCACGCCTCAAGCGCGTACGCCCCGGTTCCGGAAGCATAGGAGAAATCCGTCGCGATCCGGCCGGTGAGCCAGTAGTTGATGAAATCCTTCGTCCCGACGAATTTTTTCATCTTCGCGAACATCTCGGGAAGATTCTCGCGATACCAGATCAGCTTGAAGACCGTGTAGTGCGCGGGCGGGAAACCGGCTCCGGTCTTTCGGTACCATTCTGGATAGTCCAACGTTTCAAAAAAGCGCACGGCCTGCGATTCCGCCCGCGAATCGGACCAGATCGGAGTCGAATCGAGCAGAAGTTTTCCGTCCGCATCTAAAGGCACGCACCCAAGCGAGTGTCCTGAAAGCGCGATCGCCCTCACGTCCTGCGGATCAAACTCCGGCTGAGCGAAAAGTTTCCGGGTCGATTCCACGACAGCTCGTTTCCAGTCAAGCGGTCTTTGTTCATGAAATCCACTCTGCGGATAGTGTGTCTCGTAGCCTTCAAAAACGGACGCAATGAGTTTTCCATCTTCGGCGTAAAGCGACGCTTTATTTCCGCCGGTTCCCAGATCGTAAGCCAGGATCGTCATGCTGATTCCTCCTCTAACGTTAAAATTCCATTCACCCCAAACTATCTTTCATTTCCGCTTTCCAGATACCGACAGGACGGCACGGTCGTACAGACCCACTGCCAGACAGTACGGCGTCCCTCGCGCACCTCGACGAGCGACATCATCTTCCCGCACACAGGACAGTACTCAGCCCGAACAGGAAGAGCCTCTCCGCGTTCCAATTTCTGCGCACAGGCGGCACAGTATTTCACATCGGGAAAATACACGGTCCTTTCCGGAGGAATGACGGTCCGGCATCCCAGACAGCGGCGCGTTTCCGTGTCGGAAAAATCATCTCGCATCACACGGTATCGAAGATTTTTCGCTCCGCATTCCGGACAGGAATAGCGCTCCGTCATGGCATGAAAAAGTTCGTAGACGATCTCATCGTCCGCACCGCGGTTTCGTTTCAAGATCCGATACTTCACGAGCCAATCGAAGACCCCCTGAAAGTCCAAAAGGGTCTTCCAGCCGCACTGGGGGCATTCTATTTTTCGGTACTGCGCAGATTCTTCGTTCATTTTATTTTCCGAAACTGAAAAACGACTCCCCGTGCAGGAAAAAACGCCGAAACGTTCCTGACGGGGACCCAAACCAGCGAAGAGATCAAGCGTGCCTCTCCGCGTTTTCATTCAGACTCAATGTCCTATCCGCTCTCTCAAACTACTCCGGTTTACTCTCAAAATTCGAGTAATCGTGAGCCTGTTTGCGAAGGACTTTCATCTCGATGATCTTGGTCGGGACCTGCCCCGGATAGGGACGTTCGGGATCGATGCGGACGATCTTGCCCAGTACATCCATTCCGTCGATCACGCGGCCGAAGACCGTGTACTGGCCATCGAGGAACTGCGTCGGCAGGAAGGAAATGTAGAACTGCGAGCCAGCGGAGTTCGGATCCATGGAACGGGCCATCGCCAGCGAGCCGCGGAAGTGTTTACGGGCATTCGTTTTCGAGAATTCTTCCGGGATCGTGTATCCCGGTCCACCGGTCCCGTCGCCTTTCGGGCAGCCGCCCTGGGCCATGAACTGCTGAAGAACGCGGTGGAATGGAAGGTTCGTGTAGAAGCCTTTTTCCACAAGCGTCACGAAACTCTTCACCGTATTCGGTGCTTCATTTTCGAAAAGTTCGACCGTCATATCGCCGGCAGTCGTGCGGATCAGGACGCGCGGCAGATTATCAGTCTGAGCCTCTTCCTTGCGAAGCTGAAGTTCGCGAGCCCATTCTTTTTCATAGTATTCCGTGATGGATCTCGCATAGGTATTCGCCTGCTGGGAAAGGGGAGCACCTGCTTTTTCCGCATACGCAAAGCACTGTTTCGCTGCCGTGAAATTATTCGCGCCAAACGCAGAAACACCGGCCATCTCGAAGATCTCCGGGTGCTTTTTGTGCATTCCCTTGGAAAGGAACGTCTTGAAAAGCGAAAACGCTTCATCGTATTCGTCCATCGAAAGGAGATAGTTCGCATAGACGAGCATGAACTGGTTCAGTTTTTCATTCGTGCCGTCCGAGGATCCATACGCAGCGTTCGCCGCAGGAACCACTGCCGCAAAAGCCTGCTCTGCTTTCTGGATCAGCGGAGCAGCAGCGTTCTGGATCTCGGTCATTTTCGCACTGTCCTGTGCCTGGTAGGCTTTGTCGAAATCGGCTTTCAGAGCCTGGATCTCCGCCATGACGGCCTCGTACGCCTGGATCTTCAGATCGAATTCCTGAGAACCTTCCGAAACTGCCGGAGCCGGAACGGAAACCGGAGCTTCAGCAGCAGTCTGAGCGAAAAGTACGCAGACACTCAAAAGTGCCGGGACGAACATCAAAAAACGAATCGCATATTTCATTTTAAAAAACCTTTCTTGGCTGAGGACATCTCCACGTTTTCTTAATTTTTTAATTTCAGGGAAATCTCGAGGACCGCTTACAGTATTGGCCGAAAATTCGGAGATCCATAGGGTCGAGGCCCCCGAAGGTCAATAGCCGGGGCGATTCAGGACTCTGGCAGAGAGGATCCTGTCCGGGGGCGCAGTCTCTTTTCCAGTCTCTGAAACTTCGGGACCGGTCCTTCGAAAAGAAGAAACGACATCCATTCCTTTCGTCACGCGGCCGAAGACCGTGTATTTTCCGTCGAGCTGCGGTGCGGGAGTAAACATCACGAAAAACTGACCGTTTCCCTGTTCCTCAGTCTCTGTCTGCGCCCAAACAACAGAACCTCGAAAATGTTTACGGGCATCCGGACCTGCAGGATCTCTCTCAAACGGGGTATTCACGGCAACCGGTTCTGTTCTGGCAAAAAGACCTGAAACGACTGCGGAAAATCGCTTTCCATCGTACGCGCCGTCTTTCACGAGTTGAAGGAATGCCGCAACAGTATTCGGAGCGGAATTCTCGAACAGCTCGATCTCAACGGTCCCTTTCGTCGTCTCGATAATCACCCGCGGCAGTTCCCCATTCGCCAGTTCCTGTTGACGAATGGTCTGCTCGGTTTTCCAAGCCTGCACATAGTACGGGATCAGCTCCTGACAGACTTTCGAGGACGCCGTCTGCACATCTCTTTTCTGCGCCTCTTCAAAACATAGCCGGGCCACGTCAAATTTCCCGACCATAAATGCCGAGATCCCCGCCATTTCATAAAGGAACGGTTCACGTTCGCATACTTTCTGTGCCATAAGCTCCCGCGAAAGGACATACGCTGACTCATACTGATCTGAATCGACTGCACTGCTGAACAGGAACAGGATGTAGCGCAAAACTTCCGGACGCTCCGGTTCCAGAGACCAGACGACACCGATCCACTCCAGCGTCTGATGGTACAAAAGATGGACCTGCTGCGCATACTGCGTCATCTTCTGCCGGATCTGCGCGACCTCCGCACGGACAGCCTCCGCCTCTGGACTGCCGGCCGTCAATTCCGAAAGACGCGTTTCCCGCGCACGGATCTCTGCGGAAAAAACTTCCATCTCCGTCAGCATCTCATCGATCACGCCGCACGTTTTGCAGAACGCATCGACCAGTTGTCTGGGCTGGATATTCGGAGGAATATCCGGAAGGGCATCCTTTGCGAAGATCTTCTCCATATCCGGGAAGACCGCACAAAACGGACACTCTTCCGCCCCGGGAATTAAAAAACCGCCATTTTCCGACAAAGTCTCGATTTTTCGAACCGTATGCATTTCGCCATTTTCGTGACCCGAACCGACATTCTGAGCCGGCACAGATGAAAGACCTCCCATCAGTATGCACAGCACACAGACAGTCCATCTTTCAAAAACGTGGAATCGAATCATTCAGCAAACTTTCGGAAAAGGGAAACTTCACACAAAACGAATATTTTGTCAGTATAGCACAGTTCCTCGTTTTGCGCAAGAGCACTTTGAGAAAAACTCCCATTCTTCCCTAAAATAAGATCAGCAGTTCCCCGCCCGATCTCGACCGCAAGATGCCTTCTATCCAACAAAACAGCCGATCCGAGGCACAGCAGCGCGCCCTGATCGGCTGTTTTCGACAGCAGGTCCTTTCGTTAGCAGGTACGGCCTGAATTCTATTTTTTCTTCCGCCAGTAAAGCAGACCGAAACTGCCGAGCAGAAGCAGCATCCACGCGGACGGCTCCGGCACAGCGTTGGCGTCGATCGTCGCATAAACCGTGTTGCCGATGACGGACAGATCCCAGGAATACGCGCTCGTCGGCGTCAGCAGAGAGGTCCAGAAATCGACCCCCTGCTCGGCTCCAAATTCAGCCGCCGTATTTTGAATGATCGGATACTGCATCTCCGGAAGCACAAGCCCCATCTCCAGTTCAATAAACCCGGAATCCACATCAAACGAATCGGCTTTCAGCAGGTCCATGCCGTTCACGTCCTGCTCCAGCAAAAGAACAGCATCCTGATCGAGCTTGAACTCTCCGTCAACGACCGCTTCTCCAACGGAAGTTCCCGGCGAAAAGACGGCATTCGTCCCAATAGAAACACCTCCGGTCATGCTGCCCTGCAGATCGAGCCGGCCTGCCGAAACAGTCAGCTCCTCCACCGTCAAACTGTCCTGCGGGGCATTGAGCTGAAGCGTCCCCTCACCAGTTTTCGTGACCTTCCCATTGTTCGTACCGGAGATCTTGGAAGAGTCGGAAAGAGTCAAGGATTTGGAGGCACCTTCGCGAACGTTCAGTTCCAGTGTTCCTGCGGAATCAGCCGTTCCGACGTTAAAGACACCGCTGAAGGAATCGATGTCGGTCAGATCCGCCGTCAGCTTACCGCCGTTGGCGATCGTGACGTTTCGCAGCTGGTAATTACTCGCAGCGTTATTGGCACGACCGGCAATGACGACCTGCGCCTGATCGATAACAGTCTGCGCACTCTCACCGGCCAGAATGATCCCGCCGTCAAAGGAATACACACCGGCATCCTGGAACGTCAAAACGGAAGAAGTGCCTGCAAGATACAGGTCGTTTCCATTTCCATTGCCGGCAGTATTGTCTGTGAAAGTTCCCACCGTATCATCGCCTGCGAAAGTCAGATTTCCTTCAGCGTAGACCGCACCGCCGAAATTACTGGCCGTATTCTTGCTGAACGTGAGCGTATCCGCCTGGATCACCCCATCGCCGCTTCTGATGGAAAGCGCGCCGCCGTAGTACCTGGACGTGTTGGAGTCGAAGTTGATGACACTGGCATCCGCGGCAAGCGACGTGCAGCTGACCGCGCCGCCGTAGGACCATTGATCTGAACTTGTGGTATTGTAGTTGCCGGTGAAATTGAACGTACCTGTTTCGAGAGTCAGTGCACCTGCGTAGATCGCCCCACCGTAATACTTGGCATAGTTATCTCCGAACGTAAAGACGGACCCGCTGTCCAGACCGCGAAAGACAAGAGTCTGGGAATGGAAGGCACCGCCGTCGTTATTTGCCGCGCAGTTCTGAGTAAACGAAATGTTCTTGCCCGTGATCGTCAGCACACCGCCGCTCCGGATCGCGCCGCCGAAGTGAAGGGAATCGTTTTTGTTAAATAGGATCGTATCGGCTTTGATCGTTCCGCCGTTGGCAGCATAAAGCGCACCGCCGTAATACTTTGATGTATTGGAATCAAAATTAATGACCTTGGCATCTGTTTCTATGGATGTACAGGCAACCGCGCCGCCGTAAGAATAATTAGCGGATTCGTCACGATTGTAGTTGCCCGTAAAATTAAATGTGCCGGTCCTGAGTGTCAGTGCGCCGACGCTGAGCGCGCCGCCCATGTACCGGCTATTGTTTTGATTGAACGTCACGACGGAATCGGCACTCGTTCCCGACATCGAAAATGTTCCGGCAACCTGGATCGCACCGCCGTCATTGTTGGCAACGGAGTTATTTTCAAACAAAATGGAATTACCGGTGATCGACGTCGTGCCTTTACCGTAGATCGCGCCGCCGAACGTTTTGGCATAGTTATTTCTGAACGTGAGCGAATCGCCGGAAATATTCAGACTCCCGGTATTCACATGGATCGCGCCGCCGGTAGTGGCGTTGGTTCGGTTACTGTCGAAAACGAGTCCGTTTCGTGCCGTGATATTCAGATTCCCGGAGCCGTCGATCCCCAAAACGCCTCCATGGTGCGTTTCAGCCTTAAATCCCGTAAAGGAGACATTATCGGTATTGATATTCAGAGTCAGTCCCGGCGAAGTATGAATGAACAGACCGATCGCATTGGAAACGGGGTTTGCATAGCCCTGATAATCCAGATCCTGGAAATTGAAATGATACGTATGAACGCCGTTATTAATATTATACAAACGGGTATTTCCGGCGTTGATGGTCTGCTTGACACCGGCTTCGGCAGAACGTATCGTAAAATTTTCCAGCGTCTGACTGATGCCTGAATTATGCGTTGCCGTTCCGGAGATCACGATAACGTCGCCTTCCGCAGCACCTGCCTCTTTTTGGACCGTTGCGATATCGGTCCCCGATGCTGTCAGTGTCCCGGCGGCATTGTAGCGTTCAACGACCGCTGCCGTGGAGTCGGCAGTAAAAACACAAAGCCCTAAAAGAGCCGCAGCCAGCCGACCATGTGTTAAAATACGCTGGGAAGGATATACCGGACATTTTTTAACGGACGATTTCATGGAATTGCCTCGCACAGGAGAACAGGGGAACATCACCGAATCGGCCTACACTTCCTCCGGTAATGATGCTATGAAACATAATTGTATATTGTACTCCAAAATTCAAGAAATTATCCATATTGAAGACAAAAAAATCAAAATTTTTATGATTTTTTCACCAATCAAACAAAAAAGCCGATCCAAAGCTCACAAATACTCCAAATCGGCTTTCTTTTGATGATGGTCCAATAAGATCCCTACTTTTTCCGCCGGTAAAAAAGACCGAAGGAACCAAGGAGAAGCAGTATCCACGCAGACGGTTCCGGCACGGAAGGATCCGCATGACCGACGACCGCCTGAAGCGTATTTCCAATGACCTCAAGTTCCCAATCCGAGTCACTCGGCAGCGTCAGGAGGCTCGTCCAGAACGCGGTATCTGCATACTCGCCAAGACCGTCTTCCGCCTCGATCAGTGTGTATGCCCGGCTGGGATCCGCATCAGCAATGAGAAGTTCGAGGACAGCTTCTTCGGAAATATCCAGCGTACTGCCGCTCCCCAGGACCAGCAGATCGGAAACGTCTTCCCCAAGCTCAAACACGAGCTGCGAGCCAGCTTTCGCGGTGAAATTCCCGTCAAGCGTCATCGTCCCGATCCCGTTTCCCGGCGAGAAGACCGCGTCGTCCGCGATCAGAAAATCGCCGATCATGTTCCCCTGAAAGTCAAGACGGCCTTCAGAAACCGTCATGCCGGCGGCCTCGACTCCCTGTGCGGCATCGACTTTCAGCGTTCCCGCTCCCGTTTTGAGGAACTGGCCGGTTCCGGCGACCTGGTTCGTGAAACTCTTCTCTTCATTTTCGGCAACATGGACTTCCAATGCCCCGTTTCCGCGCATCGTGACCGTGCCGGACCCCAGCGTTCCCTCGCCGGTAAGTTTCACAGAGCTGGAATCGATCACCGTTCCGCCGGAGATGGTGCTTTGCGCGGACAGCGCAAGCGTCCCGCCGCCGAGGATGGTCAGAATACTGGGACTGGTTTCCGTAAAAGCGGCTTTTTGAGTAAACACAGCACCGGCTCCAATGCCGACCGCAGCGTCATCGGTAAGCGTGATCGGGACATTACAGTCCAGGCTCTTCAGGAAGCGCATTGCGCCGGTACCGTCTCCCGCCCCTCCGATATTCAGTTCCGTCAGCTCACGAATACCCGCAAGAGTCGCGTGCGTATACGTCGAATCCAGCAGAAGCTGCCCTGTACCGGAGATGGAAACATTTCCCGACGCGGAACTGCTGGAACCGTACACGGCATTACTTACCTTCACGACACCGCCCGTAATGGTCAGTTTCGCAGATTCACCAGCACCGGCACGCCCGACCTGAAGATTCTTCGCGGAAACCGTTCCTCCGGAAACCGTCATCAGGGCCGTAGAATCCGTTCCCGTGCCGATGGCGATCGTTTCGGATGTGCTCAGCGTGCCTCCGGAAATACTCAGAGAGGCTGCATTGCCGGCAGATGCCCCGATGTAGATATTCTGAGTCGACTCATACGTTCCGCCAGTCTGCACGAAGCTGGTCTCACCGCCGGCATCATATCCGACATACGTTCTTCCGGAAACGGCAACGGAACCGCCGTTAAGCACAAATTCGCCTGCTCCGCCCTGGAAACCGATGATCAAAGCACTCGAAAATCCATTCGTGCTGTTTCCGCTGAAAACGTTCTTGCCTCCGTTGATGGTCAGTTTCCCATCGGCACCGATGCTGTGTCCCACAAAAACACATCCGGAAGCAGACAGACTGCCGTTTTCGCCGATGACCGCCTCGCCGTTGAACGATCTTCCCGCACTGGTGACGGCCGCGTTGATCGCCACATTCGCGTCCACCTTAGGAATAACGCCGCCAGTCCATGTCGCAGCGTCGGCATATGCCCCCGCCTGCGCAGTGGACGCAGAAGACGCCAACTTCACCTGCTCTCCCAAAGACGTCCCGGCCTTTTGCGCAGTATAGATCTGATCGATCTCATCAAACGACAGTGCGCGATCCCAAAATCCCACTTCGTCAATAAGGCCGTAGAAATAATAGTCATTGTAATCTTCGCCGATATACCATTTGTAGCTGCTCAACAGCGTATCGATATTACTCAGATCCGCAGATCCCATCTGCTGAAGCGTTCCGTCCACAGTCCCATAATACAAATACGCCTGGTTCGTCGTCAGATCCGCGGTGATCGCCGTGAACTGCCACTCATTGGCAGGAATAGAAAGTTTGGCGTTGACGTCGATCCGGTCTGAACCGTCGCCAATATTATAGTAAGGTCCGCCCTTATATTGCGCGTCTAAGACCACACCGGGATTTCTTCCGCTCTTCCAATTGGAATTCGACACCAGCACCCGCTCAGATGTTGAAGTGCTCGTGGGATTGAACCAGCACAGGAGCGTCATTTTCCCATTGCCGCCGTCCGCGATCCCAAAAGCGGTACCGTGTGAATCCTCAAGCCGAACGTATCCTTTATTGCACAGGACTGCCTGTCCGAGAAAACCGTCTTCCGAAATGGAGATCGTCCGACAAGCCGTCCCGGAAGCCGAGCCGGTCATGTCGGAGTAACTGTTGTCGAACTCGTATCCATGAATAAAACCGTCTTGAATATCGGCTTTTACCGAGGCTGGCCCCAAAAGAGCCGCGACAGAAAAACACAGCAGACCGCGTGTAAAAATGGAGGAGGGAGATATTCTGTTTAAAATGTAATTTTTCATTATCTTGTCTCGCATTCAAAAAACGGAAAAACCATCGCGAAAGTGCTCATCAAACCGCAATGATATTACAGGATACGACACTATTATACACCAAACATTCCCTCAATGCTTATATTTCGGGCAAAAAAAATCAAAAAAAGCAAAAAAACATTCACAAAAACCGTTTTTTTGTAAAATTCCCCTCTATCCATCTTTTCACGGCAAAAGTACCCGCGAAACTCACGAACATACCCGCATTCCCCTCCGCCCGCATTGCTGATTTATGCGGAAATTCCGGTATTTTTTTCGTTTTTTTCGTTTTTTCTTTCATTTTCAGCGTCGGGTACTCTGGACAAATCCGCGTTTTGTGCTTTAATGAAAGATGGTGCGGGGGAACGCGGAGTTCCCCGGAGGCTGGCAGAAGCCGGTTCCGCAAACAGCTGAGCCTCTCAGCCTTATTTTTTAATTTTATGGAATCCAAATTTTCGGACAGACAAAATGACTCGCGTAGCTATTCTCGGAGCGACGGGCTACACCGCGCTGGAAACGATCCTTCTCCTTTTGCGCCATCCGCACGTGAAGATCACGGCGCTGACGACGCGCTCGGACGAAAATCTTCACGTCTCGCAGGTCCATCCCCAGCTGACGGGACGTCTTGACCTTCACCTCGAAAACCTCACGCCGGAACAGATCGGCGAACGTGCCGACTGCGTGTTCTGCTGCCTTCCGCACAAGGCGAGCGCGGAACGGATCCCGGCTCTTCTGGCTCAGGGGTGCCGCGTCATTGACCTGAGTGCCGACTACCGTCTCGATTCTCCTGAAGTTTTCGAGAAATGGTACGGCGTCGCACATCCGGATCCGGAACGTCTGGGCAAGGTCCCGTACGGTCTTCCGGAACTCTTCCGCGAACAGATCCGCGGCGCTCAGCTCGTCGCGAACCCCGGATGCTATCCGCAGACGGCGATCTGTGCGCTTGCCCCGCTGCTCGCAAAGAAAATGATCCGTCCGAACGGCATCATCGTCGACTCAAAGAGCGGTGCTTCCGGAGCGGGGAAAAGTCTGAAACCGCACCTCCTGTACTGCGAACTGAACGAAGGATTCAGCGCGTACGGCGTCGGCGTGCACCGTCACCAGCCGGAGATCGAGCAGGTCCTCGGCAAAGTCGCCGGAGAACCGGTCGATCTGATCTTCACGCCGCATCTCGTTCCGATGGAACGCGGTATCCTTTCGACGGCGTACTCCTGCCCGACCCGCGAATTCACGCAGGAAGAAGTCATGGCCGCCCTGCGCGAATACTGGGCGAATGAGCCGTTCGTGCGCGTCGTGGACCATCTGCCGAATACGCGCGAGTGCCGTTTCACCAACTACGTGAACGTGACGGCCCGCATCGTGAAAGACCGTATCGTGACGGTCTCCTGCATCGACAACATCACGAAAGGCGCGTCCGGATCCGCGGTTCAGAACTTCAACATTCTGTACGGCTACCCGGAAGATACGGCGTTGATTTAGTTCGGTGTTTTTAGTTCTGTGTTTCTTTGAAAACCCGGCGCATTCGATCAAAAAACGGCCTCGGCCGGGTTTTCAGAAACCGTTCGATCCTCCCGGTGAGGTCCGGAAAACTTTCCCCATTCCCCCCCCTTGAAGTTTCTTTAGACTTTTCTATAATGAGAAGTAAAGAGACCTGGCGGGACTGTCCAACGCCCTGCGATCCTCGCAGAATGTGTGTTTTTTCGTAAAATTTCGTGACTCTGCTCCTGCAGTTCCTTCCATCCATCCTAATTAAGGAGAAAATCAAATGACGATGAATCGACGTGATCTTCTAAAGACCTCGCTGGCTGCGGGGCTTTTCCTTCCCGGTATTTCTGGTCTGGCGTACGGAGACGATTCTCCGAATGAACGCGTGAATGTGGCGCTCATCGGCCTCGGCGGTCAGGGCGGTCATCAGGTCGGCGGTCTGCGCAGCCAGAATGTCGTCGCACTGTGCGACTGCGATGATTCCCGCGCAGGCAACGTTTACGAAAAATTCCCGAATGCGAAAAAATTCTACGATTACCGCAAAATGTTCGATGAAATGTCGAATCAGTTCGACGCGGTTGCCGTCAGCACGCCGGACCATACGCATTTCCATCCGTCGTGGATCGCCATGTCGCTGAACAAGCACCTCTATCTCGAAAAACCGATGGCGCACTGTGTAAAAGAGTGCCGCATCCTGACCGAAATGGCTCGCGAAAAGAAGCTGGCGACCCAGCTTGGAATGCAGCGTCACGCCAAGCCTCAGATGCGCCGTACGATCGAAGCCATCCAGTCAGGTGCAATCGGTGAGATCACGCACGTTTTCAGCCGCGTCGGCGGTGACCGCGGAATGCCCGCTCCGCTGGATTTCTCCAAACCGGTTCCGGCAAATCTTGACTGGGAAGCATGGATCGGTCCCGCAAAATTCCGTCCCTACACTTCGGGACTCTGCCCGTACAATTGGCGTTTCTGGTGGGATTACGGAACGGGCGAAACGGGCAACTGGTGCTGCCATATTCTTGAGATCCCGTTCTGGGCACTCGATCTGACGTACCCGGAAAAAGTTTCCGCGACCGGTCCGGCTGTCGATCCGGAACGTACATCAAAGGGAATGGACGTCGTCTTCGATTTCCCGGCGATCGAAGGCCGCGGTCCCGTGAAACTCTACTGGAGCCACGGCGGTTTCAATCAGGCGATCCGCGAATACCGCGACCAGTTCCCCAACATCCGTATGGGAAACAATTTCTTCGTCGGTACCAAAGGCGTGATCTCGTGCGATTTCGATTGGCATGAAGTCCATCTCTTCGATAAAACGGCTGAGTACCAGAAGCCGGAAGAAACGATTCCGCCATCTCCTGGTTTCCACCGCGAATGGATCAACGCCATCAAAGGCGGCGAGCCGGCGACGTGTAATTTCGATTTCAGTGGAAAGATCGCAGAAGCCGGTCTCCTCGGCAATGCAGCTTACCGCGTCGGTGCAGCGGAACCGATCCGCTGGAACTGGAAGGAAATGAAGTCTCCCGATTGCGCGGCGATCGATGAATTCAACTACCCGAACTACCGCAAAGGGTGGGAGATCGGCTGAGTTTCCGGAATTTTCATGAGACGCCATCCCGCTCTTATGGATCCGCCGTCGGAATGCTGCGCACATCCCGACCGGCATTGAAATTGAAAGTCCGCACCGTCGAAAAAATCGGCGGTGCGGTCTCTGCGCATACAGAAACCGGAAAAAACCGAAAAAGTTGGCAGAAAACTGGCAGAAAAGGACGTTCCCATGTACGCAAATTCTCGGGAAAATGAAACCCAGGAAAAATTTGACGCCATCCGAACCAGGCAAAGTTCCGAATCATCTTCCGACAGTGTTTCCCATACACCCCGAAGTGGTTTTCTTCACACAGCCTCCAATCTGCCGTCTCAAGAGCTTTCGAATGATCAGACCAGCTGTTCCGAGCCAACTCCCCCCCCCGCCTCACATTCTGCCGAACAGGATACCGTTTCCGCGCCGGATCCATCCCCAATACGAAACAGTGCACTGAGTCCGTTCAATGAACAGAACGACGACTCGATCACAAAATCACTCTCTCCGGTCATGGCGGAAGAGAAACTCATTTCGCCTCAGCCGGAAGGTGCAGAGATTCGGATCGACGGCGATATGCTGGAACTGGGCGTCGTTTTCGACGAGTATGAGCTGATCCGATTTATCGGCGGCGGGGGAATGGGAAACGTCTGGCTCGCACAGGATTCCAATCTGAACCGTCTTGTGGCACTGAAAGTACTGCATTCGGACAAAAGCATGAATCCGGAGGTCATTCAGCGATTCTATTCCGAGGCGCAGGTCGCTGCGATGCTCAACCATCCGAATATTTCGCAGATCTACGCATTCCGTGACCATCGGGAATCCCGCCGAATGTTCCTCACCATGGAGTACGTTCGCGGCGAAAATCTTCGGGACCGCGTAAAAAACCACGGGCCGATGAGCGTTTCCGAAACCATCCTCATCGCCCTGCAGACGGCCCACGCCCTCAATCACATGGCGAAACAGAATATCGTACATCGCGATATTAAACCGTCGAATATTCTCCTCACAAAAGAAGGTGAAGCCAAACTGATCGATCTCGGACTGGCCCGCATCTCGTATTCGGGCCAGGACGGCGCGATGGGTTTTGAACACTATGTCCCCAACGACATTACCGCAAGCGGCGTGACGCTCGGCACCTTTGACTACATTTCCCCCGAACAGGCACGAGATCCCCGAAATGTCGACACACGAAGCGACATTTACTCGCTGGGATGTACGCTCTTCTATCTCCTGACCGGGCATCCGCCGTTTCCTCAGGGGACGCCGCTTCAGAAACTTCTCCAGCATCAAAGCGACAATCCGATGGATGTTTCGCTTTCACGGATCGATGTACCGGAGTCTCTCAACCGGATCCTGACCCGTACCATGATGAAAAATCCGGATGAACGCTACGCGCACCCGGAAGAACTCATCGCAGACCTGGAAATGGCGGCGCAGGAAGCCGGGATCCCGCTGAAAAACCGTCTTTTCACCTCGCCGATCGCGGAACCGTCCGCATTTTCCACTATTTCGGCCGGAAGAACGCTCCAGATCCTTT
The DNA here is from genome assembly GCA_017939795.1 of Thermoguttaceae bacterium. GTDB lineage: Bacteria > Planctomycetota > Planctomycetia > Pirellulales > Thermoguttaceae > RGIG3701. The sequence goes on from JAGBAA010000144.1 coordinate 31,034, forward strand.
TTGCTCAAATGTGCTGGATCATTCCGATCCTGTTTTTCGGAGCGGGTCTCTGGTTCCTTGAGAAAACGTGGACTCCGCCTCTTTCCGATGCGGAACTTCCGCCTGCGCCGGGGATTCCAGTACGCGAAGCCTCTCCGAGTGTTCCGCAGGCAGTTCCGGCAGACACACCCACGGCAAAGGCTCCGATTCCCCAGTCCGGAGAAAAGATCCCCTCATTGCCTGACGGATCGGGGATGCCGTCCGCTGGCGTTTTCCCCTCTGTATCCTCAGCTCCCGGCGCCGAAATACGTCCTGGCAGCGCACCTGCTGCCGTACCAGTTGCCGTTCCGCCGACAGTTCCGCAGCCCGTTCCTTCGCCGGTAAACCAGCCACAGATTCCAGGAAACGGCAGCGATCCGGGATCGGCCGCTCCGGGAGCCTCGGCAGCTATTCCAAATGCGAAAGAACCCGAAATATCGGGGAAAGAGCCAGCTCCAGCGGTTCTTCAGGCCCCGGCGCAGCCGCATTCGCCGCCCTCCTCCGCGATGCCGGCGGCTGCTCCGAATATTCCAGCATCCGTACCGGAAACATTCCCTGCAGCAGCTCCGGATCCGCAAGCCGGCACATTACCGGAAGAAGCGCCGCTTCCGGCACCTCTGCTTCCCCGAGCGGGTACACGATAAAACAGAATGGAATGATTTTCATTCCGATCCGCCAACGATGTGTCCGCATGGCGCCGCCGTTTCCATTTAAAGTTTACCCCGCAGACCTTCTCAAGACCTGCGGGGTTTTCTATGGACGGATCTTTGAACAGACAGAAAATCGACTTTGCGAAACGCCTGAAATTCCAAAACGGACCGCAAATATCGATCCGCCAGCGTCGATCGATGGAAAAACTACTTTGGAAGATCCAGCAATTCAACGGACGCCCCGCGTTTTGCTCCAGAAACGGAAGTCGGCCCGGTTTTTCGGGAGCTCCCAGAATTGGAAGCCGTCTTCCCCTGCCCGATCTGAACCTGGTTTCCCAGACGTTTCTGGATCGGAGCCGTTTTCATTTCCGAAGCGATCCCGGCAGAATCAAAATCGCCGCGGGCAGAAACGATTTTCCATCCATCGGCACGAGTCGCCGGATTCACAGCAGCGGGTTCCCCCACAGTCTCTCCCAAAGATCTGGAAACCGAGACATTTTCTCCTGCCGAAAGTGTCTCTCTCCGCATTTTTTCTGCATCCTGCGCATCAAATTCCATTTCAAACCGGCGTGAGACTTCCATCCGCTTGAGGTCAAATTCATGATGGGAGGCGTAGGGATCAAAATCATTCCCATAAAAATTTTGCTCCGGCACGCGAACCGGCAGTCCAGCCATTCCCTGTGCAGGCACGATTTCGGTATTCTGCGGAACAGAAAAAGGTTCCTGACCGAATGGTTCAAGCGGAACTTTACGTGGCGGAATGGTACTGAAGTCGTACGCATACCGATAGTTCGCCAGTTCTTCTTCCGTCAGTTCCCGAGCCTCCGCTGCCGGTTTCCGAACATCTTCACGAAAGGAACGCCGTTCTGGATCTTTCGCGGAAGGTGTTGTTTCTGAGAGATCTACGCTCTTCCATCGAAGATGGGAAGAATTCACGGACCGGGAAGTGTCCTCTTCCGGGGAAGTCTCCGAACCGGTTTCCGAAACTGTTTCGCCCGCAGACTGAAGCGGGACTTTGTGGACCGTCACGCGCTGTTCTGATGCCGTCTGTACAGTCTCCGCCATTCCGGTCTTTTTTACCGCAGTGCCAGCCGGAGCATTCACGATCGCCTCCGTATCGCTCGGCAAAAGTCCGGCATCCTGCACATTTCTGCGTTCCACATAGACACTGCGCGCACTCGTAGCCGGAGGATCGACCCGCATTTTTCCCAAAAGCGGATCATGTCCTGAGATCCTCGCCTGCTGGCATCCCAGCGCAAGAAGGACCATCGAAAATACGCAACCCAAGAGTGCAGACTGAATCCGTTTCATAAAAATCCGCCAAAATCTGATGAAAGCTCCCAAACAGGAAACAAAAAATCCAAAATTTATTTATTTTTAGCTTTTTTAGAGTTTTTTGTCCAGACCGATTTCCATGAAATCTCCGAAATCTGCGAAAATTCCGCTTCATTCTGATTTTTCAAACAAAAAGATCCGGAAATATGAAAGAGAAGCGGCTTTTTTCTGACCGGACGCAGACATTCACCGGACGCAGACATTCACCGGACGCAGACATTCACCGGACGCAGACATTCACCGGACGCAGACATTCACCGGACACAGACATTCACCGGACGCAGACATTCACCGGACGCAGACATTCACCGGACGCAGACATTCACCGGACGCAGACATTCACCGGACGCAGACATTCACTGGACGCAGACATTCACTGGACGCA
>JAGBAA010000145.1 GCA_017939795.1 Thermoguttaceae bacterium
GCGAGACGGGGTGGTTCGAGTGACTCGGCGATTCAGACCACCCCGCCCCTGCGGGGCACCCCTCCAAGGGAGGGGAATTTTTGAAGAACGCTTTTCCTGAACCCCGCACCAACTCCCGGCGAATGCGCTGTCGCGCTGTATCGCCGAAAAAAAAGCGGCAAAAGTCACTGCGTTCCCGTATTGCCGCACTCCATATCGAGGCACCCCTCCAAAGGAGGGGAATTTTTGAAGAACGTTTTTCCTGAACCCCACGCCAACTCCCGGCGAATGCGCTGCCGCGCTGTATCGCCGAATAAAAAAGCGGCAAAGGTCACTGCGTGACTGGATCGCCGCACTCCAAAGGGCAGTTCCCTTGCGTCTTCTGCGAAAACTTTGCGTCTCTGCACGAAAATGGATCCGCGTGAATTTCAAAACCGCTTCCGGAGACCGAATTGCCTATTTTTCTCATCCTCCCCCTTTCCTGAAAGCCTTCCTGAAACTCGAAAGAAAATCGAAAAAAAAGAAAAAATTTTGACGCAAACAGACAAAATCCGTCTTGCAGAAAAGGCAGATCTCGACTAAACTGCCTCAAGCATGATGGAGCGGAAGCGGACTCTGTCGGAAACCGCCGGACGGTGGGAGCATTCCCATTTCGGTCTGGGACGCAAATGCGTCAGGTTTTTCTGCCTTCCATCCCGCGGGCTTTGCCGTTTTCAGCGGCCGAAGTCTTCCACTTAACGGTCATTTCCCGAAATATCGGTCATTTTATCCTGGAGGTTCTATTTTATGTTAAATCGTATGCTGAATCGGGCTGCGTGTGCCGGAGCGTGTCTCCTGTGTGCGCAGGGTGTCCTGATGGGCCAGTCGGTCTCCAAACAGGTCGAGATCGTTTTGCAGTACAAGCCGGTGCAGGAAAACGTCGAATACACGATCCCCTCTGCTGAAGATTCCCAGTCATGCAAAGCCCGGAAACTTGAAGGCGGTCTGCGCATCGTCGACGGAAACGGCATGACGCTGCGGGAAGTCCTCGACACGAACGACGACAAAGCGGTCGATGAGTGGCGTTATTTTCTGAACGGTCTGGAAGTCTACCGTGAAAAAGACACGAACGGCGACAAGAAGAAAGACCAGTTCCAGTGGGCCACCACCGCGGGAACGCGCATGGGGATCGACTCCGACGATGATGGAAAGATCGACCAGTGGAAGGTCCTTTCCGCGGCGGAACTGACGGCAGAAGTCGCTATGGCGGTCGCCTCCGGTGATGCTGCGCGTTTCGATGCAGTCCTGCTGACGGCAGATGAGCTGAAAGAACTCGGTCTTGGCGAAGAAAAATATGAGCAGATCAAGGCGAAACTCCTCGGTGCCCGCGAAAAATTCACGGCCGTCGCCGACTCCAAACCCTTCACGGCAGCTGCCCGATGGACCCAGTTCAACAGCGTGCGTCCCTATTCGTATCCTGCCGGAACGGACGGATCGGAAAAGAACGTGGAGTTCTACGAAAATGCTTCCGCAGTCGTTCACGAAGGCGAGAGCGACATTGAGATCGCCGTCGGTACGCTGATCCGTGTCGGCCAGGTCTGGAAAGTCATTGATGCTCCGATGATCGCCACAGCCGAAAACATCAACGAAGTCGCCGCGAACAATGTCTTCATCCAGTTCAGTACCAGCGCAGCTGCGGCAGCTGCCGGCGGTACGGCACAGTCGTCGGAAGAACTGACGAAACTGGATGAGCAGATCAATCAGGCGCAGACTATGGACGAAATGGCCGAGCTTCACGCAAAACGCGCAGACCTGCTCGAAAATCTCGCGCAGAACGCCGGAAACGCAGAGGAACGCGCCCAGTGGATCCATACTCTCGCCGACGGCGTCACGGGAGCCATCCAGCAGGGGATCTATCCGGATGGTCCCGCCCGTCTGAAGACCCTCCTCGACACGCTCAAGGCCAGCGAAGACGACAAAGCACTCGCCGCGTACGTCCAGTTCCGCCTCATGTCCTCCGAGTACACCATCTCCATGATGAAAGCCTCCGGGACCGGCTGGCTCCAGGTCCGCTCCAAGTGGCTGGAAGATCTGGCCGCCTTCATTCAGGAGTATCCGGATGCTCAGGATACGGCCGAAGCGATGCTTCAGCTCGCGATGGAAAACGAGAACGACGGTACCGAAGACAAAGCACTCGCCCTGTACTCCGAGATCCTCACCAAGTTCCCGGAATCCACGAGTGCCGCGAAAGCCAAAGGCGCGACGACCCGTCTGGAATGCATCGGCAAACCGCTCGCCTTCACCGCGAAAGTCCTCGGTCAGCAGGACAAACAGGTCAACCTTGAAAGTCTGAAAGGCCGCGTCGTCGTCCTGCACTTCTGGGCCAGCTGGATGAGCGATGCCGCACGTGAAATGGACAAACTGAAGGAGATCGCCGCAAAATATCCGCAGCAGGTCATCGTTCTGGGCGTCAACGTGGACGACTCGGCAGAGATCGCCCAGCAGTTCGTCGACACGAACCGCATGAACTGGTACCAGATGCGTGAAGACGGCGGGATGGAAAGCCGTCCGGCCAACGTGCTGGGGATCTTCAACGTTCCGACGATCTTCGTCATTGGAGCAGACGGAAACGTCATTTCCCGCAACCCGCTGAGCACGGAACTTCTTCCGATCATCGCGGAAGCCGCCAACGCCGTGAAACCCGCTGCCGCTCCGGCCGCCAAATCGGCAAAATAGACCGCGGGACACGAGGGGGCGACGTAAACTATTCTTCGTCCCCGATTTCGACCACAGAGAACACGAAAGCCCTTCCTCCCTGGAGGGGCTTTTTTTGTGCGCGTTCATGCGTTCAAATTCCCATTTGGGGAGTGCGCGTCCGCGCTTTTCAAGAACTTTTTGGTATTTTTTGAACTTTTGGTAACACGGCGGCGTTCTATTCTATGGGGACGGGGGCTTTCCGTCTCGGAAACGAAGATTTTTGACTGACTTTGAAGAAATTCTGATTTTGGGGAGGTTTCCATGAGTGACGAAAAAAAGAGAATGCGCGGGTGTGTTTGGGGCTGCGCA
>JAGBAA010000002.1 GCA_017939795.1 Thermoguttaceae bacterium
GCCTCCCAGAGCCGCCCCTCCGATGGAGTGGAATTTCTTGAAAAGCGACGCGAGACGCGCCGCCTCCCAGAGCTGCCCCTCCGAGGGAGAGGAATTTCTTGAAAAGCGACGCGAGACGCGCCGCCTCCCAGAGCCGCCCCTCCGAAGAAGAGGAATTTCTTGAGAAGCGACGCGAGACGCGCCGCCTCCCAGAGCCACTCCTCCGATGGAGAGGAATTTCTTGAAAAGCGACGCGAGACGCACCGCCTCCCAGAGCCGCTCCTCCGAAGGAGAAGAATTTCTTGAAAAGCGACGCGAGACGCGCCGCCTCCCAAGACGCGAGATGCACCGCCTCCCAGAGCCGCCACTCCGATGGAGGGGAATATAGAGTGCGGGTTTCGCTGTGTTTTGCCCGTTTATTCAATTCTCCGGCGCGCGCATCGTCAGAACGTCGAAGATCTGCTCCCGCCGGACACGCCGAATAACGAACTGCCAGCCGTAAAGCACGATTTTGTGATTGACGCGCGGCACGGTCTCCATCTGCGCAAGCAGCCATTCGGAGAGGTTTTGAAACCGGGCAGACTCTTCCAGCGGGATGGAGATCTCGAGCGTACTGCTGACCGTTTCCAGCGGCACTCCGCCGCCAAACGTGAAGATGCCGTAGCCGGTGCGTAAAAGATGCGTCGGCAGCTGCACGTCGAATTCATCTTTCAGGTCGTCATCCAGAAGATCTTCCAAAAGGTCTTCGACGGTGATCAGCCCGAGCATTTTTTCTTCAGCATCCTGCACGATGAGAACGTGGGCGCGTTCCCGAACAAAGAGCTTCAGGAGGGAGTTCAGCGGCATCGTCTCCGGTACGAAACGCACATTTCTTCGAAATGCCGCGAGCGAAAACCAGGGAACTCCGCCCGAACAGAGAAGCGCGGAGATCGCAGGAACGGCAGCGAGAGCAGAAGTGCCGGAAGTCTCCTTCGCAGGAAGGATGCGTATGGTCTCGCTGTCTTCTCTTACCGGAAATTTCTCTTCCGTGCACCCGCATTTTTCCTCTGACGGACTGAAATGCGCAAAAATGTCCTTAATATTCAGGTAGCCGACGACCGAGTTGGGATCTTCCGGCCTCTGAAGGATCGGAAATCGCGTGTGGGGATCCTCGGCGATCGTCTCCAGCACGCTCTGGGGGGCCTGATCCATGTGCAGAAACGTCACCTGATCCACAGGCACCATGACTTCACGGGCGGTACGCTGGCGCATGACGGCCCCTTTTTCCAGAATATTTACCTGAAACGTGTCGAGAAGATCGTGGTTTCGGCCGACCTGGACCAGCGCGGAGAGTTCATCCAGCGGCGAGATCTGCGTTCCATCCTTCGTCTCAAACGGACGGTTCACAAAATGCACGAACCAGATGACGGGCCGAAAGACGGCGATCATGAGCGAAAGCGGCGTCGTGAACCACGCGGCAACCGTCGTGTTGAAGCGGACGCCGAGGTTTTTCGGAAGGATCTCCGTAAACTGAAGCATCGCATACGTAAAACTGATCGAAAACGCCGTCATCCACCAGCTGTCGCCGTCGCAGATCCTGGAAAGTTCCGCACCCGCGACCGTCGCTCCGATCGTATGTGCCGACGTGTTCAGGATGAGGATCGCAGAGATCGGCGTATCGACCTTTTCGCGATACTGACGCCAGACCCGTGCACGTGCGGGATTTTTCTTCGCCATGTTCTCGATCTGTCCCGGCGTCAGACTCAAAAGCGCGGCCTCGCATAGTGAACAGAAAAACGAACAGCCCAAAGCGATCCCGAGACTGAGAAAAAATATTGACCACATAGGATCGATCTCTGAATAAAATGCGGATCTCTGAAAGTAGATTCGAAGAAGGTGCCCATGGCACAGAGATCCTCCAAAACCACAGACCAACACATGAGTATAGCAGAAATTCAGAAAAAGTCAAGAGGGGAAAAAAGAGACCTCCCCCGCACAGAGACTTTTGAGATACCTTGTCTTGTGTATTTTACCCAGCCTCCGCTTTATTCAGAGATAAAAAAAAAGGAAAAACAAAAAAAGAGGATCGCTGCGCCTCCAAAATGCAGTTTTTCCAAAAAATTTTCACTTTTTTTGAAAAAATTTCCAAAATTTGGGAGGGAAGCGATTGCATTTTTGAACAATTTATGCTAAAATGTCCGATGTGGGGTAGGGGATGTTAGCGAAAAAATCCCTGACCTGCATCCTGTACAAAAAAAGACATTCCGTTTTTTCGGCGGCAGTCAGGAAGGTTGGTCACAGAATCGACGGTCAGTTAAGGGATACAAGTACAGGAAAACAGTCACCGATCCATTTACCTCGGATACATTGAAAGCTTATCCATCAGGAGTCAAATCATGAAAAAGGCATTCCAGCTTATGGGTCTCTGCCTGCCGCTGGCGGTCACCGCTGCATTTGCGGCGGATTGGGACGTCTCGACTGTCTCCAAGCAGTCCTCTGCCGTTCCGAACGCAGCCGCCGTTTCGGAAGAGACCGGCAAGTTCCTCCACGTTAAGGTGGACGTGACGGGCAATGCACCGTCCTGGAACAAATTCAAAGTCGTCAACGAACAGGGTGAAGAGGTCGCGACGCCGGCTGGATACAATCCGAAGCAGGGTCTGGTCGTTTTCGAAGGCGACTGGTCCAATATGATCGGCCGCTACCTTGAAAATGGCGGCCAGCGCATCCCGCTTTTCCAGAAGGAAGCTCCGGTGGATGCTGCTCCTGAGGCTGTCGTCGTTCAGGACAAACCGGTCCAGCCCGTGGAAGTCGTGGAACACGCTCCGGTGGTCGTTGACCGTCCGGTCGAAGTCGTGGAACGTGATCCGGTCGTCGTGCGCGACCGCGTCGTGCGCGATGACGTCGTCCACGTCTACGATGACCATGACCGTGTTGTCGTCCACGACGACGATGATGATGTCGTCGTTCACCATCACGGCGGGCATGGTGTCGTGCATCACGGCGGCGATGTCGTCCACCACCACGGCGGTCACGGAGTCGTCCATCACGGTGACGGCGATGCGGATGTGCATCATGTATACGGCGGTACCGGACACGCTGCGGATTGCGGCTGCGATGATTGTGTTGCCGGAGCTGGCGGTGCAGGAGTCGGCGGCGGAGCAGGCGGCGGTGACGGCGCAGCTGTCGCGGAAGCCAGCCCGTGGGACATTGACCCGCTCGGACGTACCCTCGGCATGGCCGGAACGGTCGCGATGGGCGATAAGGCAGGCGTCGGCGGATTTGGTGCCGGCTACGGTGTCGGCTACGGCTACGGTGCTGGTCCTGGAACAGGCCCCGGTACGGGCGACGGTCCTGGCGATGGTCCTGGCGACGGTGCAGGCCCCGGTGATGGAGCAGGCCCCGGCGATGGTCCCGGAAACGGTGACGGCACTGGCGAAGGTTCGGGAGAAGACTGCGGCTGCGAAGGCCCGGAAGAAGGTCCCGATGAACGCGAACCGAAAGAAAACATGAATCCCGGTCAGGGCCCCGGAGCCGGCGGAAACGGCATGAGCAACTACGTGAATCTTGCTCCGCAGTACCGTCAGCGCGTCCGCAACCTCGCTCCGAAAATGAAACTTCCCGAAGTCCCCGTTTTCTACGGACCGGACATCCTCGTGTACAATCCGCAGATCCCGCATTGGAATCCGCAGCTTCCGTACTATAATCCGGGCTACGGCTACGGCGGCGGTGGCGGCGGCGGTTACGGAAACGGCGGCGGCTACGGCGATCTGCCCCCGGAACTGGCCGGCACGGAACTCGTTCCGACGGAAATGCCTCCGGGAATGGTCCTCTACATTTCCTGCGGCGATCTGAACTCCACCGGTAAAGTGTACCAGGTCGACGAACAGGGGCGTATCCTTGGCGTCGTGAACCTCCCGCACACTGCGACTGGTCTGGCGATGCACCGCGACCACGGTCTGGTCTGCGTCTGCCCGCGCGACGGCGGTAAAGTTTATCGCGTCTCCGACGGCGGTATCGTGGAACCGATCATGGAAAAAGATGAAAAAATGGCCTATCCGGTCGACGTTGCCGTCGCTCCGGGCAGCGATTCGATGGTCCTCGTCGACAACATGACCGACACGATCACGATGTCCAACGTTCAGGGCAAAGCTCTGGATGTCTACAAGAAGATCGAAGGCATCGAAAACGCAGACAGCAAAGATATGTCCGTCGCAGTCGGCCGTGACCGTGCCATCCTTTTCGGATCCAGCGCGAATGAAGGCATTTACCGCTTCACCGGCAATGGCGCACTCGCCAGCAGCACGCCGGTCCTTCCGGAATCCGGCGGTGTCGCGGCTGACCCGGCATCCGATCGCTGGGCGGCGACTCAGGGCGGAAACCGCGTGGTCGTGATGGAAGGCGAGAACGAAGTCGCTTCCTACGAACTTCCGGGCGGTAAACGCATCTATCGTCAGGGACTCGTCTCCTTCGCACCTCCGGCGGGGATCGCGGAATCGACGGGCGGTTCCGGAGTCGTCGTCGCCATGCGTGACGCAGACAATACGGAAAGCGCTCCGTACCTGATCGAGTTCAAGACCAAACCGGATGGAAAAGTGGACCAGCGTCTCCTTTTCGACTGGAAACAGGATGAAATGGTCGATTTCGTCGTCGGTCCGCGTATGCTCTGGGAACAGAACAATCGCGAGTCGTACAAGAGTCTCTACTAATTCCGGCCGAAATGGTCAAAGACCCGGAGTTTACGGTCAGGATCCAGGCAGTTTAAGCGGATCGCGCAGCAGGTTCCTTCCTGCTGTGCTCCTAAACTGTTTCCTATGGGAAGACGCCGGCATATGCGCGAAGTCGGCCGGTGTCTTTTCTTCGGGATCTCATGAAATTCCGGAGACTTGGTATTTCGATTTTATCTGCCGGGGGTTTCCGATGGCCCCCGGTTTCGTTTTGTTTTTTGGAAGCATTTTCTTACAGGAAAAGATCGATGAACGTGTACCGAACAGCACTTTCCCGTTTTCGGAGACACCGCCGGGAGCTCTCGGCAGTCATTCCGGCATTCCTGGGGATCCTGGCCCTTTGGGGGAGCATCTCTCCCGAAAAAGTGCATTCGCAGGCACTTCAGCTTCCTTCTTTTCAGCATTTTGATGCTTCCACGACGGTGCAGGTCCCAGACGGCGGCAGTGCCTACACTGCGGGGATCACGCGCTCCTCATCCGGCGAACGGATCTCCGGTACGCCGCTCCTTCCGTTTCAGAACCGCTCGTTTGGCTCAGATTCTTCGGTCTCCTCGATGCACACCTCGGTTCAGATCATTGACCTTCAGGAAATGGACGAGCAGATCCTGAATTCCCCCTCTCCGGTTCGTGTCCGCCGTCCGAACGAAAGGCTTTCGCCGACAGACCGCTGGACTGCGCGTCAGGAAACTGCAGGCTCTGCACCGATCGCCAGTTCCGCGGATCTGCGGAGATCGTTCCAGGCAAATGCACGGGATCTTCAGGAGTCTGGGCTTCGCGGCAGGTCAGGTTCTCAGGTCAAATCAGGGAAAGCGGAACGCACGAACGCACTGGCAGAGCGCACGAACGAACTGCGTCAGCCGCTTCATCTTGAACCGGCTCTTCGTGCCCCCTCTCAACTCACAGTTTCGGAAACGAAGCCGTCCAAAGACATTCACGCGGATCTGGATCTTTTTTCAGAAACGGAGATCCGGGCGGTCCATGGTGTTTCCGTATCCGGATCGGCTTCACCGTTGGTTTCCCGATCCCCTAAAAAGGCGGTTCCTTCCCGATCTGGAGAGAAATCCCGTCAGGAAGCCGCACTCAAGCTGGCACAGAAGGGTTTCTCGGCAGAAAAGGCCGGCAAGACCGCTCTCGCACTTTCCTACTACGAGCAGGCGGAAGAGCTTGCCGCCGGCAAACTCCTCAGCAGGATCCAGAAACGCCGTCTCGCCCTTTTGGAGAAATAGTTTGGAAAAAATCATGGCAGAAAACCTTCCCAATCCTCATCCCGGGCAGCATTCAGCCCCAGAATCTTCAAACGTCTCCACTCACACGCCGACGCCCGTTCCTCCATCAGCTCCGAATGTGCGTCCGGCCTCCCGGCTTCTTCGTCCCACTCCGATCCCGATCCAGCCACAGGCGCCGCAGTCTCAGGCACCGGTTTCGCCGTCTCAGCCCCCTGTACCTCCGTCCGTGCCGTCGATGCAGGGTCCGGGAACACAGACAGACGCTTTCTCCTCGCCGAATTCGTCGGATACACCGTCTGAAACGGCAGAAAATGTTGGGGTTCCTGAGTCAGAAAACAGTTCCGGGATGCAGTCTCCCGAAGACGAAAACGCCTCCTCGGCCGATTATCTCGAGTACCTTCAGGCACTTAAAGCCCGGCTCTCGTACGATTCCGCCGCACTTGGACGCAGATTCCTGGTCCTCATTCCGGTTTTCCTTTTGGGATTGTCGCTCCTCTTTTTCGTTTTGGGGCTTCTTCACCACTACATGGTCGGCCGATATGCGGTGCTTGAGGCGGTCTCCGTCACGCAGAACGCCGGAAATCAGGGACAGCTGGAGATCGCATTTCGAGTCGTTTCTCCCGGTCTGGTCCATCTTCGCCGAACTTCGGGCGGTCAGACGACGGATCTTCTCTACGAGTATGAGAGATCATGCGACGAAAAGCAGCAGTGGAGCTGGAATTACGTCCCGGGTCAGCCGATCGACCTGACGCTCTGGAGCCGTTCCGGAATTCGCCGGACCTTTGAAAATTTCTCCTTCCCGACTTCCAATATCGCGGACATCGTGATCCTGATGGACACGACAGAGTCCATGGATGCGTCCATCAACGCGCTGAAGGAAAAGTGCCTGGATTTTGCTATTCAGCTTGAACGCCAGGCCGTGAAGCCGCGGTTTTCGCTCATTGGCTTTGGAGATGCGGCACTGGGAAAAGCGTGGGTCTCTGAAACGGAATTTACGGAAGATTCACTGGATTTTCTCCAGGCGGTCACGTCCGTTCCGCGATTCGAAGGCGGCGACCTGCCGGAATCTTCGCTGGACGCCCTTCGGCTGGCGATCGAAAAGGTGAAGAAAAACTCTCAGGGACACGCGATCCGCTTCTACCTGGTGACGGACCAGAAATTTCATCCGCAGACCGCCGATGGAAAGGACACAACGGCATCGATCGCCAAAGCACTGAAAGAAAATCGGATCATGCTGGATGTGTTCTGCCATCAGAGATTTCGTGCCGATTTTGAAGTCCTGGTCGGAGATTGCGGCCGCGTACGGGAAATTGAGAATTTTGGCGAGGTCCTCTCGCAGGGCCGTTTTTTGGAAGATTGAGCACGCTCCGCACAAATTTCAATGCGTCGATAAAATTGAGGTGAATTGATGAAAAAATGTCCCAATTGCCAGCGCGAAGTTCCCGAATACGCCGCGATTTGCCCATTTTCCGACTGTGCTGCGCCTCTCTCATCCCCAGCTTCCACCGGTTCGATCCCCGCACCTCCGAAACCTGCCGGCTTCACCGGATCCATTCCCGCACCGCCGAAACCTGCCGGCTTCACCGGCTCCATTCCCGCACCGCCGAAACCTGCCGGCTTCACCGGCTCCATTCCCGCACCGCCGAAACCTGCCGGCTTCACCGGATCCATCCCCGCACCGCCGAAACCCGCTGACTTCACCGGATCCATCCCCTCGCCGCCGAAACCGGGAGAACACGACGCGAAAGCCGCCGACTTCACCGGATCCATTCCTTCGCCGCCGAAACCGGGAGAACACGACGCGAAAGCCGCCGACTTCACCGGATCCATCCCTTCGCCGCCGAAACCGGGAGAAGCCGACGCGAAAGCCGCCGACTTCACCGGA
>JAGBAA010000146.1 GCA_017939795.1 Thermoguttaceae bacterium
AAGAATCACAAGGCGACAGGCGCCAAGTGGCGATATTATCAACGGAGCACTCCGGATCGGAAAACGGTTGTGGTGGTAATGTCGCCGGCGTGCAAGGACCCAGCACCGCCGACGCGGCAGGCAGACAAAGCAGCCGGCAAGGCCAAAAGGAAACGCGGCAGCACCGAAACGAAGAAAGACGGACTGGCTGAATGGGTTCTGGCGTATCTGATCGACCCGGCAAAGCTGCACATCTCGGTCGTTCCGGCCGAAGACATCCAGCGGCTCCACGGGGTCAGCTACTATGAGACATACATGACGAAGAAAGTCCAGGAACAGCTGGGCCGGGACGATGTACGGGTCATGGTGCGCGAGGTAAAGAAGGATCCGACATCGAAGCGGCGGGCATACAATGCGCGGGTAATATTTGGAGTTTAGGAAGGGGAAGACAATGGCAAAAAAGGAAGACAAGCAGCAGGTTAAATTCAAGTTCATGAACCACGACAGGATCGGCACGATCGCGGCGAAGGTCGACGCAGGGACTCACCCATATCTGGTGTTCTGGAAAGAGGGCGCTTATTACCGGAGCGTCTGGCTTTCCGAGAACCAGATCCAGAGGATCCAGGATGAAGCCGATCGACGGTGAGGAAGCAATCCGGGTCCTGCAGCGGATGATCGACGCACGGGAAAAGAACTGCGCGCGGTCTGCTAAAATAGAGCAGGGAGCGTTCCGGATGGCGATCGAGGTGATCCGGCAGCTTCCGGAGATCCGGCCGGAGGGCAAATGAACAGCTGGAACAGATCCAGGAGGAACAACAGAAAACTGGATCCGCGAATTGTACGAATTGCAGGAGAGTTCATCAGACTGCTCCGGGAGGGTATAAATGGACATCACAGAAATAGAAGCGGCACGGCGAAAAGTGGTGGACCAGGAGTGGCGCTCCCTGAGATTTTGCAGCGACAAATTGCTGGCCGCATACGAGAAGCTGCAGGAGGTTGGAATGCAGTTAAACGGCGAGCAATCTTCACCGCGGATCAAGTCGGAAGCCGAAGCGAAATATAAAAAGAGCGACGGCCCGGCGGCAGAGACAAACGTGGTCGACTTGATCGTGTACCAGGAAGCGCTGGCGGCGGAATACGCACGGCTGGAGTTCCGGATCAACCGGATGGCCGGCTTCCTGCAGACATTGGATCCGGAACAGGTAGAGCTTCTGGCCTGGGTCTATGAATTCGGTTACTCGATAAACGCAGCCGCAGACATCATGAACATCAGCAGGAGGAAAGCCACATACATGCTGCAGGAGATGCGGGCCAGATACTACGGGCAGCAGTTCGAGACCCGAAACCCGGTAAAATTTATCGAAAATTAACCATAAAGGTCGAAATTTGCGCACTTTGTAACTCATAAAGCGTGATACAATGTGCGCGAGGAATCGGAAAAGGCGCTCCTGGCACGGCGCCTTTTTTCGTTTTCCCCGTGCAAAGGAAGGCCAGGGCTGTCATGGGCCCACCAAATCCTCCGACGACATACGGGCATTCCTTCTCCCTTAGAGATCAAATGGCCTTCCTTTTTTTGGAGGATACGGCATGAAGAACAAACAGGACAAGTGGGAGAAGTTCATCACTTCACCCAGGTGGAAATGGAAGCGGCAGAACATCCTGCGGCGGGACAGCTACACGGATCAATGGATCCTGCAGCACGAAGGACGACACGTCCAGGCGGACATAGTTCACCACATCCTGCCGAAGGAAGACTTCCCGCAGTATGCGATGGCCGACTGGAATCTGATCGCAGTCAGCCGGAGGACACACAGCAAAGTGCTGCACAACATGAACGGAGAGCTGACGAAGAAGGGAAAAGCGCTGATGCTTGAGACAGCAGAAAAGAACGGGATCCTGCTGAAGCAGACGATGATGGTCATCGGACTGCCTGGATCCGGTAAAAGCACATACACCCGAGAGCACATGGGACCAGGGGCGCTGGCGTACGATCTGGACGCCATAGCCTCAGCATTCAGGCTGACGGTTCCGCACGCCGAACAGTGCAAGCCAGCCAGGAAGATGGCGAACGCGCTGCTGAAAGCATTCGCGGCACGGGCGCACGACTTCACTTCTGAGGTGTGGATCATCCGATCCGGATCCAGCGTGGAGGAAATCTCGCAGATCCGTCCAGACAGGCTGATCGTTTGCCGGGGGCGGTACCGTACGGAGAACAGAGTGGATCACGCAGAGGTCGACATCGAAGAAATGTCGGCCAGGATAGACGAAGTGACAGAGTGGGCGCTCTCGAACGGAATCGACGTGGAAATCATAGCCCCCCCTCATCTGAAAACAGATCCGGC
>JAGBAA010000017.1 GCA_017939795.1 Thermoguttaceae bacterium
CCCGATATGGAGTGCGGCGATACGGGAACGCAGTGACTTTTGCCGCTTTTTCTTTCGGCGATACAGCGCGACAGCGCATTCGCCGGGAGTTGGTGTGGGGTTCAGGAAAAGCGAATTTTAAAAATTCCCCTCCTTTGGAGGGGTGGTCCGATATGGAGTGCGGCGATACGGGAACGCAGTGACTTTTGCCGCTTTTTTATTTGGCGATACAGCGCGACAGCGCATTCGCCGGGAGTTGGCGTGGGGTTCAGGAAAAGTGAACTTTAAAAAGTCCCCACACCTTAAAGCGACGCGAGACGCGCCGCCTCCCAGAGCCGCCCCTCCGAAGGAGAAGAATTTCTTGAAAAGCGACGCGAGACGCGCCGCCTCCCAGAGCCACTCCTCCGATGGAGAGGATTTTCTTGAAAAGCGACGCGAGACGCGCCGCCTCCCAGAGCCGCCCCTCCTTTAGGAGGAGCTTCTTGTGTGCGTGTCTGCGTCAGCGGTCAACGGGAACGGGTCCGTTCATTCGAGCTCTTTTTGGCGAAGCGTATGGATGAGCTCTTCAAAAGTACGCTTCATCTCCGGGCCGTTTCCCGCAGCTCGACGGCAGGCGTGGGGGTCCAGGATCCGGTACTGGAACGTTGAACGGTTCTTCTGGAGCCGCCAGTCTTGGAAATTTCCGACCGTCAGCCACCAGCCGTCACTGCCGAGGGACTGGAAGTTCAGGATCGGCGGAAGGTCGGCAGGAAGGAGCTCCCGCACAGGCTCCGGCATCATGGCCCGATCCACGAGCTGCTGGCGGACACGCAGAAAAGCGAAGTGCGTCTGATCCTGAAAGCCAAACGCTTTTCTTTCGTTTTCTTCGTTCAGGATCCGGCACATCCCGCTGGAATGTTTCTGAAATTTCCAGCCAAGCAGTTCATCCAGCGTCGTCCAGTGCCCGGTCATGGGATGAGGATGTCCGACGGCGAGCACGTGCGGAACGAGGATCTCGCGATTCGAGAAATCGTCTTTCAGAATGCACTCGTGGAGCCGCTCAAAATAAACGTGCGCAAAATGATCGACGGAGTGAAAAAGCGAAATTTCGTAGAATTCCGTCGGCGGCATCGGGTAGAGGCAGCCTGTTCCGAGAGCCGACTGACCTTCCGCGACAAGATATGCGCGAAGCATGACGTCCGCAGGATTCACCATACTGTACGCCGTCAGCTCGGATGCCGCGACGGCCTCCCGGATGTCCGAGTCGTCAAAGTGGATCGCCGCGCCCGCAAGGATCAGCTGGCGGATGGTGAGTTTTTCCCGGCGAAAGTTCCTCGCCAGCGCACGCACCGCGATCCGTCCTCCCAGCGAGTGACCGACCAGCACGAGACGCTTTCGGTCCGCCGCAGGCATCGCCGCGATCTCTTCCGCCAGTTCTCGGGCAAAACGTTCTCCGCGCCCCACCGAACGGTCCCAGTGGGCCTCCAGTGTCCTTCCGGGACCATGCGGTGCATCCCATGCCTTGAGCGTCACGGCATCCGCATTCGGGAAGATCCTGCGCAAAACGGCAAGTTCCCGCTCAAAATCATCCCGCATGAAGAGCATTCCATGCACGAACCAGACGATCGGCGGAGCTTCTTCTTCAAACCAGACCGGTTCCGAAACGTCCGCGGGCTGCATTTGCCGGGCGTTCGTCTGAATTTCCGTTGGAGTTTCCGCATGAAGATTCTGGGGGAAAAACAGGACTTCCCCAAAAAGGATGCCTTCCAGGAGGCTCCACAGGATCCAGAAAAGACAGAAATGCAGAAGCGATGGACCGAAACGTCCTTTCAATGTCCCCGGAAAGTCTGCGTCTGCGGCGCGAAATGGCATCAGATCCGGCGTCGGAGCCAGTGTCCCGCATTTTACCGGGTCAATGGCCGCCAGAGCCGAATGTTCAGACACGATCGGAAGGGCGGCAAAAACCGCAGCGGTACCGGAAGCCCACAAAAAGCCGGGTCGATCCATGGTCTTTCCTCAAATGCAAAGGTGGGGTATGTTGGGATGGTTCGGGAATGAAAGAAAAACGAAGCCGGAGCATTTTGCCTTGCGGAAAATGGCCCTGATGCAGGGACTGGGAGAAAGGGATCCCCAAACACATTCCTCCGACCGGGGCCGACACTTGATGGAGACCGGGATCGGACGGAAAGGAATTGGATGAGGTCCCGCAGTTTCCGAGACCTCATCGGTAAACAGGCTTAGCGGACGAAACCTTCAAACTGCGCCTTCATTTCCAGAACGGCAGTCTCGACGGCGGATTCCCACTGTGCGTCGGTGAATTTGCCGGCGTAGTCTTTTCTGGCGTGAGCGAAGATGATCCCGCGCGAATTGTTGATGATCGCGCCGAGTCCGTCCTCATCGAATGCGTGCGCGACGTCTTTCACCGTCCCGCCCTGTGCGCCGAAACCCGGGACCAGGAGCCAGGCGTGCGGCATTCTCTGACGCAGTTCTGCGAGCTGTTCCGGATACGTTGCGCCGACGACGGCACCCACGGCACCGTATTTTTCGCCCTGGGCTTCCGCGAATGCCGCGGCAGTCTTTTCGACCCAGTCGGCCGTGTGCTGGTAGATGGTCTTTCCTTCCGCCTGAAGATCCTGCAGCATTCCGCCGCCGGGATTGGAAGTCTTCACCAGGATGAAGATCCCCGCGTCATTCTGTTCCGCGACCTTGACGAACGGCTGGACGCTGTCCTCGCCGAGGTAGGGGCTTACCGTCAGTGCATCCCCTTTCCATGCGGAATTCTCGCCGAGATACGCGGCTGCGTATCCTTCTGCCGTGCTTCCAATGTCGTTCCGTTTGCCGTCCAGAATGACGACCAGGCCCAGTTTTCGCGCGTAGTCGATCACGTCAGCCAGTGCCGCCATTCCGTAAGGACCGGCCGCTTCAAAAAACGCAAGCTGCGGTTTGATGCACGCCACGTGCGGCGCAATGACGTCCAGAAGCCGAAGCGAAAACGTACGGAAAACGCCCGCCACTCCCTTCAGGTCTGAGGCGCAGACGCCCGTGCGGAGGCATTCCGGGATCGAGTTGAAACGAGGGTCGATCCCTACGAGGACCGGCGTTTTTTTCTCACGTACGGCAGCAGAAAGTCGAGCAGAAAAAGTCATGGGATTCTCCAATTCAAAACAGGAAAAGGGGTCAGCAGCTTCAGCTTTCAGGATCTGCCCGCCAAAAACTTCCATTTCGTACCGGAACGGTCTCGGTCGGAAACGGTCTCGGTCGGAAACGGTCTCGGTCGGAAACGGTCTCGGTCGGAAACGGTCTCGGTCGGAAACGGTCTCGGTCGGAAACGGTCTCGGTCGGAAACGGTCTCGGTCGGACATCCGACGGATCAGGCAGATCCTAAAATCTCACAAAATCTCTTTAAGTATAGCATAAATTTCAATTTTGGCTACCCGCGGGATGAAAAAAATCTTCCAAATTCCTGAAATTTTCCGAATTTCATTTCCATCTTCTGCCGTCTCTCCCTGAAAATGGGTCGAAATGTGCTTCGTCCGCCATGTGTGAGCGGGGATCCTGCGGCAAGAGACCGCATACTGGATGGTTTGCTTCGGTTGTTTGCCCCGGTCGAAGCGCGGAATGGCACAAAAAAAGCCTCACTCAAAAAAGAGCGAGGCTTTTATGTCTGGAAGAGCGGAAGGTCAGTCGTTCCACACGACGCCTTTTTCTCCTTCGACCACTTTGCCGATGACCCAGTTTTCCAGCTCCATCTCGTCAAGCGACGCGCGGACCGCTTCGACCTGTTCGGAAGCCAGGACCATCACCAAACCGAGGCCCATGTTGAAGACCTTGAACATTTCGTCGTCTTCGATCTCTCCCAGTTTCTGGATCCACTGGAAGACCGGCTTCACTGTCCAGCTGCCGCGGTCGATCAGGACGCGGGCCCCTTCCGGAACGATGCGTTCAAGATTTTCGTGCAGACCGCCGCCCGTGATGTGCGCGATACCGTGGACTGCCGGACGGAAATTGTCGAGGATGTGCATCGCCGGCTTCACGTAAATGCGGGTCGGCGTCAGGAGAACGTCACCCACACGCTGACCGTCGAGTTCCGTTCCGGAATCCTGGATCGTGTCGAAAACGTTCAGTTTGTTCAGCTCAAACACGACTTTGCGCACGAGCGAGAAACCATTGGAATGCAGACCGGTCGACGCAATGCCGATGACCGTATCGCCAGGTTTGATCGCACTGCCGTCGATCAGATCTTTTTTCGAGGCGACTCCGACGCAGAAACCGCCCAGATCGTAGTCATCCGCTCCATACATATCGGGCATGATGGCCGTCTCGCCGCCCAGCAGCGCACTGTTCGCCTGCACGCAGCCGTCGGAAATTCCGCTTACGATCTGTTCCAGAAGCGGCGGATTGTCCTTTCCCATCGCGACGTAGTCCAGGAAGAAAAGCGGTTCCGCACCGCAGCAGATCGCATCATTGACGCTCATCGCGACCAGATCGATCCCGACCGTGGAGTGCGCGTTCATCGCGATCGCGATCTTCAGCTTGGTTCCCACGCCGTCCGTGCAGGAAATGAGGACCGGATCCTCGTAATTGCGGCGGAAAGGTGAATTTTTGTCGAAATCCAGCTGGAACATTCCGGCAAAACCGCCCGGAAGACGGCGAACACGCGGGGTCTCCGTGCGTTCCATCAAACCCGGCAGGCGGGACATCGCGTTGCGGTAAAGTTCCAAATCGACTCCAGAGTCTTTGTACGTAGCTTTGGCCATGATCTGCTTCCACGTGAACAAAAAGGAAATGGGAAAAATACACTTTCCTCTTATTCTACACAAAAAAATACTTCCGTCCAGCCCCCCTTGATGAAATTTCTGTGTTTTTCCTCAAATTTTTGTATTTTCGCTCCTGGTTTTGACTACAGAGGACACTGCCCTCCCCTTTCAGGATGTGCGGCTTGCGCAGCGATACGGTGTGCTTGCGCACATTTGCCGAATAAAAAAGCGGCAAAGGTCACTGCGTGACTGGCTCTGGGAGGCGGCGCGTCTCGCGTCGCTTTTCAAGAAATTCCTCTCCATCGGAGGGGCAGCTCTGGGAGGCGGCGCGTCTCGCGTCGCTTTTCAAGAAAGTCCTCTCCTTCGGAGGGGCGGCTCTGGGAGGCGGCGCGTCTCGCGTCTCTGGGAGGCGACGCGTCTCGCGTCGCTTTTCAAGAAATTCCAC
>JAGBAA010000018.1 GCA_017939795.1 Thermoguttaceae bacterium
GATCTCCAGAGTCGAATCTTCTGCCGCAATGTGAAGCGGGGTCTCGCCATCCTCATTCACGGCATTCACATTTGCGCCTTTTTCGATCAGGAGACGCACCAGCTCCAGATTTCGTCCGTCCGCCGCTTCATGCAGAGGAGTCGCCAGATCATCATCAGCTGCGTTCACATTCGCTCCCTTTTCGAGGAGGATGCGGACGACTTCGATCTTTCCGCGTTCCGCAGCCTCGTGAAGTGCGGTCTCGCCGTCTTCATTCACCTGATCCACATTTGCGCCCTGCGCGACAAGCTCCTGCACCCGGACGACGTCTCCTCTTTTGGCAGCGCGGAGGATCTCAGCCTGCGCGAGAACACCAACACTCAGAACACCAGCAGCAGCGGCAGCAGTCCAAACAACACGATTCTTCAACATGATCTCGTCTCCTTATATGGAAAGTTTTTTTTGTTTTTCAATTGGGTGAGCGTCTTTCCCTCACCTGACACACATAGTATACGGCAGAATTATTCAGCCTTTTTTCACGTTCTGTAAATTTTCTGTAAATCCGAATATTTTTTGCGAAAAAAACAAACCGTCGGCATCTTACTCGTTTTATCTGCCGGCAATTCCTCTTGACATTCCGCTCATTCACGATATAATGAAAGGAAATTTCACCTCGGCACCCCGTTTGGTCTCGGAAGTTTCGGGATCGCACGCGGGTTTTGTTCGTTTCCGTTTCCTGTTCCGTTTTCGTCCATGAGATATTCCGTACACATTTCCCGTTCGGCCCCTTCCGACCGCGATTTTGCCCACCTGACGCAAAATATTTCCCGTCTGCATCCTGGCTGGTTCCCGCAGTGGGGAGAGATCGTCTCACGCGGATTACGGCAGGAACTCTATACGGTGGAAGTTCGGAAAACTCTGAAAGACCCGGTACCCGCGACGGGATCTGCCGCTTCAGAAGCCGGGGAGATCGCGGGGATCCTGCCTCTCATCGCCATGAAAAGTCCGCTTTTCGGACGTCATCTCATCGCACTGCCCTACGTGAATGTCGGCGGCTGTTTTGTGCCGGAGGGGAAAGAGCGCGAAGAGATCGAAACGCTTTTGATCGACGAAGCCGTTCGTCTTGCTGAAGAACTGGACGTCAAGTATCTGGAACTCCGGCATGTACGTGAAATCGCGCATCCCCGGCTAAATTTCGAGCGGCGCGGAAAAGTGCTCATGGAGCTGGAGCTTCCGGAAACGTCCGAGGCCCTCTGGAAAGCCGTCGGTCCCAAGGTCAGAAATCAGATCCGGAAAGGCGAAAAAGCGGGTCTGCGTGCCGAATGGGGCGGAAAGGAGTTTCTCTCTGAGTTCTACGCCGTTTTTGCCGAAACGATGCGAAATGTCGGCACACCGGTCTACTCGCGGAAACTATTTGAAGAAATTTTTGAAAAACTTGGAGAAAAAGCGGAGATCTGCCTCGTACGCACTGCCGAAGACCGCCTCGTTTCCGCTGCGTTTCTCGTACATGGCCGAGAGATCACCGAAGTCCCCAGTGCAGGCACACTGCGATGGGGAAACGCACTCTGCGCCAACATGTTCCTCTACTGGAACCTCCTGAAACACAGCATCGAAGCCCGGCACGCCAAAGTTTTCGATTTCGGACGCAGCTCTATCGGATGCGGGACCTGGCAATTCAAGAAACAGTGGGGGGCACAGGAAGTCCCCGTCGTCTGGAAGTACTTTGTTCGCCGCGGCACGATGGACGATGTACGTCCGGACAATGCGTCGTATGGTCTTGCGATCCGGATCTGGAAACGTCTTCCGGTCTGGTTTACGAAACTCATTGGGCCGTGGATCGTTCGCGGTATTCCGTGAAAACAAAACAAAAAATACCCCCCCAAAAAAAACATCAAAAAGTTCTTGAAGAGGGAGCCTGTGGGAGAAACAACTTTCAAGATGTTTCTCCCTCACGAGCGCGGCGGCATAACGGGCAGCCAGACGGATCTCGAAGAGTGCCGTCGCGCGTGGATCCGCTTGCGCCGAAGATCTTAACCACTGAGAATACAGAAGATCCGCGGAAGCACACAGACACCCAATCGCACAGCTGACTCACCCGGCAGTATTTCATTTCACTGGAAGTGCCAGTACACAGCGAAATCCCAAATCGCGGTACGCCTCCCCGCTCGCATGACAGTGTCGGTACGCCGAGCGGCAGAACCCTTCATCATATTGCCATCCGCCGCCGCGAACGACCCGGCTCGTTCCGAGATCCGGACCAGTCGGATCACTCGCAGACGCATTCATGTAGGGAGCATACCAATCCGAACACCACTCCCTGACATTCCCGTGCATATCGTAAAGTCCCCACGCATTCGGTTTCTTCTCACCGACCGGATGGGAACTGCCGCCGCTATTTCCATCACGGCCGCCGTACCAGCCCATTTTACCAAGCCTGCCGGCATAAGCCCCCGTCGTCCCCGCGCGGCAGGCATACTCCCACTGGGCTTCCGTTGGAAGGTTCACTTCCATTTCAAGTTTTGACGAAAGTTTCTCACAAAATCTCCGGCAGTCATTCCAATCCACCTTCACTACGGGCTCCTCATCTTCCAAATTCTGAATTCCTACGCCCATCACGCTCTTCCACATTCCATGCGTCACTTCCGTCTCAAGCATCCAGAATCCTCGCGTCAGCGTCACTTCGTGCGGGATCTCGCTGTCGAATCGGCCCAATTCCTCCGCAGGACTCCCCATCGTGAATGTGCCCGGCGGACACCATCGGAAGGGATAGAGGACCCCATCTGCCTCCCAGACCTTACGTTCCCCTGCATAAGTTCCCCTCGGCGATCTGCCGCAGGACTCCAGCTCTGCGAGACCTGACGGTTTGGAAGAAGGATCAGCACGGGAGGTAATGTAAAGCCCAAGCGCGGCTGCCGCAGGCACAATGAGTCCCCCCAAAAGGAAATTTCGCCGTGTCTCAGACCTCTGATCCTCTTCTTGCGTTTCCGTTTCCTGCGTC
This sequence comes from Thermoguttaceae bacterium, assembly GCA_017939795.1. Classification (GTDB taxonomy): domain Bacteria; phylum Planctomycetota; class Planctomycetia; order Pirellulales; family Thermoguttaceae; genus RGIG3701. Next base: position 2,978 of record JAGBAA010000018.1, read on the forward strand.
CATTCTTCTGCCAGTTCACGCATAAAGCATTCCTGGACCTTACGTTCCGCCTCCTCCCATAAACAGTCCGCTGGATCTTCCGAATAGAGTTTCCCGCTGTTCTTCTGCGCGTATTCCTCCACGCTCTTTTCTTTAGACGGCTCCGGAATGGGAGAAGCCGGCAGGATCTGGATTTTCAGGGCGTCCATAAAATCCGCGCACGACGCGAATCGGTCTTTCGCCTCAAAGGCAAGAGCACGGACGAACGCGGAGCCTGCCGAGGGGGAGAGATCGGAAAACTGCGGAGTGAAATGCAATTTTTGAAGAAGGATCGATGCACTGTTCCCAGAAAATGGAAGAGAACCAACGAGCATTTCGTAAAGGACCATCGCCAGCGCATACTGGTCCGTACGGCCATTTTGCGGTTTGCCCTCTATCTGTTCCGGCGCCATGTAGCGCGGTGTGCCGGATGAGGAATGGGCCATCGTGTCGGTCCGGCTGAACGACTGCGTGTTTGACGTCACGTTTTCGGGCCGAATGCGCGCGGCGATGCCGAAGTCGATCAGGACCGGCGTTTTGTCCCGGCCCATGAACATGATGTTCTGCGGTTTCACGTCGCGGTGAAGGATCCCGTTTCGGTGCGCGAGATCCAGCGCCTCGGCAAGCGGGCGGAAGATCGGAAGGAGCGTCTCGAGCGGGAGTCCGTTTTCGTGTCCCGGCTGGGCGTTGAACCAGTCGGCCAAAGTCCCGCCGTCGGCGTACTTCATGACGAGAAAATCGCCGAAATTCGGGTCGACGTACCGTCCCAGAAGCGGGCAGATGCTCGAATGATTCAGGTTTTTCGTGAGGTCGAATACACGCCGGACTTCCTTCAGCGCGTCCGCGTTTCCGCGCAGTTCCCGCGTCAGGATCTTCAGCACGACGCGCTGGCTCACCTCGTTTTCCACGAGTTCCTCTGCCAGCCACGTCTGCCCCATCCCGCCTTCGCCGAGCTTTTTCTTCAAGCGATAGTTTTGGAATTTCCCGAACAAATACCCGTCCCCAAGTTCCGTAAACTGCACGGGATCATGGTTTACTTTCCCAAGAGTCGGAAGCTCCAGCGTCAGCTGCGAATTTTCAAAGTCCTGCGTCATTTTTCACCTCGCATCAATCTAAAGAAGTCGATACCATTCATTTTAGCAAACCGCCTGAAAAAATTCAAGGGGGACCGCCTGCCGAAGTTTCGGTCTCGAAAAACAGCAAGAAACCACAAAAAATATGACGGCAAACGCGAAATTCGTATCCGGCCCTCTTCGTGTGTTTCGGTGAGCTATCCAATCTTCAACAGTAGAATTTTCTATTCTCCAGAAAGTTCCCGAACAGCAGCCCAAAGGCCTTTCAGGACCATTTCTTCAACGTAAAGAAAACCGTCTCCCAAAGCGTCACGCACGATCCCGGCCCCGCCGCCGGTAAGGAAGACCTGCGGTTTCGTGTGAAGATGAGCGGAAGTTTGTGCCGTCAACTCCCGGATCGTGCCGACGGTTCCCCAAAAAAGACCTGCCTGGATCGCGTCCAGCGTGTTTCGTCCAAGAGAAGAGATCTCATTCGCCTTCATAGAGCCAAGCATCGCATCAACATCCGCACACGGAAGCGCATCCGTCTGTTCCTCCATGGCAACGGCACTCATCCGCAGTCCCGGCGCGATCGCACCGCCGCAAAACACGCCGTCCTGAGCTACCAGATCCACTTTCAAAGCCGTCCCAAGATCCGCGACGATCGCCGGACGGTCAGGATCCCGAAGCTCATTTGCCGCAACAGCAGCCAAAAGCCGATCGACCCCGACCCGTTCCGGAAAATCAACGTTCATTCGGATCGGGATATTGCGATACGTCAGGACCGTGACCGGCTCTCCAGCCCGTTCTTCTGCGAGCCATTTCCGAACCTGCGCCAAGACAGGACGATTCACGCTCGCGATCCACCAGGAACAGCATCCCGCCGCTTCCGTGAATTTTGCCGCACATTCCGCAAACCGGTCCAAAAAATCCTCCTGACGGTGTGCAGCTGCCGCACAGCACACTCCGTCACTGATCTTGACCCGCGTGTTCCCGATGTCCAGCACGATCTGCTTCATGCCTATCTGCCCCGCAAGACTACTCATCCTCTTCCTGCTGGAGCGTCTCGGCGATGCGCTTGACCAGAATATTGAGATTCTGTCCCGTGACTGCCGATATCGTCATGACCGGCCGTCCCGTGAGTTCTTCCAGCTGCGCCTTGACGGTCTCTGCTTCCGGGATCTCCGCCTTGGAAACGACGAGGATCTCCGGCCGTTTCGTCAAAAGTTCATCATACTGAGCCAGTTCGCTGCGGATCGCACGGTAATTCTCGATCGGATCCGTCCCATCCATTGGAAGCGGCTCGACAAGATGCACGAGGATCCCGGCACGCTCGATATGCCGCAGAAATTCGTGTCCCAGCCCGATCCCCTGCGCCGCGCCTTCGATCAGCCCCGGAATGTCTGCAATGACGAACGAATAGTCCAGTCCGATCTGCACACGGCCAAGATTCGGATATTTCGTGGTGAACGGGTAGTTTGCGATCTCCGGACGCGCTTTCGTCAGACGGGACAGAAGCGTGCTTTTCCCGGCATTCGGCTTTCCGAGCAGTCCAACATCCGCAATGACCTTCAGTTCCAGCTTCAGCGTGCGGACCTCGCCTTCCTCTCCCGGCGTGCACTGCCGCGGCGCACGGTTCTGAGACGTGCGGAAGCGCATGTTTCCCTTTCCTCCGGAACCGCCCCGCGCCACGTTCACCTGATCACCGGCATGTGCAAGGTCCTTCATCAGAAATCCGGCAGCCGCATCATAAACGAGTGTTCCCGGCGGCACAAACAGGATCGTATCCTCCGCTTTCGCGCCATGCCGCTGGCACCCCTGCCCCGAGACTCCGCGCTTCCCGACCCACGTGCGCTTCATCGTATACGGCATCAGACTATCGACGCCTTCCTTCGCTTCAAGAATGACGCTCCCGCCGCGTCCGCCGTCTCCGCCGTCCGGACCGCCTTTCGGAATGTACTTTTCACGAAGAAAACTGACGCACCCGTCTCCGCCGCGCCCGCCGCGCACCACGATTTCTACCTGATCGACAAACATGAACCCCTCCGTGAAAAGAAACGCACTGCACCTCGGGAGCCGATTCGACTATCCCGTTTTTTTCAATTTCTCCAATAAAAAAAGCCACCGGAAGATTCCCGATGGCTTTCACCAGTGCTGAAGAGAGAACTCGAATCTCCACCCTATTAGCTAGGACTAGGACCTGAACCTAGCGCGTCTACCAATTCCGCCACTTCAGCAGCAACGCGAGTAAATATAGCAGATTTCCATAATTCCGCAAGGGGGGGGATCTCGTTTTTGATCAAAATTTTGCAAAATTTCCAAAATTTCATATTTTTGACGCATTCGGTCCCCTGCTCTGCTCCCTTTTTCAAGAAATCATCCTTTCATTAAAAACAAAATAGAAGACCTGCGCAAATTTTACCAACTCTCAAACCTTCAGCCAAGATCTTCATGACTCAAAAAATATTTCAGCAAACTGAAAATTTTTTCAATGAGACTCAATGACACGCAGCTCACCAACCGTCCCAATCCAAATTTTCAAAACAAAATCTCGAAAATCTTCAAAAAATTTCCCAAAAAATCCCCCTCCCCCCTTGAAAATAGGAAAGATACGTAGATAATTACGGCAAATAAGTTCAGTAATGTATTTTAAAACAGGATAAAATCATGCGCCACTTACCTTTTTCCATTTTGGGACTTTGCCTTTCCGTCATGCTTTGGGGGGCTGCTCTGAACGCAGATACGCCAGCCGAAAAACCGGCCGAGAAACCTGCGGAACAGCAGCAGGCCGAAAAGCCCGCAGACCAGAAACCTGCCGATCAGCAGCAGGCGGAAAAACCAGCTGAAGAAAAGCAGGCTGAGCAGAAACCCGCAGAAGAAAAACCTGCCGAGCAGCAGGCTGAGCAAAAACCTGCAGAAGAAAAACCTGCCGAGCAGCAGGCTGAGCAGAAACCCGCAGAAGAAAAACCTGCCGAGCAGCAGGCTGAACAGAAACCCGCAGAAGAAAAACCTGCCGAGCAGCAGGCTGAGCAGAAACCCGCAGAAGAAAAACCTGCGGAAAATGCCAAAGTATGGAAAACGGTCGAGATCCAGCCTCAGACTCTGAAGATCAACGTGGACGCAAGCGGTGTCGTCTGGTCTAAAAAAATGAAGACGTTCACTCTTCAGCCGAAAACGTGGGAAACCTTCCGGATCGAATCCGTCGTACCGCACGGCACGAAGGTCAAAAAAGGCGACCTGCTCATTAAATTCAAAAATGACGTCTACCAGCGTGAACTTCAGCTTCGCATTCTGGACTCGGAACTGGCCGAGATCGCGAACAAAAAAGCGGTACTCCAGCGCAAAGTTGCGGACATCACGTTTGAGATCACACACAAACAGGTCATGCGGAAAAAGGAGGACCGGGAGTACAAATACTCGCACAATAAGAAGTACGATCCGGACATTACCCGCAGTTCCACGGCACTGAAACTTGAACGTGCGATCCAGAACTACCGCAATCAGAAAGCGGAGCTTGACCAGCTCTCCAAAATGTACGAAGCGGACGATCTGTGCGACGCAACGGAAGAGATCGTGCTCCAGCGGCAGAAGATCGTCGTTCAGGGAGCGGAACATGATATGAATCTGGCCAAGGCGCAGAATGTCTGGAGCCACAAAATGATCCTTCCGCGATTTGAGGAAGAGCTTGACGATGAGTACAGGAAGGACATGGCCGCGATCGAAGCAGAAGTCGCCGGCCTGGAAATGACCCGCCGTTCCATCGAATTGGAACGGAAAAAGGTCGACCATCTCCATCTGGCCGCGATCCAGAAATTCAAGGATTTCCAGGAAGACGGCAAGCTGTTTGAAATTCGCGCCGAGGAAGATGGAATGCTCCTTTACGGCTACTTCGAAAACGGTGACTGGATGAACTGCACGAAAAATGTGTCGCTCCTTCAGCCCGGCAAGACGGTCGCGGCAGGCACACCGCTGTTCACGCTCGTGGATCCGTCCGCACTTTACGTGGAACTCGATATTGCGGAAAACCTGTTCTCCAAAACGGCTGCCGATCAGAAGGGCTACTTTGTCGTCAACACCTATCCGGAAGTAGAGATCCCCCTGACCGTGACGGAAGTGGATCCGTTCATCATCGGTCCGAAACGCCGAGGCAAGGCGAATATCGAAGTGCCGCAGAATATGAATATCCACCCCGGAATTCGCGGTAAAGTCGTGCTCGCAGCCATCCGCAAAACCGACGCGATCATGGTTCCGGAAACCGCTCTGGAACGCGACGATGAAATGAAGCGTTTTGTTTACGTCACGGATGCGGAAGGCAAAAACCCGACCCGCCGTTACGTAAAGACCGGTTTCAAACAGGATTCGAAAGTCGAGATCCGGGAAGGATTGGAAGTCGGAACGAAAGTCGTCGAAACGGCGGCAGAGGTGGAGTAGTTCATGAGAATTTCTTCCCGATCCCCCAAGCAGACATTCCGTCTTTGGAAAGGTTTCGCGGTACTGCTCGTCCTGCCGGCATTTCTGCTGGCGGGCGGGCTGCAGACGGAACAGAATGCGGTTTCGGCCGACGAGGCAAAGACGGAAGCTCCTGCGGCTGAAAGTACCGAACCGGTCCAGAGTGCTCCTGACCTGGCAAAGAAGGATGAAGATCCGCTTTTCTACGTCGCCGAGCCGCACCCGATCGACCCGGTAAAACTGGAAGACCTGGACGCTGCCGTTCTGCGCGGGGTACAGTTCATCCTGAAAAATCAGAATAAAGACGGATCCTGGGGACTTCCGCGCAATACGAAGCGTCTGAACATTTACGCCCCGGGGACGGCCCATGCCGGATACCGGGCAGGCACGACGGCTCTGGTGCTCGAATCGCTCCTCATGGTCGAGCGCTTCCTTCAGGAAGATCCGCAAACATCCCCGGAACTCAAGGCCCTGCTCCCGGAGATCTCCGCAGCAGCTGACCGATGCGAGGAGTGGATGTTCACCAGAATGCTCGAGCTGAAACGCAGTTCGCCGGACGTTCTGTACAATAACTGGGGGCACGCCTACGGAATGAGCACATACCGCCTCATGTTCGAGCGCAGGTTCCCGCAGAAACCGCTTTCGGAAGAGGAACTGGCCAAGCGTCAGGAAAAGATCCGCGAGGCGGTCCGCTACCAGCTCCACATGCTCGTGACGTGCGAGTGCATGACGGGCGGATGGTGCTACTATGACGGGATCCACGACGGTGAATTCTCCTCCAAGCGTCCGAACAATTCCACGATCGGTTTCGTGACCGGAACGGTACTCGTCGGAATGGCGGACGGACAGGTGTGCGGAGTGGAGATGCCGAAAGACGTCATCGAGCGCGCGAAAGACTCACTCGTGCGTCAGAGACTCCCCAACGGTTCCTTTGCTTACGGCGAATACCTCGTGAGAGAGCCGCACAGCATCAATCAGCCTCCCGCGAGCCTCGGACGCTCCCAGGTCTGCCATCTTGCGCTGGGACTCTGGGGAGACACGAAGTACGCGACGCAGCAGATGTACGAGGACTGGCTTACCCGCATGGCCTCACGCATCGGCTGGCTGGACATTGGACGGAAACGCCCGGTCCCGCATGAAGCGTGGTTCGGCGTCGCCGGCTACTTCTACTACTACGCGCACTACTATGCCGCACGGGTCCTGGAACAGCTGGAAAAACCGGAGAGCCAGACAAAATTCGCGAATCACCTGACGGCGATCCTTCTGGAGCTTCAGGAGAAAAACGGCACGTGGTGGGATTACCCGCTCTACGACTACCATCTCTACTACGGAACGGGAATGGCCGTCGCGTCGCTCATGCGTTACCGCGAATACCTCCCAGCCGAAAAAAAGGCAGAGTGACGTAAAGCACGA
>JAGBAA010000019.1 GCA_017939795.1 Thermoguttaceae bacterium
GGTGGAAAAAGCGGCAGAAGTACTCAAGGATTACGGGGAAGAACTCCTCGGCAAAATGACGGTCAAACAGATTCAGAATGAGGTCGTCCGCGCCTTCACTCCCGACAATCGGCGGAGGTATGATTGCCTCTCCGAAATACGGCTCGCGATGGTTCCGGGACCAGTTCGGGAGTATTTTGATTTATGGTTTTGATTAAGTGTACACGGTGTTTGTACACTTTTGATAAAAAATGAAATTTGGCCTATTTTTCAAGCTCGGAAGTCCCGTAAAATACGGCACGAAAAAATTTTGAAAAAAATTTTTTCATTTTGGATGTACAAAAGTTTTTCCTGACGATACAGGCGCAGGGACTTTTTTAAGTCAAAACGTCATGAAAAATATTTTCAGGAGGAATCAGAATGGAAAAGGAATTTTGCTTTCAGAAAACGTGCGAACATCCCGAACTGCTGACGCGCGAAATGGTTGCCTCGTTTCTCGGTGTGTGCGTTCACACGGTAGACAATTACCGAAGGTACAAAGGGCTTCCTTCGTTTAAATTCGGCGGTCATGTGCGTTTTTCGCTCGCAGAGGTGCTGAAATGGCTTGAATCCCAGCGCAGAATGCCGGAACCGGTCCAGTGAATCGGCAGTTCAGAAAAATTTTGCGCAGGGGGGCTTGCGTTTATTAAAATTTTAAAGTAAAATAAAGGAGGATCGGTTTGGCTTCCATTTTTCAGAACAAAAAATACAGTACGTTCGGGGTCGAGATCATGCTTGCGAAAAAACGCTGGCGTCTTTACGGTCTTTCGACCCGCCGGGATGCAGAGACCGTCAAGACTCATCTGGAAGAGCTTCAGGCGAGTTTTCAAACGGGTTCCATCGCCCCTAATACCAAAATATGGCTTGCGAATCTGTGGAAAAAAGACCCGGACCAGTATCGGCGTATTGCGGAAATGGGTCTCGCAGAACCAAGGGAAGAATGCGGAACGATCGGAGAACTTGCCGAGCGTTATTTTGCGTTCCCGGTCAATGGTCAGGTTCCGAAAGACAGAACGTCTTCGGGGCGGTATGGGGCGAGTCAGTCGCTTCTGAAATTCCTTGCGAAACAACAGCCTGGAAATTTTTGGTACGATGAGAAAGCGGTCCGGAAAGTTTCGGAAATGAAAGTCTCCCAGCTGACGCAGGATGACGCGCTGAAATACTACGAATACATTCAGCGCGTTTACGCCCGTTCCACGTGGGGCCGTCGGATAAAGCACATAAAAACGATGTTTGATCTGGCCGTCTCGCTGAAATGGATCGAGCAGAATCCCTTCACGAAATTTAAGGGAAGCTCGACGCTGACGCGAACACGGGATTTTTTCATAAGTACGGAACTTGCGGAAACCGTGCTTCGAGCGTGTCCGGATGCCCGGTGGCGTCTTCTGTTCAGTTTCGCGCGTTGGGGAGGTCTGCGGATGCCGTCCGAGGTCACGTACCTTCGGTGGTCCGATATTTTGTGGCAGGAAGACAAGATCCGGATCAGCATTCCGAAAAAGACGAGCCGATTTGACGAGGAACGGGGGAATTTCGCGCAAAGATATATTCCGCTCTTCCCGGAGATCCGCACCGCCCTGGAAGAATACCGGAAGAAATGCGGGAAAAAAGCGAGATCGGACGCTCCTCTTTTCCCGGAACTGGACGGATCCGACAGTTCCAGCGCATTTCTTCGGAAGCAGTTCAACCACATATTGAAGAAAAACGGCATCCCGGTATGGCCGAAACTTTTCAATAATTTGCGTGCGACGCGGGACACGGAGCTTCAGGAAGAGTATCCGCTTCACAAAGTTTGCGCGTGGATGGGACACACCGCGGAGGTAAGTTTGCGCCATTACACGCAGATGCGTGAGGAAGATTTTCACCTTGCGTCCCGTCCGAAAAGCAAGAACCGGGAGAAACACCGGGAGAAACACCGGGATGCAAGCAGATTCAAAGAGTGAAAAA
>JAGBAA010000020.1 GCA_017939795.1 Thermoguttaceae bacterium
GACCTCGGCGGGAGCAGCCTCGCTCCGTTCCGTGTTTTCCTCACGTTCCGATGCCGACGGAGTTTCCGCACGCTCCGATCCCTCGGCCGTGTCGGCACGCTCCGGTCCAGCGTCCTGCGAAGATTCCAGCGGCACCATATCTCCGGTATTTTCGGCCTCTTTCTCTGCCTTCGCTTTTTCGGCGTCCGATTCTGCATCTTCACGCAGGATCTGAAGCAGTTCCGCCGTCAGCTTCTCCAGGCTGGAACAGTCCTTCAGAAAGACGCAATTCCGCTCTTCCGCACGCTCCATCCAGTAATGGTCCAAAACATCGAGCGTCGGGGAAGGGACGATCAGGATCGAATTTTCCGGCTCATCATAAATGTAGAGACCGTACATCGGACTGGCGGTCTTCCCCGTCAGACGGAGGATCTCCGGATGGTAAACGCAGCTCCAGGCCGTGAGGATCTCATGGCATTCCTCCGCGGGAAGAGTCAAGGACAGGGATTCCATTCCCTGCGACGGCAGCACAACAAAAACTTCTCTCATGGGAAGCTCTCAAAAAAAGGTCAAGGTTAAAAAACGCCGTTTCTTCCAAACCGTTCGGCACCCGGACTACGCAAGGAATTTCTCGATCAGTTTGGCGACTTCCATACACTGAACAGCCGAATGACGAGACTCCTCGTCGATCGTCGGATTGAATGCGACGGCGGACGTTTCTTCCGGAAGACTCTTCAGGAAATCATGCAGCTGGCCGGGCGTTTCGACCCGCGTCAGTTCATACTGCGAGGGACGTTCCAGCCGGGCACGGTATTCTTTCGCTTTCTGATTGCTCGTGAACAGCGCAAGAACGAGTGATTTTTCCGTCGCGATCGCCGCGAACTGACCATCCGCCTGACGCAGCAGAAAGACCGGATAATCCCACGGAGAACGCGCCAGCGGCATATGGTCCTTCACCATGTCGTACAGCGTGAGGCAGTTCGTCTGCAGATGCCCGTCCTCAAGCACCGAATCGATCGCAATATGCGTCACTTCCGCAGGCTGAACGGCAAGTACACGTCCCAGTTCACGCTCATTGCGCAGAAAACGCACCTCTGCATCCTGGATCCCGACCGCCTCAATGAACGCTTCCGCAAGTGCTTCGGTCGTGAAGACCAGTACGGCAAATTCGGGTTTTTCTTCCGGACTTTCCGGCGTCGCCATCGTCGCGTATCCGGAACCGATTCGAATCACAAAAACGGGATAAGACGAAATCATTTTTCCTTACTCTCCTGAAATTCCATGACTTTACGACACACCGCCGCAAAGAAAACACCACATTGAACCGAAAAATACCGCCGGTCACTGAAAACCGAAACTTTTATTCACCTCAAAATCATTCCTCAACACGGATCGATCCGAAACGCTGCTGGGCGGCTTTCCACGCCGGCAGCCAATCCCGATTGCTCCCCAAAGCCGCCTGCGTCACGGCCGATATTCTACCGGTCCGGACCTCTTCCGGAATTGGAAATTCTTTTTGAAATTCACGTGCGATACCACTGAAAAGCGCCGACTCCGCCTTCGGATGCCGCACGATCGCCCACGGAGGCCCCTGAATACAGCCTTTTTCGTCCTTCGTCAGATAAACTACCCAATCTGCGATCTTCAGCACTTCATCCAGTTTGTGGTCCACAAGCAAAATGGAAACGCCGGCGGTCTTCATCTTGCAGAAGAATTCACTGCACAGCTTGATCCCGGGCACATCCAGTGCCGCATAAGGCTCATCCATCAAAATAAGCCGCGGATTGCGAATAAAGGAACGCACGATCTCCAATCGGCGCCGTTCCCCGCCGGAAACACGTCCCGCCTTCGTATTCATGACCGGAGTCAGATGGAATTCCTCCAGCATTTTATCGCAAAATTCTTCACGGCTTCCGGACTTCACGTCAAAGATCCTCATGCCGTTGATCAGATCTTTGGAGTCAATGACCTCCATGATCCCCAAAAGATTCTGACGCACCGTCAATCCGCCAAAAATGCTGGTCTTCTGCGGCAGGTAAATGATCCCGTTCTGTGCACGCTGATGCAGCGGCATCTTCATGATCGGGATCCACTTTTCCCGAACCTCCGATGCGGTGGAAGCGTTTCCGGATCCTGCATCCGATCTGGATCGATCCAAATCATCCCCCACTCGGTCTGTATTCAGGGAAGACGGAGATTTTCGAAACAGGATCCTTCCGTCACTCGGCGGAACGATACCAGCCAGCATATCAAACGTCGTCGACTTTCCCGCACCGTTCCCGCCAAGCAGCGCAACGATCTCTCCCTCATTGATCTCAAAGGAAAGGTCATCGATCACGGTAGTTTTCTTTTTCCCAAACCCGCCAAACCGCTTGACAAGATTCTCGATTTTCAAAATCGGTTTATTCATAACATTTCCTTACCGCCGGACAGTTCTTTCGCGGGGAGCGGCTCATTCGGCCCAATTCTATTTGATCTTTCGGAATTTTTTCCAATTCGGCCAGAATGGTTTCCAGGAATGCGGCCAGTAGACATAGTAGGCTTCACCGACCAACAGGGATTCGGGTACATAGTATTCCGTCAGATACTGATTTCTGCGCGGATCGTAGCTCGGATAGGTCCAGCACCGGCAGTCGGCACTGTTCGTGCTGTTGTCGCCGAGCATAAAGTACTGTCTCACCCCCTCGGTATCCAGCCGAAATTCCACATAACGCATCTTCTGAAACGCATCCCAAAGACCGGGATCCGATCCAAGCTCCAGGGGCGGCGTACAGACCGCCATGCCGTAACGGCTGTCCTCGACGAAATCACTCATCTCGCTGGATCCTTCACGTTCCCGGGCCACATAATAAATATCGCGGTAAAGGGAGATATTCGAAAGATTCACTTCGCAGTTCCGGCATCCGATCTGTACCGGATGTTCCAGATCCAGCTGAGAAGGAAGAACACGCTCCGATTCAAGATACGCCGTCGGCTGGTCAAACTTCAGGACCTTGCCGTCGACCCAGACATGGAGCTGATCGTCCACATTTGCGAACCGGAACTGGTAGATGTCCGTCCCGCTCATATTCGACTGCGCACGGGCCGTGTAGACCGTTTCCCGATTTTCATTGGCCTGCGCAAATTCCTTCTGCCGTTTCTCATCCTTGCCGAAATCAGGAACTGCCGGGATCGTCAGCGTCACTTCACCATTCGTAAGATTCACATGACACCAGAAGACCCGATTCCCGCGGGAAAGTCCCACTTGAAAAGAACCGGTATTCAGCGAACGCACATCCACCGTCGTCTCAAAAATCAGATCCTTCACCCAATGCCGGCCGTAGAAAGAGTCCAGGATCGGAATAGAGTACGCTCCCATCTCGCCGTCTTCGCCATACGAGCCGCTCATCCCCGTATTGTACGCCGTCATGTCCGTGATCAGACGGGGACGCACTTCCGGGACCTGCTCCATCGCGATCTGACGCCACTGCGGCTGAGTCAGCACCAGGTTCCGATACGCAAGCCAGCCCGTCATTTCATCGGAATCCGTATGTTTGAAATAGAATTCACGGCCGTCGGCGCTTTCCTGCCATTGGGCCTGAACTCCCATGTTCGTTCCTTCTGCCGAAGTCATCTCAAGCTGGTACCAGCGGGAAGGCATCTTCATCTGGCGCAGCTTCGCATTCTGGAAATCGTTCTGGTAGACCGGGATCATCGTCGCCAGGATCTTTTCCGGCGGTTTGCGGGCAATACGATACGGAGCTTCCACTTTTCCGGCAAGACCGCTCCGGATCGCGGATTCCGCAGTCTCCTGAATGTTCGGTTCTCCCGGATCTTCCGACGCCGATCTGTCCTCCGACGGCTTCACATAAATGTCTCCGTCCTGAATGCGGATCGTTTCCCCCGGAAGACCGACACACCGCTTGATGAAATTCGTATTTCCGCCGCCCGGAAAGAGGAAAACCACCACATCCCACCGTTTCGGACGGGAAAAATAGTACGGGTACTTCCCGACCAGGATCCGGTCTCCCGGATAGTTCGGATTCACGTTTCCGTGCTTTGCTTCATTCGCATAATCCATGACCGCATTGCAGTTCGGACAGACCGAATAGTTCACATTCTGTCCCTGCACGACTCCGACCTGATACGGAGCGCTGCACTGCGGGCAGGTCACGTCCTTATGCTGTCCCATGAGCGTCGGAGCCATGGAACCGGTCGGAATGATGAACATCTCGGCAAGAAACGTCCGAAACAGAAACGCCACGACAAACGCAATGGCGACGGATTCAAAGATCTCGCGCACCATTCGGCCGAAACTCTCTTCCTGATTCTGATTTTCCGGACTCTGACCGGTCATGGAAACATCTTCGCTCAAATTCGGTTTGACCGGAGCAGAAACTGCGGACGATTCGGAACTGGATGCATTCATTTTATCTGCCGACTCGGCACTCCTGGATGAAACAAAAAAACGAAAACAAATACTCAAATCGCCGATTCACGTTCCGCAGACTTTCCGTTCCGCAGACATTCAGCTCCGCAGACATTCAGCTCCGCAGACTTTCCGTTCCGCAGACTTTCAGCTCCGCAGACATTCAGCTCCGCAGACATTCAGCTCCGCAGACTTTCCGTTCCGCAGACTTTCCGTTCCGCAGACTTTCCGTTCCGCAGACTTTCCGTTCCGCAGACTTTCAGCTCCGCAGCCGTACTGCGAAAACGCAAAGACCGCAAACGTGGATCGGCCAACAGGATCCGCGGGATCAGAGGATGCCCGGTTCCTTGACTTCGATCCCCTTGAGCGCCATCTTCAGTGCTTCCAGGTTCGGAGCCACTTCAAACGCCGTCTCGCGCGTGATCATTTTCTTCTCGACGAGCTGTTTCAGCGAAAGCGTGAAGTCCTGCATTCCTTCCTGGTAGCCGATCCGGATCGCGTCGGCAAGTTTTTCATCCTGTTCTTCAAGGATCAGTTTCTGGATCGTCGGGTTGAAGAACATGACTTCGCACGTCGGTACTCGCGAAACGCCCGGCATGATCGATTTCAGCAGTTTCTGCGCCACGATCCCCTTCAGGTTGAACGCCAGTGCGCTGCGCAGCGCCTTGTGCATATCCTGCGGGAAAAGGTCGAGAATACGGTTGATCGTCGTCGGAGCGGTCGACGCGTGAATGGTCCCGAACACAAGGTGCCCCGTTTCCGACGCGTGAATGGCGGTCTCGAACGTTTCCTGGTCTCGCATTTCACCCACGAGGATGATGTCCGGGTCTTCTCGCACCGCGTGTTTCATGCCGATCATGAAGTCCTTCACGTCCATACCGATCTCGCGCTGGTTGATCAGGCATTTATCTTCCGTAAACGTGAATTCGATCGGGTCTTCAAGCGTCAGAATGTGCTTCTTGTACCGCGCGTTGATCCAGTTCAGCATCGAACCGATCGTCGTCGATTTTCCCGAACCGGTGATCCCGGCCAGCAGGATCATTCCCTGCGAGTACTGGCAGAGTTTTTCCAGAGACTGAGGCAGAAACAGTTTTTCAAATTCCGGGATCGTATTGTTCACACGGCGGGCCACCAGACCCATGTGTCCGAGCTGCTGGAGAATGTTCACACGGAAACGCCACGCAATGCCGTCCACTTCCACGACGTGCGCAAAGTCGGCGCCGCCTTCTTCGTTGAAAATGCGGCGGTTGCGTTCGTCCATGATGTCGAACAGCATATCGACCATCTCCTCATCCGGAATCGGCGGGTGATTCAGTGCTTTCAGGTCACCGCCCTGACGAATGTACGGCGGACGGTCCGCTTTCAGGTGAAGGTCGCTCCCCTTGAGTTTCACCAGTGCGGTAAAGAATTTATCGATCTTGTGCACGCGCTTTTTATGCCGCAGTTTGTATTCTTCCGCTGCGAGCTGCGCCGCGGTCTTGTTCACGTCTTCAGACATGCTCTGTTCCCCGTATGTTGATGGTCTCTTTCAAAATATATGCAGTTTTTCGGTCCCTGGTTTCATCATTCCTGCGTCATGCCGAAATAAAAAACGGCAAACCGGGACACACGGCCCGGCGGGCAGGAAAAAAGACCGAAAAACGTCCCTCTTCCATTTTATCGGCCGGATCGCCGCAGGGTGTTCGTTTTATTTCCCGCGAACGATTCCGGTCGCACAAAATCTTAAGTATAGCACAAAATAAAATCCCGTCAATCCCTGTTTTTATTCATCGACCCGCTTATTCTGCGCAAATATTTCATTCCGATTCAAAAAAATCGGAAAAATTTCACCAGAGGATCACTTCGCCGTGTTCTGCGGCTCGGCAAGGAACTGGATCACCTGTACTTCCGTCCCATTCAGAGCTTCCGACTGCGGCACGAGAATGAAATCATCCGCCACGACCGGGTCGAGTTCCGTTCCGCGGAGGAGCTGAACGTTCTTCACTCTTTCCGGAAGGAAAACGAAGATCGGGCGTCCGCCGCGCTGGGAACCGTTTCCATTGGTGAGCTTAAAGGCATCTTCATTCGGCGCGATGGTCAGCGTCCAGAGCATTTTTCCGTCCTCCGCCGGTTTCGACTCCAGCGTCTGCGTCCAGCCGTACTCTCTTTCCGCGAGCGCATTCTCCCACGCCGGATCTCCGTAAAGCGCCACGACATCCCGGTCAAACATCAGACCGCGCAGCGTCATTCCGGCTTTCATCTGCGTCATGAATACATCGCGCATTTCGGGCGGAAGGCCGATTTTTCCGGATCCGTCCGCATCTTTGTTCATGAGTGCGGGAAGTCCGGGAACCAGCTGGTCCAGCTTATGCGTGAGGGCCTGATTGTTCGCGAAAAACGCTTCCGCCAGCGTGAAGCGTCCCGCCTGCTCGAAATAGTAGTCCTGGATCCCCCATCCCATGAATCCGAACCAGGTCGGCACGGTGTACCCGACCATCATGTCAACGTGCGCGCTGTGGATCATCGCCAGAGCCATGCAGTCCCGATCCGAAATGTGCCCGATGAGGCAGTTTCCGGACGCGAGCCAGATCTTGGAATTCTCCGACTTCACCGGGATCCGCTCCCCCTCGAGCGGCACACCGAAAAGCTCGCCGTTTTTCGAGCGGAAGCATCCGTTCCGGTACGAGTACCCCGGCTGCCAGTCCTTTTCCGTCGCGTGTCCGGAGGTGACCATCAGCTGCGTGCCGTCGATCGCTTCGACGAGCTTCGCCGTGGAATCCGCCGGTCCGTCGGTTCGGTCTTCCGGAGCTTTGCCGGATTCTTTCACGACGTAGTGCCCCTGCTTTCCTTCATCGTACCAGATACCTGAGTCGAAAAACTCCAGCGGGATGGACGTTCCGCCGGCGGCTTTGGAAATGACCGTCGGTTTCCACTGCGTCATGCGGACGGCATCCGACGCCTCAAACCCGGTGAGGATCCCCCAGACCGCGTCCGTGTACGGGTCCTCATCCAGACGGCGCATCATCTGATGGACCGAGGCGACGAATTCGCGTCCCGCTTCTTCCGGCCGAGCCACGAAACCGGCATATCGCGGCTGAAATTCGCTCAATGCCGCCGTGACTTCCGACGGTTTTTCCTTCCAGACGAACTTCCGGACCTCGAAATTCCCGCCGTGCCGTTTTTCAAGAGCCTCCGCTGCCGCGTTCCACTCCGGATCCGCGCTGACCGCCTCGCTCACGATGACGGCATACCCAGATTTTTGGGTCTCCGCTTCATTTGCCTGAAGCGTCCATCCCGCCATGACCGCAGCGGTCCCCGCCGTAACGCCTGCCGTCCACCCCAATACATTCCGCCAGAATTTCATCTTTTCTATTTCTCCTTTTTATCCGGAACTTTCAAACGATTCCCTTTCCATTTTACAGAACGAAGGCCAAACTGTCAAGCGGGGGAATTTAATTTTTTGCCAATGAAAAAACTGACGCGAAATGTCTCCCCTAAAGGGGGCAGCTGGATTCAAGAAGCTCCTCCTCTCAGGAGGGATGGCGAGCGAAGCGAGACGGGGTGGTTTGGAGTCCGGCGAAACAGGCCGTCAGGCCATTCGCCGAGAGAGTACGCCGGGACTTTTGAAAGTTCGCTTTTCCTGAACCCCGACCAACTCCCGGCGAATGCGCTGCCGCACTGTATCGCCGAACAACAAAGCGGCAAAAGTCACTGCGTGACTGGATTGCCGCACTCCCCAAAAGGGGAGGCTTGAGTGCGTGTTTCTGAAAAATCCGATTCCCTATTTCACCGGGATCTCGATGAACGACAGCGAGTGCGGCGGAAGGGTGACGGTGCCGTCTTTGACCTCAAAGACCTTCTTCTGCGGGACGACGCGGTTTTCCGCTCCCACGTCGTTGAAGTCGTCCGGAGAATTTCCGCTCAGGACCGTCGCTTCCAGTTTCGCGGGCGTGCCGTTCGGAAGTTTCGAGAGCTCCAGCGTCACCGGCCTTGCTTTTTCCGGGTCTTTGTTGACGACCGCCAGAACGTAACGGGAACCTTCATCGTTGACGCTCAAAACCGCATCGATCATCGGCGTGGATTTGTTTTCCCAAAGCAGCGGCGCGGACTGGAGATCGATCGGCAGAATGTTCTTCTCAAGCAGGTTGGCGTACATCCAGTACACATGGTACGTCGTCCGCTTCACGATCCCCTTCGGGTGCGTGAAGATCGCGCCGCGGCCGTTGACCGTCGGGGAGAAGCACGCCATTTTCACGTCTTCGCAGTGACGCAGACACGAATTCAGGAAACAGGCCGTGAAGAGTCCGTCCGCCATCGTGTAGGCCGAGTTGATGTCGTTCTTGTCGCGGGCGGCGTGTTCTTCCGGGGTAGGAATGCGCGGATAGAAACCGAACGCCGGATGATGCCAGCTGCGCAGATTCCATTCGTCAAACGCGATGTGGACTTTCCCGCGGAATCCCGTTTTGTCGAGCATGGCGATGGTCCGAATGATATGATTTTCCGGATACTCCGTCCTCATCATGCACGAAATGTACGGAGCCGTATTGTTGTGGTGCGCCAGGAAATCATAGTATCCGTGGATCGCAATGTAGTTGATGTAGCGTCCGGCCTGCTGAAGAAGCGGGATGGTCCACGTTTCGCTCGGCGTGGCGGGAGCGGCGACTTTGACCGACGGATCCGTCGTGTAGAGCAGTTTTGCGGCTTCGCGGACCCACGGTCCCCATTCCTGCGGCGTTTTCGCTCCGAGTTCGTGCGCACCCCAGTTTTCATTTCCGATGCTCCAATACTTCACGTTGAACGGTTCCTTGAAACCGTGCGCCTGACGCATCCGTCCGTAGTGTCCGATGTTCAGATTGCAGTACTCGACCCAGTCGCTGATCTCTTCCATCGTACCGGTCCCGGCATTTCCGCAAATGTACGGTTCCGCGCCGATGAGACGGCACCATTTCACGAATTCTGCCGTGCCGAACGTGTTCGGATCTTCCGAACGCCAGACTTTATCGAAGACCAGCTTGCGTTCCGGTCCGACTCCGTCCATCCAATGGTACGCAGACGCAAAACAGCCGCCCGGCCAGCGGACGATGGAGGGTCTCAGATCGCGGACCGCCTCGATGACGTCCTTGCGGAAACCGTTTTCGTCCGAAAGCGGAGACCCCGGCTCGTAAATGCCGTCGTAGACCAGACGATGGAAATGCTCGATGAAATGCCCAAAGATCAGTCGGTCAAACTCGACCGGCTTCGCATCCGCTGCACACGCGATCGAATTCTGGAAAAGGATCTCTCCCGAATTCTTCGGCAGAATGTCCGTCTGGCAAATATAGTCCGCCTTGATGTGTCCCCAGTCACCGCCGGCCTGTGTGTCGAAAATGACCAGTTTCGCCGTTTTTCCCTGAAATTCCGAGACGTCCCAGAATTTGACCGCCAGCCCTTCGTGTCCCTGCATCGAGACATTGAAAAGGCCGGTCTCCTCCGCGGCTTTCTGACCGTCAACGTAAAGCGCGATCCCCGTTTTCCCAGGGAAATTTCCGCCGCCGATGAGAAACTTTATGTACTTGCGCTCGATCTTGAATTCCGGAGACGTCAGCGTCCCGACTGCCTGGTCTCCACCGGGAGCCGCGTAAGTGCTGATCAGATTTTTGCCGTGGAATCCGAAAACGCTCCCCATCCCGCAGCGAAACTGTGCGCCGGGTTCACGAAGCTGAAACGCTTCCCCTTCCGCCTTCCAGCCGTCGAGAGCTTCCGTCTCGAAATCCGCAACAACAATATCCGGGCGGGAAACGTTCTGCGCCGACGCTGCCGAGATCATCAGGACCGCAAAAAGCGCGAACACAGGCACAAAGACCTTAAAAAAACGCAATTTCATAAAATTCTCCTTGCAATGTAGTTCTATCCGGCGAAATACCAGGAAAATGATTAAGGATACATCAAAAAAACCACATAGGATCTTCCTGCATGAACTTCATCATATCAGAAGAAAAAGAAAAGTCAATAGGATATTTACGAAATTTAGCCTATCTTTTTACGTCTCTCATAAAGCACCCAAAAAAGACCTTTTTATCTTTGAATGTTTTTGGAGGCATCCGGAGGAGTTCAAATACGTCGGCTGCGGAAGCCGAAACGTTCGCAGGAAGGGAACGAAAATACGATTTTCACCGGCGTGCCGATCCGCACGTCCAATGTGCGTCATACCCGCTATTTTGAGAGGCTTACCGCGACCTGCTTCAGGGAATGACTGTCAGGCCGCTCCCCGATCTTACCAGGTCTCGTGGGACACGGTTTACACCATCAAAGAACGTCGCGGTTTGGGAACGTGATAACGCTTGTTACACCATCAAAGAACGTCACGGTTTTCGAGCGTGACAACACTTGTTACACCGTCAAAAAACGTCACGGTTTGGGGGCGTGACAACACTTATTACACCGTCGGGAAACGACGCGATTTTCGAGTGTGACAACGCTTGTTACGCAGTCGAGAAACATCACGGTTTGGGAGCGTGACAACACTTATTACGCCGTCAAAGAACATCACGGTTTTTGAGCGTGATAACGCTTGTTACGCCGTCAGGAAACCTCGCGGTTTGGGAGCGTGATAACACATGTTACGCCGTCAAAAAACGTCGCGGTTTTCGAGAGTGATAACGTTTGTTACACCATCAAGAAACGTCACGGCTTGAGAGTGTAATAATGTTTGTTACACCATCGGGAACGTCGTGATTTTGAGCGCGATAACGCTTGTTACGCAGTCGAGAAACGTCACGGTTTGGGAATGTGACAACACTTCTTACGCCGTCAAAAAACGTCGCGGTTTGGGAGTGTGACAACACTTCTTACGCCGTCAAAAAACGTCGCGGTTTGGGAGTGTGACAACGCTTGTTACACCGTCGGGAAACGTCGCGGTTTGGGAGCGTGATAACACTTGTTACGCCCTCGGGAAACGTCATGATTTGAGAGGGTGACAACACATGTTACGCCGTCGAAGAACGTCACGATTTGGGAGTGTGATAACACTTGCTACGCCATCAAAAAACGTCGCGGTTTGGGAGTGTAACAACGCTTATTACATCGTCGAAGAACGTCGCGGTTTGTGAGTGTAATAACGTTTGTTACACCCTCAAAAAACGTCGCGGTTTGGGAGCGTGATAAC
>JAGBAA010000003.1 GCA_017939795.1 Thermoguttaceae bacterium
GGGGGTCAGGAAAAACGGACTTTCAAAAGTCCCCTCCGAGGGAAAGGAATTTCTTGGGAAGCGACGCGAGACGCGCCGCCTCCCAGAGCCGCCCCTCCGAAGGAGGGAAATCTGGAGTGCGGCAATACGGGAACGCAGTGACCTTTGCCGCTTTGTTGTTCGGCGATACTGGCCGTCAGGCCATTCGCCGGGAGTTGGCGTGGGGGTCAGGAAAAACGGCCTTTCAAAAGTCCCCGTACTTTAAACCACCCCGTCTCGCTTCGCTCGCCACCCCTCCGATGGAGTGGAATTTCTTGAAAAGCGACGCGAGACGCGCCGCCTCCCAGAGTCCGCCCCTCCGATGGAGGGAAATCTGGAGTGCGGCAATACGGGGACGCAGTGACCTCTGCCGCTTTGTTGTTCGGCGATACTGGCCGTCAGGCCATTCGCCGGGAGTTGGTGCAGGTTTCAGAGACGGCAGCCTTTCAAAAGTCCCCGCACTTCCCCCCCCGTCAGACCTTCGGTCTGCCTCCTCCTGGGAGGAGAGGCTTCTTGAGTGCGTGTCCGCACATTCAGCCTCCCATTTTGGAGTTTTCCGGCCCAGTGACCAACGGGAATGGGGGCGTGCCGACCGCGGATCTCAGGTGAAAGTCCCTTCGCGCAGGTAGGGACGCAGAGCCTCAAAGCGGGAGTCGATCTCGGCGACGGCATCGTCGGTGAGTTTCATTTCCCGGAGGATCGGTTTCTCCGGGATCGCGTTTTTCGGACCGTATTCTCGGGAGATCATGTTTTTGAAGATGCCGCGTTTCATCCAGACATAAAGATGGAATCCGCGGAGCTGATTGCACGGGATAGTCTCCTTGAGGTTCAGCATCATGAGCAGGCGGCTGAACGCGTCCGCAGCCTTCACGCGGTCTTCCCGTTCCATGAAGTCCCAGATCTTCGCGAGCAGGTCGGCGTAGACGGCACGTTCGGTGATCAGACCTTCCGTTCCGAGGCGGGATTGATGAAGCCACGCAAAACCGCCCCACGCGCTGAAGACGGTCTTGATGGCCGGCTTGGCCTCGATGAGGAGCTTCATTCTCTGCCAGGTATTCGCGGCTTCCTCCTTGACGTAACCGAACCACGGGGATCCCTTCGCCAGATCGATGAGGAGTTCCACGGAAGGCGCAGGTCCCCGGTACGTCGTGCCTCCCGTCGTCTGAAGGATGACTGGCCGGTTGGTGACTTTCGCCAGTGCGCGCCAGTAGTCCCGCATATCTTCCTGCGTCTTTCCGTCATCCGGAGGTCTGGAGATGATGCACGGAACGTCCAGTTTCTCGGCATGACGCGCGTAAATGAGCATTTCTTCGGTGTTTCGGCCCTGAACGCCAAGGCACAGCGCGGACTTGCGTCCTTTCATGGCATCGGCGAGTGCTTCCATCCCTTCAAGTTTTTCTTTCATCGTGAGCAGATCCAGACTGTCGCCGGACTGAGGCCAGATCATCCCGGGACTTCCGCACCAGTCCACGAACTGTGCCGAGCGTGCGAGAACGTCAAAGTCGACGGTTCCGTCCTCTCTGTACGGTGTCGAAAGGATCGGAAACGGGCCGCGGATACGGGGATCGCCGTAGATCGGCCGGCCGGCCGGATTTACGTTCAGAGCGGAAGCAGGCGTTTGTGCGGAAGCAGGCGTTTGTGCGGAAGCGGACGGCGAAACGTCCTGAGCCATGGCGAAATGCGCTTTCGGAAAAACGGACGCCGCCGCGGCACTCACTGCGCCGGCCGTCATGGTGCCGAGAAGATCTCGCCGGGAGAATTTCTTTTTCATGCTTTTTCCTTTCAGAATAGAGGCGGGAAACTGGAACTGAAACCCCATTTTACCTGCGGAGGATCCGTCTGTCAAGGGTTTTCCTTCAGGGAGGGCGGAATTTTTTCCGAAAAAGAGAATGAGGATCCAAAAGAAAGGGGAATGAAATGATCGTCATTGGGATCGACCCGGGAATCAACGTGACGGGGTATGCTGTGATCGAAAAAAATGGAACGTCGAACCGCCTCCTGCTGCGTGAAGGGGGCGTCATCCGCGGGAAAGGATTCCGGACCCTCCCGGAACGTATTCATGAGATCTACCGAAATCTAAAGGACGTCCTTGAGGAATGGAAACCAGATGCGATGTCTCTCGAGGAGATCTACTCGCACTATGAGCGTCCGAAGACGGCGATCATCATGGGACACGTGCGCGGCGTGATCTGCCTCGCTGCGGCAGAATGCGGGATCCCGGTCTTCAGCTATTCTGCGACGACGGTGAAGAAAACGCTCACCGGGAGCGGCCGTGCACCCAAAGACCAGATGCAGCGTGCGATCCAGCTGGAATTCCGGCTCCCGGCCCTCCCGGAACCGCCGGACCTCGCAGACGCACTCGCGATCGCGATGTGCCATGGATTTCATGCCGAAACCTTTTAAACGCGCTTCCGCGCCAGGGCGTAGAAACCGCAGCTCGCTGGCCGCTCCGTTTTCAGAGTGCACGTCCGCGCTTCTTGAACGCGCTTCCGCGCCAGAACGTAGAAACCGCGGCTCGATGGCCGCTCCGTTTTCAGAGTGCGCTCCGCGCTTCTTGAACGCGCTTCCGCGCCAGGACGTAGAAACCGCGGCTCGATGGCCGCTCCGTTTTCAGAATGCGCTCCGCGCTTCTTGAACGCGCTTCCGCGCCAGGGCGTAGAAACCGCGGCTCGTTGGCCGCTCCGTTTTCAGAGTGCACGTCCGCGCTTCTTGAACGCGCTTCCGCGCCAGAACGTAGAAACCGCGGCTCGTTGGCCGCTCCGTTTTCAGAGTGCGCTTCCGCACCAGTGACCAACCGGCACGGGTCCATGCCTGTCCATCCGCGGCGTCAATTCTTTTTTGGCCCCCCCGTAGTATTTTTTTTCAAATCGTGTATAATGGACGCTGACGTTCCTTTTCATGCTGCGTCGTGTTCGTTCGTTTATGCCAATCGAGTCCCTTTAAGTTTCATTCAGGAACCCAAAATCATGAAAAAAATCACTCCTCGCACACTGAAAGGCTTTCGCGACTACCTTCCCGAAACGATGATTCCCCGTCGAAAGATCATTGAGACGGCAGCCCGGATCTACCAGTCCTACGGATTCAGTCCGATCGATACGCCGGCGCTGGAGTATCTGGAGATCCTCACGGGGAAGGGGAGCGACGAGACGGACAAGCAGCTCTACAGTTTCCAGGACAAAGGGGGACGCGATCTTGGAATGCGATTCGACCTGACGGTCCCGCTTGCGCGTTTCGTTTCCCAGCATGAAAATGAACTCGGCATGCCGTTCAAGCGTTTCCATATCGCGACGGTCTGGCGCGGCGAAAACACGCAGGCCGGGCGTTACCGTGAGTTCATGCAGTGCGATTTCGACACGATCGGGACGCTGAACATCGCGGCCGACATCGAAACGACGCTCGTGATCTACGAACTGATGCGCGCCATCGGTTTCGAAAACTTCACCATCCACCTGAACAACCGGAAGGTCCTCAGCGGGCTTCTTGAGAAACTCGGTCTCGAAGAACAGACCGTCCCGGTGCTGCGTGCGCTGGACAAGATCGCGAAGATCGGCTACGAAAAGGTGAAGGAAGAAATGGCGGAGACGGCAGGACTGACTTCGGAACAGGCGGATGCCGTCCTGAAGCTCACGACGCTCACCGGGACCAACGCGGAGATCCTTGAGCAGATCGCGGAAATGGCCGCCGGCAGCGAAAAGGGAGAGGAGGGCGTTTCCGATCTGCGTCAGGTCCTCGCAGCGGCGGAAGCGGTCGGGATCTCCGACAAAAACCTGAAGCTGGACGTTTCCATCGCCCGCGGCCTCGACTACTACACCGGAACGATCTGGGAAACCTTCCTCGATGACCTTCCCGGTTTCGGAAGCGTCTGCTCGGGAGGCCGCTACGATAATCTGACCGGAATGTTCATGAAAAACCCGCTTCCGGGCATCGGTGCGTCGCTGGGCCTTGACCGTCTGCTCGCAGGGATGGAGCAGCTCGGAATGCTCTCGGACGTCAAGACTGCGGCACCGGTCTTCATCCCGTACTTCGACGCAGAGAAGCTGACCGACTATCTGAAGATCGCGGCGGCGATCCGTGCGGAAGGCGTCGGCGTCGAGATCTACCCCGACCCGAAAAAACTCAAGACCCAGCTTCAGTACGCGGACCGAAAGGGCTTCCGTTACGCGATCATTGCAGGTGCCGATGAACTTTCCCGCGGAGTGTGCCAGGTGAAGGACCTTCAGGAAAAGACGCAGGAAGAGGTCGAGCTCGCGAAGATCGGCGAGTACTTCCGAAAGTAAAGCGTGTGCCGTGTGCGCGACGCGATCGGAGCCGAGCCGGTTCGGAAAACGCGTCCCACGGACCGTTCAGGAGCAGGGCTTCCCTTTTGATCGAGACGGAAGCATCAGTTTACGCAATTCAGGAAAGAGATCCCATGGCAGACATTTTTGAAAGCAGCGATTCCCAACGCGGTGCATTTGAGCTTCCTTACGCGCAGACACGTACCTTTGAGGGGCCGTTTACTCTCAAACGCGGCGGCGTTCTGCAGGACGTAACGGTCCTTTTTGAGACCTACGGCGAACTGAACGAGGCGCGCGACAACGTGATCCTTCTGAGTCACGCACTGACGGGAGACTCGCATGTGGCGCGGCACGATATGGAGGACGTTCCGGGCTGGTGGGACATTCTGATCGGACCGGGAAAATCGATCGACACGAATCGGTATTTCGTCATCTGCACGAACAATCTGGGGAGCTGCCGCGGGACCACGGGGCCGTCTTCGATCGATCCCGCAACGGGGAGACCGTACGGTGCGTCATTCCCGGAGGTCACGATGGAGGACAACGTGAAGCTCCAGAAAATGCTTCTCGACGATCTCGGCATCACGCGCCTTCTCGCGGTGGTCGGCGGGTCGGTCGGCGGGATGATGTGCCTGATCTGGGCGGCGCAGTATCCGGAAATGGTCCAGGGTGCCGTGACTTTGGCGACCAGTCCCTGCCTGACGAGCCAGGCGATCGCGTTCGACGTCGTGGGACGAAACGCCATCACGAGCGACCCGAATTTTCATGGCGGAGACTACTATGGGAAAGAGGAAGGACCGAGCGTCGGGCTGGCCATCGCGCGAATGCTCGGGCACATCACGTACCTGTCGCGGGAATCGATGATCCGGAAATTCGACGTGGAGACCGACCGATGCAATGCGCGGAAGATCGAGACGCAGTTTGAGACGGAATTTGCCGTTGGTTCGTATCTCGCGCATCAGGGATCGAAATTCAATGAACGTTTCGACGCGAACAGCTACATTACGCTGACGAATGCGTGCGATTTCATGGATTTCGGCGACAATGTGCCGGAGATCGCGGAGAATCTGGACACTGCGAAATGCAAGTGGCTCATCATGAGCTTCTCTTCCGACTGGCTCCTGCCTCCGTACCAGTCCGAGCAGATCGTCGATGCGCTCATCTCGCGAAAGAAGGCGGTGAGCTACGTCAACATTCAGAGCGATGCGGGACACGATGCGTTTCTGCTTCCGCTTCAGCTGAGTACCTACGGCGGACTGATCGAGCATTTCCTGAATCATCTGCACGATTCGCAGGCTACCGTCCAAAAGCAGAACCGCGGCATTCATTTTGTCGCCGACCGCCACGAAACGCCGTGCGTTCCCCAGTGCACCGGAGAACCGACTGGACTGCACGACGGATTCGGACGCTCCCATGACGGACGTCTGGACTTTGAGTCCATCCTGGAACTCATTCCGCAGCACGCAAGCGTTCTGGACCTCGGCTGCGGGAACGGCGACCTTCTGAAACGTCTGCGTCAGCGCAGCAGCAAAAGCCGTCTGATGGGGATCGAGCTGAGCGAGAGGTGCATCCAGAAATGCGTGGCCCGCGGACTGGACGTCGTGCAGAAGGACATCAATGAGGGGCTGAAAGCGTTCCATGACCGCCAGTACGAGTACGTCGTCCTTTCCTGTACGCTTCAGACGATCCGGGAAGTCGAGTACGTTCTGGAGGAAATGCTGCGGGTCGGGCGTTTCGCTATCGTGAGTTTCCCGAACAGCGCGTACCTTCCGTGGCGCACGCGCCTCTTCAAGGACGGCCGGATGCCGGAGATCGGCTGCGATAGCGCGAAATCGTGGTTCAACACGAAAGACGTCCGTTTCCTGACCCTCGCGGACTTCCACCATTTCTGCGACCAGAAAGGGTACTCCGTCCGTCGGCAGATCGCACTCGACACGGTCAGCGGAAAGAAAGTTTTCCAGAATCCTAACGACGAAGCGAGCATGGCGATCATCGAGCTGAGCCGCTGAACCGGCATTCTGCCGAGTTGGAGTTTCGCGCAGACGCCGCCGCGCAAAAGCCGCCGCCCCACAAAAGCCGCCGCACAAAAGTCGGCATCGCACAAAAGTCGGCATCGCGCAAAAGCCGCCGTTTTATTGTACCGCAGGCAAAACGTTCGGTGGGTCAGTCCGGTTTGTCTGGCGGGGAAAAGGAGATTCCATGACGGATCCAAAGCTTTCGGCTTCGGAAGTCCGCAGACGGCTGGAAGCGGAACTTCAGGGAAATTTTGAGTTTGAGATCTCGGAAGAACGGGTCCGGATCCTGCGTTTTCTGGGAGAGGGACCGGACGCCGTCATTCCGGAGGGGGTGACGCACATTGGGGACTCCGCATTTGAATTTTGCGGGTTTCTCGAAAAAATCTCTTTTCCGGGAACGCTGACGCACATTGGGGCTTCTGCGTTTCTGTTCTGCGAAAGACTGCGGAACCTGACGCTTCCGGAGAACCTCGTCTTCATTGATGAATCGGCGTTTTTCGGATGCGGTGAACTGGGATCCGTCACGTTTCCTGACGGGCTGGCGTATTTAGGGCATGCGGCATTTCATTCCTGCGGGAAGCTCCGTTCCGTCACGCTGCCGGCCGGGCTGATGGAACTGGGACACAATCCGTTCAGCTGGTGCAGTGCGCTTGAGGAAATTCACGTTTCGGAAGAGAATCCGCATTTCCAGAGTATCGACGGCCTGCTTTTTTCCCGTGACGGCCGGAAATTCATCCGTTTTCCAGAGGGAAAGTCGGGAGTTTGCCGACTTCCTGCCAGTGTTGAGGAGATCGACATGACGGCGTTTGGAGCGTGCCGGCTGCTCGAAGAAATCCAGGTCGACGCGCGGAACGCTCATTTTCGGAGTGTGGATGGGATCCTTTACTCGCACGACATGCGGTCGCTTCTTTGCTGCCCGGTACAGAAATCGGGGGAGTGCGTCATTCCGGACGGCGTGACCCGGATCGAAATGGAGGCTTTTGCGCTCAATGAAAAACTCACGTCGGTGATCCTGCCCGACAGCGTGACGGAGATCGGATCTTTTGCGTTCAGCCAGTGCGAGACACTCCGTACGGTTCGGCTTCCTGCGGGACTGCGCCGCTTGGAGGAACGTACGTTCTGGCACTGCGCGCTGCTGGAAGAGCTGACGCTTCCCGAAACGCTGGAATTTCTTGGCGAAGGACAGTTTCAGGACGGTGTTTCATTGCGGAACATCGCGATCCCGCCTGGCGTCATGCGGATCGAAAGTGCATCGTTTGCCGGGTGTACGGCACTTTCTCAGGTCCAGCTTCCCGACGCGCTCACCTTCATTGGGGAAATGGCGTTTTCCGGGTGCAGGGAGCTTGGGGAACTGCGGATCCCGGAAAGCGTGACGGAGATCGCGGACGATGCATTTGAGGAGTGCGCGAAACTGACGTTCCTGGCCGTTCCGAATTCTGCGGGGCATCGATACGCAGAAAAAAACGGGATCCCTTTTCGACTGCGGACTGCTGCGGACTGACTTCGGCGGACGGACCGTGAATTACGGCGGACGCCCGCGAAAGGAGTTTGGGAAAACGTTTGGGTACCGGTCGGGAGATGGCCTCTGAAACCGGTTTGCGGAACGATTTCCGAGGGCAGGAGACTCGCGCATTTCTTTTGGATCCATCAGGAGGCAGACATCATGTTCAACCGGCCAACTCCGCGGCAAAATGCGTACTCGGACTTTCTGGGACTGCGTCCCGGCGGGAAAAACGAGACGGCCGCGTCGGCGTCGCAGAAGATCGGCGAGCGGGTCGAGGAGATCGGCGAGGGAGACGTAGAGCTTTTCTGCCCGCATTGCGGAGAACCGGTCCACCTGACGTACACCCGGCGGCGTTTTTGCGATACGTGCCGCAAGCCGTTTTTTTTCTATCGCGGGAAACTCCTGACGGAAGAGGAGGCTGCCCGGATCCGAAACCCGTTCACGAAGGAGGACGTGAAGACGTTTCGCCAGAAGTACCGCAAATCGCGGGCCGGAAAAGCAGGAGACCCGGCAAAATCGGCCCCTGCCTGGCAGATGGAACGGTTTCGGCGTCTGAAACCCAGGCTCGAGTGCACGGCCTGCGGGCTTCCGGTCGGAAATTCACTCGTGAAGCCGGAAAAGTACTGGATCTGCCCGGAGTGCGCCGCCATCAGCGTCTTTCATCTTGCGTCGGGCGCCTTTCTGCCGAGGGACGCATACGAGGAACGGTCGGAAAATGGAAGTTGAGTACGTCTGAGTGCGTTCTGAGCGAAGCGCGCTCTTTTTCCCGGAGGCTTCGGCACATTCAGCCGCCTTTCTGAGAAAAAGAGCGCGTTTTCTTGCGATCCGCGGCGTCAGGAGATCCGCGGCGTCAGGAGATCCGCGGCGTCAGGAGATCCACGGCGTCAGGAGATCCACGGCGTCAGGAGATCTACGGCGTCAGGAGATCTGCGGCGTCAGGAGATCTGCGGCGTCAGGAGATCTGCGGCGTCAGGAGATCTGCGGCGTCAGGAGATCTGCGGCGTCAGGAGATCTGCGGCGTCAGGAGATCTGCGGCGTCAGGAGATCCACGGCGTCAGGAGATCTACGGCGTCAGGAGATCTACGGCGTCAGGAGATCCACGGCGTCAGGAGATCTACGGCGTCAGGAGATCTACGGCGTCAGGAAGTCGTCATCGTAGCTCCCATAGTAGGGGGCGTTCAGGTCGATCCATGCTGCGAACGCACGCCATTCTTCAGGCGCGAGTTTTTTTCCGCACTGCGTTTCTTTCAGACGGTGCATCAGCGGACTGGTGAAAGAACCGACGCTTCGCGGAGGCTGGAAAGTCTTCTTCCCCTGGTTTGAACTGACCGGGTAGTAGCTGACGTGTTTCGGCACCAGTGCGAGGAAGGAGGTCGAGACCAGATGCTGCGGTCCCTCATCCCGATCGGTCCCCGGTGCCGTGACGCGCGTGCCTCCGCGCAGATCCGGAAGAGAAACCTGAGCTTCGGCTTGCGTTCCGTCATGGCATGAGACGCATTTGGCGTCAAGGATCGGCTGGATGACCCGCTCGAAATGCATCGGTCCGGCACCGTAGGGGGGCGGCTGGAGCTTTTCAGGAACTCGCGGTCCCAGCGTCGTGCGCGAGACCGGCGATACGTCCAGCGGGCTTTCATGGCATCCGATGCAGCCCTGGACTTCCCCCGGACGGAGCGTCAGGTAGTTCCGCATCCGCTGGACTTCCAGAAAATCCTCATCCAGAGCTTCCAGGAAGATCATGCGGTCCGAAGGGACTTCAAAGGCGGCTGATCCATCCTCCGCGACCGGCACGTAACCAAGTACGCCCCGCATATCCCACCCGGAATCAACGCCAAGGCCGACCCGATGAGGATTTGTGTGCCGGCATTTCGGGTAGGTCTCGCAGACGCGAAGCCACTTGACCGTCCCGCGCGGGATCCCTTCCAGACCGCGGTAGACGTCCTGAAGAAGCAGCGTCCCGGGAGTCCCTTCCGGAAGGCGTTCCATGTCGGCGGCGACCGGCGGTTTGGGACGGGGCTTGAGCGGGATCGGGCAATAGCACGACGTGTCGTCGAAGCGGTAGATCAGTTCCTTGAATCCGAAATCGGTCAGGAGGTAGATCCCGTACGTATCGTCCAGATTGTCGCTTCCTGGCGAGTAAACGCAGAGGAAGAGTTTTTCCGAAAGCGGCCAGGGAGAAGTGAACCAGCCCGCCTGTTTCGGGGCCTGCTCCAGGTCGTTGAAGTTCGGGTCTTCGCGTTCGTCATCCATACCGCGGATCTCCGGATACGCGATCTCGGGCGTCAGGAGCTTCATGCCGGCCGGACCGAGACGGTTCAGGCTCAGATCAACGGTCAAAAGCGGTCCGACGCCGGAATTGTGGTGCGCGCATCCGACGGCCGCGAGTTTCCGAGTACCCGGAATCTGGCGGGCTTCCTGCATCGCGATCGGACCGCGCGAGAATTTGTACCAGTCGCCGTAGATCTTCATCGAGCGGGTCCCGTCCGGGTTCACGGCCCAGACCTCCTGCATCGTATTGTACGGCTTCATGACGTAGTCCCAGCGCGTGAACAGGATGCGTCCGTCCTCAAGCAGAGCGGGGTAGAATTCCGTGTCCTGCGGCTGGGAGATCGGGTGCGGGTCCGAGCCGTCGCCGTTCATGACGTGAAGTCCAAAAACGGGAGACCAGTCGCCGCACTGAACGACCCGCCCTCCGCGGCACGATGTGAAGACGATCCGGCCGTCCGGCAGCCAGCACGGCTCGGAATCCTCAATGTCGGGCAGATCCGTCAGGTTTTTCAGGCCCGTTCCGTCCGCGTTGATGACGAAAACGTCGTACGGAAGCGTCGCGCCCCCATGGTAGTGCGTCATGTCGGTCGGATCACTCGGATCGTAGAATGCGTGACCGCCGGCCCACGGGTAGCGCGTCGGCGGATTCCTCGGCCAAGCGAGCGGAAAGACGATCTTCTTCCCGTCGAAAGAAAGGTCCGGTCTTCCGATCCCGCATTTTTCAGCGAGTTCCGGCGGAAGGAGTCCCCGTACCTCGCCATCCGGCGAAAGCCCCTTCAAAATCATGAGGTCTGCGCCCGCAGTCTGGTTTTCGCCGACACGATGTCCGCACTGATGGTTTCCCTGCGGCCAATGACGCTTCACGAAAAGAAGTTCGTCGAAATCCAGTTCCTCCTGCGCAAAAAGGACCTCCCGCATCGCATTCCGCAGCCGGATCCACTCCGAGCGGAAAAGCGGGATCGGTTTTCGGGTCAGCCGGTCAGAAAGTTCCGCCTTTTTCTCCTCCGCAGGCATTTCCGCACACAGCAGGTCCGCCTGCGCGACCGTGACGTTGGGGCCCGTTGTGTGGCGGATCTCGATCTCGGCATCCGTCAGACCTTCCAGCGGATAGAATCGCTCAAACGCGGTCATGGCAGGTACGTTCACGACGTCAACTTCCTCCCCGTTGATGAGGACCGGCTGAGTCCGCTTGAAATCTGACGTGAAGAGGAGGCGCAGAACGTACTTTTTCGACTTTTCCATCCCTTCCACACGGTACGTGACGGTTTGGCCCGTCCGACACCACGTCTCCCGGTAGAGCGTGCCGTCGGCATACGGATACATCGCACGGAAATCGTATTTTCCGGAGGGTTTTGCCGTGACGCGCGGAAACGTCTTCTCCGGATCCGCCGTCGGAGGGAGCGTAGAGTGGAAGAAGAGGGACTCGGAGAAACGAAAATTCTGCGGGTAAAATTCCGCGAGACCTTCACGTCGGAGCGACTCCCCGGCCTCATTCAGTGCCGTCTGGAACGCGGCAGAATGGGGGGAATTTTCTGGAAGCGAGAGATCCCGTTTCAGTTTTTCGGCAGTTTCGACCAGAGCTTTCAGGGATTCGCGGGATCCCAGGAATCGAAGTGCCATGCGCTCCTGCATCTCCCAGTCAGCAAGAACTTTTGGGGAAACCGAAAGCGGAACCGGGGACGCCGCCGACGTTTCGGAGCATGGGAGCACGCGATCCGTTCCGGAATCAGACTCCCGATCTGAAGCGGCGGCCGGACTGGATGCGGCTCCGCCAGCAGTCTGCGAAACCTCACCAACGCAAAGGGAAGACCAGATGCTGAGTATGGCGCAAAAGCAGAACGCGGAAAAAATGGACCGAAAAAGGAATGGATCGCGGAACATGAATGGAATCCTTTGCTGGAATGGGGAATTCGGGGGGAAGGGAAATCCGGGCGGAAGGGAAATCCGGGCGGAAGGGAAATCCGGGCGGAATGGGGAATCCGGGCGGAAGGGAAACGCACTGAAACGGAAAGGGACGCGCGTTTGGGGACGGACTCTGCGCCGAAAGAAAGACCCGCGCTGATTTTGAAACTCATGCGGATCCCCCTTTTCGCGCAAAGATGCAAAGTTTTCGCTGAGGGCGCAGATACTGCGCCAGCGGCCAACGGGAACGGGTTCGTGCCTGTCGCGGCCACTCCATCGCCTGCCGCAGCAGCTCGCAGTCTTCCCTTTAGGGAAGGGAGACGTGCCGTTTTGGACGGACTCGGGGTTTCCGAAGAGACCGCCCCGTCTCGCTGCACGGCGGCATTCCTGGGAGGAAACGGCAGGATCACTGCACTCGGATCTTCAGGCGGGTCTTCTGCTGCGTCAGCGTGAGATCCGGGATGGAAAGGACTCCGCGTTGGTCGGTTTTTGCCGTCCCGGAGCGCCTTCCAAATTCCCAGCGGACCGTCTGGTTCGGGGTGAGCTTCAGCTCCTGGAGCCGTCGGAGCGTCACGTCTGCCGTCGTGTTTTGAGGAACCGTGAAGAATTTTGAACGGAGTTCCTCATTGGAAACGAGCCAGAGATCCATCTCGAAGTCACGCGGAGAGTCCGTCACGTTTTCCCAGCGGAACCAGGCGTTGACCTGTCCGGGGGTCGTGCATTTTTCGCGTTCCGGCCACGGGACCGGATCGTCGCTCTGCGCATTCGTGAAGACCGGGTATGCGGCATTCTTGCGGATGGAAAGCCAGTCAAAGGACTCGATCAGGTCGTTGACCTCGCAGATCTTCTCCGTATTGTTCGCGTGCCCGAACGCACCCCAGTATGCGATCAGCGGATAGCGGTGCCGTTTCATTCCGGAGAAAAGGAGTTCATGCCCGTTGGACCATCCGTCGTTCGTGCCGGAGTAGTCGATGCAGACCGGCGGTTCCGGAATGAGACCGGCAGGGACGGCGTCGGGCGGAAGTTCCTTTCCTTCTGCGTCGACGAACCCCATTCGGTGAGCGGCGTGCTGCGCTCCGGCAGGGACGTTCGCTTTGATCGCCGCGAAAATGCCGCCGTGCCGCAGACCGATCCCCAGCGTTCCACTTCCTCCCATGGAATTACCGCAGAGGTAGACGCGATCCGGATCGATCTGATATTTGGCGATGGTCCACTTCACCGTGTCGATGATCCGTTTCTCGCACGGCGTTAGTTCCAGACCGGCTTTGACGCGGTTTGCGCCGTTTACGGTCTCATGAGCCGACAGACCGCCCCACCACCAGTCGATCCGGTTTGCGGCACAGTCCACATAGAGTGCGAAAAAACCGTCCGGCGCATGGTAGATGTCGTGGTTTCCTTTAGTTTTCGTGCATTCCAGGCAGCTCTGGACGCTGTGTCCGGCAGAGTGAAGGACGACGTAAAGCGGGAGTCCCGCCCGTTCTCCGGTTTTAGGGTGAAGGACCGCAAATGTGTCGCGCTGGCCCGGATCTGCGGCATTCCAGTCCGGTTTGGAGCCGTGAGTGAACCATTCCAGCTTGCGTTCGGTGAGGATCTCTGTTTTATTCAGAACGGGAGACCACGAAGCAGCGGAAACCGTGTCCTGTACGGCCGACTCTGCGGAAACGGAGACGGAATGGGGGCTGAAGGCGAGAGCCAGGGACGCAGAGGAAAGCAGGATCGTCTGATGGAATTGACGGCGATGCATGGGGAACTCCTGAATTTTATGAGGAATGCTGAATTGGGAATTGGAGGGCACACGTTGGTTTGAGGGGGGCCGGGGACCTGAACGTGCGGGAAGGTCTTTCCATTTCTTCAGTTTAGCATAATTGGGACGAAATGTAAAGTCCCCAGCCGCCAAAAGAAAGTTTTTTTAGGAAAAAAATTCCTCAAAATTCGGCATTTTGCTCTTTTCATCGACCTGCATTTTGTGTATAATGCGCACATTCGGAAGAAAAGTTCGAAAATTTTTCAAAAGTCTGGCACGAATCCCCATTTTTCGGTTTGATGTTTTGCGATTTTGGGTATACTGTGAGGACAGAAATTGAATTTGAGCTGAAAGAGAGCCTGCGGCCTCCGGTCTGAAAGCGGAGTGAGTTTCTGCAGGATGATTTCGGCAGATGACTGCGGCGGAATGGTTTCCGTCTGCAAAACGAAGATCCAAATCCGTACGGAGAGTCCAATGGCTGATTTCGAGAAGGCGTCTCAGGATAAACTGAATGAAGAATCCACGTTTTACGATCCGGAAGAAGGCGTAGAGTACGAGTACGTCGAAGAGGAAGAAGTTTCTGAGGACGGCGTAGAGTACGAGTACGTCGAGGAGGAAGAAGTTCCCGAGGACGGCGTAGAGTACGAGTACGTCGAGGAGGAAGAAGTTCCCGAGGACGGCGTGGAGTACGAGTACGTTGAAGAGGAAGAAGTTCCCGAGGACGGCGTGGAGTACGAGTACGTTGAAGAGGAAGAAGTTCCCGAGGACGGCGTGGAGTACGAGTACGCCGAAGGAGAAGAACTTCCGGACGGCATGGCTTCGTTTGACGGGGAGGAAGCTGGCGGGTCCGGGGCTTCGGATGGCGATGGGATGAACGAGATCCCGGCGGACGGAGAATTCGCAGCGGACGGCTCCGGCATTGAGGATACAGAGACCCTGGATGCGGGATCGGAAGACGGCGAAGAAGAAGACGGTGCAGAGAAACCGAAGTCCTTCTTTGGCCGTCTTGCGGAAGCGACGCCGTATGAGGTCATGGTTTGGCTTGCGTTCATTTTTGTGATGGTCGGCATCCTGCTTATGCTCATGGAGTGGATGCGCTACGATATGATCGTCTATCCGGACTACACCAAATAGTCAACGGCTGGATCGCACGGGCTTTTCCCGGTCCAAAATGCCGATTTGACGGTCTTGCTGACTGCCGTTCAGACGGACGCTCAGACGGACGTTCAGACGGACGTTCAGACGGACGTTCAGACGGACGCCCGGACGGACGCCCGGACGGACGCCCGGACGGACGCTCAGACGGACGCTCAGACGGACGCTCAGACGGACGTTCAGACGGACGCTCGGACGGACGCCCGGACGGACGCTCAGACGGACGCTCAGACGGACGCTCAGACGGACGCTCAGACGGACGCTCAGACGGACGCTCAGAC
>JAGBAA010000021.1 GCA_017939795.1 Thermoguttaceae bacterium
ACTTAATCAAGGCGAGCGAGTTCTGCTTTATAGTGGTGAAACCGCGCGAATCGCCCAAAAGCTCCCGCGCCCCGGACCGGAAACCGTTTATAACCTCGAAATCTGGGGCGAACACGTTTATCACGTCGGCAACGACGGGGTGTTAGTGCATAATGCGTGCGAACCACTTGGAAATAATTCAATCCGATTCGGGAATGACGCTAATCAGGTATACCATGCATTTCGGCATATAGATGCTATAGGACTATCTCGTTCAGCCGTCCAATCTGCCGTTGAAACCCATTTGAACACTGTGATTCATGAAATTCCAATGGGTAAACCGTTTAACCAAACTATTACAGTCAACGGAATAAAAATTCAATATACTGCGTATAAATTACCTAATGGAGAAATCAATGTCGGACGAATTCATCCCGTTTCGTAAACTAACAGAAGCAGAACGCAGTTTGATTATGGCTCTTATCCGTAAATCCAACAACGTTTATTTGCCGAGAAATTGGGAAACATCGCTTCTTGTCAAGTCGATGAATGACGGAGGAATGGGGAGTATGCAATTATTTTTTTCCGAAACGTCCACGGAAAGAACCTTTGGCGCGGAAGCGTCTTCAATCGAATTTGAGGATGCGGACGGCATTAAAGTCATTGCGTCGCTATACCTTGACAAGTTGCAAACGCCGATGGAAATTGATGTTTGGAAAACGAATTTTAGCCCAATAATACGCATGCCAAAGGAACATTAAAGGGGGAACGTATTATAACCGGTACAGATGGGAGTATCTACTATTCACCAGAATCATTTTATGACATGGATTCGAGTGCAATAATGGGAATAAACAATAAATTTGAAAATTGGTTGAGCGGCATTTCTGATATATACATCGGAATATGCACATGTGATATAATCGACAACGTGTCGATAGACAGTCTCGATAATTTGTTTTACCGTATCGTTGATGGACGCAAAATGCAGGATGTCGCCTCGTTAATGACGGAGTTTCAACAAAAAATGCCATTTTTCGAGGGGTTTGGAAAAAATTATTTCGCATTATACGATTGTTTGTGTTTCGATATTTCATGGGAAGAAAACCATAACGTTACTCCTCCTGTGGTTACGCCGGAAAGAATTGTTATTAGAGTCAAAAATGCGGAATATCTTTTAAATAAATCGATTTCAGATTTGTTGTATTTTTTGCAAACAATGATAGAAGCTGGGGAATATTGGAGTACAGACAATTTTGACCCTGACTTTGATTTTACCACCCCCGTTACGGATATAAATCGGTTAATCGATATGCATAAATCCACGAATTTTAAACTCCTTTTAACCTGTTCAACAAAAGAAAAATTATTACAGGTTAAATCAAACATTGACCGTGTTTTTACGCGGGATATTTTATATGATAAATATCGTCCAATTAAATATATTTACTGTGAAACGGAAGACGACTGTGCATACGGTTGTATTAAATCTCCATTTGTTAAAAATACGTAATAAAGGAAATTTGTGCATATTGTAAGAAATAAAGTTCAGCCGACAAGTATCTACAGGCTTCTGTCGATTGCGAGGAATTGAGAAAGCAAGATACCCCCATGTCGCAGAAGTCGGATATGACTGGCGTTTTCGTAGATTCATTCTTCGAGAACGCCTTTTTATTTTTTATCTTATCATAATAAACCTCACCTAGACATAAAAATCAAATCGGGATATAATTGGTCTCATACTATGTTTATATACCGATTCCACTTAAAATTTTAGGGAAGGGCGGTTTTTCCGGCAGTTATTTCAGTAACGCTAAATGGCGGTAAAGGGAAATTTCATGATATGTTGGGAATAAAATCTTCTAAAAATCTCACCTTTTCCAGAATTTCCTGAATCGCCCCCCGAATTGCCCCCGCATCATTATTAAATGCCGTATTTTGCGGGGTTGGCGTATTCCTACACGGGGTACTAAGGCAGGTTTTTTAATTAGACCTGCCTTAATTTTTTTCTTGCTAAAACGTGCCAAACGCCCTGTTTTAAGGCATTTTGTAAATTTCTCGTTTTTTTATTTACATTATTTTACACTGTTTGATTTTACTTTATTCCCCGGTCTTTTCCCCGGTGCTGACCCGAAAAATGACCCGCAGCGCAGTGACTATGGGTCCTTCCCCCAAATTTTCATTGTGGATACGCCATTTGTTTCAAAACATCGTCAGTTACCTGCGCATATTGTCTTCAAACTGACCTGCAAAGTATACCCCATTTCAACAAACCGTCACGGTTGGGAGTTCACGGTTCGATGCTCCATTTTTTGATCTCCTTCATCGTTTTCAAAGTTTCTTTGATGAATTTGCGATTTTCCTCAATATACTTCCACTCTTCGAGCACACATTTTTTCAACTCTTCTTTGGAGGCTTCCGGGAATACTTTCTTAAGAAGCTGATACACTTCTTTTTTGGAGAAACGAACAAAAGCAAAAGCCTCAGGCGGATATGGAAAAAATCCGCCGATGCATATTTCCGGGTCCTGATCGGTCGGCTTACGGATATGTCGGACCTCTGGTTTACGGACAAATCGCACCTCACCGGTATGTCCATTCACTCCGATGCCCACCAGCCCCCATTTTTTCGGATAGAGTACCGATGATGCCCAGGCAAAAAAGTACTCTTCCCCATCAATGAACCACAAGGCGACGGGGGCTCTAATCGGCTGATATTTTTCGATCGAATCCACTTCCGAGTGTATCCGGCAAAAGAGATACTTCTCTGCTTCCCGGGGTGAAATTTCAAAGGACTCGATCTTTTCATCCCACGCTGGCGTTCCCCAATGCACGATCCCATCATTTGCAGACACGGTACGAATAAGCAAAAAAAGGATAAAAACAACAGGGAATAAATACTTTTTCATAACGACGCACTCCTGCTCCATCCGGCCAACATACACTGTCTGGTTCATCCGGCAACAGCGTACCTGGGGTAATTGAAAAAAAACATGGTATCTGATCAAATAGAAAAATCAAAACAAAAACCCTATCGGAGGAACCATATCTACTGCTATTTTATAACATATTCAAGGGATCCGCAAGGACTCTCTCCGAAAAATTTCAATGAAAAAAGACCTTTTTATCTTTGAATATTTTGGGGAGGCATCCGGAGGAGTTCAAATACGTCGGCTGCGGAAGCCGAAACGTTCGCAGGAAGGGAACGAAAATACGATTTTCACCGGCGTGCCGACCCGCACGTCAAATGTGCGTCATACCCGCTATTTTGAGAGGCTTACCGCGACCTGCTTCAGGGAATGACTGTCAGGCCGCTCCCCGATCTTACCAGGTCTCGTGGGACACGGTTTACACCATCGGAAAACGTCACGGTTTTGTGCGAGATAACGCTTGTTACGCAGTCGAGAAACATCACGGTTTTTAAGCGTGATAACACTTGTTACACCGTCAGGAAACCTCGCGGTTTGAGAGTGTGATAACGCTTGTTACGCCATCAAAAAACGTCACGGTTTGGGAACGTGATAACGCTTGTCACACCTTCGAGAAACACACGGTTTTTGAGCGTGATAACGTTTGTTACGCCGTCAAAAAACGTCGCGGTTTGGGAGTGTGATAACGCTTGTTACACCGTCGGGAATGTCGCGGTTTGGGAGCGTGATAACGTTTGTTACACCATCGGAAAACGTCACGGTTTGGGAGCGTGATAACGTTTGTTACGCAATCAAAAAACGTCACGGTTTTCGAGAGTGACAACACTTGTTACGCAATCAAAAAACGTCGCGGTTTGAGAGTGTAACAACACTCATTACACCGTCGGGAAACGTCACGGTTTGGGAACGTGATAACGTTTGTTACACCATCGGAAAACGTCACGGTTTGGGAGTGTAACAACGCTTGTTACATCGTCGAAGAACGTCGCGGTTTGAGGGCGTGATAACGTTTGTTACACCATCGGGAATGTCGCGGTTTTCGAGAGTAACAACACTTCTTACGCCGTGAAGAAACGTCGCGGTTTTTGAGCGTGATAACGCTTGTTACGCCATCAAAAAACGTCACGGTTTGGGGGCGTGACAACACTTCTTACACCATCAAAAAACGTCGCGGTTTGGGAGTGTGATAACACTTGCTACGCCATCGAAAAACGTCACGGTTTGGAAGTGTGACAACACTTGTTACACCGTCGGGAAACGTCGCGGTTTGGGAGCGAGATAACGCTTGTTACGCCGTCAAGAAACCTCGCGGTTTGGGAGTGTGATAATGATTGTTACGTTGTCAAAAACGTCACAGTTTTCGAGCGTGACAACGCTTATTACGCCGTCGGGAAACGTCACGGTTTTGAGCGTGATAACGTTTGTTACACCGTCGGAAAACGTCGCGGTTTGGGAGCGTGATAACGCCTGTTACGCCGTCAAAAAACGTCATGGTTTGGGGGCGTGATAACGTTTGTTACACCGTCGGAAAACGTCGCGGTTTGGGAGTGTGACAACGTTTATTACACCGTCAAAAAACGTCACGGTTTGGGAGTGTGATAACACATGTTACGCCGTCAAAAAACGTCACGGTTTGGGAACGTGACAACGCTTGTTACGCCGTCAAAAAACGTCGCGGTTTGAGAGCGTGATAACGTTTGTTACACCGTCGGGAATGTCACGGTTTGAGAGCGTGACAACGCTTGTTACGCAATCAAAAAACGTCACGGTTTTGAGCGCGATAACGCTTGTTACGCCGTCAAGAAACCTCACGGTTTTCGAGAGTGACAACGCTTGTTACGCAATCAAAGAACGTCACGGTTTTGAGTGTGATAACGCTTGTTACACCGTCGGGAATGTCGCGGTTTGGGAGCGTGATAACGTTTGTTACACCATCAAAGAACGTCGCGGTTTGGGAGCGTGACAACGCTTGTTACACCGTCGAGAAACGTCACGGTTTAGGAGCGTGATAACACTTGCTATGCAATCAAAAAACGTCACGGTTTGGGAGCGAGATAACGCTTGTCACACCTTCGAGAATGTCGCGGTTTTCGAGAGTGATAACGTTTGTTACGCAATCAAAAAACGTCACGGTTTGGGAGTGAGATAACGCTTGTTACGCCATCAAAAAACCTCACGGTTTGGGAGTGTGACAACGCTTGTTACGCCGTCAGGGAACGTCACGATTTGAGAGTGAGACAACGCTTGTCACACCTTCGAGAAACATCACGGTTTGGGAGTGTGATAACACTTACTACGCAATCAAAAAACGTCGTGGTTTGGGAGCGAGATAACGCTTATTACGCCGTCAGGGAACGTCGCGGTTTTCGAGAGTGATAACGCCTGTTACGCAATCAAAAAACGTCGCGGTTTGGGAGAGTGATAACGCCTGTTACGCCGTCAAAAAACGTCACGGTTTGAGAGTGTGACAACGCTTGTTACACCGTCGGGAATGTCGCGGTTTGGGAGTGTAATAACACCTGTTACACCGTCAGGAAACCTCGCGGTTTGGGAGTGTGATAACACTTGTTACACCGTCGAAAAACGTCGCAGTTTGAGAGCGTGATAACACTTGCTACGCCGTCAGGAAACCTCGCGGTTTGAGAGCGAGATAACGCTTGTTACACCATCA
Source organism: Thermoguttaceae bacterium (assembly GCA_017939795.1). Taxonomy (GTDB): domain Bacteria; phylum Planctomycetota; class Planctomycetia; order Pirellulales; family Thermoguttaceae; genus RGIG3701. The sequence goes on from JAGBAA010000021.1 coordinate 5,580, forward strand.
AAAAACGTCGCGGTTTGAGAGTGTAATAACGCCTGTTACGCCGTCAAAGAACGTCACGGTTTGGGAGTGTGACAACACTTGTTACGCCGTCAAAAAACGTCACGGTTTGGGGGCGTGATAACGCTTGTTACACCGTCGGGAAACGTCACGGTTTGGGGACGTGATAACACATGTTACGCCCTCGGGAAACGTCACGATTTGGGGGCGTGATAACGTTTGTTACGCCGTCAGGGAACGTCGCGGTTTGAGAGTGTGATAACGTTTGTTACGCACTCAAAAAGCATCACGGTTTGGGAGCGTGACAACGCTTGTTACACCGTCGGGAAACGACGCGATTTTCGAGTGTGATAACGCCTGTTACGCCGTCAGGAAACCTCGCGGTTTGGGAGTGTAATAACGCTTGTTACGTAGTCGAGAAACATCACGGTTTGAGAGTGTGACAACGCTTGTTACACCATCGGGAAACCTCGTAGTTTGGGAGCGTAATAACGTTTGTTACACCACCAAAGAACGTCGCGGTTTTCGAGAGTGATAACGCCTGTTACGCCATCAAAAAACGTCACGGTTTGGGAGTGTGATAACGCTAAAAACGTCACGGTTTGAAAGTGTGACAACACTTATTACACCATCAAAAAACGTCGCGGTTTGAGAGTGTGATAACACTTACTACGCAATCAAAAAACGTCACGGTTTGAGAGCGTGATAACGTTTGTTACACCATCAAAAAACGTCACGGTTTGGGAGTGTGATAACGCTTGTTACGCAATCAAAAAACCTCGCGGTTTGGGGGCGTGACTACACTTGTTACGCTGTGAAAAATATTACGGTTTGGGAGCGTAACAACGCTTGTTACACCGTCGGGAAGTGTCACGGTTTGGGAACGTGATAACGTTTGTTACACCGTCGGGGAACGTCGCGGTTTGGGAGTGTGATAACGCTTGTTACGCAATCAAAAAACGTCACGGTTTGGGGGCGTGATAACGTTTGTTACACCGTCAGGAGCCTCCCCCAAGATGCCTTGACAAGATATTTTCCCCATGATATAATCTCATCTCTGTCTGCAAATAAGGTTTTTGAGGTTGCCGTAGGATCATCACCGACATTGCAGGATAAACCCCCAAAAACAGATTGAAAGGAGTTGGCATGGTTAGAGATAAATTTTTCTGGGGATGGTTTATTTTACCGCTGATTTTTGGGGTAAATTCCGTATGCGGTCAAATAATCATTACGGTGCCGGACGATGTTCCCACGTTTGCCGAGGCATATGAGAAAGCGAAAAATGGCGATGTGATCCTGCTGAAAGCCGGTGAGCATACGATCGATGAGACTCTCACCATCGAAAAAAGCGTCACGTTCCGCGGCGAAGCGATGGATCAGGTCGTCGTCCGCAGCGAGTGCGACCAGGTACTGAATATCTCGAATGGAAAATCGGTCTTTGAGCAGATCTCGTTTGTGAGTACCGGCAAAGACTCCCTTATCTGGGTCACTTACGGTACGCCGAGATTCTCGGACTGTCTGATTTCCGCGAAAAACGGGATCGGAGTCGACATTGAGGCAAGAGGTCTGCATTTGGAGACACTTGAGGAAGCCGAATCCCTTTTCGAACGCTGTCAGATCGTGGACTGCGGGCTTACCGGCGTGCGGGTGTACGGCGGCGGGGCACTTTCCCGCGGAGCGAAATTCGTATCGTGCAAGATCTATCGAAACAACAATTATTGTGTCCACACGACAGGACCGGCTAACCCGCAGTTTATCGACTGTACCATCATTGCCGGCAATAATCTGGCGATCTGGGCCAGCAGTCAGGGACAGGGGATCTTTCGCGGATGCAAGATCCATAGTACGAATCGTGAAAATGTCCTCGCAGACCGGGACGGTGCTCTCTTCTTTGAGGACTGCCATATCGAAGGCGGGTGGGTCGCGGTCGGCTGTATGTCCTCTGGAAGCGTGAAATTGACCGGCTGCAGACTCTATTCACGCATGTATCCGGTAGGCTGCGGAACAGAGGGACACTGCCGGCTCGAAAAATGCGAGATCCAGGGCCAGCTCGGCGGGATCGCGGCGACGCAGGGCGGGACGGGACATCTGTCCGAATGCAGGATCGAAGCTCGGGATCCTCAGAACGGCACCGCAGTCGGCGTTCATGGCAAAAGCCGGGTAAACCTTCAAAACTGTACGATCATCTCGCCTAAATACGGGGTCCTGCTCGAAGCAGAGGCAGGCGGTTCCTTTTTCAACAATCAGATCGAGTGCCCGGCTGAACCGTGGAAGATCTCCCCCAACGCCGGCATGACGACCGGTTCCGGAAATACGCCGGAAATACCCGCCGCCGGTGAGAGCGATTTTCTCAAAATACTGATGGAACGAACGAAAAAATAATGTCTGTGGTTTCATTCGATCCCCTAAGCACCTGCCGAAAACTTATCCTTCGGCAGGTTTTCTTTTTCGGAACTTCCGGCAAGTACGTACCAAACCAGATCCGATCTCACCACAGAACGCCCAGTAGGACCGCAGAAACATGCTGAAAAAAGGGAGAGATCCCTGACACAAAATTCCCAGGAAATGCGAAAAGACCAAAATGAAATTTTAAAATATTCGTGCGATCCGTTTTTCGTGTTTTTAAACCAAGATCCGTGTTTTTCTGTAAGCTTTCTGTGGATACCGCGGTAAAATTGGCACTCAGCTGCCGGATAAACCAAAACTTTTGGGATGCCGGATCCTGTTTCATTTTTTTAGGACTGGCCCTGGAAGCGTTTCCTGAAAGGAGGGGAGGCGGTCTTTCACGTACGGAAACCCGTCCTCGTCCCAGAGAAGGCGGTCAAGGAAAAAATGGCGCGTTCGGCAGGCGTCCAGCTCCGTGTACGCATGGTAGCAGAGCCAATATTCTCCCGCATCGTCGCAGAGTACCGAATTGTGTCCGGGACCAAAGACCTGCTTCGTCGGAGAATCGCCGGCATGAACGACCAGCTCGCCGTAGGTTTTACCGTGTCCGGCCTCGGTCAGCGGGATGCCGTCTTTGCCGCAGTAGGGCCCCCGAATGTCTTTGGAGCGCGCGACGCGGACATGATACGTCGACTCACGCCCCTGACAGCACGTGCCGACACTGCCGAAATAGTAGTAGAAACCGTCTTTTTTCAGGATCCAGCTCCCTTCATACGTCGCGCCGTCCCACGGTCCAGGATAACCGGCGATGAGCGTTTTGTGCGCCTTCTGATACGCGGTCCCGTTTCGGCAGGCCAGACCGTCGGAAGTCAGCTCGATCAGGTAAAGTCCGCGAAAAGACCCCATCACCATGAAGACCGTACCGTCGTCCTCGACGATGACCTGCGGATCGATACAGTTCTCGATCCCGATCTCGCGGCAAGTGAACATCGGGCCCATGTCCTGGTATGGACCGCCGATCTCATCCGCGACAGCGTATCCGATCCCGCACGGCATCCCCCACCCGCTGAGCGAGTAATAGTAGATCCACTTCCCATTCACCTTGCAGACGTCCGGTGCCCAGACCTCCGCTTTGATCGGTTTGCCATAGTACGCATTTCCCCACGCCGGCTTTGGAATGACCGGTTTCGGATCGACCACCCACCGGCAGCCGTCCTCACTGCGAAACACCCTTCGCCCGGTCACGAAACAATACAGCGTCCCGTCCTCCGCCCTCACGACGCACGGATCTGCCGCACTCTTTGGAAACGCTCTCCCCATTCCATCCACGACCTCCACCGGGTTGGAATACTCCGCCGCGTTCGCGAAAATGCAGACAAAAATGGCAAAAATACAGCTGAAAATGAAGGATTTTAGGGAAATCGTCATGGGGTTCTTTCTGATTCGGAATCCTGCGTCCATGAAAAGCAGAAATGGCCTTAAAATTCCATCAACATCACCATTTCTAAACCATTTTATACCATACTTTCAGGAAAATTGCAAGCCCCTGAAAAAGACTCTTCCGAAAATTCTCTCCAACCCACATCGCGATTTCTATCACTGAAAATACAGCAGAGACACAGAGACACACCAAATGGAAATTTTCAACACCAAATTCACAGCTGGTTGGGAAAGAACCATTTTTCTGTCTTTTCATACTCTCCGTGAAATTTGCGTCCGTACGCTCCCCCTTCCGTGTTCCTCAGTGCATTTTCTGTGTTTTCAGTGGCAAAACTGGACGCAGTTGCCGGAGGAACCTCTTTTTTCACCGAGAATCCCGATTCCTCCATTTTCAAGATCCATCTCACAAAAAAAACGGAGCATGGGATCCCACACTCCGTTTTTTTATTGTTCAGTCAGTGGATCGAATGGAACTCGATCAGACTTCTTTCGCGTCGATCCAGCTCATGAGCTTGCGCAGTTTGCGGCCGGTGACTTCGACCTGATGGTTGGCTTCGGTGCGGCGGATCGCCTTGAAGTTCGGAGCCTTGACCTGGTTCTCAAGCAGCCAGTTGCGGGCGAACGTGCCGTTCTGGATCTCTTCGAGGACCTTCTTCATTTCCTTCTTCGTTTCGGCCGTGATCAGACGGTTGCCGATCATGTAGTCGCCGTATTCCGCGGTGTTGGAAATGCTGTAGCGCATGTAGCTCAGACCGCCCTGGTAGATCAGGTCGACGATCAGTTTCACTTCATGGACGCATTCGAAGTAAGCCATTTCGGGCTGGTAACCGGCTTCGACGAGGGTCTCGAAACCAGCCTTGATCAGAGCGGACAGACCGCCGCAAAGCACGACCTGTTCACCGAAGAGGTCGGTTTCGGTCTCTTCCGCGAACGTGGTTTCGATGACGCCCGCGCGGGTGCCGCCGATACCTTTGGCGTAGGCCAGACCCATGGCTTTTTCGGTTTCGCCGGCACCTTCACCAAGAGCGATGAGGCACGGAACGCCGGCACCCTTCACGAACTCAGCGCGAACGAGGTGACCCGGGCCTTTCGGCGCGATCATGATGAATTTGTTGTCTTTCGGAACGTCGAACTGACCGAAATGAACGTTGAAGCCGTGGGAAGCGACGAGGATCGCGCCCGGTTTCAGGTTCGGACGGATAAGTTCGGCGAAGATCTTGCCCTGGAGTTCGTCGGGAAGCAGGATCGTGATCATGTCGGCCTGCGCGACGGCTTCCGGAATGCTCATCGGCTGGAATCCGTGGGAAACAGCCAGATCGTAGTTGGCGGTTCCGGGAAGTTCAGCGACGATGACATTGACGCCGTTGTCGCGGAGGTTCTGCGCATGACCATGGCCCTGGCTGCCGTAACCAAGAATGGCGACGGTTTTGCCGTTCAAAAGGGAAAGATCAGCATCATTTTCGTAGTACATTTTAGCAGCCATTGAGTATTCCTCCTGAACCTAATTTCCTCTTGTCATGGCGATCCGACCGGACCGCGCCAACTCCAAAATGCCAAAAGGACGCATCAGTTCAATAAAAGCATCAATTTTGTTCTCTTTACCGGAGAGTTCGATCATAATGGACCCCTGAGCAACGTCCACGATCTTCGCACGGAAGATGTTGACCAGCTCGTGGATCTCCATCCGCTTCGCCGAGTCCGCCTGGACCTTGATGAGCGCAAGGTCGCGTTCCACGTAATCCTGCTCGCTGATGTCCACCGCCTTCACGACCGTCACGATCTTTTCAAGCTGCTTGCGTACCTGATCCATCGTGTGATCATCGCCGGCCACGACGACCGTCATGCGCGAACGCTCCGGATCGTCCGTCTCGCCGACCGTCAGGCTCTTAATGTTAAATCCGCGTGCCGAGAACATACCGGAGATATGCGAAAGGACACCGGGCACATTATGGACTTCTGCGTAAAATACGTGCTGCGACATAATGATTTTCTCCTGAATTTATTCCATCTGACCCACTCCGCCGCCGATGATCACTCACCGTGCCGAAATGAATTCAGTCTATCAACCTGTATTTTACCACATCTGTCCCGAAACACAAGGGGGGGGCTTGAAATTAAATTTCCTCCTCTCCATACAGTTCGTCGAGCAGCTTTGGCAGGCTATTTTCCTTTGCGGCTTTCAAGGCATCCGCCTGTTTAAAATGATGCTGAAATACAGGCAGATCCCCGTCCGGTCCAAGAAGAAAATTAACCGCGATCCGGTAAATGATCTCCGTCGGCGCAAGTCCGTAAACCTGTTTCTCGAAAATGTGTACGAGCCGGGCATGGCTGTCCGGAAAAATTTCCCGCATCCGGGAACTTCTGTAAAGACGTTTCACGATCTCCGAAATGAAAAGCCCTGATTTCATATACGGATCGATGAACGTTTTCTCCGGATCGTCAAAGCAGCCCGGCTCTTCCGTTTCCAGAAGATCCGCCATCTGTTTTACGATCCGTTTCGGGGTGAAGATCTGATTCGTCTTCTGCGGCGGAATATAGTCGAAAATATCTTTTTCGTTTTCTTCATCAAAGTAATTCGCAAGCTCCTTCCGAAGACGCATGAATTCCCGAACAGAATCGTTAAAAACCGTTGGCTCAAACAGTTTTCCCGAAAAAAATTTCTCTTCTCCTGTTTCCGGATCCGTATACTTCCCGCCGTCGCGGAGAAAACGGAACTGCTCAAGCGAAATACTCGTCACTTCCCGAAAAACCTCATCGGGAATGATCGAATCAAACGTCGCCAGCGTTACGCCGTCCGTGCCGTACGCCATCAAAAAAGACGGGATCGTCCGGGTAAAGCCGCGCAAACGGTCACGGATCGAAACTTCGATCTCTTCCTTCTTCCGTTCCCGTTTTTTGGTTTCCATCGTCTGAATGGCATCCTGCGCAAAAGTCTGGATCTGCTCTTCCGCCTCACGCGCCAATTCCTTCTGAAAATTCCGATTCGCTTCCGCAACCTTTTCCTGAAAAAGTTCCCGGGCCGTTTTTTCTTTCTGCGGATCTTCCTGTGCCTCATTCATCTGTTTTTGAAATTCGGATTCAAGGATCCCCTGCTCGATCTTCCGTTCCACAAGTTTCTTTTCGACGAACCGTTCGGAATCCTCTTTCAGTTTCCGTTCCAGCTGTTTTCGGTCGGAAGGACGCATTTCCTTGCCGTAAGCCTCTCCGACAGCCTCAAGGATCGGCGTAACGACCGTATTTTGGAAGGTCTTTTTCAGACGGTCCGCCCCTTCCTTTTCGTGAAGCACACCCGGCTCGATCTTCTCCAGTTCCTTCGCGAGATCACCTGCCGTACTGCGGAAGATCTTCTCTCCGAAAAGCTCGCCGGCAAGCCCGATGACCACGTCACCGGGAACCTCCACCTCTCCCCTTTCGTTCAGGGAAAGTTCACCTGCCGACGGTGGCGTGATTGCCTCTTTCGTCTCCTTTTCCCGACACGGAGTAAAAGACGAAATGATCTCCAGCACTTCCGGGGGAGCCTGAAAAACGTGGTGGATATTCTGGAAAAGCAGGTCGCACATGAATCCGCGCCGAACGACTTCCAAAGACCGGATCTTTCTGGGAATGGAGAGGACCTTTTCCGCGTCCAGCTCGATCATCGTGCCGTTTTCGTCCTCGCCAATGACCGGAAAGAAGTTCAAAAGTTCGCGAACATTCGCTTTTCGCGTCTCGGAATCTCCATGTCCTCCGGAAGTTCCCGCGGAAAGGTCATTCGCGAATGTCTCGAAGATCCCCAGAGTCCGTGCCGGGTCGAAATCAAAAACATACGCGTTCTCTTTCCTGAAAAACTCGCCGTTTTTCCCCAGGAAAAGACACGGATTCTGCGCGCGAAACGCCGCCTGAAAATAAAGTGCCGGACTTTTCAGAGCGCAGAGCATCAGCACGCCCGACCACTCCGGGATCGTGACGCCGGTCGTGAGCTGACCGACGGAAAGCGTAATGGTCTTTTCATGCTCCCGGATCGCCTTTTTCACCCGGTCGAACGACTTCTGCGTTTCAAGCGGAGTATTGCCCAGTTTTCCGTCTCCTGCCGCCAAAACGATCTCATACTCATGGAAGACCGGATGTTCCCGCAGTTTCTTCGCCAGTGTCTTCGCGCTCTCCACGCGATTCAGGAACCAAAACGTATGTTTCAGCCTGTCCCGCAGTTCCGGCGTGGAAAACGGGTACTTTTCCTGCGTCGTGAGCGCGTCAAGAAACCGGTCTACCGAACTCTCGTGCTGGAATTTTCCGTCACTCCTCACCGAAAAGAACTCGTTCAGATCAAACGCGTACTCCGCCGTCTCGCCGTCCAGCTCAATGCCGCGTTTTACCTCCTCCTGGATGATCTCCGACATCTGGTACGTAAAAAGATTCAGCTGCGGAAGCGTCTCATACGGATTCGTTCCGACGGACGGATCCCACGCCTGTTTCGCGCGCTGTTCGTCCGCGTATGTCCAATGAAAGACCGCCTCGTCAGGAAACTTCTCATTCGCGAGTGCCCGAAACGGCGTGCCGGAAAGGTGAAGCGTGAAATCACGCCGGATCTTCTCAAACGCAACGTCGGTTTTCAGCGTATCGATCCCTTCGTGCGCTTCGTCGATGACCAGAATGTCAAAGCAGGCATTTTTTATATCCTCCAGTTTGTCGTATGTGCCGCCAAAATACACAGACCCTTTCAGGTCCTGGAGACTCACGAACCGGATACATTGAAAGTCCCCATGCTTTGAGTATCGTTCCGCAAGGTACTCCTCACGGCTTCGGACGAGCGGTCTGCCTTTCAGGGATTCCGTCTCGCTCACGAATCGGTACCCCGACTGCGTTCCCAAAAACTTCTCGTAGTCCGAATACCATGAATTAGCGATCGCCGGCCGATTCGTCACGATCAGAACGTTTTCCGCCCCGATCTTCCGGATCAGATCATAAACCGCCAGCGTCTTCCCAAACCGCGGTTTCGCGTTCCAGAGAAACTCTCCTCCTGCCGGATGTCTCTCCAAATACGCCGCCGTCTTTCGGACCGCCTCGGCCTGCTCTGCCCGCAGGGTGTATGGATCCGGCTCCTGCACGCTCGCCAGGATACCGCGATTTCCCCTGAAATCATAAAACCGCGCCTGCGAATCCGGCCCGGAGATCCGGAACCACTCCGTTCCATCCTGCTGTTCCGTGCCGGTCTTGCGCAAATAAGCATGAAAATCCGTGTCCCGAAACGAGTCTCCGCTTCCGTCGTCGAAAATTGCCGTTCCCTGCCATTGTTTCTCAAAAATCACGTCTGCCGTCTGCGTCTGCTGACGGATCCGCTTCTCAACATCCTGCTCCGTGTATCCGATCTTCGTCCACCCATCATGACGCCGGATCTCCGGAGTCGTGTAGGCGTAGATCATCGGCACGGCACACTGAAACGTTCGTATCCTATCCTCGATCCTCATCATTCCATCTCCTTCACGTGCGTTTCAATAAAATCGATCTCCTCCTGCGTCAAACCATACTTCGCGTAAAGCTGACGGTCCACTTCCCGAACCGATACACTCCAGTCAATGTCCGACGACGCGGTAAAGTCCTGAAGAGGGACAAATCGCCAGGTATCAATTGGATTATCCTGAGTAATTTTTAAAAAAGAAAGCATCGTTCTAGCAAATTTTGATTTTACATATTTTAACGCAGCTTCCGCTTCTTCTTTGAAATCAAAACTACCAACGGTAATAAAAGTTCGTGTATATCCAACTGAAGTTTCCCCAACTAAAGGTGAAGATAACACTTCTCCCAGAACACCAGATCCATTACTTCTAGGAATTAAGATTTTAAATTTCCACAAATTCTCATGAGTTACCTCAACAAACCGAACAGGGAAATATCTCCATTGTCGTTTATTATGAATAACACCAAGTACACGAATATCATCACTATTTATTTTTTCAATCGTAAATAAAGGAATTTTTGCAAAAATATTTTTTTCAAAACGCCGATCCTTACCATTACTTCCTAAAATGTTCTTAAATTCTGGATATTCTTCATACAATTTTTCTAAATTAAAGTTCACCTGATTATACATTATATGTACTAGAGAATCCGCCTCACTAGCTGGTCCGGCTTTTTTCAAGATACTATTTAATTCAGAGAACGGCGTAAAGATTTTGATCGGCTCAAACGTCCTTGAGCTATCCCAATAGGAAACAACCACCCCCCCCCTTGATTTCTGTACCGTTAAAGATTTTATTACTGTTTTGTTCGTATTCGAGCACTTTAAAATGCGGGTCATTAAGCATTTTTTCGTTCCATGCTTTCGGCGTAGACCCGGCATTAAAGAGGAATCTTGCGGGATGGATCATCTCGACTTTTTCCCCGATTTTAAACGCTTCCTCCAGAAAAAGATGATAAACCGGCGGGGCGAACGACTTATTCTCACCGATCGTTTCCTCCTGATACGGCGGATTCCCGACGACAAAATCAAATTTCATAAACGCACCTTTCTCCTTTGGAGTGCGGTGATACAGTGCGCCTGCGCACTTTCACCGCTTTTGGGCAGCGGCAATACAGCACGTATGTGCATTTGCCGCGTGGAAGTGGAAAAAAACTTAAAATCCGGCCGAAGGGCTAACGCAAAACGTCAACTCCCGGCGAACGCGCTGTCGCGCTGTATCGCCGATCAACAAAGCGGCAAACGTTACTAACGTAACTGTATTGCCGCACTCCATACACACAAGTCTTTTGGAGTGCGGTGATACAGTGCGCTTGCGCACTTTCACCGCTTTTACTTACGGCGATACAGGCCGTCAGGCCTTTCGCCGAGACGGAACATGGGGACTTTTTAAAGGTCGCCATTTCTGAAACCAACACGAACTCCCGGCGAACGCGCTGTCGCGCTGTATCGCCGATCAACAA
>JAGBAA010000022.1 GCA_017939795.1 Thermoguttaceae bacterium
CAGTCAGTCAGTCAGTCAAAAATCGTACATTTATTCGGAGTGTATTCTATTTGAAAAGGATCTGACGCTTGAGCAGATCGTTCGCGACTGCTTTTTTCAGGATCCTGTCTTATCGTACGCACAGCTTCAGGAACGTCTTCCGTACATACCGCTTGAGAAGATCAAGTGGGTACTGCAAAAATATCCGGAGTATATCCACGTTTCGACCGGAGTCTACACGCATCGCGAGATGATCAAGTTTTCTTCGCAGGAACGTGATGCCAATCTGGACCGTATCGCAAAGGAGATCCGGGATTACGATTACTTTTCGATTGCCAATTTGGACGTATCCGAAAGTCTTGAATGGAATCCGCATCTTTCTGAAATGGCCCTGCGGCAGTATTTTTATCAGGAATACGCAGCAGAATGGTATAAAAAAAGTGGGAATATACTCACAAACAAGGGAAAAAGTCTGAGCGGTTATGAGGTCTGCAGAAACTTCTGTCGAAGGCATGACGAGCTGACGTATCAGGAATTGATGGATTTTGAGGAAGGCATTTATGGTCCAAAAAGCAACCTGATCCTTTCGACGGCACTGGAAGTGATGCTTCGAGTTGATGCGAACCGTTTTGTGTCGGTTTCCAGTATTGAATTCAATATAGAAGAGGCTGATCGTGCGATCGAGCAGTTCATGGGAGGGGCTGACGTGATCCCGCTTCAGGACGTCACGAATTTCGCGTCGTTTCCATTTATGGACGGTTTCCCGTGGAATCTGTTGCTTTTAGAGAGTTATTGTCGGCTTGTCAGCACAAAATTCGCATTTTTCTGTCGTTCGGCAACCTGCCAGTGTGTCGGCGCGATCGTTCGCCGATCTGCTGGATTTACTTCTTTGACGGAAGTACTGGCATATGCGGCAGAAGACTCGCTGACAGAGCTTAACATGAAAATCATTGGAGATTATTTGATAGAGAAACACTTTATCTGCCGTCGGGCTAATTTTGTCGAAGAAATCGTCAAAGCCGCTCAGGTCCTGCGGGCGGAAAAGGAGATGAGGGAGTAAAATGTACGCTTACACATACGATCCTGAGACGGGCGGGATCCTGCTGAACGACAGCACGCCGCTTTTTTCCAAGGAGCCGCGGCCGGTGTACGCGCGCGAGATGGACATTCTGGGTTTCGACCAGCACTGGAAATATGACAAACAGGACGATTTCCCGTACATGTGGGCGGAATCAAACGTCTATTGGTATCGGGGAGTTCAGGCCGCGAAGACACGCGGCGGGTCGCTGTATGTGAAACCGGAGATAGAATATCTCTCCGATGCGGATGGGAAACCGGCGGTTCCGGAGGGAGAGACGCTCCAGCCGGTGGATCTTGAGGCTATGTGTGAAAAAAATCGGGGACTTTTGAATGTTCTCGAACAGATAACGGTCAAAAAGATCTTCGACGTTTACAAACGGTACCGCAAAAAGCTCGACTGTTTCCACGTCGCGTTTTCCGGCGGAAAAGACAGTATCGTTCTTTTGGATCTGGTCAAAAAAGCACTGCCGAAAAGCAGTTTTGTGGTCGTTTTCGGTGATACTGGGATGGAATTTCCGGACACTTACGATGTGATCGACCGTGTCGAAGTACAGTGCCGAGAGGAAAAGATCGAGTTTTACCGAGCCGCCTCTCACCTCCAGCCGGAAGAAAGCTGGCGTCTCTTCGGCCCCCCCTCCCGCGTCCTCCGCTGGTGCTGCTCTGTGCATAAGTCGACACCGCAGGTCATTAAACTCCGCGAGATCCTCGGAAAACCCGATTATCAGGGATTGGCGTTTGTGGGGGTCCGGGCACATGAGAGTATATCTCGTGCAGACTATGAGTATGAAAATTATAGTACGAAGCAGAAAGGACAATATTCACATAATGCAATCCTGGAATGGTCCAGTGCTGAAATATGGATCTATATGTATATACATGATTTAATGATCAGCGAGGCATACAAATATGGCAATGCCCGGGTTGGGTGTATTTTTTGCCCAATGTCTCTAAAAACTGATTATTTAAAGAACTCTATTTATTCATCAGCCATTGCACCTTTTGTTGAAATAGTTGGAGAGAATTATTCTCCGGAAAATATTGCCAATGGTTATTGGTGTGCACGAAAAAATGGTACAGCCTTAAAAGATGTATCTGAGAAATGTATTGAATTTATTGAAAATGATAAATATATCATTAAAGTACAAAATCCAACCACCGATTGGCGAGAATGGATAATCACATTGGGCAATATCCCATTTAAATATCAGGTGACAGAGACACCTTCGGGATATATTGTGAAATTTAACCCCCAAAACCTTAAGGAATATCCCAAAGAAACCAGTTTATTCAAAAGGATTTTTCACAAATCCGCATACTGTGTAGGTTGTCGAGTATGTGAAACAAACTGTCGGCATGGCAACATTTCATTTGATGGCAATCAAGTACATATTAGTAAATGTATCCATTGTCAAGAATGTAATCAGTTAGAAGGCGGATGTTTGGTTTATAAATCACTAAAATATCCATCAAGCAAAGGAGAAAGTGTAATGGAAAATAATAGACCAATCGATATTTTTAATAGCCATGCTCCTAAATTGGAATGGTTTGAAGAATTCTTTTCCCAAAAAGACAGTTTTTGGGATAATAACTCGTTAGGAAGTGAGCAAATTGCACGTTTCTCTAAATTTCTCCATACCGTCAATCTGGCAAGTGGGAAAAAATTTAGTTCATTTGCAGAAAAATTGGAGACTCTTGGTTGGAATAGTGAAATTTCCCAAGGGTTATTGCTTGCCAATGCAGCATATCATCCTCAAATCAATTGGTATATTCAAAATCTCCAAATTGCTACAGAGTACACACGTCCTGATGTTGAACAAAAACTCATCGCATATGGAGTTAAAGAAAAAAGCAAATCACTCGGCAATATCATTCGTGCTTTTGCACGTCTTTGTGATCTGCCTCTTGGTACGGTGCTGAATTTCGGCGTAGTGGAGAAATCCGGCAAAGAGGAGTATTTGACCCGAACGAAGACGCGGATTTCGGATGAGCGGGTGATTTTGTATTCACTTTACAAATATGCGGAGGCGTGCGAGGGCTACTATCAGTTTTCGCTTGCGCGTCTGATGGATAACACGGTCGAGTCGGCAGGGGTGAGTCCTGCGCAGATATTTGGGCTGGACCGTGATGAAATGGAACAGTTTCTGAATGCAGCCAGTGTGAAATACCCGGAATTTATCCATGCTTCGTTCACACACGACCTGGACAAGATCGATCTGCGCGAAGAAAAAAGCTCTGAAGATGTTCTTACCCTGTTTTAGAAAGGAATAGTCATGAATAAATACAGCGATTACCTCGAAGTCGTCGATTTCCCGTCGGAGATCAATGAAAATTCCGTCAAGGAAGCCTCTTTCCGGTGGCAGGATACGTTTCCGCACAAAACGTTCATCGACCTCATCAAGGCGGCGGATCGGATGCTGGGACGCGCAACGAGCAGTGACAGGAAGAGCATCTGGGTCGAAGGTGCGTACGGAACGGGAAAATCCCGGATCGCGTGGACGCTGAAGACGCTTCTTGAGTGCAGCGAAGAGGAGCTGAAAGAGTACTTTGACGAGTATGAAGACCTTCGCCGTGAAACAGACCTGCGCGACCGGCTTCTGGGGCACAAGCGGGGGAAGATCGTGACGGTGTATTGTTATGGATCCGGCGAGATCAACAATATCCGGGATCTCACCATGAAGGTCTACGCAGAAACTGCAAAAGCACTGAAAAATGCGAAAATGGAGTTCTACGGAGAAGATACCCTCCGCGGCAGCATTTTGAAGTGGCTGGAAGTGCCGGCAAATCAGAATTATCTTGCCGACCTGATCCGGATGCCGGAAAATCAGATGCTTGGAAGCCTCACGGGAAAAAGTGTCGAGGAAATCATCGCGCAGCTGAAGAATCCGAACCGTTCGGTACAGGACCTGATACGGGACCTCCAGAAACTTGGCGACACCTATGGAATCACGCTGTTTTCCCGCTCGCTGGACGATCTGAAAGAGTGGCTGAAGAAGGTGATCACGGAGAATGACCTGAAAGCAATTGTGTTCGTGTGGGATGAGTTCTCGGAGTTCTTCAAGAAAAACCAGAACGAGATCGCGGGACTTCAGAAACTCGTCGAACTTGCGTCAGAACAGCCGTTTTATATGGTGATCGTGACGCATGACAGTATGTTTTCAGAGTCGGATAAAGAGGGAAAAAAGGTCCGCGACCGGTTCATTCCGAACAGGATCGAACTTCCGGACTCCATTGCGTTCGACCTGATCGGGCATGTCATCCGAGTAAAACCGCTCTGCAAGGACGAATGGCTGACCTACCTGAACGGATTCAAGGACACCGTGGGATTGAAAGACATTATGAACAACTCCTGCCAGGAGGTCGCAGAGTTTGTCTGGAAAGATCGGCAGAAAGGAAAAAATACACTCGCAGGAATGCTGCCTCTGCACCCGATGGCGGCACTGCTACTGAAGTACATTTCTACCGCGTTTGCTTCCAACCAGCGCAGCATGTTCAATTTCATCAAAAATACGAATGATGAAGAAGCGTTTCAGTGGTTCATCAATAATCACTACCCGGACAATGAGGACATCCTGACGATCGATTATCTGTGGAACTTTTTCTATGAAAAAGGAACGACGGACGTTGGAAACGCAAGCGGACGCAGCAATCTCGACACGCGCATCCGGATGATCCTCGATACCTACACTCTGAAACAGGATGGGCTGGACCGGGAAGAAAAACGGGTACTGAAAACCGTCCTGATGATGCAGGCGATCAATGAAAAACTTGGGAATGCCGTTCCGCTGTTTCAGGCGACGGAGGAAAACCTTAAACTCGCGTTTGAGGGAACCGACAAGCTGAATAATCGGGCTGTGAGTCTCGCCAAAATGCTGGTGAACCGAAATATTCTTTTCCGGAAAGAGATCGGGAAAGGTGTCTCCGTTTTTGCAGCCATCGCGACGTCTGCCGATCAGGGAAAGGTTGACGAGGAAAAAGCGAAAAAGATGAAGACTCCAACCGCAGAACTGGTCCAGCTGGGGAAATTTGAGGAGGAATTCAGGCAGCAATTGTCCCTTTCGCAGAGGTGCCGATACACGGTCACGGCAGTCACTTCGCAGAATTTCATGCAGAAGATCAATGGGATCACGAATGCTGCTGATGGCGTGGAGTACCAGATCCCGGCAGTTCTTGCGATCGCCCGCACCATTGAGGAACGGAATTCTCTGGCAAAAGCGATCCAGGGAGCACTGGGGGATGAACGATACCGTTCGCTCGTGTTTATCGATGCCTCCAATTCCCGGCTCTCCGACGAGAAATTCGAAGAATGGGCACGCTACTGTGCAGAAGCGGTGGTTCAGCGGAGTATCGACCGAAAAAATGCGGGCAACTACGACCGTCAGGCAAATGAGATCCTGACCAATTGGCGGAAAGAGATCGAAAACGGCATTTTCAAGGTCTACTGGGCGGAAGATACGTCCGGACGGAATTGCCAGAGTATCCTGGACGTGACGAATGCCCTTGCGCAGATCGTTACGAAACGCTATCAATACTCTCAGGACAGTGCCCAAATGACCGAAGCGATGTGGCGTGTCTGCAATTCCGTTCCTAAAAAAGTCGTTGATCTCGGTATTCACAAGGCTTTCGGTGGTATTGTGCCACAGAAGGTGATCGATTGGATGAACGCACATGAAGAATACCTCGGCAACTTGCAGCAGCTTATCGATGAACTGGTCGAAGAAGGGTTCCAGAAAGTCGGTCGGGCTGAGATTGGCGATATTTTCGACCTACTGCTCCAAAAAGGTTTCATGCCGTGCAATTTTTATGCGTACCTGACGGGATATTTACTGCGTAATTATGTGGAAGGTAAATACCGCTGCACGGATGGAGAAAGCAGCTCGCAGATGACTGTCGAAAAGCTCGCCGAGATTACCGCGGAAAATATCAAGCACCACTACCAGCCGATCAATCGCTACAAGGAAAAATACATTGAAGTCCTGTCGCCCGAGCAGGCTGCGTTCATGAGATTTGCCCAAAATGTGTGGCATATCGACGGTCAGTCGATCGAATCCGTCACTCGGCAGATCTGCGGCAAACTGAAAACACTGCATTTCCCGATCTGGTGTCTGAAGGAATTGAATTTTCCGAACTGTACACAGTTTTTGGAACTGCTCGCGAGTTTTGCGAATTCCGACAACAGCAAAGATCAGAGTTCCACGGCAGAGATCGCCTCAAGACTTGGGAAGATGCTCAACGAGAAACCGGAACTTGAAAAAACGGCAGCGGAACTTCTGACTGCGGAAAACGCACGCAAGGGAATGAGTGCGTTCCTGACGCATTTCGAAGACGGAAAAGTTCTTGAACTTGCGAAAAAACTCGGCGTTCCGGATGTTCTGCGTGATGTGCAGGAACTCTTCCGAAACGAAGCACTTTGGCTGTGGGATCAGGGAGTTGGTGAAGACGAGATCCGAAAGCTGCTCACGAATTACCGGATCATGGAACTCAGCACTCCATTTTTGGGAACAGCTCCCCATTCGCTAGCAGAGTGCTTCAAAGAATGGCGTGAAAAGCTCCGGACGCTAAAGATCCCATGCGGGATCCTGATGTCGGAACGTCCTGAACTCAAGCTGATCCTTGGTTTCTTCAAGGAGATCGCACAAACTGGAAAACTCTCCTACGAAAACAGTCAGAAATTCATGACGCAGCTGGAGACCCACACAGAAGCCGTCAGAGAACTGTTCGCCAACCGAGTGCAGATCTTCAGACAGGCTTACGATCTGCACCTTCAGCGTCTCGATAATGAATCGGTGGACAATATCTACGCAAATCTCAGAAACGATCTGTTCCTGAAGGAAAAGAACGAAGCCGAAATGCAGGTCGAATACCATGCAGAAAAAATTCAGAAGGCGCAGGCATCCTACAAAATGCGTCAGCTTTGGAAAGAACTTACGAAGACAGACTGTCCGTATGCCTGGTCCGAAAAATACCAGACACCGATCGTGATCATGGTCCCGGAAGAGGAACGTGAAAAGACAAGACGGATCTTTAATATTCTGAATAATCAGAAGCAGCATGACGCGCCGGAAGTGCGAGATGTTCTGGAATTCCTGAACTCACCACCAAAATTTATGGAAACCCTGACCGATACGGCTCAGATCGACGCGGCTTTCCAGAAATACATCGTCGGCAAATATCAGCTGCTGCTTCCAGATCCCAATGAGGTGCGTACCTGCCTGCACGAGAAACTGCCGGTCAGCTGCTATGGGTGGTTTGATTCGGATCAGGTCCGACGTACGGTCGAAAGTCTTGCTCGAAAAAAGTACGATCACTCTGGCTGTGCGCAGGTTCAGGAACGTTTTGCTGATTTCAATGAGACACAGATCCGTTCCCTTTTGAATTGGGTCGTGCAGAATTCTGTTGACGCCGGCATTCGGATCCTTACGGAGTATGAGGGGTAAGCCGTGAAAGAATACTATGTAAACGAAGCGGTCCTTCAGATCCGGGATTATCTTGAAGGACCATCGAGAATGCCGTTTTTTGTTTCGGTAGATGATAGGGGGGACTATGATGCTATCCTGAGGGCCTTTCCGTCTTTTGAGCAGATCCGCGTTAGCAGTTTTTGCAGCGGAGAGGATCTTCTGCCGGATTTCGATCGGCTTAAGGATACGCTTCGGAACTGTACTGCGGAAACAAACCATTTCCTTTTGGGAATCGGAGAATGTGCGCGTCTGTTTACGGATATTAATCCCTATTTAAAATGGAAGGACCTGTGGCTTTCCCAAAAATTGGTCATCATCTGTCGGTTCACACGGCATTTCCTTGACAAAATGTGTGAACTGGATCCCAAATTTAACGCAAAGCGCGTTTGTTTTGTGAAACCGTCGTCGGAAGAAATATTTGGAACTTCTTCGAACGAAACGTCCCTTTCCATTACGCAATTTCCAATGGGGGTTTCACTGAAAAATGCCGAAAAAGGATTTCAGAAACTTTTGGAGGCATTGGAATCCGGGCGAACGGGGAATTTGTGCGTTTTGAGCGACCTGCTTTTTCTGAATGTTCAAAAACGTGTCCATTCCGCATTTGAATATCTCTGCTGGAAAGATCCGTCATTTAACGCTCAGGAAGAGTGGCTTTCGGAGAAACAGTGGGAAGAATTTCAGAAGGATCCGGAGCTGGATCTTGCCGAAACGGGGTCCTGGCGTCAGTTTTTGAGTCTGAAACTCTGCAAAAAGAAAAACGAAACGTCGTATCTTGAGTTTGCAGCTGGGAAATGTACCAATGCGGAAGAGTTCCCAAAACAACTCCAGACGGCGCTTCTTGACCTCTCCCATTTGGATGAGCGCTTTCCGCAAATGTATCGGGAACGCAAAAAACTCCTTCGCGGACGTGAGGATGGGATCCGGCATTATGTGGAACGTGCCAAATACTGGAAAGAGGACCGCATCTTTTACCTTACGGACCAGACGCAGCTGGAACGCCAGACGGTCATTGAACTGCTTGAACATGCAGAAACGATTCCCGGAGAACTCCAGAATATTTACCCTGCACTTCATGCCTGGCTGTCCGACTATGATTTTTCCGGCGTTTTCCCGGAAAAACTGAGGCAACTCCTCGTTACATATTTCCGGGAATACAAACGACAGAAGGCCGTGAATCGGCTGACTTCGGAATTCCTGAAGCAGGTTGAAGAGCTGGCGCACACCCGTCCGTTCAATCAGCTTCCGACCCGAGGATCTGTGCTGGGACGTTTCCTGAGTGATCCTTACCGAACGTTTCTGATTTGGGTCGATGCGTTAGGGGTCGAATATCTTTCATTCCTGCAATATCGGGCCAATGAATTAAAATTCCGAATGAAAACTCACATCGTTCGGGCTGAGCTGCCGACGCTTACTGAGCATAACGATGATTTCTTTAATGGGCAGGAATGTACATGGCCTGAAGAACATCGGAAAAAGGAAGAGCGTCTCGATAAATTAAAGCATTCGAGAAATTCGCAAGCCGGATACATCGCAGAAGAGCTGGTGATTCTTGACGAAGTACTGAAACTGGTCCGCGACCTTCTGGAATGTGGAAAATATGACCGGGTCCTGATCGTTTCAGATCATGGAGCCAGCCGTTTGGCTGTCTTGAATGAACATGAAAATCGTTGGGAAATGGCAGAAAAAGGAAAACATTCCGGAAGATGCTGTCCGCAAAACGATGTGGATGTCAAGCCGGATTTTGCCTCTGAAGGGAATGGATTTTGGGTCTTGGCCAATTACGACCTGTTTCGCGGAGGCAGAAAAGGTCAATGCGAAGTTCATGGCGGCGCGTCACTTGAAGAAGTCGTCATTCCGCTGATTGAATTGACGTTGGCTTCGGAACAGAATGTGGAAGTTCAGCTCGAAAGCCCGAAAATCAAAGCTGGGGCGCGTACTGTCGCGAAAGTGCGCTTTTTTTGCCTCACGCAGCTCGAAATGCCGTACCTGAAGGTCAATGGATCATTTTATCCGGTCCAGAGTAATGGAGAGAAATGGTTTGAGGTGACCATGCCGAACCTGAAAAAACCAGGCACATATACTGCGGAACTTTACGATAATGACTCGCGGCTTACCTGTTTCGACTTTGAGATCGAACAGGAAGGGATGAAGAAACACGACTTTTTCAGTATTAAAAGGAAAACTGCACAATGATTGAAAAACTGCGGCAAAATTTCGAAGCCATGGTCGTATTCAAGGACCTGAAGAAGAACAATTTCTTTTCAGCTCTGAGTCTTCCCTCCTTTCTTCGAGACTGGCTCACAGATCGATTCGCGGATGAAAATGGAGAATTCGATCAGGAAGAATTAAACTCTTTCGTTAGAGAAAACATTCCCAACAAAGAGAATTGGCAGGGAATCAAGGACCGTATTCTGAAGAACGAATGGGTCACGATTCTGGCGAAGATCTCCATCAATATCGATATTCAGACCAATTCGCGCACTTTTACCCTTCCGGATTACGGAGTGACGGCTAAAGAAACGATCATTGAAGATTCTGTTTGGGATTCCTGCCGTGATGAACTTCTAAAAGGGGAAGATACGTGGGGGATCCTTCAGCTTGGCTACCGTCCTCCCAATGATCACGCCAAACCGCGTCAGCCAGGGAAGATCCGTTTGATGGATTTTCAGAATTTTTGTCCCTACGAAGTTGAGCTGGACTACTACAAAGAGGTCCGAAATGAATTCAGTATCAAGGAATGGATGGACGTTCTCCTTGGCGCGGTAGACTACAATGCGGACGGTTACGAAGATGAGGAAGCGAAACTGACGATGCTTACCCGACTTCTGC
Source organism: Thermoguttaceae bacterium (assembly GCA_017939795.1). Classification (GTDB taxonomy): domain Bacteria; phylum Planctomycetota; class Planctomycetia; order Pirellulales; family Thermoguttaceae; genus RGIG3701. The sequence goes on from JAGBAA010000022.1 coordinate 10,344, forward strand.
CGTTTGTGGAGAAACGCCTGAATCTGGTGGAGCTGGCCCCCAAAGGGACCGGGAAATCGTATCTTTACGGCCGGATCAGCCGTTTTGGATGGCTTTCCAGCGGCGGAGTGATGAGCCGAGCGAAGATGTTTTACGATATTTCCAAATCCACTCATGGACTGATCGCAGAAAACGATTTCATTGTTCTGGATGAAGTCCAGACGATCTCCTTTCCGGACGTCAACGAAATGCGCGCCGCACTGAAGGGGTACATGGAGTCGGGAGAGTACACCGTCGGCAACATTCGGGGAAATGCGGATGCCGGAGTCGTTCTGTCCGGAAATATTCGGAAAGAAACGATGGATATGGAAGGCGCGGCCGATATGTTTCAGGAACTTCCCGAAGTTTTCCATGAGAGTGCGCTGATCGATCGGTTTCACGGTTTCATCAAGGGCTGGAAGATCCCGCGCATGAACGATGATTTGAAGATCTCCGGCTGGGCACTAAATTCCGAGTATTTCTGTTCGATCCTTCATCTCCTGCGGAGCGACACTACATACCGTGCGATCGTGGATCAGCTCATTTGTGTGCCCAATGCTGCGGACACGCGCGATACGGAGGCCGTCAAACGTTTGGCGACCGCCTGGCTCAAGCTGCTTTTTCCCAACGTTCGCCATCCGCAGGATATTTCTGCCAGGACATTCAATCATTACTGCCTGAAACGTGCCTGTGAAATGCGGGCGATCATTAAAAAACAACTGGGAATCATGGATTCCGAGTATCGCGGAAAGGACATTCCCGAATTTTCTATCAACGATTTTGAGGTTTCCAATGAAACGGAATGAATCCCATGCCTGCCGGGTCTGCAAAAAGACTCCCTTAACGAAAAACGAGCTTGGACTGACCAAAAAACTGATCGATCCGAAGGCCGCTGAGTTTTTCTGTCTGGAGTGTCTTGCGGATTATCTGGAAGTCACGTCAGAGGAATTGCTCGACAAAATCGAAGATTTCAAACAGGAGGGGTGCAAACTGTTCTCATGAGTACTTCCCGACCGTTCATTTATGCGGACCACGCGGCGTCCACGCCTATGGATCCTGCCGCATGGGAGGCAATGAAGCCGTTTTTGCTCGATCATTTTGGGAATCCGTCGAGTCTTTATTCTTTCAGCCGACCGGCAAAAAAGGCGTTAAAGGCGGCTCGAGAAACGATCGCGGAATGTATTGGGGCGGAGCCAGACGAGATTTTCTTCACCTCTGGCGGGACGGAAAGCGACAACTGGGCAGTGAAGGGTTCTGTTTTCGCGGAGATGCCGGAAAGAACGGCGTTCCTCACGTCGGAAATCGAGCATCACGCCATCCTGCAGGCTTGCCGAGCTGTGGAGAGAATGGGAGTGCCAGTTGATTATTTACCAGTGAATGGAAAGGGAGAAGTCCTTCCGGAAGCTTTGAAAGAACGGATCTCCAGCAGCACGCGGCTGGTGTCGGTCATGCAGGCAAACAATGAGCTTGGAACGATCGAGCCGATCCGTGAATTAGCCGAAATTGCACATGCACACGGAGTCTTTTTCCACACAGATGCAGTCCAGACGGTCGGGCACATTCCTGTGAATGTCCAGGAACTTGGCGCAGATCTTCTTTCCGCGTCGGCGCACAAATTCAATGGGCCGCGCGGAGCGGGATTCCTTTACGTGAAGCAGGGAACGCCGTTAGCACCATATTTTCACGGAGGCTCACAGGAATTCGGAATGCGTGCCGGCACAGAAAATACGGCTGCGATCGCAGGAATGGTCGCCGCATTGAAAAAAAACTGTGAGACTCTGGAACAGACGTCCGCACATCTCCGAGAACTGGAAAATTGTTTTTTGGCGGCCCTCGCTCGATTGGGAGTATCCTTCACACTCAATGGGAGTCCGAATCGGCTTCCTGGTCTTCTAAGTCTTTCATTTCCCGAAAAAAATGGTGAAACGCTACTTCACCGCCTTGACCTGCACGGCATCTGCGTTTCGACCGGCTCCGCCTGCAACAGTCAAAACACGCAGATATCCCATGTCCTCACCGCTATCCGTCTCCCGGACACACATGCTGTCGGCACACTGCGTATCTCTTTGGGCAAGGAAAACACGCTGCTGGAAGTTGAAAACATTGCGTATATTCTCAATAAAGTTCTGAGCAATTAAATTTCATATTTTTCACGGTGGGGGGACTTGGCACAAGTTTAAAAATTGCTAAAATTTTAAAATGGGAATTTATGCAGTAACTCAGGGACTGTCGTTACTGAATAAATCAAAAAATTTTGAGAATTTTATGAGAAAATATAACACCCGATAGTTATATATATAGAGAGAGTTAAATTTTAACTTCATATAAAGGTTTCCGTATGAACAACACGCCAACGATCCGTATTGCCATGTTTGGTACCCGTGGGACGGGGAAAACAACTTTTGTGTCGAGTTTTGTGAAGCCGGACAATTCACAATGTGCCTATTTAACGATTCCGGACGAGAAAACAAAAGAATATCTTTTCCGGAACTGGCAGCGGGTCGAGGCTGGAAGTGTTCCGGGTGCGACGGCAATGAATCTGGGGGATGAACTCCGGCTGACTTTGCGGTACATGGAGCCAACACTGGATCCGGAGAGAGTTCAGGATGAAGACGTCTGGCGGATCGAGATCCAGGATTATTCCGGGAAACTGGCAGAGGGGGGAATTTCTTTTGGGGAAGAGGTTTCTGAAGATGAAATGACAAAAGAATTTCGAAATGCGTTCTACGATTATGTTCGGGATTCAGATGCGGTCCTTTTTCTTGTACCGGTCGATATTGCAGAGTGGAGTACTCGCGAGCAGACGTTTTATCTTCGATGTTTGATGGATATTATTGAGATCGCCAAGGAAGAACGGGGACTATACTCTGCTTCGATCCCGTTCTGCATGGCTTTGATGAAGTGGGACCAGCTCGACATTCCCTCGGAGAACGTGCCGCTTTCGCCGGACGGAAATTTTACGATCGATCCTCAGACAGAACGTTTTTTAACTGAGCATAAGCTGTTTCGAGACATTTACGATGCCATTCGCAAAACAAGTCATGAAAAAATGATGATCTTCCCGGCTTCTGCCTTTGGAAGTCATTTGGCAAGCGACAAGAAATTGCCAGACCCCGACAATCTTGAGCCGCTGAATGTGATCCCGATCCTTTATTGGCTCTGCCGCCAGGCGGAGGATATCCGGATCCGGATTGCGGAAAAAATGGCGGCGGGAATTACCAATTCCGGTAAGACGATGGATGATGCTGCCTATACGGAGCTTCAAACTATCTACGACACGCTGCTTGAAAATGGACTCAACGACCCGGAAAAACGAGGAGAGATCCAGAAACTTGCGCAGGAAAACCGAACGGCGCATATTCGGTATATGTCGGGACAGACCGAAACGCGATTTACGGTCATTGACGGGGAACGCCATCGAAACAGACCGGCGGAGAAAGTCAAGGTTCTTCAGGATCTTTGGGACAGAAAACTCTATTTCCCGGAAGATGAAGTCAAACTGCAGCACGATCTTCGGGACTGGAAAGCCCGGGCTTCACGCCGCAATTTTGTTCGATTTGTTGAAAATATGAGCATCTTTCTATTTTTAGCTGCCATATGCGGAGTCGGGTGGTTTGGCTGGCAGGCTATAGATGCTTATCGCCACTTCACTCAGGGGGAAAGTTACCTTGCGAAAACGAAGATCACCGGTCAGGATCTGGATAATGCGGAACCTCATTTTTCGATCCCCTACATTCCGTTCGAGAATTATATTCCTGAGATCAAGGGCAGACGCGATAAATTCCGGGAAATGAAGCGCGATTTTGAACAAAAGAAGGACGCGGAGATCGAAACCGCTTTAGCGCCGTATGCCGTAAGTTCCGAAATGGATCTTAAGTCGGTCTGTGAGCTTTGGAGCAAAAAATTGGAGACCATCGACAAACTATGTACCGACGGGACCCGTATTCAACGGGAAAAACTGGACGCCCAGAAGGAAAAAACACGGACCGAGCTGGAATTGTATCGCAAATTAAGTGAGATCGAAACGGCAGATGATACGAACGTACTTCACCTGATCGAAGATTTTGCCAACTCCGCAGAACGAGCAAGGTTTCCGGAGATTTCTGAACGATTCGGCAAGATCAGTGAAAAAAAGAGAGCCCGAATCATGGGTGAATTTGAGGATCGGCTCGCGGCCGTGCCGGAATTGGCAGAGAATGACAAACATAATTTCACCAAACAGCATGAGAATGCCGTCGAACGCCAGAATATCTGTAAACTCTTCCTCACGCGGTTTCCGGACACTGACAACTACCGTTCCGAGAGAACTCGCTGTGAAACGATCCTAAAAAAGAGCGGAAAAGAGATCGAGGAATACAAAAAGCACGAGCCTTTGAAAGCCGCTTACGATAAGATCCCCTCCTGGGACGGCACCAGCTCCAACACGATCACATTGGAATTTCTCAAATCGGCCAGAGAATTTCTTGGAACATACACGCTGGAGCAGTATCCATATGGAAAGGAACTCATCAACGAGATCCTGCAAAAGGAAAAAACCGCTAATGATATGCTGAAAGAACAGTGGAGTGAACAAAAAAATGCTCATACTGTATCTGAGACTGATGCTTTGCAGCAGCGTATCTCAAAAGCAGAAGCACGCACCAAGATCCACAACGAATACATCGCACGTCTTCCGGAGGGAAGTCCGTTAAGAGCAATGATCGTTGCTGAATCAGAAGAAGATTCTTCATTTATTACCCAATACGGTCCAATGGCTGAAGAATGGAACCAGATACCGATATGTGATACCGCAGATCCATCGTCGATCACTTTGTTATATTTTGAAAAAGCGGAAGATCTTCTTAAAAAATACCCAACAAAAGAGTATCCGTTCGCTTCGGAAATTTTGAAAGACCTTCAAAAAAATCAAAATAATGCCTATGAGACCATCAAAGCCGATTGGCAATCAAAGAAAAATGCACATCTGACCGAAAAGATGGACGATGTTATCCAGTGTGTATCAAAAGCTCAAAAACGGATTGACATCCACAACGAATACATCGCACGTCTTCCGGAGGGAAGTCCGTTAAGAGATATGATAACAAATGAGCTGAATGCAGATACATTATTTGTAAATAATTTCGGTTCGATGGCTGAAGATTATAAACAAATAAAGGGAATGGCATATGCAAGTAGAGACTATTTCGAACAGATCAGGAAGTTTTACGAGATATATCGTACAGAAGAATATCTTCAAAATGAAAGAACGTCCGAATTTTTAAATCATCTCGCAGAAGAAGAAAATCTGGCATATAGTAAGATTGAGACTGATTGGAAAAACGAAATCAGTGTATTACAGGACCGATCCACTGAGGAACTGGTGAGTCGAATGAATAATGCCGATAAACTCCAAAAGTCATGCGAGGATCATAAGGATAAACTTCCGGAAGATACGAAGCTATGGAACGACATCGAGACTGTCCGTATGCAGTCGGCGGTCTTGTCGGAAGAGCTTGAAAAATTGAAGAAATTTGAAGATGCAAAGAATGGTCTGGATCTGAAAGTTGAAGGAGACAGCGGCAAGCTGAATGATAAAATCACAGCCGTCAAGAGTTTCCTGAGCGAATATAATGCCCCTCTGTATGTCAACTATCAGAACCTCTACAGCGAGGTTTCTGAGGCTCTGGACAAAATGGAGATCGAAAACGACATTCTCGGGTGGCTCGACAGACTGAATGAATTGGAAAAGGAGATGGAAAAGAACTCCGACCAGTTTTCTAAACATTTTGACGCCTGTAAGGGACTGGAGGAAACGCATGCCGCGATCCTGGCAAAACCCAATGCCAATAAGACAGATGAGAGACTTAAAAACGGTCAGGACCGACTGAATGAACTGAAAAAGAAAAATAATGAAAATTGGGAAATGGCAGAATGGGAAAAAGTCCAGAATGTAATCGGAAAATTCGAAACCAGCTGGAAAGCTGAAGATCTGGCAAATGCCATCGATAGACTGAATACCTATTTGACTACTACCAATTCTCCTAAAAATAGAAGTGCTTATGCACAAAAAATGAAAGCATATTACACCGAATGGCAAAAACAAAAAGGAACTGTTAAAATCGACTGGGTATATGTCGGCCTTGCAGGTCAATACAAAAACTACTGGGGAGAACGCAAGTTACAGCTTACAGTCGGCAACATTTCATTTCAAACCCAGAAAGAAGCCAATAGGTGGGATATCGCAAACCAATCAAAGGCGTTCAGCCTTCTGAACAATAATTGTAAAGTTAATGTGAAGTTGGAAAATATAGAAAGAATTAATGCCGGCGGAACGGGAACAGCTTCCTTTCACGACATCACGAAAATTTTCACAAATAATACCCCCTCCTTTACCTCTGACATAAGAATCAGCGATGCAGAAGGAAATAGGGCTATTGTCCGACTCATTATTTCCGGCTATCCGATCCGTCCAGCGGCACCCAAAGAATAGGGAGAGATGCAATGTCAGTTCACATGATCATTCATCGCTGGTTTTCCGAGGGGGAAGGCTGGGCGTACGATACGAGGATCTCGGAAGAGGATCGCCGTGAGTTGGTGAAGCACGTTGGGGCGTTTGCTCAAAATTTTCAGGGGGAAGCCATTCAGTGTGTCGTTCCCCTGAAACAGGGAGAGTTTTGGATCTTCATCGAGCCGGACAGGGAGTGTATGGACCCTAAAGCTGTGGACCGTCGGCCGCATGTCGATATTGGGATCCTTGTTCCGAAACATGGAGTATTTACGGAGGATCAGATCTTACAGTATAAAGCGCAAGCCTCTGCGGTAAGGATCCGGGGTGAATTTCAGCTGAAAAGCCACCCGGTCCGAGAAAAAACGCCCACCTCAGCCCACAGGCACAGGCTGCCGGTTAGACTTTTGTGTGTTTGTCTGTTTCTTGTTGTTGCTGGGGCGTTGTTTTATCAATTCAATGATCCGGTGGAACAGCAGCATACAAAAGGGACCAACTCCAAAAATGAAGCCAAAACAGAACTCACTAAAGTGAAAACGGCCTCCAATGATCCGGTAGAGGAACAGCAGCCCACAATAGAAACCGAAGCCGAAACAGAACACACTAAAGTGGAAACGGCTCAACGTCAGCCGGAGGTTGAAACCAAAGAGGATCGATCCGTCGAAGAAACCGCATCTGCCAATGAAACAGTGGAAGAACAACTCCCAGAGGTGGAGAACGTCCCTCAACCGCCAGAAAACACATCAAAATCAATAAAAGAAACTATTGAACTGATTACCCCGACAGGGAATTTGACGCCGTCTGCACCAGCCGTGCCGGAGTCGCTCGTTCATATTGGAAGAACTAAGGAAACTGAAATTTTGCAAGGTTGGAAAAAAGAAAAACCTTATGAAATCAGGAATAACGATAGGATCCTGAACGAGTTCATTGGTTTCCTTAATACGGTGATCCGGCTGAAAAATACGCCGAAGCTGGAAAATGAACACCCGGCAATACGTTTTGTTAGGGAATTCCCGATTCTTGCGAAAAAGGAAATGACACTTTTTTCTGCGGAAAAAGTCCCACAAAAGGAGTACGACGACAAGATACAAAAAATCTGTCAGGCGTTTGGAGCTGAAGCATTTGATGACATTGAGACAAAGTGGCCGGACTTGAAGGATTTTTATGAAAACAAAATCAAAAATACAGACGATTCCCTTCTTTCGCCAGTCCCGGAAGAATTTCAGAACGTTTTGAAGTATTTCAACTGGAAACAGAGTGAAAACAGACTTGAAAATGCGAAAAAACTTCTGAAAATGGATCCGGAAAAGGGATGCATTTCCTTTGAAGATGCAGAACGTATTGCGTTTAATGAGACGGAACTGCAGAAAAAGATCCGCGAAATTGCTGAAAAACGATCCTGGTCCCTTGCCGAAAAGGATGCAGATAAATTGATCAAGGAATACCAAAAAATGAAAGAAGTTTGGGATCGAAAACACGGAGGAACAAAATGAACATCAGAAAATTCTTTTTCCTGTGGTGTGCCGTTATGTTTGCCGGTATTTCATCCCCTCTTTATGCGGAAAAAGTCACTGCAAGTAATCTCGACACGGTCGCGGTCGCGATGTATGAGGTGTTGTTTGAGGATGGAAAAGCAGGGAATTTAGAAAAACCAATAGAGGATCGCATTAGTGTTGACGAACAAAAGAAAAAATGTAATAGTCTTAATAAATATTTTAACATTTTGGAAGAAGTTTCGAAATATTCATCTTCGACATTCCAAACAAAGGATCTAATTGTAAAGGAGCTTGAAAGCCACTTAAAAGTTAAACCATTACAGCTGAAAAAATTAGAAAAATCAGCCAAAAAACAGCCTAATGAAGAAAATTTAGAATGGGCATCTATCGTTCAGACGAACCTGCAAGAGCTGTGTAAAATTTTGGAGGTGACAGAGGAGGATATTGGGACTTCTGAGGGTCGGAGTTTCAACTGGAGTTTCAACTGGAAAGACTTTCTTACCTTCCTTTATACGAAAGCCAAGGAATATCCTGAAAAGGAAAAGGAACGGTGCCTTGAACGCATCAAAAAAGAGGAAGTCTGTCGAAATACATACTGCGGGCTGGAGGAACGGTATTTTGAGCAGCGGTCTTCAGCTCCCGAAGTATGGCTGGAATACGTCGAATGCAGCAGCGCTGAAGAGGAAATAAAGACAGCCAAAAGTCTAAAGAAATATTTGGACGGTTGGGGAGTCGAGAGCATTAAGGATGAAGACTATATGTATCGTCCCTGGTATGTTGCCGGATGCTTTTTCGAGTTCGCAAGCGTGGGGCACCTGCAATGTGAAGGACTGAACGAGTTCTTTCCTGAAACTCCAAACGAACTTTTTGGCGAAACCGGTTTTTTTGACCGTTCATGGCTTAAGAAGAATAAATATCACAAAAAAATTGAAAAGGGGATCAGAATGTGGCTGAAGAAGAAATTCGGATATACAGAGGCAGAGCTTTCCGGGATGGAACTCGATGACCTTCTGGAGAAACTCCAGGAAAATCTGGACGCGGTACGCCCGTATCATCGGCATATTTACAATAAAGCACAGGCCGGCAGTAAAACGAAGGAATTTCTGGAAAGATTTTGCGATTAAAGAAGGAGAATATCATGAGAGCTTCGGCATGGCAATTTGGATGGTTTCTTTTGGGAGTTTTCCTTCTTCCGCAGATGGTCCTCTCCAATGACGAACTGAAACCCCGGATCCGGGAATATCAGCAGGAACTTCAAAATGCGGTGGACACAGCAGCTCTGGAAGTTCCGCAGCTGATAGAAAAGGCAAAATCCGTTTTCTACACGGAAAAACAGAATGACACGGCAAAACGTCGTTTGGAAAATGATGCCGAACAGTGTTTGGAAAGTCTTGTGAAGTGTGATCAGGCGATCCCATTAAGGTACCAGAATTTTCGAGCAGAAAATCACCAGTTTGAAACGTATTCCCGCCTCCCGGAGTCACCGCAGGAAATGCCGGCCGCCAGAGCGTTCTTCTCTGGTCCTGGAAATTGCGCGGCACTGCACAGTGGAGAAGTTATTCTTTCCCGCACGGACATCTCGGCACCATCCCGCGGCGGAGTTGGATTCCAGTTCACTCGTACCTTCCGCTCTCATGTGACGTATGCCGGTCCCATGGGAAACGGATGGGACCATAATCACAATATTCGGCTTATTTCAGAAAATGCGGATCCGGAAAACACAAATGAACTGCAACTCTATGACGGCTCCAAGATCGTAACGTTTACCCGTACTGAAGATGGATGGCAGACCGAAAAAGGATATTTTCTGAAACTCGCACCCACAGAGGATGGGAACAGCTGGCAGATCCTCAATGACCAGTTTACACAATTTCTCTTCGAAAAGGCGCAAAAACCTGGCTGTTGGCGTATCGCGCGAATCGTATCACGAGTCGGAAACGGACAAAACATGCTCACATACCAATACGATAAAACATCGGGCCTCCTTGATCGGGTCATAGATCCATATGGAAACACGTTCCAATTTTCCTACACTCGGACTGGCCGGATCGAATGGGTCCAAGGGGCGGGGCAGATAATTTTTTTCGAGTATGACGAAACCGGCAATCTCGTCCGAACACGCATCCCGTCTGTCGTATTGAGCGCAAATGAAACGGTCGATGCCATCACGCGCTATGAGTTTGAATCGGGACATCTGACTGCGATTTGGCCCAAGAACAGCAAAACCAGCACCCGGTTTCAATATGAAGCAAACCGTCTTGTTCAAGCCGTCATCCGCTCTGGGGAAGAAAGTCAAGCACTCCAATGGTCTTTCCAGTATGAAGATGGACGGACGATCGTTCAGCCTCCGGCTCCATTTCCCAAAGAGATCTTCACCTTCAGTGGAGTGTCTCCCTCTCATGCTTCGCTGCCGAGTACACGTGAGATTCCGGCACATAATGCGTGCTGGAACTATCGATTCAATTCCGACTGTCTGCTGACAGAAACATGTTTCCCGGAAGGGCAAAAAGAAATCACGGAATATGATTCTTCAAACGCGAATGTCCTTTTGCGCCGAAATGTCCTGCGGGAATCGCTTCTAGGAAACGGTACGGGTAAAGGACGCCTTAAAGAAAAAGGGAAAAGGACCGTCTATCTTGAAAATACGCCATTTCCTGTGGAGATCATCTCTTACGAAGTCACGCAGGATGGGCAGGAAACCATCCTTGGAAAAGAATCATTTCGCTATACACTCCCTGAATATCTTCTGGCAGAGAGCGTTTCTTTTACCGTTCCCGTCCGTTTTTTTTACAATCGATACGGTGAGATCGCGATAAAACAATTTGCGGACAATTCCTGCACGGTTTACGGCTATGCAGAGCATTTTCCTAAAGCCGGTGAGCCGATCAAATTCCAGAAAGGAAGTGTTCAAGGTGCCGGACTTTGTATTGAGATCGTGGAAGATGCAGATCCGCAGATGATCCGGAATGCTGCACATGAACTTGGCATTTCTCTGATGTGCAATGAAAAAACACTCAATTCCCAAACCGTTCTAGCTCATAACCTGCGCGGTGAGATCATTAAATCGCAAATGGGGAACGATCGCAGTTTTATCTTTAAAAATCTTTTTGGCGATACGATCCTCGAATACTCATCCGAAAATGGTCTCACGCTGAACCAGTTCAATTCCAATTTTGAGAAAATTCACATTTTTCATCCGTTGGGAACCGAAAATTTGTATTCAGGAGAAACGATCCGCGGTTTTTCTTGCCGATTTTCAAAAGAGACCTTTACTTTTGATGCATTCGGCCAGATTTCCATGTGGTCACCCACGGAAGAGAAAGTTTCCATTCTCGGTATAAAACCAGTCTGGAAATACGAGCGTACGCCATCCGGTCTTCTGCTTGCCATTACCAACCCTAATGGTGTCAGGCTGGTGACGGTCTATGATGAGACCGGACGCAAGAGCCAGGAATTTGTCGAAAATGGCAACGAACGGGCAATTCTTTCTTCAGAACACCGTTATTCACCGGAAGGCCGTATTCTTGCATGGAAAGATAATCACCAGGCCGAATGGCGTGAAGAATACAATGAATTAGGCGAGAACTGGAAAAGTGTTTCTCCGGATGGAACATTTACCGTTCTTGAACAAAACGGCATGGAGCAGATCGTTTTAGAAAGCCGTTTTTCCGGAGAAAAGCTTCTTTCGCAAAATCAGACATTTTATGGGGAAAATACGCAGCCCATTCGTACTGAGACGCTGCGTATTTACGGAGATGAAACAGAAACGCTCATTACGTCAGAAATACTCTACGATGTCCGCGGCCAGGTCTCTGCAGTTCGAGAGGTTCGGGAAGATTCATGGACGGTCTTTCTTCATGATGCGCTGGGCCGCCGTCTCGCCTCCAGATCACCGACAGGAGATATTTCTCTTACCTGCTATTGGGAGGATATGCCTGTTTTCTCAAAGCAGATCCAGAAAAATGAGGCAGATGGAACACTTCACGCTTTCGGCAGTCTTCAGCTTTTTAATTTATGGAACGAGCCGTGGTTGTCTGTCCCAGTTGACGAAACAGGGAGTTTGGCCGTCGAAAGAGTTACGATTCGGCATACAGATCTCATCGGAAATGAGATCCTCTCGCGAAATCCAGGACTTCAAACAGTCCACACGACTTTTAATTCCCTTCATTGGCAAATTTGCCAGCGGGTGATCCCCTTATCCCATACGTTTGGGGAAGAGGAGACCACAACAGATTTCACATATGATCCGGCCGGGAATCTCCTTTCCCGTTCCGTTCAAAACAGAGCGTTGGCCTTTGTCGGCACGAAAGACTCGGCACAGGCCGAACTCAGAGAAGTCCCGCAGACCGTACGCTCCATTTTCGATCCATTAGGGCGTCTCACAGAGGAGATCCAGCCTGACGGAGTCCGAATTTGCCGAACATACGATCCATCGTCACTTTTGTATGAAATGAAATGGTTCAGCAAGTCAGGTAAATTGCTGCGGCATCTCGAATTTACCTATGACCAGGCTCAGCGTCTAAGCAAAATCCATGATAAGCAGAAAAAACAAATCGTCCGTGAACTCGAATACGATCCAGCCGGCAGAGTATGCAAACTCACCGACTGTTCCGGTACGAAAACTGTTCGGCTTGAAAGAGAATTTGACTCCCTCAATACGCTGCGTACTGAAAAAATATTTCTGGATAACAAACTGCTTCCAGTCAAAGAGATCGATACGGCACCGACCTTCGGAAACCAGACTCTGACCTGGAAAAATTTCCCGCATGGATCTCCGCATTGGTCGGCGACAACGTTCCATACGGATCCATCTGGACGAGTGATTGGCATGGATGTAGATTTCCGCCCGTTCTGCCAATGGAAACATCAGGGGCCTGTTTTTGTGCAGAGGGACATTCCGGAGTCCGGCCTCATTCAAAATCGAAAATTGAACTGTTGGGGAGAACTGGAATCGCTTGAAATCGGAAAGCGGGAAGAAACCAAAACTCCCTGGTTCCTTCTGCAATATACTTACGGAAAATTTGGGGAAGTGGAGGCTGTGACCTCGCAAATGCGTGACTCTCATGGAAAAACCAGAGAATCCGCACAGTATTTTCAGTACGATTCCCGTATGAACCTGACCGGTCAAAACCACGAGGAGTTTATTGCCGAATCACCTGAAAAACGGCGGAATCAGCTCTTTTTTACGGGAACACCGATTTCCTCAGAACAGACTGCGCAGATGCGTTACGATCAGGCTGGCAATGTGTGGACACGATTCACCGGAGAGACAGCGAAAATGCCGATTCCGGGTAAGATCTCTATACAAAATTCACCGTTCTATTACTCTGCTGCAGGAGTTTTGCCGCAGGGAACGGAGAATTTGACAGAAACGCAGCTTTGCGAGCTTGCATCCAATCGCTGTACCGCGATCGCCACGCCCCAAACCGAAAATCCTTCGGCACTGAAAGCCACGGAATACCGCTATAATGAGTTAGGATGCCTGACAGAATACGACGGCAAATATATCTCACAAGACAAAGTAACCTCTGTCCGTTGGCATCTGGAATACGATGTTTTTTCCCGCCTTTCCTCTATGACAGCCTACGAGCAGAAGTCTGTGGAAACTCCAAATAAACAGGAGGGGGCCGAGCCTGAAATAGAGAAAAAGCCGGCCGCAGTCCTGCATTTCACGTACGATGCGCTGAATCGCCGACTCCTGAAAGAAGTTCACGATGAGGAACGCGGGACTTCCGATTCCTGGGCGACTCTTTATGAACGCAACCATCCCTGCCTCGTAATGAAACAGGACGAAGACCGATGGAGTGTCTCTGAACAGTACCTTTGGGGAATCGACTCACAGGAACTGCTGATGTGCATTGTTTCCGGAAATCGAGTAGAAAACACGACTTCGCCGCTTCCGGTCCGCTATTTTATTCATCAGGACCGAAATTACAGTGTGATCGCCTCAACAAAATACAGCGGCCGTGAACTTTTGTTGACCGGAACCGCTTCTTACTTCGCATTTGGAGAAAACGCGTCGAAAACTGTGATCCAGAAGGTTTCCTCTTCACAAAATTTGGAAAGTCCGGAGGCATGCTGCGACCGGCATCTGGATGACGGAGGGAATACAATATTCACTGCAAATGAGCATGAAGCTTTTATTGAATTGGAATTGGAGTCTCCTGCAAAGCTGGAATATCTGAGGATCTTCTCAGAGCGTCAATTTCCTGCCGAAGGTGCTGTATGGCTCATTCCGGGTGAAGAACCATCGCCAACGCCGCAGAACATCCAGAAATGGAAGGCAGAGCATCTTGACTGGTGTCTCGGTACCTGGAAACTTTCTGATGTTCCTGACCTGCGCACTCCAATTGACATTCCGTTGTCCGGTCGTCGTTCGGGAAGGATCGTGCTTACCTGGGACAAAGACCTGCTGAGTATTGTTTCGATCCGTGAATTTCAGGTTGGCATCCAACCGGAAAACCCGGCATCAATTGCCTATGCCGGTCAATGGCTCGACACGGAAACCGGACTTTACTATCAGCTCAACCGTTATCGTCTTCCGGAGCTGAACGGCAAATTCATCTCGCCGGATCCTCTGGGGTTCACAGACGGCATGAATTTCTACGCCTACGCGCACAATAATCCCCTATCGTGGCACGATCCTAACGGCGAATTCGCTCACATCCTCATCGGCGCAGCGATCGGCGGGCTCCTCAACGGCGGATTTGCCATCATAGATGCCTGGTTGAACGGAAAGGATTTCACAGATGGGAACACTTGGGCGCATATTGGTGTTTCCATACTCTCCGGTGCCGTCACTGGAGGAACTGCCGCGGCAACATTGGGGGCAGGGTGTTCTCTTTGGGCGGTTGGCATGGCTACTGGGGCTGCCGGCAATTTCACGGGCGGTGTCGGGCATGCTCTTGTAGATGGTTCCAGTATTGGAAACAGTCTTGCTATTGGAGCTCAGGCTGGACTTGAGGGGGCTGTTTTAGGTGGGATTGGCGGTGCTGTAGGCGGTGCTGTAAATTCAATTCTTCCCACAACAATGCCAACAGTTATCCGATATGCGACCAACGGTATCCTTTCAGGTACATTAACCGGCGGCATCAGCGGCAGTTACTACGGCTGGAGAGAGACCGGTACTATCGATGGTATTCTTACTGAAGCAAAACAGGGTGCTTTAAATGGTGCTGTAATTGGCGGTTCTGCAGCCATTGGCATGTATGTCGTTTCCCAATATCTGCATACTTTTGCAAATAATGGGAACGCAAAAGTTACAGATCCTAATCGTTATGCAAGACCCGGCAACTTTCGAAAAGGGGTAAGAGAGACTGTTTGGGAAAACGCAAAAGATTCCCGTGGACACGTACGAGACCCTGGTACCGGAAGATATATAAGCAAAGATAAGCCTTGGGATATGGGCCATAAACCCGGATATGAATTTCGCAAGCATACCGAAAGTGCTAAAATACGCGGAATTTCCCGTGAGTCTTTTCTAGATGAATATAATGATCCGAGGCATTACAGACCTGAACTTCCGAGTTCCAATCGAAGTCATCGATTCGAAGCGCCAAACTATATGAATTACTGGTTATAATGGAGAAAGATCATGGACCAGAAACATTATGAGAAAATTACAGACCAAATGGCTTTTTATCTGAGTCAGATATTGCCGAAGCGTCCTAATTTCAAACGATATTATGATCCACAGGAACAAAATTATATTGATACGCTTACTTGGGAAAATTGTTTGGAATTGAGAGTCGACGCTGTCATCACACTTGGGATCTCGGCCTATCCATTCTATCGCGGAGAGTCCTGCATGATTGACCGAGGAATCGAAATGCTGGCAGTATGCCGTTCCGAAGATCGTGAGATGTTTCACACGATCCTGGCGGTTTGTGCATTTGAGGTTATCGATCAAAAACGTTTTGCGGCTGCAGGTATTATTTTTAGAGATGTGATCTCCATATGTAATCCAACATTGGAAATGAAGCATATTTTATTCGATTTACCTTCACTTGTTCCAGGAGAGCTGGTAAATATCCCTATCGAAGAGAAAAACATTTCATGGCTGCAAATTATTCCAGTCTCCGAAACTGAGGTTTTATATGCAGAAGAAAATGGCGTAAAAAGTCTTTTTGAGCTGCTTGAGACAAAAAATGTGGATATAACGGATTTAAATCGGAAATCAGTTATATAAAGTTCCTTTATAAATTTCATTGTCTGGATTGAAATAGGTTGGTCATGAAAGAGCGGCAAATTTGGTTATGGTTCATCCGGCAACTATATACCGTGCTGGATGGACATTAAGGAGTTACAGGCGGAGGTCCCAAGTTCGAATCTTGGCGTGCCCATTTAAAAGCCGGAAGTTTATTTTCCGGCTTTTTTATTGTTCTGACGTGTATAATCGGTTGTTCTTCGTATCTTAACGGTCTTTTATTCCGAAATTTCATCCTCCGGAAGTGATCGGCCAGCTATCCGGGCGTCTGCTTTGTGATGGAAGGCAAATCGAGGGGAAAATGGTCAGGAAAAGTGGGAAATTTTCCTCGGAAACGCTTGATGAAAAAGTAAAACCTGGCGATAATTGAAGATAGGCTATTTTCAGATGGTTAAATTTTAGCTAATATGCCGTCCATAAAAGCAAATTCGCGATTTCGGCACTTTCCGAGACCCGGCGGGCGGTGTGTTTGAGAAGAAAACTGGAAATAATTATGAAGAATACGAAAATTGGACTCCGAAGATCGACACCATCGACCCAAAATGCGAGAACATACAAGACACCCGCAACAAGTTGTCCAAGGGGGGGAAAGATCTTAAATTACTTGGGGAGGCTTGCCGAGCAATGGATAGAGAGGAAGATCTTAAGAGTTACACCCATCATTTAAAGCAATCCAATTCCAAAGGATGTACTGGTTTTAACCAGAATACAGACCTCGGCGATGCTGTATTCTTGGAATATTATAAAGATTGGCTTAATTTACAAGAACAAAAGGAGTTTCGCAAATGAATGTTAATGCGTCGATCATATTTTATCCAGTAGATCGCGAAAGTATGGATCGAATTTGTGAAATGGGAATGAAAACTTCCCCGGAATTTTTTAGTCTGTACGAGAATTTTTTCGACCTGCCACGAAGAAGCAAAAAACCCTTACGTGCTGCCAGTATTCATTTTTTCCCAGAAAACGAGGCGGGGGCGTTTGCTAAATTTCAGGAAATATTGGTAAAATCGAGAGAATTATTCCAGCAAATCAATTCAGAAGGTATTCGATTTACCCTTGATATTGGTTTTTTGGATTTTCACGAAATGGATAAATGGCTTCAGGAAAAAGGAAAATTTTCCATCCATATCCCTGCCGATTTTTGGGGTATTTTAGCACAATTTCAGTGTCGTTTCTCATTTACGTTTTTCTGTACTCCTCCAGAACAGGAAGCCATAATACCAGATGCAGATGAAGAAATCCAAATCATTCTTCAAGAGCAATGGTTTCTTGGATCCCTGGCAGGCAAAAGACGCCTTACTCATGGTTATTTGCACATCTATAATCTGAATGAGGCTGCGTTTCCCATTATTTCACCAGATTGGAAACGCTCCGATGGGGAATATCGTCTTCCATTTCCAGAAAGACTTGATTGGTTTGAAGTCGGAGATATCATGTATCAAACCTTAAAAAAATGGGAAAAACTGTTTGAGGAAATGAAGGATTCCGGCGCAAAACTGGAACTTAGTCTTTCCATCTCCCGAGAGGAACAGGCTCGGTTTCTTCGTACTATTTTCGGAATGGAGACTGATTGGATACGATCCCTTCATCATCTGGAGATCCCATTCAATTTTACGATTACAAAAGAAATATAATGTTTTAATATTCGCCTGGTTTCTGTCATCTCCTGGGTTTTTGGGGCCTTATACGTTAGGAACAGAAGCTCCTGAATGACGGGTTTACCAAAGAGATGATTTGTTTGACTGGACTCCTGAGAATATTAAAAATATGAAAACAGGCAGACCACCACGAGGTCGAGATGGGTTGTCAGTCCAACTTCACCATCTAACACAAATGGAACCAGGCTCCTTGGCCGAAGTTAGCGGTACCAGACATCCGGCAAATATACCTCATAAACAGTTAAATCCTGGTGAAAGTTTTAGAAACAATCCAGAATTACTGCAGTCTTATGAGAACTACCGATGAAATTATTGGAAAACTTGAGTTTTGGATGCACCCACCCAGTAAAGGAGAAAACATGAAAAAGCACACGTTTGAGGAAGTTGAAGCATGTATCGCGGAATGCAAGTACTTTTGGGAAGCTCAAATAACGGCAGGGCATAAGCCCGATCCCGCTCCTGAAAGCTCCATTTGTGAGGCGGAGACTATTTTGGGAATTAAATTCCCAAAAGATTACCGTACTTTTTTGGCAAAGTGGGGATTTCTGGAATTTACCTATACATACTCGCACGATATTTACGGGATCAGGTCTGGTAACGCACAGGCTTCA
>JAGBAA010000023.1 GCA_017939795.1 Thermoguttaceae bacterium
ACTCCCGGATTTTCCAGACTCCCGGATTTTCCAGACTCCCGGATTTTCCAGACTCCCGGATTTTCCAGACTCCCGGATTTTCCAGACTCCCGGTCCTCCGGATCCACGAAATTCCACGAAATTCCACGAAATTCCATGGACGAAACCGGGAAACCGAAAATCTGCGGCCAATTTGGGGCACTCTCTCAGGTTCCCATTTCCCCATCTGCCAAACGTTCAGGAGAACCAACCAAAGCCAAATGCAGATGGAAGCAGAACGCGGAAAAGATCAACACCAACATTTTACGGGCTTCAGGACAGTCTCCGGAAGATCCCAGGCATTTCGGCATGATCGGCGCTCTCCGGCTCCAAGCTGTGCCGCAACAGGAAAACATGACTGACGCAAATACTCCCAACGCAATTCGGGTCCGCGGTGCCCGAGTCCATAATCTGAAAAACATTAACGTCGATATTCCGCTGAATCAGCTCGTCGCGATCGCCGGCGTGTCCGGTTCAGGAAAATCTTCGCTTGCGCTCGGCGTTCTGTACGCGGAAGGATCGAGACGGTATCTTGAGGCGCTTTCTACGTACACACGGCGGCGAATGACGCACGCGGCCCGGGCGCAGGTCGATGAAGTCCTCTACGTTCCGGCGGCCCTCGCTCTCCACCAACGGCCGGGGATCCCAGGGATCCGAAGCACGTTCGGAACGGGGACGGAGCTTCTGAACAGTCTGCGTCTGATGTTTTCGCGGCTCGCGGAGCACTGCTGCCCCAACGGACACTATCTTGCGCCGTCGCTTGCTCCTGCGGCCGAAATGCCGCTCGTCTGCCCGGAATGCGGCGAGGAATTTTACGCACCGGGTGCCGAAGAACTGGCGTTCAACAGTCAGGGAGCCTGCCGGAAATGCGACGGCACCGGGACAGTCCGGACGGTGGATCTCGCGTCTCTCGTGCCGGATGAGTCACTGACGATCGACGAAGGAGCCGTTTTACCGTGGAAGACCCTCATGTGGTCGCTCATGACCGACGTCTGCCGCGCGATGGGAGTGCGGACGGACGTGCCGTTTCGTGAACTGACGAAAAAGGAACGGGAGATCGTTTTTCATGGCCCCGCAGAAAAAAAGAGGATCTTCTACCGGTCGAAAAATACCGAGACGGCCGGAGAACTGGATTTTACGTACTATAGTGCGGTCCACACGGTCGAAAACGCACTCTCAAAGGTCAAGGACGAGAAAGGGATGAAGCGGGTCGAGCGTTTTCTGCGTCAGGACATCTGCCCGGACTGCGGTGGATCGCGGCTTTCCGAAGCGGCACGAAAACCGAAGATCCGCGGGATCCAGCTTGACGAAGCGTGCCGAATGACGCTTTCCGAACTGATGAACTGGGTCCGGCTGGTTCCGGATTCGATGCCGGATGCGATGCGTCCCATGGCGGAAAGTATTGCAGATTCATTCCTCGGCGCGGCACGGCGTCTCGCGGATCTGGGACTTGAGTACCTCACGCTCGACCGTTCTTCCGCGACGCTCTCGACCGGAGAACGCCAGCGGATGCAGCTCGCACGCGCCGTCAGAAACCGGACGACCGGCGTCCTTTACGTGCTGGATGAACCGTCGATCGGACTTCATCCGTCGAATATCGCGGGGCTGAACGGCGTGATGCGCGATCTGACCGCAGACGGGAATTCCGTCATTCTGGTGGACCACGATACCCAGATCCTCCGGGAAGCCGACTGGCTCATCGAAATGGGACCGGAAGCCGGCGCAAACGGCGGACAGGTCACGGCGCAGGGAACGCTCTCCGAGATCCAGGCGGATCCCGCGTCGCTCATCGGGCCGTTTCTTTCGGGAAAAGCGGACGTTCACGTCCGAAAACGCGCGAAACGCGAAGAAATGTTCGACTTGGGGACGATCCATCTCGCAACCTCCGCCATCCACACAGTCCAGCCTCTGGAAGCAGAGATCCCGAAAGGACGCCTGACGCTCGTGACGGGAGTTTCCGGCTCCGGGAAAACGACGCTCATCCTCGAAAGTCTCATTCCTGCACTGGAAGCCTCCATCGCAGGAAAAAAACTCCCGGAACACATCGTCTCCGTTTACGCTCCCGGGATCCGGCACGTCAAGCTCATCGACGCCTCACCGATCGGACTGAATGTCCGCTCGACCGTCGCGACGTACGCCAACGTCCACGACGAACTCCGAAAAGTCTTTGCCCGCACTGAAGACGCCAGAGAGCGCGGACTCAAAGCGGGGGATTTCTCGTACAATACGGGGCTGCTTCGCTGCCCGGTCTGCGACGGATGCGGGACGATCAGCCTCGACGTCCAGTTCCTTCCGGATGTTGAGATCCCGTGCCCGGAATGCCGCGGTTCCCGGTACTCAAAAGAAGCGCACCGGATCCGGTACGTGAATTCTCAGGGAAAGGCATGGAGTCTCCCGGAGTTGATGGCCATGGACGTCAGCGGTGCGCTGGAAGCGTGCGCCGAACTAAAGACCGTCCGCGGGCGTCTGGAAGTCCTGAAGAATCTGGGACTTGGCTACCTCACGCCGGGAGAGCAAACGCCGGGACTCTCGGGCGGTGAAGCGCAGCGTCTGAAACTCGCCAGCGAGATGGGCAGGGGACAGACGGACAGTGTCTTCATTTTCGACGAACCCACGATCGGACTTCACCCCCTTGACGTCCGATCGCTGATCGGCGTGTTCCAGACGCTCATTTCCCGCGGCGCGACAGTCATCGTCATCGAACACGATCTGGACGTCATCCGGAACGCAGACTGGATCATCGACCTTGGTCCCGGAGGCGGAACGGCAGGAGGCCGGATCGTCGCAGTCGGGACTCCCGACGAGATCGCACGGATGCCGCAGAGTCTCACCGGACGGTATCTTGCGTAGAAAAGGCGAAGATCTCCGTCTTTCCGCTGGAGAGATCTTCGCCTCTTCAAGACCGCGTTCCCCATTCCGAAAAACCTCACGGAACGCGGGCCTGTTCTTTGCCGGCAGGACGGGAAGTCTCCGCCTTCCATTCGATCCGGAGTGCCGGAGGGGAAGGAAGTTCTGTATTCAAGGCATTTTCCTCTTTCTCCGCACCTTTTTCTTTTTCCGGCACAGAAACCGACTTAGACGCAGATGTCCCGGAGGACTTTGCGTTTTCCTCCGTCTCTTCCGCCGGAATGAAAAGACGCGGCACATTCAGCGAACGTTCCTGCCGGAACCAGTGCTCGTAAAGCGCAAGGCGGATCTCTTTGTTCGTCAGGCGTTCCACACTGTTTTCCGTGCTGAATTCCCGATTCACGATGTACTCCGGCGAGTAATTCAGCACGTAAATGTCCGTCTCCACCCGCTGCGGCTCGATTCGGTGGCTGTAGCGTCCATCCTGAGTCCAAAGGTGCGTCCGGTCATTGAATGCCGTTTTGTCCCGAGCGTCGATCTGCGTTTTCATGTCGAGGAAATCGACCCGAACCCGGTCACTCGTCAGACCATCCCGGATCTGGATCATCGGACCAGCGTCCACCGTCAATTCCGCATACTCCGCGTAAAGACGCGAAACATCGACGATCCCCGCCGCGTCGATCGAATCGATGAGGACCTCCCGACTCTCTTCCGCGCTCCAGCCCATGATGTCGACGTGAAGCGGAACTTCGCCGGAACGCGTTTCCTGCTGAAGTTCCCTGATTTTCAGAGCATCCGTCCTGAAGACCAGCTCATCCGTGACCAACGCATCAAATTCAAATTCCGGACCGTCAAATTCCATGGAATCGACCTGGAAATCCACACGGAAACCGGTCGGCAGAAGAGGCTCATGGAGCGGAATGTCCGCGTTCGGGAGCGGCTCAAACGCGAAATCAGCTTCTGTATTCACGTTCCTAAAAGAGACTTTCGTTTCAGCTTGGAAGACCTTCCCGGTGTACGTGCCGATCGTGAGGGAATCGGCATCCGGATAGTTTCCTGCGATCCGCACGGAATCCTGCGTCAGGAGCGTCTCGATCTCACGCGCTCCCTGCCCCGTAATGTCGAGAGCGACTTCGTTCTGGCCATAGATGCGCAGCGTGCCGTCCCAATCCGCACGAAAACCATTGGGATCTTCCGCAGATCCGACCGCGTTTTCTGCCGCAAGCTGGATCGTTCCTGCTCCATCCGGAGTCCTGAACTCAAGATCGGTCCCCGAAAGCAGGCTGCCGCCGGCGTACGCGTAAATGTTTTCGCCGGAAAGTGCTCCCTGAAGCGTCAAAGATCCCGTTTCTGAAAGATTCGCGGCAAAAACGTCCCCGTTTCCTGCCTGAATGTCTTCGATCAGCAGTTCCGCATTCGCTCCGGACTCTGACGGCTCAGAGATTCCGGCCAAAATACCGACGCTGCCGTTCTGCGTCTGAACATTCCGGACCGCAAGAGTATTTCCGGTCAACTGCTCAACGTAAAATCCGCCGGTTCCCGACACAGCCCCAGTCAGCGTCTCCACATTCAGCGAGAGCGCATCGCGAAAATCTTTTTCTGCGGCATCCTCATGCCGTCCGCTGCCGACGCCGGCTCCTGCGCGAAGCGTCACGGACGCAGCCAGTGCATCGATCGTCGTTTCGGAAGAATTCCGCAGGATCGCCCCATCTTCAGACTCGACGAGAACCACTTTTCCTTCGGAACGGAGGGCCGCCAAAACCGCATCTTCCCGGGCTTGGACCGTCAGGACATTTTCCTCGCCAAGCGACGCGATATGCGAGCCGTCCTTCTGGAAGAAACCACCCGTAAGGGCCTCGAGTGCGACGCCGTGCCCGACGAGTTCGCCGTTCACGTTCATTTCGCCGTTCGCCGACGCAGTGAGTTCGCCCTCGGATGCTGCGTCTTCAAGGACCGCGTTTCCGCCAGAGTGCATCGTCAGGGAATTTTCCGCACCTTTCGACTCGATTGCAGAATCCGCGGACTGCACGAGGTCCCCGTTCTCCGTCGCGAGCGCAACGCCGTGCCCGACGAGTTCGCCGTTCACGTTCATCCCGCCATTGGCAAACGCAGTGAGTTCACCCTCGGACGCGGCGTTTTCAAGGACCGCGTTTCCGCCGGAGTGCACCGTCAGGGAGTTTTCCGCACCCTTCGACTCGATCGCCGAGCCTTCCGCCTGAACGAGGTCCCCGTTCTCCGTCGCGAGCGTGACGCCGTGCCCGACGAGTTCGCCGTTCACGTTCATTTCGCCGTTCGCCGACGCAGTGAGTTCACCCTCGGACGCTGCGTCTTCAAGGACCGCATTTCCGCCGGAGTGCACCGTCAGGGTGTTTTCCGCACCTTTCGACTCGATTGCCGAGCCTTCCGCCTGCACGAGGTCCCCGTTCTCCGTCGCGAGCATGACGCCGTGCCCGACGAGTTCGCCGTTCACGTTCATCCCGCCATTGGCCAACGCAGTGAGTTCACCCTCGGATGCTGCGTCTTCAAGGACCACGTTTCCGCCGGAGTGCACCGTCAGTGAGTTTTCCGCACCTTTCGACTCGATCGCAGAATCCGCGGACTGCACGAGGTCCCCGTTCTCCGTCGCGAGCGTGACGCCGTGCCCGACGACCTCGCCGTTTACGTTCATCCCGCCGTTGGCAGAAAGGGCGACGCTTCCGGATTCGCTTTCGGCGTTCTGAACCGTCAGTCCATCTTTCGATGCGGCAGAAATTTCCTTTTCCGCAAACAGCTCAACGCTCACAGTTCCCTTTTCAGTCCCGGCTGCAAGAGTCAGCGGTTCGGTCTCAGTACCGATGGAACCATCCGAGAGGATCTGGAGAGCCTCCGCTTTGATATGCTCAGCGTATGCTGTTTCCGCAGCCAGAATACTTGCTCCGCTGGCGGTTTCGAGGCGGATCCCGGCTTCCGAGAGAGTTTCCAGATGCGCCA
This sequence comes from Thermoguttaceae bacterium, assembly GCA_017939795.1. GTDB lineage: Bacteria > Planctomycetota > Planctomycetia > Pirellulales > Thermoguttaceae > RGIG3701. Next base: position 5,836 of record JAGBAA010000023.1, read on the forward strand.
CGCGCAGGTCGGAATCACTCGCGAAATAAATTCCGCCTTCCGCCCAGGCATCCATCGTGGACTCTGTCCCCTGAAGCGTCACGCGGACCGGCGTTTCTTTCGATCCGATATTTCCCCAGACATTCATGGTCATGCTGTCGGCCAGAAGTGTGGAATTGGCATTCAGATCTCCCTGCACATCCAGCAGAAGGTCTCCATTTTCGACCTGGAGAGAATCGAGCGTCAAGTCCGTGACGGATCCAAGGATCGCGCCGCTTTTCGCGAAGACTTCCACGGTTTCCGATGCATTCAGGACCAGCTGATTCTTAAGCTGAACGGTCATGGCGACCGCGTTGCCGTCTTCGCCATACACGTAGGAGACGTCCTGCGGAAGAGCTTTCTGCAGAATGTCGATCGTGCTTTCGTCGAGCGAATGGAGGTTCGTCCCGGCTTCAATGACGAGCGGATCTTTCAGCCGGCCGATCGCCTGATCCGTTTCCAGAAAGATCTTTCCGCCGGAAATGACGGCCGACATCGGGACCTCGGCAGAAGCCTTTTCTCCGTAGGTCTCAAACGGAAGGAGATTTTTCAGTTTCGCAAATTCGCGCAGTGAACCGGCCAGGAGCTTTTCCTGTTCCGCCTCCGTAAGCGTCCGGCTGAAATCCGGATCGTATGCCGCGTTTCCGAAATCAAAGCAGCTTTCATGATAGAATGCCGTCAGTTCCGCCTCCGACTCCGCGATCTTTTCATCGCTGATCCCGACGCTGTGCATTTTCTCCTTTTCCGTCTCCTCATAGGCAAATCGGAAATCCGGATCATACTGCGCCTCGCCGTTTTTCCAGAATTCATGATAGAGGGCTTCCAGTTTCAGTTCCGCAGCCTCCACGGTATCCTTTTTAAGTTCCTCGTACGCTTCCCCCTGAATGATCCCGTGTTCCTCAAGCCACTCTTCGGCACGGTTCTCTTCCGTCAGGAGCAGATCCCGGGTTTCATTGCCGTCCAGAAGATCCCCGCCGACAGCCTGGACCTTCACGTCTCCGTCAGTAGATTCGATCTGCTCTACGTAGAGCGGATTGTCGCGGAATCCCTCACCGTCTGCTTTTCCCATTTCCCGGACCGCAATGTCTCCGGAGGCCTTCAGGACGACATTTCCTTCCAGATTCTGCGTCCGTTCCGTGACTGCGGTCTCAATGCGCAGCGGATCGGTCAGACTTCCGATCGTCCCGGTATCGCTCTGAAGCGTCAGCCCCTGTGCACGGAGAGTCTTTCCGGAGTTCTGGAGGATACTTCCCTGCGATTTCAGCGTGAACGCACCATCCGCGGCCAGAATGTCATTCAGGACCGTGTCCGAATACCGATTCTGAAGCCAGACGTTTCCGAGATCTGCGCGAATATTCAGAATAGAACTTTCCGCCAGCGGTTCCCCGGCATCGTTCGTCTGACGAATGGAGATCGGCGCAGACGCCATTCCGATCCCGCCGCCGGCATTCGGGTACTTCGGATCCGAAAGGACGTTCAGGGAAATGTTTCCGCTCTGAATGTCGGCAGAGGTCCTGAGCGTCTGGATCGAGGAATTCGACGTCAGCTCGATCTTTCCGTGCGGCGCCAAAATGGAACTTGTGTTGAGCGTACCGACAGACTGGACCGACACATTGCCGTTCTTTCCGGGGGCAATATTGACTCGGATCTCCTGCGAAGCGTTCAGATAGTAGTAGAATTTTTCATTTTCCTTCCAGGTATGTGTCCGCTCATAGTCCTCCTCCCAGTAGAAGATGAAGTACCGCTTGGAGTCGCCGACGTATTTCCAGTTTGTGTATTCACTGTCCGTCATTTCCCAATGGTATTTGGCGACCAGATCACAGTTCGCGTCCAACTCCGGATCAACGACCAGCGTGTCGGAATCGATCCGCTCCAGAGGACTGACGACCTTAGCTTCCTGACCTTCGGAGACCTTTTCTCCTGCGGGGATCCAGAACGAATACTTGCGCGTTTCGTATTCATCCTGCATCAGCTCGAAATCCTGCGAGGTCGCCCAGGCATACCAGCGGTTCGGAGCCGGTGAGTAGGTTCCCGTGGCGAGGATCTTCGTTTCCGGAGTTCCGTCTTCCGCATAGAGGATCTTCATCGTGTCCGGATCATAGAGCGTCTGTTTTCCGAGGATCCGTCCGTCCTGATTCCGGTAAACGGTCTCAAGATGGGTCGTCTTCCCGTTTTGGCCGATCAGACGGAATGCCGTATCCTGGAACTTCACGATGCCGGCAGAATCCGATGAGAGGTCGATGTTTCCGAGATTCAGCGTGTAGGTACTCGGATTCGTGATGTTCACGTCGCTTTTCCCGGAAGCCGCGTAAATGATCCCGCTCCCGGTCGACAGGATATTTCCGTACAGGGTAACGGATCCACCGCGCGCGATGATGTCTCCGATAGTGAAGGAGTCGGAGGCGGCATCGAAATGGACGCTGACCGGCGTCGCAGAGTATCCACCGGCAGACATGGGGAAATAGGAGGTCAGATCCAGAATGCTGGAAGAGGCCGTCCCGTCCGCATAACGGATCCGGAAAGCCTCGACGGCCTCCAGGACGCCGTTTGCGCCAAGATCCAGCGTATAATCGGAAAATCCGCTGAGGATCATGCCGTTAATGTTCAGCTTCTCGGCGGAAATGAAGACGGATCCGCTCGCGATAATGCTGGACTCGGAAGTAAGGTTCAGTTCCATCTTTTTCTCGGAACTCCAGGTTTCGCCGGATTTTTCGGTCCCCTGCATTTCCTGGATGAATTTCTCGACAGCACTCTGCACATGCGGATTTTCTTCCGGAATTCCGCCCGTGGAATAAAGTCCCGTCACGTAATTCTGAATGAAACTGCCTCCCGTCGAAATATTTACGCTCTGCGCGGCGATCATTCCTTCCTGCCGGATGGAGCCAGCGGAATCCACGTTTACGCCGCCCCACTCATTGAGGAGGTTTCCGTAAAGCCAGACTTCCGCTGCTGGATCGGCTGACGTGATCCGGATCTCCGGCGAGATGACCTGATTCGAGACCGTGAACTGCTGGAAATCAGCCTGGCAGTCGAGCGGATTCAGTTTATTGAGCGCGTCCTGCGAAAGGATCTGATTCGAATTGAATCTGAATTTCCCGTTCCCGGATCCCATGATCTCCATGGAGTTCGTCTGGAGAAACATCGCGGAATCATTGGAGACCTCGATCTTCGCCTGTCCGTTGGCAGCCAGCGACGCAGAATCCCCTTCGGTCCGGAAATAGTTTCCGTGAGCGATGATGTCTCCGCCGGCTGCGGCGATCGGATCCAGCTTCAGAATGTCCGCGGTCTTTCCGACGTACATCGTCTGGAGGGCTTCCAGCTGCGCTTTTTCCGCCTCTAAAGCCTCAAGATATGCCGTTTCCCCCGTACTTTGGAAGTGCCGGATCTCTTCTTCCAGTGCCTGGATCTCTGTCTCCAAGGACTGATCGAGGGCCGCGTCTTTTTCGATCTCCCAGGAGATCCAATCGCTTCCGCTCACGTTTCCGTCAGCGTCGATGGAGAGACGCGAGTCCGCGTAGATCCCCGCTTCGATCTTTCCGGCTGTCGTGATCCCGCCTTGAAACACAAATCCTTCCATCGAGTCAGAACGGTAGAGCTGACCGTCGCCGTCGGAGAAAATGTTGGAGATCTCGGAAGAACTGACTCCTGCGTACGTATTGCCGGCATACGAATGCGCGACGCTTCGCACCAGCCCCGCCATGGAAAGGAGACTGATGTCCGAGACGGAGCGCAAAGAGGCATTTTCCGCGATCTTAATGTCATTTTTGAGAGTGAATCGGTAGTCATTGGATGCCGTGGAAGAAAGCGGGATCGCCGTTCCGTTGAACGTATTCACGATGCTTTCGATATTCCACCGGCTGTCCCCCTGCGGTGAGGAACCTGCCCCAAGAAACATATCGCCGAGCGAAAGAAGCTGCGCATTTTTCCCGATCGAAACGGCATTCTGCGAATCGACGTGCATTTTCCCCTTTCCGTCCGGGATGCCCGCGACCCCGTAGGAATTCGCGGTGAGCTCCATGTACATTTCGCCTCCGGAAAGCGCAGAAATCGAAAAATCGCGGGAGGAGAAAAGGTCGGCGTCCTCTCCGATCCGAACGTTTGCATTCAGTTTTTTGACGAGAAAATCGGAAGAACCGACCGTCAGGCAAATGACTCCTCCTGAATTCAGATAGTAGGTATCGAAGGCGTTGAGGGTATTTTGCGCAAGGATGGAAAGTTCGCCGTCCCGGTCCGCGTTTCCGGTGGAGATCTTCGCGAAATCTCCAACGTTCACCAGTGCTTCGACCTCCGCGAGGAACTGATTTCCCGTGCCCGCAGCGACGTCAATGACTCCGCCGGACGCGAGGTAGGTATTTTGCCTATTCTTCTCTTTCAGAAGGTCCGTAAGGGCTTGGATCTGGATATTGGGTGCCAGGATCCGGACATTTCCAAGGTCCTGGATCGAATTGGCCCGGATCTGGACGTCATTTCCAGCACCGCCGCCATTCACCAGACCGCCGCGGAAGGAATCGTTCATGAAATCGAGCGTCCCTTTCGTGTTCGTTTCCAGCAGGATCCGCGAGGCCTCCAGATTGTTGGCGGCCTGCGAGAGGAACTCCGCACTGTTTTTCGCCAGCGAGATCTTCGCAGTCGGCACCCACGCCATCTTCACGATGCCGGCAGAGGAATCGATGCCGCCGCCCGCACCGCTCTCGAGATTCGTCAGGAGATCCCCGTTCGTCTCCGCAAGAAAACGGATCTCGTCTGCCGTCAGCCGGGAATCCGCCCCAAGTCCGATCTCGGAATTGACCGTGAAGTCATTCTTCGCCTGAATGACTCCGACCGCCAGCACACCGTACCCCATTCCCGTCGCGTTCGCTTCGGAATTCGCGTTCGTTTTGGCCGAAAAAAGGATCTCGTCCATTCGCTGTGTGTCCGTCAGATCTGCCGCAGCCCCCGTCGCGTGCGTCAGGATCTCCAGATCGTCCTGAGCGAGGATCCGTGCATCGTGTGTGCCGGAGAGGTAAACTTCCGCCGAATCGGCACTTCCCACCAGTTCCCCGCCGCCGGCGACGGCAGATCCGGTGAGGGAATTCTGGAGCGTCTGCGCATCGAGGACGACGCTGTTTCCGCGGATCTTCACGCTGTTCCCCAACAGGATCTCCGACGTCATGTCGTTCTGCACGATCGTGCGCGACACACCGACGCCGATTCCGGTCCCGGCATTCACGCCGAGCGCGTCAACTTCTGCGTCCGTTTTGGTCTCCGTCCGGATACTCACGCGGTTTTCCGTCTCCGGAACCGTTTCCCCCTCTTCCAATTCTGGACCATCGGAGAGAGAGGGGATCTCCAAAAATCCGGTCTCGATCTGCGTATCATCAGCCAGCGCGACTTTCGCGGTCGAGCGGTTTTTCAGATTCGATTCATCTCCGACGCCGGCGACCGCATTCACGGCCACTCCCCACGTGGAAAGATCATGGCTGGAGTAAGTGGATGCATCGAGCAAAATGCTCCCCCGATCCGTCTGGAACCGGACCGGCCGATTTCCCTGAATAACGGCAGTGAGGGAATCATCGATGAACGACACGATCCCGGACGCCGTGATCCCGGACGCCTGAACGTCTCCGTTCATGATGGCGCAGCGGTGGACCGCATTCGCATGAACGGAAATGTCGGCGGCAGATGCGGAATTCCAGGTCGAGATCTTCTGCACGATGGACTCCGTTTCCGAAGAGTCTGCCGAATCCGAAGAACCAGCCGACTCTCCGCTGAAAACGATCCACGCACCGGAACTGGAATCCATGACGCCGACGCCTGCCGCTGCATCGATCAGCCCCGCCTGACCGATGCCGATCGAGACGGATGCAGGATCCGTTTCCCCGCCGCGTCCCTTCAAAATGTCGAATGCTTCGATCGAGATCTCCGTCCCGGACCCCAGATCTCCATTGACGCGCACGAGCGCATTGCCTCCCAGCGACACGACGTTCACCGAGCCGCCGACCTCGACTCCGCCAGCCTGAACGATGACGGTCGTGAGATCCAGCTCATGGACCTGCCGGGCCGAAAGAGCCAGCTTGCCGTCCGCCTGAATGACCGATCCTTTCCCAAGGAGCACACCAGCCAGAATGTCCGTGACTTCCGCAGTCTGCACATCGGAAGTCTGCGCGTTCGATTGCGTCAAAATTCCGAGTTTCGTCGCGGAATCCTGCGGTTCCGTTTCGTAAAAGTCCGCGAGACGCACGTCCAGATCGATCTTTCCCTGCGCGAGATCCACGGCATTCCCCGCAGCGTCGGTCCCATTCAGAAGGAGGGAGAAATCGTATCGTGCGTCCTCCAGCACTTCGGAATAATCGACCGCATACTCCGTGTCTGAAATCGTGACCGTGTCGGGAACGTCCATTGCGCTGGAGTTCAGGACCGTCACGGCAGAATTTACGGCCCCCACATTGAGGCCGGCACCGACGTCATCGGCGCGAACATTACGCAGGACGTCTGCGTTCAGCAGGACGTCTCCTTTCGAAAGGATCTGCGTTCCGTCTCCGATCTGAGTGAATGCGCCGTTTCGGAGCGTCAGAACGTCAACTCCCGCTCCCACACTCACGCCCGCCGCCGATCCGCTTCCGAGGATCTCTTCGATGAAGATCCGGTTTTGCGCATTGACGGAAGCGTCTCCGCCGGTACTTACGGCAAAATTCTCCGCAATTCCCGCCGTCGTCCGGTCCGAAATGTCGAAAAGCTGAACATTCACGGGGACCGCGGCAAGTCCGCCGCTCACGCTGAATGCGTAGTTCCGCACGTGATTTTCCGAAATGGCGTCCACCGTCAATGTTTCGCCAAGCTCCACCCGGTGAAGCTCCGCATCTCCGGCCGACCGGCCGATCAGCGCACTGGTCTCATGGTCGAATACCGTTTCGGCTCCGCTTCCGATCGCGGCTCCCGCACCGCCCGCGATATTCACCGTGTACATTTCAACATCCGACCAGATCCCGGACCGAACGCTCAGACTTTCAGTATTCAGATCCGTCGAAAGAAGCTGCGCGGTCGTCGAACCGCTTAGATTGAAGAGCGAATAGCTTCCGGAAACTCCGACGATGCCGCCGCTCCCATTCCCCATGACCGGGACGAAGGAAACCGTCGAAAATGCCTCTATGCCAACACTGCTCAGATTGGCGGTCTCCGATTTCTGCTTCCAGAGTTTCGTTAGTTCCGTTTCGTTTTCGGACACACTTTCATTTCCGAACGCACTTTCATTTCCGAACGCACTTTCATCGCCAAGTTCTCTTTTCGTTTGAAGATCTTCGACCGTACTTTCCGTCGTCTGGTCCAGATAGGTGAGGGAGATCCCGACTCCCAGCGCCCCCGCACCGCCGGCGATCCCTCCGGCAAAATTAAATCCATCCGTCCGGAAAAGGGCTTTCTGGGTCAGGTTCGGCTTCGGCGACGGATCCACTTCTTCAAAAGAGTACTTTCCGGCCGCATCAAAGCCGATCTCGACCGGAAGATAGATCGGAGCGTCGAAATACTCACTGAAATCCGACAGACCAACGGACGCTCCGAACATTCTGGCGCGCGTCTGCGCTTCGTTCAGGATGACGGACGCACTCCCGGCCGCACCGAAGTACAGTCCGCCCGCGGCTGCGATACCCAGGGACTGGACCTTCTGGTCGGAAAGCGCGTAGATGCCGACTCCGTTCACGGTCACGTCCTGCGAATTGCCCTCCGAATCCCAGACTGAAAGCGTCAGAGGATCCGCCTGGCGATAGAGGTCCAGTCCGCTGAGACTCGTGGAAATTCCGTCTTTCGGACTGAGAACGTCTACGAAAGTCTGCGTCGAGATGTCCGTCACGGTCGTGTTCGCGCCGACACCTCCCCCCATGATCCCCAGAGCGAGCGTGGGAGTCAGGTTGAAGATCGAGTCTTTCGATCGGGCTTCCAGCAGAACGTCTCCGCCGGCGTGGATCGCGGCCCCTTCCGAGACGGTCACGGAGACCTCGTTCGAGAGGAAGTTCAGGCCTACATTTGCGTCAACGCCGACCATTCCGGAACCGGCTCCGGAGGCGGAAAGGACAAAAAGGTACCGGTCGGAGACTGTCTGGAGGGAGATCGAGCCGAAACCGGAGAGAAGCCGGGAGTTTTCGATCTGCTGCTTCAAGACGGAAGCGTACTCGGAATAGTTGAAGTTCACGCCGACGCCGGCCCCTTCCAGACCGATGGACGCATTCCCGCCGACGGTCACGAAATCCCCATTGCCTGCGGTAAGCGACTCGATCTGATTTCCGGCGATGAGCGACGAATTCCAGAACCGGGTCTGAATCGCCTGCTGGATGTCCGAGACGCCGCAGTTGACCAGAACGCCCGCCGCTCCTGCGCCGGATCCGCCAAGAAGCACGTTCACCAAAAGGGACCGGTCCTCATTCTGGATGGAAAGATTCCCGCCGTTCACGGACGCCGTCGGGACGAGATACTTCCCGGAATGCATCGGAAGTCCCGCAAAATACTGCGTAAAGTAATTTTTCAGTGCCGTTTTCTGTACCTCGGTGAGCGTCACGCCGTTTTGGACAGAACGCGCTTCCGCCAGAGCGCACGCTTCTTCAACGGTCAGGAAAACGTAGTCGTTCGTCTCAAGCCGGGAGTCGGAAACATCCACGACCGTCGCCGAGCCGATGTTCGCGTAGGATCCGGAGACCCCCACCGCAGCCGTTCCCCCGCCTGCTGCCGTCACGGCAATGGAAACGAGCTGACCGTCCGTCTTCGCATTCAGGTCAAGATTTCCAAATGCTGCAGAAAGCAGCGAGCCGTCTGAGATCCGAATACCGGCTTCATGGTTCCACGCACGGTCAGAGCTGATGCCGTATGTTCCGTCGAGCAGGGTCTGGATCTGCGTTTCCATCTCTTCCGAATCCTTGAGCTTCACGCCGCCGATGGAGTTGATCGAAACATTCGCGCTGACTCCCGCAGTCGCGGCGATCCCAGTCTGGACCATGATCGCAATGATGTCGGAATCGGCAACTCCGCGGACCCGGATCCCGCCGAATTCATTCAAGATGTCCGCGTTTTTCATCTGGACCAGCGTCCGATTCCCCGTCTGATTGTATGCGGCAAGAAAATTCGCGGCGGCGCACTCGGTCGAAACACGCACATCCAGAGCAGTGCTGACGATCTGCGCCCGATTCTCCGCGAGGAAGGAATCCTGGACCGTCTCAAACGCATGGCCGGCAGGACGCACGTTCTGGAGCGTCATGTTTTCAAGCGAGACGAACGTATTCTGGCTGATGAGATTCACGCCGGCGGAAAGCCCGCCCGCTCCCGCAGTCCCGACAGAACCGCCAATGTTGAACGCATAGATCCCGCCGTCGGTTCCCGCCGTCACGTTTGCGTCTCCGCCAAGCCGGACCTGCACATTTTTCAGGATGCTTTCATGGGTCGTGCTGATGGAATTCACGCTCATCGCCGACCCAAGCGCGATTTTGCCGACCGAAGCATCGACGGCAAACGAAACGATTTTTGCGGGATCCGAGTCGACGTCAACGCGGACAGTCCGGTACATCGGGTCGCCGCTCTCGCCGTTTTCGCCCGTCGTGGAGCCTTCCGTGACCGGGACTGTGGAAAGATCGTCTCCGACGTAGATCTCCTTTTCCTCCCACTCTTCCAGTTCTTCATTCACCTCATCCGGCATGAAGTCTTCAAGCGCGAGCGACTGCGCCGTCGCGTTCTTTTCCTCGGACGTCCGGATCGTGTTGGCCGTCTGAATGCTGAGATCGCCCGTCAGATCGACGACGGAAGAAAGCGGATCCGCCGCATCTGCCGTCATTCCCGCCTGGGAAGTTCCGGAAAGGACCCCGATGGCGGCCGCTCCGGAAAAGAGCACGATGCCGCTGGACGGGCTCGCGATTGCCGTACCGAGTGCAGAGTGGACGATCAGTCCGGAATCCTCCGTGCGCAGCGTCAGAGAATCGGCCGAAAGCGAAACGTTCTTCAAAAGAGCCGACGTATCCTGTTCAATGACCGAAACGGCCGCCGCTCCGCCGAATCCGACGGTCCCGCTGATCGAGACACCGCCCGCAAGGTTAATGATGTCCGCGCGGTTCTTTGCGGAAACCAGTACTGCGGTGAGTTTCTGAAGCTCCGTCTGCTCTTCTTCCGTCAGCGAAACGTCCGCATTCCCGGTCAGGATCTCCGTCCCGGCGATCTCCGCACGCGTGGAGTCTCCGATCATGGCGTACCCGGCACTCCCGGCAATAGGGATCTCCGCGCGTGAATTCGTGAACGCTCCAGCTGCTCCAATGGAAAGAAGGACCGTTTCTCCGGTCTTTTCCGCAGAAACGTCCAGCGTATTTTTCGTTGGGCTGACCGTGAAACCGGATTTCAGGCCAGAATAAAAATCGAGTTTCTCAAGCCCGGCCAGAGCCAGAGTGTCTGCCGAGTCCGTCAAAAATGCGAATGAACCAGCGATCCCTCCGGAAGCCGCCCCGGTTCCTGTTCCCCACTGGAAGGAGGCACTTCCCGCCAGCGCGTGATGGAACGTCGCGTTTTCCGCATGGATCTTCATCTGCGCTTCTCCGAGCGGCGTACCGTCGGCGTTCAGGACACTTCCAGTCCCGTCCGGGTTGAAATGCAGGACCGTGCCGCCATTCAGAATCGCGTACGTCGTTTCGTCAATGAGGCTCACCGATGCGTCACCGGCGATCCCCCACGCGGAATGAAGATTCGCGGTCACCGTCTCTCCGCCATCCGTTGGACCATTTTCCGCTTCCTGCGTCAGATCGACCATTTCGATGCCGTCTTCGTTTACCTCTTCGACCGGAAGATGCGCCGTCGTATTGTCGAAGGTCCCCGCGAGTGCGTAGATGACGTTGACGCCAGAGGTCAGCGCGTTGAGCGTCACGGCATCGCGGACCCAGGATCCGGCCGAGTCCGACGCAAGAGATTCCGCAGTCTCGTATCCGCGGATCGTCGCGAGTTTTCCATCTTCGTCCAGGAGATTTCCCCAAACGGCGTAATTTTCACGCGTGAGTTCCATGACGGCTCCCCCCAGCCCAACGGAAGCGGTGAGGCCGGAACCGCCGGAACCTTTTTGAACGCTCCCGCCGACGGAAACGCTCACGACTCCGTCATCCGAGGTTACGGAAACTGAGTCGGCCAGAAGCGATTCCGTGCCGATCTGCGTGGAATCATCGATCTTCGCCAGCGTGTACGTGTCGAGCACCGACGACGCGATCATTCCGGAGAAACCGAACGATTTGCCTTTTCCCGCTCCAAGCGTCAGCGCAGCGTCAATGATGCTGGAATCCGAATGGACCGCTGTGTTTTTGGCGAGGATCTGCGCAGGCGAAATGTCGGCGATCGTGATGCTTGAGAGTCCGACGAACAGTACGCTGGCCCCAACGCCAACTTTTGCGTCTGTTCCCCAGGTCGGTTTGAATTTCGCTCTCCATCCCGAAGCGAGCGCCCCGGCGAGGTTCACGACCGAGATATCGGTGGAGGCTTCCGCATTCAGCGAGGATGCCTGCGTGACCGTCTTTCCGTCCATCGAGGAACCGGCTCCCCAGATCTTCACGCCGTCTTCCACTTTCGCCACGGTCTCGGTCGAAATATCCAGCGCGTTGACCGAGCCGGAAACGGCCGCTTTATCTCCAGAGGCCATCGCCTGGACCATGGAATTCGTCGCGCCTTCCAGAATACCGAACGAATCGTCCATCAGGATCCCGTAGATCGCTTCGGCAGAAAGTCCGGAAAGATCTCCATCGAAGAAAATGTCTTTCAAAAGATGGGAGTACTCGTACGGATAGACAGTCCGGGCCGTCAGAGTGATGGAGTCCGCCGCCAGGATCGCGTCGGCGCGGACAGTCAGTTTCGTCGACGTGTCGCTCACGAGGACCGGCAGCCCGATGGCCGCTGCGGCAGTGATGGGAACCGGAAGATTCTCCGCATTGTACGCCTCACCCATCAGCGTGTAGGCGTTCGTATGGTAAAGGTAGTGCGATTCCGAGTTCAGACCGAGGGAATCCCGTGCGCTGATGCGTGCGGCACTGCCGACCGTCAGCTGATTTTCCAGCGAGGTATTCTGGATCGCCGCCCCCATCGTGAGACCGAATTTCGTCGTGTCCAGCGAGTTCAGGAAAGAGAGATTCCTCTTAATGAACGCGTAGATCTTTCCGGTCAGCTGGTCCAGCCGGTTTTTCGAGAGGCGATTCGCCAGTTTCATGACGTCGATGTTCGTCGTGCCTCCGACCTGCGCATAAGACCCTACGTTCGTGCTGAGGTCCGTAAACGCGGTCAGTTCAACGTCCTTTCCGGAAAGTATCGCCAATTCCGTTCCCGATCCCGTTTCCGTACTGTCGCCGATCCGAAGTTCATTTCTCGTGCGAACGTCCGAGAATACGAAACCGACGCCGAGGAAATCCTCGAATGCACGCACCGAAACGTCTCCCGTAACGTCATTTTCCGTCGAGGCAGTGAGTGCGAGACGTTCCGCAGCTTCCAGCACAGCTCCATTTTCCACCGTCAGTGTATTTTCCGTCTCAACGACCGTTACCGCAACACCGACATCCAGCGGAATGGCCCTGACTGTCGTCGAAAATCCCAGGAAATCCGCAGACCAGCCGGCGTAGACCGAGGTGTTCATCCGCGACTCCAGATCGATATTCTGCGCCAGGATCTCCGCACTGGATCCGATCGTGAAATCGGAGGACGCACGATTCTTCACGAACGCAAAACCAAGATTCACTCCGCGTGTAGTGAAGGATGCATTCGCGGCGGCGTACGACTCGGCATCCAGATCGCCGCTGAGTTGGATCCGGCCGTCAAGCAGGATGAGCGCGTCCGCTTCGTTGACTCTCCCGGAATCGGCAAATGAGAGAAGATTCGTGAGGTGCCTGAAGAGCGTGAGGCCATAATTTTCGACGGTTTCGGCACTTTCTCCCGAAACATCGAGATACGCTCCGCTGGCTGCCGAGACGTTCAGGTCCATTTCGCCGGCGAAGATCGCGGAATTTTCGTCAAGCAGGAATCCCGCGGAGGCTCGGCCGCCGAAATCGAAAAGATTCGTGAACGAATTGTCCGAGATGCTGACCCGAACCTTTCCGCCGCCGGAGGAAAGAGAGGCCTTTCCGGAAGCGTCGACCGTCCAGTTTCCCGCATCGATCGCAGAATTCGTGAGGCGCATCCCCGTTTTGTACGATTTCCCGCCGATCGTGAGGCTCCCTTCTTTGTCGCGCAGCGTGACCGCCACGTCTCCAGCTGAAAATGCCGTCCCCTCTGTATTGCGTGCACTCGTGAGGATCTCCGAGTTTTCCAGGACCAGAGCACCCGCCTTGATGTTGACGGAACCGGAATTTCCTGTGGAATTCGCCGTCTGGTGCAGCGTCCAGCGTTCCTGCGCAGAAGCATAGGATGCATTTTCCTGAACCGCGCGCGTCGAAATATGCACGTTCTTCAGCGTAATGGTCCCTTCGGAGTCGAGCGAAATGTCCGCACCGGAAACCGTCAGATCCTCCAGTTGGGAATTCCCTGCCGTTCCTCCCTGCGTGAAGTAGAAAAGCCCATCCGCTCCGCCGTCCCACGATATTGAGTCGGCTAGAACGCGAAACTGGGAATCCGTCACGATCCGTCCGTTCAGATCCGCGATCTCGCCGGAGAGCGTCACCGTTCCATTCCGGATGCCGTGTGCCTCGAAGATCCCTTCCGCCGTCGTTCCGGAGACCGTGATCCGGTGATCCGCCGAAATTTCGATCGTTCCGCCGTCTCCCAAAAACGTACCGTCGGCATCCGCGGCTGCGTTGGCGTGAATGCGGGCTTCCGGAGCGATTTGGACGTTCACGGTACCGTCCGCAGCCGCGATCTCCGTTTCTTCCACATCGTATGCCTGAACTTCCGTCGTTTCCATCCGGTAGACGCCGGTCATTCCATCTGAGTAGGGGACCCGTTCGCCGTTCGCTTTCAGGCAGTATTTTTCTCCCGTTTCCGCATCTTCCCAGACCTTCGGCAGGCCGTTCTCTTCCTGCTCCAGAGTCAGCTCGCGCCAGTTTTCCGCGTTGGCGTCCTCTTCCGTCCCGAAAATATACGCAGGCCCCGTAATGTTTCCCTCTTCATCCGTCGGGCGGACGGCATTAGTGACGGACTCCATTTTCGGCGTGTCGGTCACTTCCCAGGTCTCATTTCCGTTTTCGTCAAGGTAGATGGGCCGTTTTTCGTAGTGCGTCTCCGAGGTCGAATACTCTCCGCCTGCCGTGCTGATCGAGATCCGCCCGCCGTCCGTCTTTTCCGAATTGCCGTCCGCAGCCAGCTCGCCTTCAATGGAGACGCCGTCTTTGCCGACGATCCGGATCGTATCCTCATCCACGACCTGGACGTCTGCCGCACTTTCAAGCCCCTGAATGTTCACGACCTCCTCAAGCGGCACGCGATATTCCGGAGTGAGCCGAATGAGCGCATTGGGACCGACTTCGACCCGGTTCGAGAGCAGTTCCGCTTTCCAGCCGGCGTGGATCTTTCCCTTCACGACGATGCTTCCATTCGCGGAAAGCGGTACATTTCCCTCAAGGACCTGAGAAACCGCGTTCATGTCCGGGACGAGGCGGACTTCGGAAGTCTGCGGGTCGTCAACGGCCTCAAACAGACTGTCGATGAACGAGACGGCCGGCGTTGAGAGTCCGAGTGCGCCGACGTTGATCGTGCCGGTCTCGCCGACGAGGATCCCATTCGGATTCAGCAAAAAGACGTTCCCGCCGATCTCGCCGTTCGCGAGCAGCGAATTCAGCGTCCCCTGGATCTCCGTCCGCGTCTCGCCCGTCACCGTATTGACCAGATTTGCCGTCCCCTGCGGAAGATGAAGATTCACCGTCTGTCCCTCCAGAACGCTGAACTGCTCGAAAGAGTTGAACGCATTCACCCCGGAGATCGTCTGCGTCGTGATGTCCGTCGTGTTTCCGCTGACCGAAATGTTCGTCGCGGTCCTGCCGTCCGCCGTGATCGGTCCCTGCGCCAAAACCTGAACAGGAACCGGACCAACCGCCATGACTGCGGCAAGAAACCAGCTGGAAAAACGGTAAACGCTCTGGATCGAAATTCTCATGAGGAAACCTCGGTAAAATTCAAAACTCTCTCCCGATCGCGGGAAAATAAAATTCAGGAAAGCCGGAAAACTTGCCAATGTGGAAAAACGCAAAAACCGCCCCTTTCCAGATGCTGGTTTCGGCCCTCTCGGAATGCTGGCTTAAGGACATGATCGTTTTTCAAGGAAAGCACACGGTGACTGCGGACGCCGCCTTAAATTTCCCCTATTTTCCTTATTTTACCACAAAAAATTTTTCTTTCAATCTTTTTACGCTTTAAAAGGAATAAAAAAGCAAGATTTTCCAAGATTTTCCTCAAAATTTCCCCCAATTTTTTCTGTATAAAGAGTCCAAGGAAAAGAACTTGAACTTGAACGGAGCAAGTAAACGAAATGGACGGAGCAAGTAAACGAAATTTCCCAAAAATCCCCAGTCCGGGCCTTGAAGACGTGCGAAAATGTGGTATAATGCGGATGTATCCTTTTTCCGTTTCCAACCTTAAGGAGGGACGCAGTCATGCAGAAGATCACGAATGTCGAAGAATTTCAGGCCGTTCGGGAAAAATGGGGCGAAAAACTCCTCATTCTCGGACACTACTACATTCCGGACGAAACCATCGCGCTGACCGACCGTCAGGGGGACAGTCTTGCGCTGAGTCAGTTTGCCGCGGCCGACGAGACCTGCGAGGCGATCATTTTCTGCGGCGTCCACTTCATGGCGGAAACGGCAGACATTCTGGCGAATTCTCCCGAAAAAATCGCGAAACGAGGCGGGAAACGCATCCCGGTCCTCCTCCCCGACATGACGTCCGGCTGCCCGATGGCCGACATGGCGAACATGGCGGAAGTGAATGAATGCTGGAAACAGCTCGGCAGGATCATCGATACGGAAGACGTCCTCCCGGTCACGTACGTCAACAGCTCGGCAGACGTGAAGGCGTTCTGCGGACAGCACGGCGGCGTGGTCTGCACGTCGGGGAATGCACGGCGTGTACTGGACTGGGCACTGACGCAGAAATCCCGCATCCTCTTCCTCCCGGATCAGCATCTCGGACGCAATACGGCCCTGGAAATGGGGATCCCGCGCGAAGAGATCGTCATGTGGAAAAAAGCAGACGGCGCGCCCGCAGAAGCCGTGCGGAATGCGAAGATCATCCTCTGGGAAGGTTACTGCCCCGTCCATAACCGGATGGATGCGCAGAAAGCCGCGGAACTCAAAACGGCAGACCCGGACGCAAAGCTCATCGTACATCCCGAATGTGAGCAGGACCTCGTCTGTCAGAGTGAATCGGCCGGCTCCACCGCCTTCATCATCAAGGAGATCCAGAACGCACAGCCGGGAGACCGGTTCATCATCGGAACGGAATCCCATCTGGTGGAACGCCTGAAAAACGGGCATCCGGAACTTTCGATCCTGCATCTTGGCGAACCGCATCCGTGCGAAGATATGGCGAAAAACCTTCCGTCCGCACTTTTCGCGGCACTGGAACAGCTGGAAAACGGCACGCTGGAAAATCTGGTCTCCGTTCCGGAAGAGATCGCCTCGAACGCCCGGACTGCCTTGGAGAACATGCTGAAACTCGGTTGAACAGCCTGCATTAAAACAGAGAAGCGGGGGAGAAATTTCCAAAAATGACGGAGGATCCGTGCATTTATGGAGAAAAACCAAAAAAATGCAAAAAAAGTCCGTCACCCCCCTTTACAGAAACAGAAAATGTGCTATACTGTTCCTCATACTTAACACAAACGTGTGTTGGGCATGTAGCTCAGTTGGTTAGAGCGCCGCCCTGATAAGGCGGAGGTCCCAAGTTCGAATCTTGGCGTGCCCATTTAAAAGCCGGAAGTTTATTTTCCGGCTTTTTTTATTGTTCTGGCGTGTATATGCTGATTTTCTTCGCATTTCAACGGTCATTTATTCTGAAAG
>JAGBAA010000024.1 GCA_017939795.1 Thermoguttaceae bacterium
CCCAAAAGCGACGCGAGACGCATCGCCTCCCAAAAGCGACGCGAGACGCACCGCCTCCCAGAGCGACGCGAGACGCGCCGCCTCCCAAAAGCGACGCGAGACGCGCCGCCTCCCAGAGCGACGCGAGACGCATCGCCTCCCAAAAGCGACGCGAGACGCGCCGCCTCCCAAAAGCGACGCGAGACGCACCGCCTCCCAAAAGCGACGCGAGACGCGCCGCCTCCCAGGGAGGGAAATTTGGAGTTTCGTTTTTTTCCGGGAAATTTGCGGAAAATTCCCCAATTTTGTGGGGAGGTGTCTGGTAAAGGACCGCGTTTTGTGCTATAATCGCGTGTATGTTTGAGTTGGATGCGGACCCGGACGGAATTTTCCGCGCGGTGTCCGATTTCAGAAACACCTGGACAGAATGTTCGGAGATACCATGACTCCCGATTTTACTCCCACAACCTCCCTGAATTACCTGGACTATACGGTCTGTATCGTATTTTTTGTGCTCATGGCGCTCATCGGCGTCGTTTCTGCGGTGCGTGCCGGAAAGAACTCCTCCGAGTACTTCCTTTCCGGACGCAATATGCCGTGGTGGCTGCTCGGTTTTTCCCTCGTCGCGACGACCTTTGCGGCCGACACGCCGAACTTCGTCGCGAACGTCATCCGTACTCAGGGAGTCGCGGGGAACTGGTGCTGGTGGGCGTTTCTGCTTACCGGCATGGTCACGGTCTTCATTTACGCGAAACTCTGGCACCGTCTGGGTGTCCTGACCGACATTGAATTTTACGAAAAACGCTACTCCGGCAAAAGTGCGGCCGTCGTCCGCGGTTTCCGTACGCTGTATCTTGGGCTGATCTTCAACACGGTGGTCATGGCGAACGTGACGCTCGCGATGATCAAGATCCTCGGCGTTTCGCTCGGCATGGATCCGATCGTCACGATCGTTTCCGCAGGTCTGATCACGGTGATCTTTTCCGTCCTCGGCGGTTTCACGGCCGTCATCTGGGCGGACTTCATCATGTTCCTCGTCGCGATGTTCGGCGCGATCGCGCTCGCAGTCGTGGCGGTCCAGCTTCCGAAAGTCGGCGGTCTGAGCAATATGCTGGCGCATCCGAATGTTTCCTGGCGTCTGTCGATGCTGCCGGAACTGAGTCAGACGGATCTCGTCGTGACGCTTCTGGTCATCCCGCTTGCGATCCAGTGGTGGAGCGCGTGGTATCCGGGAGCAGAACCGGGCGGAGGAAGTTATGTTGCGCAGCGAATGCTCGCGGCGAAGAGCGAAAATCACGCACTCGGCGCGACGCTCTTCTTCAATTTCTGCCATTATGCCGTGCGTCCGTTCCCGTGGATCGTCGTGGCTCTCGCTTCGCTGATCGTCTTTCCGGATATTGCGTCGCTGAGAGAAGCATTCCCGAATATTCCGGCACACATGATGAAAGACGACCTCGCGTATCCTGCGATGTTTCAGTTCCTGCCGCATGGTCTCTTCGGGCTGATGATCACGTCGCTGTTTGCCGCGTATATGTCGACGATCGCGACGCACCTGAATCTCGGTTCCTCGTATATGGTGAATGACTTCTACCAGCGGTTCATTCGTCCGGACGCATCGGAGAAAAAGCTCGTGCTGATGGGACGTATCTGGACGGTGATCCTGATGGTGCTGGCCAGCGTCATGGCACTTTATCTGGAAAGTGCGATGGATACGTTCCAGATCATCCTGTCGATCGGAGCCGGAACGGGGCTTCTGTTCCTTCTCCGCTGGTTCTGGTGGCGGATCAATGCGTACAGTGAGATCGCCGCGATGGCCATTTCGTTCATCGTCGCCATGACGCTGCGTTTCTGGCCGGCCCTGGATTGGATGAATGACTCGGAACGTCTCGTCTGGGGCGTCGCCATCACGACGGTCGGCTGGCTGATCGTTACGTTCCTGACCCCGGCGGATGACGATGAAACGCTCTTTGCATTCGTGCGCCGTACGGGAGCCTCCGGACCGGGCTGGCGAAAAGTCTACGAGAGAGCGGCTGCGAAGGGGATCGATCTGCGTTCGGAAGCAGAACCGGTCAATGTCCCGCTTGGACTGCTTTGCTCGATCCTCGGCTGCTCGGCGATCTTCAGTTCCCTGTTCGCGGTCGGAAAATGGGTCTACCTCCAGTACATGCCGGCGATGGTCCTGACGGGAATCTCGCTCGTTTCGTGGCTCATCCTCTGGCACTTTACGAAGAAGCTGATGGAAACGAAGAAAGAGCAGGCTGCAGAAGAGTAAACTGCAGCGAAACATTACTTTCCAGCGTAAGAGTAAATGGGGACTCAAAGCGGGACGGATGGGAAAGGTACACTCCGTCCCGGGGTCGGTTTTAGCTGACGAAGCCGATTTCAAGGAAAGGAAACGATGGAAACTATCATCTGCATGAAATGGGGGACGAAATTCGGTCCCGAGTATGTGAATCGGCTGGCCTCGATGGTACGCCAAAATATGAACCGCCCGTATCGGATGGTCTGCTTTACGGAGAATTCGGAGGGCGTAGATCCGACGGTGGAGATCCGTCCGCTTCCGGAATTGGACCTCGAGCCGGATGCGCCGGAACGCGGCTGGCGAAAGCTCACGATATTTCAGGAATCGCTGAAGGATCTGGGGGAACGTGCGCTTTTTCTCGATCTGGACGTCGTGATCCTGAAGCCGCTGGATGATTTTTTCGATCAGCCGGGAGATTTTCAGATCATCAATGACTGGAATCTTGCCAATTATGTGGGGAACTCCAGCGTTTTTCGCTTTCGGCCGGGACAGACTCCGGGTGTGCTGGACTATTTCCTGAAAAATCGCGAGGCCGTCTTTCGCGAACACCGCAACGAGCAGGCGTACCTTTCGTGGTGGATGAAAGAACATGGTCTGCTGACGTACTGGCCGGAAACGTGGTGCCGCAGCTTTAAGCGTCACTGTGTGCGCACATTCCCGATGGGGTACTTCATTCCGCCGAAGCATCCGGGGCCGGAAACGCGCATTCTGGTCTTTCACGGGCATCCGCATCCTGCGGCGATCCTGAAACCCTGGCACTCTTCCAGTTTTCTTCGGGCGACCGTTCCGCCGAAATGGTTCCTTCAGGAGTGGGAAAAAGCGGAAGCCGGATCGTATCGATGAATCTCACAGAAGGAAATACGAAAAGCACAAAAACATTTAAAAAACACAAAAATATCAAAAAGTTTTTGAAGGGAGTGTCTGAGAGGGAAATAATTTTCAAAATGTTTCCCTCTCACGAGCGCCGCCTCTTTATGGGCAGCCAGACGGCTCTCGGAGAGTGCCGTCGTGGTGGGACCTTTAGGCGAAAAACTCCACCACTGAAAGCATAGAAAATCCGCGGCAGCGCAGCCTCTCCTTTTGGTGTGCTTTGGTGTTTCTTCAGTTCTTTCAGCGTGGGACTGGTACATTCCTTCCGAATGAACCTTTTTTCTGAAATTTTGCGATTCCCCCCGCTTGACAGATCCAGTGGAGGCGGGTAAACTGGAAGGAGTTCGCCGAATAAAATGGAACGGCGATCGGATTTTTGATTTTCCCTAACCTTTTTCAGGAACCTGCCTCATGAAAAAAATGACTCAGTCTTTGCTCCTCTCTTTCTTTGCGTCCGTTTGCGTACTGTTTGGAGGGAGTGTTTTGCTTCTGGCGGAAGTGCCGAATTCCCTAAAGACGCCGCTCCTTCCCGAAAATCTCCGCGTTTTGACGGGGACGGAAAATCAGGGACGTGCCGTCAAGCGGAACAATATGGTCTTTCAGTGGCTTCATCCGCAGATCGTCGAGGCGGAAAAGAATTGGCGGACGGCCTATGAGTCGGTCAAGACTCCGGAGCAGGTCGCGGAGTACCAGAAACGCCTGCGGGCAGAGTTCATTTCCGCGATCGGCGGTTTTCCGGAACGCACGCCGCTGAATCCGAAGATCATGAGCACGATGCAGCGGAACGGGATCACGATGGAGAAACTCGTCTTTGAATCCCGTCCGAATCACTACGTTTCTGCGATCCTTTACCTTCCGGACGAAACGAAGTACCCGAAACCGTGGAGCGGAGTGGTGGTCGCCTGCGGACATAATGTGAAGGGGAAGGGACTCGACATCTACCAGAAAACAGCCGCGCTGCACGCTCTGAACGGCATCGCAGCATTGCATGTGGACCCGATCGATCAGGGGGAACGGTTTCAGAATTTCGATCTCAAAACGAAGAAAGAGCGTGTGTTCAGTGTCCAGGGACACAATCAGCTCGGTGTCGGAGCGATCCTCATGGGGCAAAATACCGCGCGATTTGAGATCTGGGACATCATGCGCGCACTGGACTATCTCCAGACTCGCGACGATATTCGGCACGACAGTCTCGGAATGGCGGGACTTTCCGGAGGCGGAACGCAGACTTCCTACGTCATGGCACTGGATGACCGCGTGAAGGCGGCCTGTTCACTCTGCTATACTTGCTCGCTTTACGGGCTGATGAAGGTCAACGACACCCAGGATGCCGAGCAGAATATTTTCGGGCAGGCCGCATTCGGGATGGATCATGCGGATTACTGCATCATGCGTGCGCCGCGTCCGACGTTCCTTGGGACCGCCACGGGAGATTTCTTCCCGATCGAGATGGGCTGGCAGAGTTTCCGCGATGCGAAGCGAATGTTTCAGCGTCTCGGCTACGGCGAAAATATCGATCTTGCGGAGACGGACAATCACCATACGTACGACAAAACGCTGCGGGAAGCGACGGTCCGATTCATGCTTCGGTTCCTCGAAAAACGTGAAACGCCGATTTTTGAGCCGGAATCGCTCCAGGCTCTGCCATACGAAGAGATCCTCGTGACTCCGGAAGGGCAGACGGTCCTTTTGCCCGGCGCGCGCACGACGTATGATCTGAACCGCGATGAGGCAAAACGTCTGACGGCCGAACGAAAGCCGATCGATGCGGAAACTGTCGCGAAGATCCGTGAGTTGGCCAAGGTTCGCGATGCGTCTGCATTTGGAGAGATGAAGGTACGGGAACTCGGTGAGGAAAAGCTCGGGGACGGCATTTCCGCGAAAAAGCTGATCCTTGAGCCGGAAGCGGGAATTTATCTGCCGACGCTGCTTTTCAAAGCGGAAAACACGCCGGAGAAAGCGGACGTCGTTCTCTTCGTCTCCGACAAAGGGAAGACGGCCAGATATGATGAAAGTATCTTGCCGCTCGTAAAGTCGGGCAAGCTCGTGCTTTCGATCGACCTTCGCGGCTGGGGCGAGACGCAGCAGAGTTTCCGCGCCTCCTACTATCGTCCGAGCCACCTCGGCACCGACGGCGCGGATTTTTATGCCGCGTACAATCTTGGAAAAACGCACGTCGGTTTCCGCACGGACGATATTTTGGCCGTGACGCGCTGGCTGAAAACACAGCCGTTCTGTGTGAGCGTGGAACTCTACGGTCTCTCGGAAGGCTGCATTCCGGTCCTGCACGCGGCGGTTCTGGAAAAGGATACTTTCCAGCACGTGACGCTCGAAAGGTGCCTGATCTCCTGGACGAACACGGTGGAAAACGGCGAACATTCCCGCACGCCGCTGACCAGCACGGTCCACGGTGCTTTGCGCGTTTACGATCTGCCGGAAATGCGCGATTTCCTTGGTGAAAAACTGACGCTCAAGTCGACGAAAGAGGCATTGGAAGCCAACTGATGGTTTCCGAAACGTATTTCCGTGCCAAATCATGCGGCCTGTCTCCTTTTTTGACGGCGCGGAATACTTTACTTCTTTTTTTCAGGGAGTTTGCTTACTTTTCAAAAAATTTTTTGAGAGGGGACTTGCAAATTCCCTGAATATGGTGTAAAATGAAAGGAAAACATGGTGTTTCGGCTTGGAGATCATTTTTCTGTTTGCCGGAGCATGTGTTTTGATCCCCTCCCTGGTATCCGCTGCCGCAGCTGTTGGCGGAATTTGAATTTTACGTTTTAGGAAGTTTCGAGGATCTTTAACCTGACAGGAAATGAATTCATGGGAAAAATTGGACTTGGACTGAATCTTGAAGCGGTTCGCACGAGCCACAAATCGTTTGAGTGGGGCATGAAATTTGCCGCAGAACTGGGATACGAATATGTGGAACCAATGGTGCATCTCGGACGTGAACTTCTGTCGGAGGCGCGGTATTTTCACAGTGTCTCGATGCTTGACGACCCCTTCCGGATCCGAGACTGCGCGGAAAAGAACGGCCTGAAACTTTCGGGACTTTCCTGCCATTGTCCGCTCGCGAAGCCGGAAATCAGCGTCGAATATCTCAAGCAGGCCGCCCGGTTTGCGAAAGAATGCGGTGCCCCGGTCCTCAATACCGACGAAGGTCCCAAACCGGACTGGACGACTAAGACGGAAGACTTCGTCCTGATCCGCTACACACTCATGGAAGCCGCGAAAGTCGCTTCCCGCCGCGGGATCAAAATCGGGCTGGAACAGCATCAGCAGTACTCGCTCAAGCCGGATATGTTTGACGAACTGGTCGGTCTGGTCGACATGCCGGAGACGATCGGAGTGAACTTCGATACAGGGAACTCCTATCTCGGCAACAACGACCCGATCGAGTGGCTGGAAAAGGTCAAGACACGTCTGGTACACGTCCACGCGAAGGACATTTCGTTCTCGCAGTCCGATGCCGAGCGCGGCAAAGTCATGGGAACGCCGGTCGGCTGTGCTTGCGGAAAAGGTGTGAT
The DNA here is from genome assembly GCA_017939795.1 of Thermoguttaceae bacterium. Classification (GTDB taxonomy): domain Bacteria; phylum Planctomycetota; class Planctomycetia; order Pirellulales; family Thermoguttaceae; genus RGIG3701. Next base: position 6,679 of record JAGBAA010000024.1, read on the forward strand.
CGACTGGGAAGCGGTCATCGCGATCTTGAAGTCGATCCCCCAAGACATCGTCATGAGCGTCGAATGCGGCACGCTCGATCAGGCGCAGGACAGTATCGACTACCTGCGGAAACTGATTTAAATTTTAAGGAAAGAGCGGGATGATCATGTTCCGCTCGCAGCACACATTTTCCCATGAAAAGACGATTATTTTTAAAATTGACGGCCCTGTCCAGCACGCTGTCTTTCGGCGTTCCGCTTTGGGCGCAGGAGCCGAAAAAGAAAGTTCTGTACTACGATTACAGTTCCGGATATATTCATGAACCGACACGCGATCATGGCGGAAAGACTGGGATCTGCGGGACGTTTTTCAAAACGGTCGGCGAGAAACACGGTCTGGAGGTCATTTGTACCAAGGACGGAAGCATTTTCGCGGAGGATCTGACGCGATTCAGCGCGATCATTCTGTATACGAGCGGCGACCTGTACGTGCGCAATCCGCACTGTCCGGGAAATCCGGTTCCTGCCGGGACTCAGGAAAAGCTGGTCGATGCCGTTCGTGCGGGAGTTGGGCTTCTGTCGCTTCACCCGACGACGGATTCGTGGCGGTGCAACGGGACGTCGTACGTCAGCAGAGCGACGGAAGAGACGTACAGGAACGACCCTGTTCACGTCATTACGCCGTTTACGAAACTGGTCGGCGGACAGTTCATCATGCACGGTCCGCAGCAGGAAGCGGAGGTCTTTTTTTCCGACCCGGTCGAGCTTCCGAGCCTGAAAGCTGTTCCTGGGAAATCGTATCGATGTTTTGAGGAATGGTACTGCATGAAGAACTTTAATCCGGATATGCACGTCTACCTGACGCTCAATACGCAGGGAATGACGGGGGACTGCTACTCCCGCCCGCCGTTCCCGGTCGTCTGGGCACGTCAGGAAGGAAAAGGGGTCAGTGCTTACTCCGCATTTGGTCATGGACCGCGGCAGTGGAACGATCCGTTCATTCAGAGCGTTTCCGAAGATCTCCTTCTGCTGGTGACCGGCAAGATCTCCACGGATCTGACCCCGAACATGAAGACCGCGTGCCCGAATGCGGCAATTGCGCATTTTTAACCAATTACTGTAAATCCCACTCTTAACCAGAAATCGAGATCAATCATGAAACGAAGAGATTTTGTCACCCTGCTGGCAGCCGCCGGCGTTGGTTCCCCGTTACTGATCCCCTCCTCCTGCCTTGGAAATGAAGAAAAGGCTGCTGCATCGGAACGCGTTACCGTCGGTGCGATCGGCGTCGGCGGGCGCGGAAATCAGGTTTTCCGAAGTTTCCTGGCATGTCCGAACGCACAGGTCGTCGCGGTGGCGGACTGCTACAAAAGCCGTCGTGAACGTTCGGCGAATACCTGCGGCGGGAAAGCGTTTTTTGATTTCCAGGAGATCCTTGCGGATCCTTCCATCGATGCCGTGACGGTCTGCACGCCGGATCACTGGCACGTTCCGATCGCGCTTTATGCTGCGAGAGCGAAGAAATCCTGCTATGTGGAGAAACCGCTCGGCCTGACGCTGGAACAGGTGCAGACCTGCGAGAAAGTATTCGCGGAAAACAAAGTCCATTTCCAGTACGGAACGCAGCAGCGGTCCATGGCAAACTGCCAGATCGGCTGTGAGCTGGTCCGTTCGGGAAAAATCGGCAAGGTGAAGGAGATCGTGGTCCTGTCTCCCAATGGCGGAACTGGCGGAGATCCAACACCGTGTCCCATTCCGGAAGATCTTGGCGAAGACGGCTACGAACGTTGGCTCGGTCCGGCTCCGAAAGTTCCGTACTGTGCGGACCGCTGCCGACCGTCGGGCACGTACTGGATCTACGACCAGTCGATCGGATACCTTGGCGGCTGGGGCGCGCACCCGCTCGACATCATGGTCTGGGCCTGCGACGCGGACCTTTCCGGCCTCGTGACTGTGGAAGGGACCGGCAAGATCGGCGGCCCGCTCTACAATACCGTTTATGATTGGGACATGAATATCATGCTTGGCGACGTCAAAGTGAAATTCGCCGCCGCAAACCGTGATTCGACCAAATTTATCGGTGAAGACGGTGCCTGGGTCGAAGTTTACCGCACCGGTCTGAGAACCAGTTCTCCCGATCTGGCTGCCGATCAGGACCGGGCGTATTCGCATGTGGTCGCCACGAACAGACACGCGCAGGACCTCATCGATGCTGTCCGTTTCAACAGGACGCCGGTCTCCAACCTCAAGGATGCCGTCCGAAGCGACACGATCTCGCACCTGAGCGACATTGCCGTCCGCACGAAGAGCAAAGTCGTCTGGGATCCGGTGAAACGCGAGCTGGTCGACCCGACTCCGGAGCAGATTGCGCTGGTCTCACGTCCGATGCGTGATCCGTGGACGCTGTAGTTCCGGAAAATGCGCAGTCCGTTTTATCCAAAAGCTGGAGCGCGGTCATTTTCGGCCGCCTCCAGGCTTTATTTGCCAAACTGTTTGCGTGTGAATTCCATGAGAAATTTCCTTTTAATTCTGTTCACGATGTTCAGTTCTGCCGTTTGTGCGGCGGACTATCAGTGCGTCAAAACGGACAATGGGGCCAAACTCGTTAAGGACGGCACCGTCATCTGGGAACAGGTCGTCAAAACGCCGGAAGGGAAACCGTACATTCATCCGGTCACGCTGCCGAACGGACACGTTATTTCGGATCTTCGCCCCAAAGACCATCCGTGGCATACCGGGCTTTGGTTCAGCTGGAAGTTCATCAACGGAGTCAATTACTGGGAACCGTCCAACGGAAAGACGGAAGTCGTGTCCTGGAACGCAGACATTGACGGTCTGTCGGCTGCGGTGACGATGAAGCTGCGGTATTTTGACGACCGGGAGGCGGACATCACCCGTCTTTGGGAAGACCGTGTCGTAGTCTTTTCCGCTCCCGATGAAAAAGGGAACTACACGATCTCATTCCGGCATCATTTCACCGCTGGAAACGAGGATCTGACGTTTGACTGCACTCCGCTCAGCATTCCGTGGGGCGGATATGCGGGTCTGTCGCTGAGGATGAACCGATCGGTCCGAGATTTCAGATTGACTTGCGAAAACGGCGGCGAGACGAAGAAAACCATTCGTGCCAAACCTGCTTCGTGGTGTGATTTTCGTGATGAGAAATCGGGGCAGGGGGTCCGGTTTATCGTCCTTAAGGGGACGGAGCAGACCCGGTTTTACATTTTGGACGGGGGACACTACTGCATCATTCCCAGCCCGGTCCATGAAGGTCCGCTCCACTGCAAAGCCGGAGAGTCCTTTGACTTGGAGTATCTTATCATAGTTGGAGATAAAAAGTAGCTCATCCTGCCAATATGTACCGGTACGCAGTTGGCGGATGAACCGTAAACAAAGTTTTAGAAATTTCATTTCATCCTTCCATTTTATGATTCAGGAGAATATCCCAATGACAAATAGACGTGATTTTTTGAAAACAGCTGCCGTCACGGCGTCGGCGATCCCTGCTCTCGACATTATTCCCGCCTCCGCCGCAGGTTCCAATGAGCGCATCGGTGTCGGTTTTATCGGTGTCGGCGGCCGAAGCGGTGCGCATCAGGGCATCGTTAAGGATTTCCAGAAGGAAGGGATCGCTGATCCTGTCGCCGCCTGCGATGTTTACCGTCCGCGTCTTCAGGCCGCGTCCCGGAATCTGGGCAACTGCAAAATGTACGATGAACACGAGGCTCTGCTTGCCGATCCAAACGTAGACGTCGTGTGTATCGCGACCCCGGACCGTCTTCATGCGCAGATGGCGATCGATGCGGTCAATGCTGGAAAAGACGTTTACTGCGAAAAACCGCTGACGCATTGGGATCAGTTTGAGGTGGCGAAAAAGATCGAACAGGCCGCGGCGAAAAATAATCGTCTTGTGCAGGTCGGTACGCAGTACATGGCGGACGAGAACTTCCCGAAAATCGCACAGATGGTCCAGGAAGGGATCATCGGCAAGCCGGTCCACGTGCAGCTGAGCTACTTCCGCCGCGGCGACTGGGGCGAAAGAATGCCGATTCCGGATCCCAATGCGAAACCCGGTCCGGATCTGAACTGGGAACGTTTCCTTGGCGACGCGCCGAAAGTGCCGTTCTCCGTTTCGCGTTTCTTCCAATGGCGTTTGTGGTGGGATTACGCCGGCGGTCCGTCGACAGACCTGCTGGTCCACGTGTTCACGCCGGTATTCTGTATGCTGAGCCTGGATTTCCCGACCCGCGTTTTCGGCGGCGGCGGAACGTTCCAGTACAATCGCGAAGTTCCGGACCAGTGCAATATCATCGCCGACTACGAAGACGGTCCGTCGGTGGTCATGTGCAACTCGCTGTCCAATCACGTTGCGTCGGAGACCAAGATCCGCGGCACGGACGGCATCATCATCTGGGATGAACTGACCCGCAAGAGCGAAGGCATCCGCATCGTTCCGTTCGGCAAGGGAAAGGAAGAGATCCGGATCCCGTGGAACGGCATGGGGAACACTGCGAAACTGTGGAAGAATCTGCTCGATTGTGTCAAAACGCGCGAAAAGCCCTTCAGCGACATCGAAACTGCCGTCCGCGTGCAGGCGCCGCTGAGCATGGGCGTCATTTCCCACCGTGAAAATAAGGTCGTTCTGTTCGATAAAGAAACGCAGACGATGAGCTTGAGCTGATCCCGCCAAACATAAGGAGAATATCATGAAACGTATTTTATCTGCATTTTTGCTGGCAATTGCCATGACTGCTCCGGCTGCGGCTGTTGAAAACTGCTGCTATAATATGGCAAGCGGTTCCTTCGGCGTCGCGTGGATCGATTCCATTGGCGAGATCCGCGTTTTTGACGGTCAGAAGAGCGTCCGTCTGAACGGTTTCTACGAAAGAGGCGACAAAATCGCAGTTCTGGACCTTGACGGCGACGGCCGCGATACATTGGCGGTCATCAGTAAGAATAAAAAAGCTCTGTACGTCATTGACGTTGAAAAGACGATCGAGACCGGCAAAACCGTCGTTCTTTCTGCGGGCAACGGAAGCAACATCAAGGGATTCTGCACCGCCCCGGCAGGTACGGCACACGAACCGAAGGGGTCGGTGATCGTTTCGACGTATTCCGGTTCCTCCTACATGTGGAACAAAGACTACGATGGTAAAGGCTGGCCCGCGATCCCCGGTGATTTCTCGCAGGTCTCCAGCGGAATGCTAAAGGCGAAGATGCCCGCGCAGTTCGCAGTCGTGACGCACGGCGACGTCTATACGTACAATCCGGCATGGATGGTCTACTCGCAGAAGCTCATGGGACGCAATGTGAATTCGACCATTTGCGGCAATTTCGCTCCACTGACCAAAGAGGACGAGATCATCGCGGCTGCGGAAGATGAGACCTACATCATCATCGGAAACAAATCGGACGCTCTCGGCAAGGCGGTCAAGTGCATGACGGTCGGAAACGGCCCGGAAAAAGATGTGCTGATCGCGGTCGACAAAGACGGCGTTCTCTGCCGGTATGACCGGACGGAAAAAGCCTGGACGAGGCTTTGTGAAGGCAAAGCCGGATTCGTTTCTGTCGTGACGGCTCCCAATGCGGACGGTACCTACACGATCTACGCGACTTCTGAAGACGGTCTGTTCAGTGTTTCTACGGACGGCAAGTCTGCCAAACTGGTGGATGGTCTTTCCAAGACCCGGATCCCGCTCAAAGCTGACGGAAAAGTCGTCGCGCAGTTTCAGACCGGCGGGCTGTTCAAGCCGTACGTCGAAAAACTGTACACTCCCGGCGGAGTGCAGGTGCTTCTGGACTCTCCGTTCGATCATATTCACCATCATGGTCTGATGTACTCGATGGGGATCAATGACTACGAATTTTGGGGCGAATACAGCGATAAATGCGCGTATCAGGTACTCACGAAGGTCGACTCTGATGGATCCACCATCAAAGCGGAACTGAACTGGGTCACTCCGAACGGTGAGGTCCTCGCCAAAGAAACGCGCGAGATCGCGGCTGCTTCTGAAAACGGCGCGAACGTTCTGAACTGGAAATCAGTCCTGACTCCTGCTGGAGACAAGGCGGTGAAGATCTGGGGCCGATACTATTTCGGTCTGGGAATGCGTTTTGCCGAAGAGATGAACACGAACGTCAAGTTCACCAACAGTACCGGTGCGCATGACGGAGCGATCGTTCGCGGAGACGAACGTCTGAAGGACTGCCAGTGGATCAACGCAGTCGGAACGGTCGGCGGAAAAGGCGTTTCCGTTACGATCGAGGAAAAAGAAGGCAACACGCGTCCCATGACCGGCTACTCCATGGGGGAGGGCTGGAAAGCGTTCGCGTACATGGGCGCGACGATGCGCGTTCACGAAAACCCCATCATGCTTGAACCCGGCCAGTCCATCACGGCGGCCTATAAGGTGATCGTTAAAGATAATCAGTAAACGCCATATCTGAGAATTCGGCAGACTGTAATTCGGGTACTTACTCTCCGTGTGCGGTCTGCCGATTTTTTGGAGAATCTAAAATGTCCCGATAATCGTAATATCTGGTTGGAAATTTGCGAATTTTTCTTTTTTTGTTCAAAAATTTGTGAGATTCTGAAAATCTGGAGTATAATAATAGATTATGCAATATTTCCTGTGAACAGTATGAGGAATCAAATGATGACTTCAAAACTCCAGTTTCCCAATAGCCGCCCCTCACGGATCCTGACGCACGGCGGTGCACTTTTTTCTTCTCTTTTTTTGATGATGGCAGGCGGGAATGTCGATGCACAGGACACGGTCATCCGCTACAATTCCTCTGGAACGCAGACGGCATCCGGAACCGATATCTATACGATCCAGTCGACGGACGGCGGAGGAGTCGGAGATGTGCTGATCCTTTCCGGTGATGCAGTACACAGTAAAGGTTTGAATGTTCGGGGGCCTCTGACGGACTTTACGATCCAGTCGGACACACCGGGAGTCAAACGAACGATCAAGTCTGGAAACAATACCCGCCTGTACAATTTCAACGAAGCCTCCGGTACTCCAGCGAAAATGACTCTCAAAGACCTGGCATACCAGGGAGCGGACAATCCCGTTACGAATGCCATTGGTCTGGTCATACACAACTCGACAAAGAATTGTACGTATGATCTGACCATCGACAATGTTTCATTTACGGGGTTCATCAACGGCAACTATAAGGCCGGCGTATTTGGTTTTGATGAAGGAAATCTGAATATTGCCGTTTCCAATGGTCTCATTTTCGACGGTAATAAAGTGACCAAATCGGGGACCTATGGGGCCGCGATCGATATGGAAAAGTCCGGCAGGCTCACCATTACCGGCGATTCTGTCATCTTCAGCAATAACTTCGCGAAAGCACACGGCGGCGCGATCCATGGTTCCAATACGAACATCACCGCCAACATCCTGAAATTTACCGGAAATAAGGCGGAAACCGACTACGGCGGGGCGGTCAATCTCTACAACGGCACGCTCACGCTCAAAGGGCAGGGCGAGGCCGCGAAGATCGAGTTCCTCGGCAACTCGGCAGGAAAAGTCGGCGGTGCGATCCGGGGAAACTCGGACCTTTCAAATGCTGCCATCCGATTTGAAAACAATAAAGCCGGAACTTTCGGCGGTGCGATCTATGGCGATTCCGTCGCATTTTCCGGTGATTCGACCACCGCAGTCTTCACCGGCAATTCGGCAGCGAATAGCGGGAATGACCTCTACATTACGGGGGATGCCGGTATTTTGAGTTTTTCCGGAAGCGGGACCTATTCATTTGACGGCGGTATCGTTCTGGAAAAAGAGACCGCTCAGACGGCCATCGACAGAGCGCAGGTCACGATCTCCGGACGCGAAAATGACGATACGAACCACTATCAGCTGCAGAATGTTTCCATTTCCAACGGCGGTAGACTGACGGTTCTTCTGGACCAGATCAATACGCTGACTGGACTCTTCAGCGTTGGTGCGGACAGCACGCTGGAAATGAATGTCGGCGACGGCGCAGAGAAGAGTTTCGCCAATAGTATTACCGGTGCCGGAGGTCTGACCAAGACAGGGAATGGAAAACTGACGCTCACCGGCACGAATACGTACACCGGCAAAACGACGATCAGTGCCGGCACGCTTGCACTCTCCGGAGATGCCTATTCCAACGTCTACGCGCTGACGATGGACAATGCGGGGCGTTTCGAAATGAAGAGCGATGGAACGGTCAAGCTCAGCTCTCTCAACGGTGCGGGCGAAGTGCTTCTTTCTGCCTCGAACACGGTCCTGGAGCTTGGCGTCGGGACGCAGGCTGGAGATTCTGCTGTCTTTTCCGGACACATCATCTCCAGTGCAAATCAGAAAAATCTGACGCTCAAAAAAGTCGGGGCCGGTACGCAGACGCTCAACCGGGCGGGGTATCTTTATGCGCATTTAGGCAACTCGTATAAAGAAGTGATTGTCGATGAAGGCCGACTCATTGTCGATGCCGTCAATAGTGTCTATACGGCCAGCCGGACCGAGGGATTTTTCCGCGCACCGATCATCGTCAACGAAGGTGGAACGCTTGAATATGTGCAGATGTGGACGACTTCTCCGAATATCGATCTGACCCTCAATGGCGGTACGCTCCAGCTGGATAATGCGCAGTATCTCAATAAACTGAACTTCAATTCCGGAACGGTTACGAGGGGCGGAGATACTTGGAATCCATTGCGTGCCGGATTCGTTGGGAGCGGCGTGTGGAACGTGACCGGAGGAAATTCGGTCATCGAAAATGACGTGGAGATCGTCAAAAACGGAGACCATACGACGTTTACGCTCAATATTGCCGACGGCGCGTCGCTGGAAATGAAGCGGAATCTGGTCGGACTTTCCAGTCATCCAGGCTCTGCCGTGAACGTGAACGGAACAGGAACGAATGGAACGGGACTTCTGAAACTCTACTCTGGTTCCGGTTTGCCGAAAGTGGCCGGTCTGGGGACGGTGACGTTCAATAATGCGGACGTCCAGATCAACGGCGGGATGGAAACGTGGTCCGGCGACGGATTTTTCGCCAACGACGTCGTCCTGACGAATGCCGACCTGAACGTGAATGCCGACGCGGGCAAAACGGTCAAACTCGACCGGAAGATCTCCGGAAACGGAACGCTCACGAAGACCGGCGCAGGCACACTCCTGCTTGCGGGCGAAGAGGGAGAGATCAGTGTCCAGAGCCTCCGTGTTCAGGCAGGCCGGGCGAACGCGGACGGTTTCCTGACGGGCGATCTTGCCATTGCAGACGGTGCTGTTTTCTCACCAGGCGACGGGATCGGAACGCTGACGCTCAACGGTGCGTTCTCAGCAGACGATGGTGCGCACCTGGTGTTTGAACTTGGCGCGGACGCCTCCGACCTGCTGATCCTCGGTAGTGGGAGTACGCTGGATATTGCGGACGATGCCGTCATCGAACTTCTTTTTGCTGATGCGGACCCGGATAAAGCGTACACGCTCATTCAGGCGGAAGACGGTTTGGGCGAGTATACGGATTCGGCATTCTGGACGAACCTTCTGACTGCGGCGAGCGATGCGACCTGGGATCTCTCTGTCGTCGGCAACACGATCCAGGCGATCGCCGGCTCCGGTACCATCGATCCATCCGATCCGTCCGTTCCGGAACCGGCGGCGTGGGTCCTGCTTCTTCTCGGCACGTTCGGTCTGTTGTACTGCCGAAAGAAATAAAATGGCCGAAATGACGTTTTTCTGGGGACGAGGCGGAATGTTTCGTCCCCGTTTTATTTTAAATTCCCCCCCTACTTTCAAAGAGCGGAGAATCTGCTATAATCGGGGAGAACTGCTTAAGCGGTTTCTTGTGGAACTCCGTTCCGGTTTTCCTGTTGGTTTTATGGAACGATTTCAGGTTATGTTCAGCCATGTGCATTTTGCGAGTTTTTTCCCGGTATTTCGTTTGGGTTTCTTTCTGTTTTGTGTCGGTTTTCGCATCAGCTTTTGCGTCAGCTGCCGGGCTGGTCACGGAGTGGGTTACTGCGCCGGTTTATGATGCGGAGATGTTTGAGTTTCCACAACATTGGGAAGGCGCGTCCCTGCCGCTTGAAATTAAGGCGCAGGACACGGCTTCTGCCCGATTTCGCGCTTCGGAATCGTTCTCGAAAGTGACGGTTTCCTGTCCCAGTTACTCCAATCATATTGGCTCGCTTCGGCTTTCCCTGTTTCGTTGGATGGATTCCTTCGAAAAAACGCTCGCTTCGGAACCGCTTCTTCGGCAGACGTTCAAGGATTTTCCCGATAATTCGCCCCTGACGCTGAGCATTTCGCCGGAAACGCCGTTTTCGCCGGGTGAGTATCTGTTCGTTCTCGATCAGGCTGTCGAGCGGGTCGGTGTCTGGACGCAGAGCGATCATCCCGGTCAGGCCCAGTGCTTCTTCAACGGCAAACCGATCCCGAGAGGCTTCCGATTCACATGGTCCCGTTTCGGGAAGGCTCCGTTTCCTTTTCGCGGGACGCAGGAGGCCTACGAACTCGCGTCCGCCCCCTGCCCGTATCCGCCTGAAATGCAGGATAACGCCGACGACGCGGACGATCCGATCGTGAAATTTGACGTTCAGCCGGATCGTTTCGCCGCGATGGATGATTTGGGAAGAACACTTCCGGATCAGACTTCCGCCGGTCCCGTTCGGGCAGGGAAACAGGTGGGGATCTTCTATTCCACATGGCATCAGAAGGATCATGGAGGACGTACCCGGGTCTACGATAATACGCAGATCCTTCGGGAAAATCCGGGAATCGAAAACCGGCCGGAGGATCCCGCGTGGGGAGAATACTACCAGCATCACTACTGGGGCAAACCGCTCTTTGGCTACTACAAAACGACGGATAAATGGGTTTTGCGCAAACACGCGCAGATGCTCGCCAACGCGCAGATCGACATGGTCGCCTTTGACTGCACGAATGGATCGCATACGTGGATGGATTCGACCTGGGCACTTCTGGAAACGTGGGCGGATGCGCGCAAAGATGGAGTCAATACGCCGAAGATCGTCTTCATGCTTCCGTTCTGGGACAGGAAACACAATGCCATTTCCATCCGTCAGCTTTACCGCGATATATACCGGGACGGAAAGTATCGGGAACTTTGGTTTTACTGGCAGGGAAAACCCCTGATCTATGCGATCTCCGATGTCGTGGACGAGAAGATCGTCTCGACCTCCGGAGCGGAAAAAGAGGAATGGAAAGCTATTCGGCGTTTTTTTACTTTCCGTCTTGGACAGCCAAGGTACGCGAAGGAGCTTTTGCCTCCGGATAACTGGGCGTGGCTTCAGATCTACCCGCAAAGAGGATTCGGAAAGCGGGAGGACGGAACGTTCGAGATGACGTGCGTCAGCGTCGCGCAGAATCATTCCCTGAATAAATACGACGGTACGTTTGGAGTCGCGGCAATGAACGACCGGGACGTTTTTGGCCGGGCCTGGCAGATGGGGAAGGGACTCGATCCGCGTCCGGATGCTTTCAAGTTCGGGCTGAATTTCGAGCAGCAGTGGGACCGGGCGTTTCAGATCGACCCGGATCTTGTTTTCGTCACGGGCTGGAATGAATGGACGGCGATGCGTTTTCCCGAGTGGCGCGGACTGCCAAATGCGTTTCCGGACCAGTACGATCAGCATTTTAGCCGGGATGTGGAACCGTGCGATGGCGAACTGCGCGACATATACTATCATCAGCTCGCGGCCAAAGTCCGGCAATTCAAAGGCGTACGGCCCGTTTTGACGTTCGGAAAGACGGTCTCGATCCCGTTTGAAAGAAAGTCCGAAAGCACGGCTGCATCCGGATCGTCGGAAAACAGAGATTCGCAGGAAACCAGAAACCAGTGGGAAAACGCAGACCCGTGGGATGCCGTTGAACCTGTTTTTCGCGACTATCGCGGAGATATTCAGGACCGGAATGCCGAGGGAGCCGGCGGATTGCTCTATACGAACCGTTCCGGACGCAATGACATCGTGATTTCGAAAGTCGCCCGTGACGAGACGTACGTCTATTTCATGGCCGAGACCGCCTCCGCGCTGACTTCCCGCACGGACCGAAACTGGATGCAGCTTTTTCTCTCCGTCGACGATGATCCCGCCGCGCCGTCCTGGCACGGATTTCAATATCTCGTCAACCGAAACACACCGGGAGACCGGGCTGTTCTGGAACGCTCGACCGGCGGGTGGAACTGGGAACGTACGGGAGACGCGGAACTACGGATCACGGGAAATCGTTTGGAATTGAGGATCCGGCGTTCTGATTTGGGACTTTCCCCGGACAAACCAATCCGGCTCCGATTCAAATGGGCGGACAATGGATTCCGTCCGGAAGATGAGGATTCCGACACTCCGGACATTCTGGACTTTCACCAATACGGCGACGCAGCTCCGGACGGACGTTTTGCCTTCCAGATCCGGGAAGAAGAGTGATTTGGAAAATGCGAAACGCCCGGATCGGCACATTTTCGCTGCCGTTCCGGGCGTTTGAGTATTGGGAACCGGAAGAAATACTCTCCCGGTTTGCGTTCAGTTTTTCGGATCGTTCCCGGCCATCTCACGGCAAAGGGCCACAAAGAAATGGAAGACTTCTGCGCCGTTCACGGTATCTTCGCGCCGTTCGCTGAAGCACATTCGTTCCGGATGCCACTGAAAACCATAGACCGGCAGTTTGGTGTGCTCGAACGCTTCCGGAACCTCACCGGCCCAGGCCGTCACGCGAATATCTTTTCCCGGACGTTTGATCGCCTGATGATGCGAACTGTTTACCGTGAATTTGGTGCCGTACATTTGAGCCGCCAGAGAGTCTTTTTCTGCACGGATGGTGTGCGTGATGTAGAAATCGTTTCCATTTCGGTGCTGGTCCGTATTTTCGAGATGCTGCACAAGGCTGCCTCCGAAAAAAACGTTCAGGATCTGATGCCCGCGGCAAATACCGAGGATCGGTTTTCCGGCATCGAGGAATTTCTGGATCAGCCGCATTTCTGCCGCGTCTCTTTTGGCGTCGATATCGACTGCGCCGTTGAATGGCTCTTCGTAATATTGGGGATCTACATCATTTCCGCCGCAGAGGATGAGACCGTCAAATCCTTCCCATTCGCTCGGGCAGTAGACCGTGACGGGAATCCCGCCGCAGCTTTCGACTGCTTCGATATAGTATTTCGAGTTGGTGTTCGCGGATAAGAGGATACGCGGTTTCTTCATTTTGTTTCTCCTCGATCGAGAAAAAGGGGGGATTGGGATGCTGCTGCGAATGGCATCTATTTTTAGTATACTTTTTCCTGCCCGTCTGTCAAGAGGGGGACCTGCAAAATGCCGCTTAAACAAAGAAAAAAATCAAAAGTATCCATATGGGAGGTCCATTTGAATATTTTCAAAATTTTAGTTTTTCCGCGAATTGTGGATTTCCATCATTGCCCCCTTGACTGTGGAGACCATTTCGGTTAAAATCAGCAGAAGTTTGGTTTGGTGTGTCCGTTGATTTTTATGTTCAGGAGGTGATGATGCGATACCTGACGTTCATGATTTTCATGTTTTCTGCCGGTTTTTTGTGTGCGGGGGAAGTTCCTTGCGTTTTTCCGACTTCTGAGGAAGTGCGTTCCATCACTCCTGCTGATTTCCCGCCCCTTGCCGAGCCTTCGATGAAGTGGGGTGGACCGGAAAATTATGCCAAAGATCCTTCCGTCATTCGGTTTCAGGGAAAGTACTGGCTCTATTTTTCCCGTCGTCCGCTTGAGGGGTACGAGCCGAAACGCGGGTGGATCACCGGCGTGGCGCAGAGCAGCGACCTCGTAAACTGGGAGTTGGTCAGATATATTCAGCCTCTTCAGGAGTCGGAGTGGGAGGTCACGGCACCATGCGTCAAAGTAGTCGGCGAGCAGGTCGTGATGTTCTACCAGACATGGAGTCCCGGAAAAAAACACGCACTGTGTATCGCAGTCTCGAAGGACGGGCTGCATTTCACGCCGCACCCGGAAAATCCGATCTTCAGGCCGAATGCGGAATGGGGGCTCAAGCGGGCGATCGACGCGGATTTCATCGAGACTGCCGACGGACGCCGTTTTCTGTACGGAGTGACTCGCGAGAAGACGGGGAAGATCCAGCAGGTCATCGTCGCGGAAGGAACCCCCGGAGTGGAGCTCATGGAGGCCAAGTGGACGCAGAGCTGTACTGCATCGATCCTTAAGCCTGAATTGCCGTGGGAGACGCGGTGCATCGAGGCTCCGTCGGTCATCGAGCGGAGCGGAAAGCTCTACATGTTCTATGCAGGCGGGTACAATAATGACCCACAGCAGATCGGTGTCGCGGTCAGCACGGACGGCATACAGTGGACGCGGCTCTGGTCTGTGCCGTTCATCCCGAATGGTCCTGAGGGACAGTGGAACGCCTCAGAAACGGGGCATCCGGGCGTTTTTCAGGACGAAGACGGTCAAACGTGGCTCTTCGTGCAGGGGAACCGGACGCATGGAAAAGACTGGTTCATTTCGCGCGTGAAGATCGGTTGGAGACCTGGGAAAGACGGTATCGAGATCCCGTTTGTTGAGCTGGAAGAAAAATAGTGCGTTTCGGGATGGAATTATTGGGACGCGAAATTTACGAAAACACGAAAATACACAAAATGTCGTTTAAAATTTTAAAAAACTTCGTGAGTTTCGCGTCTTTCTTTTTTATTTTTTACAAAACTAACGAAAACCTAACAAAAAAACGCTTGCACTCCTCTTGATTTCTGGTAAAATAGGACGTAATGAGAGTACGTCGTTCATCTTGTATGTTCGGTATGCTTTCGTAAACGTGAATTTCATGCGGTTTCCCATGCGGTCCGGACGGATCTTCGGATCGTGCAGGAGTCCAGCTTCTGCAGGAAACGGCTTTCCTCAAATGTATGGGTAGAAAATATGAAATCAGAAACCCCATCAAGATCACCGGCGGAACTTTTAATGCGGGCATTTCTTTTCGCTTTGATGGTCTTCCTTTTTCTGGTGGCAGTCAAACTGTTCGGTGATGCTGCCTCGCTGCTGACGAACACGTACAAGAGCCAGTGGGAATCGCTCACCAACAATCTCGGCATGAATCCGTTCGTCGGTCTTTGCCTCGGGATATTCCTGACGGCCATTATGCAGAGTTCTTCTGCGACGACGAGCATTGCGGTCGCCATGGTCGCAGCCGGCACGATCCAGCTTGAACACGCAGTCCCGTTCGTCATGGGAGCGAATATCGGAACCTCGATCACCAGCTCCATCGTGTCGCTGGGGCACATCGGCGAGCGCAAAACGTTCGGGCGTGCTTACAGTGCCAGTGCACTGCAGGATATGTTCAACATCATGACGACCGCAGTACTGCTTCCGCTTGAGATCTGCTTTGGTTACCTGAGCAATCTGGCGCGTTTTCTGGTCGGTTTTCTCCCTTCCGGGACAGGCGAGAGCGGAGGAAGCTGGAATCCGCTTCCCTGGATGGTCGATCAGCCGGTCGATTTTGTCCGCTGGATCCTCGATTCCTGCCTTAAAGCGAACACCGTCATCGCGATCCTCATGATGATCCTGGCGTTGGTGATCCTCTTCTACGCATTGGTCCAGATCACGAAAAACATGAAAGTGCTGATGGATTCCCGTCTCGAAGAGATGATGAACCGTGTATTGGCGAAAAACGGGTACTTGGGGATGCTGATTGGGCTGATCGTCACGATGATCATTCAGTCTTCGAGCATCACGACGTCGCTTCTCGTGCCGCTTGTGGCTTCCGGGGTACTGAAACTCGAAATGGCGTATCCGATCCTCGTGGGTGCGAATATAGGCACGACCATTACGGCACTGCTTGCAGCAATGGCATTTCCGGGAACTGCGGGACTTTCCGTAGCTCTTGTCCACGTGCTGTTCAACAGCTCCGGCGCACTGCTGTGGTATCCGATCCCGTTCATGCGTCTGCCGATTCGCGGAGCGAAATTTCTGTCTCATGTCAGTACGATCAGCCGAAAGTATGTTTTCATTTGGCTGGGG
This sequence comes from Thermoguttaceae bacterium, assembly GCA_017939795.1. Classification (GTDB taxonomy): domain Bacteria; phylum Planctomycetota; class Planctomycetia; order Pirellulales; family Thermoguttaceae; genus RGIG3701. The sequence continues at coordinate 22,648 of JAGBAA010000024.1, forward strand.
TGCGTATTTTTCATCATTCCGTTGGTTGGACTGTGGCTTTTCTCTTAGTGAAAGGAGAACCTTAAAATGCTTCGATGGCTTTTTTCCAAAAAACCTTCTCAGGCTGGAATTCCTGAACTTCGCGCGGAATTCGCGCAGATGCTCGAGGCTGCACACAAAGAATTGAGCCTCAGCTCCGGAGCCTTTCTGCGTCTGAATGAAGCGGAAAGCGTAAAAGAGGAGGTTTTTGCGCTCGACAAACAGATCAATAAAGCAGAACGCCGGATCCGCCGTGAGCTTTTCCTCAAGGCTGTCGTGAACGGCGAGAGCTACCTCTCTTTCTGCCTCACGCTCATGAGTGCCGTCAAGGACGCTGAACGTCTTGGCGATTATGCCAAAAACTTCTACGATCTGGCGGTCCAGGCGGATGCTCCTGCGGATGGAATGCGGGATCAGATGTGCGCTCTGCGCGACGAACTGCTTGCGCAAACTCTGAAATGTAAGGAGGTCTTCCTCAATGAAGACGAAGAAGGTGCGAAAGAACTGATCTTCAAATGCACGGAACTGGCGGACGACTGCGAAGAACAGATCCTTTGGTACCTGAAGAAGACCCAGCCGCCGACGCCGCTGGATGTTGTGTATGTTCTCGCGCTGCGTTACTTCAAACGCTACGCGTCTCACCTGCGCAACATTACCAGTACGGTCGTTCAGCCTCTGCATAAGATCGATTTCACCGGAAAGATCGTGAAACGCTATCGTGAAGAAAATCAGTAGAAACGCATGAAAAACTGCGCCTGTGGGCCGGATGCCGTGCGGGTGTTCGGCTCCTGAGCAGAACGTTCTTTCCTGCTTGATAAAAAAAGAACTCTTCGCCAAAAACGAAGAGTTCTTTTATGTGCAGTCAAACTTATTTCGTGCAGCTGTCTTTCAGGCCTTTGAGCGGGCGGATCTTGATTTTGCTGGAAGCCGGTTTGGCCGGAATGTCGCGGAATTCACCTTTTTTGAAGGGATTTTCGACGTTCTTCTGGGCTTTTTTGGCCGGAACAGCTTTCTTTTCGATCTTCAGAAGACCCGGCAGAACAAAAACGCCGACGCCTTTCGGAGCGACACTTTTGCGAATTTCATCAGCCAGCGCATCCAGAACGCGGGCAACGTCTTTCTTGGTCAGACCCGTGGATTCTGCAATGTTGTTCTGGATCTCGGATTTCGTCAGCGGCTTGACGACAACGGGGGCTTTTTCAGCTTTTTTAGCCATGGTTCATTCCCTCCTTGGGATAAATTTGAAAAAACGAACTGCAAAGGTTTCATACCTCTGCTTTGAATCTCCTCCGCAGAACATTCAGGGGCTTTGAATGGCCCGCTAAATGCGGACGGAATGAAATTCTGGGCAGGATTTGAATGAAAATCATTTCGGTCGGGAAAACTCCCGAAACTCCGAATTCATTTCTCTTATTCATTAAATGTTTTTTCGCAAAAAAAAGCAAGTACTATTGAGCAAAAAAAGCCAAAAAAACCGAAAAAAAGTGAAAAAAATCCCTTTTTTTGCGACTCAAAGCCGTTTTAAGGTGATTTTCCCCCCTTTTTTGCGGGACCTGGCATCTTTTGCGCGAGTTTCTGCGGGGGAATCTGCTTTCCTGTTTCCCGCTCTTTTCATTATGTAGAACCGGACAAAAATGCCATTTTTGCAGAAAGAAGGACCCTCGAATGATCCTGGGGAGAAAAGACTCCGAATTCCATCAGACTGGGAAGATCTGGACCTGAGAAAAGACGGATGTTCTGCTGCCGGATGGGAGACTGCATCGGCGGATCAAAGAAGACGGTGCTTACGTTGACGGTTTGGCCGGTGTGTCGGAAACCGGAGCGGCTCCTGCCAGTCTGCTGACAGCGATCGGAGCGACCATCGGTTCCAGTTCCTCGATCTTTTTTCGGCCGATCCCGTGTACCCGCTGAAGATCTTCCGCAGAGCGAAACGGGCCGTTGGCATTGCGTTCTGCGATGATCTTGCCGGCTGTGATCTCGCCAATGCCGGGAAGAATGCTCAATTCGTGAATACCTGCCGTGTTGATGTCCACGAGATACGGACTGCCTGAGGAGGGCGTGTTGGATGAATTGGTTTCACCGGTCTGTACGGAGTGCTCTATCTCAAGCGGTTTATGTCGGCATGAAAAGAGCTGGGCTGAAAGCGAGAAAAACGTCAGGAAAAGAAACGAGACCGCACACATCATGAGCAATGAAGTCCCCTGATCTGTTTCGGAGTTCAGAAGGAAACGGAACCGCTGTCTTCTTGGCGGATCGGAATCGGATGTATTGCGGGCAGACGTCGGCATTGGATGGAAAATGAAATGACGGACTGGAAACCAAAGGCCCGGCACGCGGGAATCCGTTCTCCGTGTGCCGGTCGAAACCAAGAGTTTATTTGCCGGAGAGCTTCTTCAAATCGTACTCCAGCATTTCCTGAACGAGCTGCGGGAACGACGTCTTCGCCTGCCAGCCAAGCAGGTCTCTGGATTTTGCTGGATTCCCAAGAAGAGTTTCGACTTCCGCAGGACGGAAAAATTCCGGATTTACGGCCACCACTACGCGTTCTTCCATCGGGACTCCCTCGAATCCTTTACCTGGGATGAATCCGCACGGAATACCGTCTTCCGAAACCTTCGGCACGCAGGCGATCCCGACTTCATTCACTCCCTCGCCTTCCCAGCGGATCGGAACGCCGGCATACTCGAACGCCAGGGTGACGAACTCACGCACCGAGTGTTGTTCTCCTGTCGCGATGATGAAGTCGCCCGGCGTGTCGTGCTGCAGAATGAGCCACATCGCTTCAACAAAATCCCGCGCATGGCCCCAATCCCGCTTCGCATCCATATTCCCAAGCTCAAGACGATCCTGAAGACCGTTCAGGATCCGTGCTGCCGCCATCGTGATCTTGCGAGTCACGAACGTCTCGCCGCGGAACGGAGACTCATGGTTGAACAGGATCCCGTTACTCGCAAACATGCCGTACGATTCCCGGTAGTTGACCGTCATCCAGTAGGCAAACAGCTTCGCCACTCCGTACGGAGAACGGGGATGGAACGGCGTCTTTTCTGTCTGCGGGATCTCATGCACCTTTCCGAAAAGCTCTGAAGTGGAGGCCTGGTAAATGTGCGTTTTATCCATCAAATGCGCCAGCCGGACTGCTTCCAGGATCCGCAGTGTCCCAAGCGCGTCCACGTCGCACGTGTAGATCGGCATCTCAAACGAAACTTTTACGTGACTCTGTGCTGCCAGATTGTAGATTTCGTCGGGACGAATATCTTCAATGAGCGTCGTGATGTTCAGTGAGTCTGTGGAGTCACCATAATGGAGAAAAAGCCTCTCAGACGCAGCTTCCGGAGCACACAGCTCCTCAAGACGGGATGTGTTGAATTGGGACGTACGGCGCATCAGACCGTGGACCTCGTAGCCTTTCTTCAGAAGAAGATCCGTCAGATAAGCGCCATCCTGCCCCGTAATTCCGGTAATAAATGCTTTTTTAGGCATAGGTAATCGTGGATAAAACGTAATTTCAAAAAATTAAAATAAAAGGGAAGCTGAGACTTCCCGAACTAAAAGGACTCTGCCGCCGTGTATCAGCGGCAGAGCACCGCCAAACTATTTCCAAAGCGTCAATACGGCCGTGATCTGGTGAATGACGCTCTGAAGCTCCATATTTTCCAGACGGAGCAGCGGTTTGTCGAAACGGCGGCAGTAATTTTCGATCGTTCGGGTCAAATTCGATACCGCACCGTTTCGGAGCATCACCAGCCCCACATCTCCGGGATGGACCAGCTGCGCAAGTTTCGTCTCTGACGAGACCTGCTTTTCATCTGAGAAGACGAAGATGTCTCCCAGCCGGCTCTGAAGGACCTGCAGAAGCTGTACACCTGATTCATCGGCAATAAAAACGATTTTCTTTTCCTGGATCCGATTTTGGATCTGACGGATCATCTCTTCAAGCGATTCCATTCGGTTTCCAGCGGGGTATTGCGGAGCGTACGGCTGGTGTCTTTCCCAAGAGAAATCGCCGTAGGACGGAATATCCTGGTGGGCCGTGAATCGGCTGGAGACATGATGCTCCGAGCGGCTGGATCCAGTTCCGCCTGCATGTGATGCAGAGATCCCATACCGGTCGTTTTCGGCGTCGGTTTCCGATTCATTCAGAATTCCAAGACCAAACTCTCTTGAGTGGGAGCGTGTGGAATGCTGAGAGACCGTTTCCTGAAATCCCTGTTGCGCCTGTTTCGGAAACATGGGCGACTTCCACTCGGAATGACCGGCAGATTCGCCGCGCCGATAACCCCCTTTTTCCCGGACAATGCCGAAAGTATTGGGAAGGAGTACATCTTCGATCTCCTCTTTCCAGACACTCTGGTATTCTTCTTCCGGAGCATCTGAAGCTGGACGGATCGACTGAGCGGTCAGTTCCTGCTCGATCTTTGCCTTCTGGATGGCATTTTTGCGCCAGAAATCCATCTCCATCAGGACCGCGACAAAGAATGGGGCCTCTTTATACGTGGGGACATCCTGCAGATAGCAGAGAATATGCTTCAGATTGTCGCTGAAACGAAGATCATCTGGCGAAACTCCGGCATCTGCCAGATCATTGATCGTTTCGATGATCTTCTTCCAGTCGTAATCTCCGCCTGCCTGAGCCTGGATCCTGCCGGCATGGTACTGGATCCTGCTGAAGCTCTCCGTCTGGGTTTTTTGACGCTGTGTGTAATTTTTGACCAAATCTTTAAGTCTCACGATACAGTCCGGAATTTTGTAGATGCATTCCTTCGGCGCAAGCGAATCTTTTTTCATGTGCTTGTTGACATAAATACTGTAGCGCTTGGTCAGGAACGTCAGCCAGCGGTGGATCCGGATCTGATCCTGATCCTCACGTCCACTGACCTCATACGTGACTCGCCGAAGCGCAGACTGTGCCGTTGCTGTCGTGTAGAGCGCGTCACGAAGGATACTGCTGAGTCTCTCCGATTTTGGCGATGAATCGACCAGCGTGATGAGAGAATGCATGAAACCGACGCATTGGGCTGCCGCATTGTATGCGTCTGCAAGCATCTCGTACGTTTCAGACGCAATGACCGGCGCAGTTTCCGGATTGTTCATCCAGAGATAGCAGTTCGTCAGATCCCGGGCCCGCATCAGGAGATTGTGGTCTCGCGGTTCGATCTGCGTCTGGAAATCTACGGACATTTTCAGAAGCCGATCCCGCTCCAGTGCCCAGCGTGAGGCCTCGATCTTCAGAAGAAGACGTTTTTCCAGCTGGTCAATGTCTTCGTCCTTCCACTGGGAGATAAAATCATGTCCTGCTGATGCCGGGACGAGATCCCCGGATTCTGCCGCGGCTGTGATGGAAGCAGGAACCGACTGGGGAGAAGAGGATGAGGACGGCTGAAAGCGAAGTTCCCTGGAAACAGAGGCACCGGAAGTACTTGAGATGCCGGAGGACCCCGTCATGTTGAAAGCGGACACTGCGGTCTGTTGTGTTCCCGACGCGGCGGTGTTGAGTGAAGGAGTTCCGGGTGAAGTATTGGCGGCTGAAGCCCCTCCGGCGGCAAGATCGGCCGCAGAGAAACCAGGAATTCCGGATGGACCGGCTGCCGTGTCCGTCGGCTGACCGGAAGTGTTGGGAGACACGTCCGGTTCGGAAAATGTCTGAAACATGCCGATGCCGGATGCCGTACTTGCAGCTGTTCGGATGATTTGATGAAACGGATCCGGCTGCGTTTTTCCGTCTGCTGTTTCGGAAATGTCCTGAACAAAATGAGCCAGCCAGCCGTCAAACGCACTCAAAAGGCGTTTCAAATCAGGATTCCGTCTTTCCAGAACGGCAAGATTTTCAAAGATACGCTGAAGCGGTGAATCGCTGTTTTGCTTTTCCGACATAATAAATCCCCCCCGAGGATCAAATTGTGTGTTGAAAAAAATATCCGCCCTTTTTTTCTTCCTATCGCAGTCCCCAAAATGGTATGCACATCAAAAATGGCTGGAGTTCCGTTACGCTGAGAATGAAAATAGTGCTTCGCACCCAAAAGGAAAAGGATACTCAGCGCGGAACTTTTGCCAAATTCTGAAATTTCTGTGCGTTTCCGCTTGGCGTTTTAAAATAAAGGAAATATTCCTGGATTAAAATTTAAATAGGATACTTAAAAAAATAAAATAGGCAATTTCATCGGCCAAAAAATAAAAAAAAGGTCGAATCTTTGCAGTTTTTTTCAGGTTCGTATTTCCTGTCCGGATTCCCCATTTACGAAAATTCGGCAGTCCGCTGCAGGATACAGGAACTTATGATCGATTTGGAAAAAATAAAAAGGTTAAAAACTTTGAAAATAAACCAAAGTCTTCTCTATTTTATCCATATTCGAGAAATATTCAACAGGTGAGGGACAAAATATTGAAGATTTTTTCCAATTTTTTTAAAAAAGTCATCAGGAGATATGGATCATCTCCAGAGGATGGCTGATTATTCTTCAGAATTCGACTCGGAATTTGCTTCCAGGTCCGGGAAATGGAACGTGAGGTCCGGTGCTTTCCCTGAATTCCTTGAGGAAGATCTTCCCGAACTGCGTGAGCCGGAACGCTGCGGTTGGACAAAACGCTTGAAAAGATTCCCCAACTTGCCGAGCTTGCGTCCCTGGATATCTGCAGCCGACTCTTCCGCTGATGTCTCAGCAGAAACGGCTTCATTTTCCTCCGGGGCATTGCTTCCATTGGAGGAAGAAGCAGAAGATCGGGAAGACGGCGGTACCGGAGGATTCGACGGAGTCGGCGGAATCGGCGGCAGTGAAGACGCACTAAAGTTCAGTTCTGGATGGAATTGGCTTTCAGACGCAAAACCCGATGGAACCGGCGGCGGAAGCGGGATTGAAAATTTGGGACCGGAAGTTCCCTGACTGGGCCGGTCTGAGGCCGTATCCTGAATTTGAGTGGGAGTTTCCGAAGTTTCCTGCGGAATTTGGGCCGCTTCTGAAAGGCTGGAAGCTGCTGCGTTGATCTCTGTTTTATTTTCCGGAGTTTCCGAGGGATGGGGATTTTCCGAAGTTTGGGACAGTCGGGTTTCCGCAGCGGCACCTTTCTCTGTAAAAGATATTTCGTTTGAGAAAATCTCTTCGATCGGCATTTCGTCAAAGTCCGGGACGTCTTCGAACATTTCTTCGCCGGCAGGTTCTCTGGAATTCATTTCTGCAGGATCGGGTCGTGTCTGTCCGTTTTCTTCCGGGACGAAATTCACAGAGCCTGGAGCTTCAGACACATTTTTTGAAACCGGCTGCGTTGGAGGGACGGCAGTTTCTGCGAGTTCCCCAGCTTCGGCGTGTTCCCCTGCGTGATTTTCAGGAGAAACATGCGTCTGCACGGTTTCTGCCGTTGGAAGCACTGACGGAACTTTCGTACGGTGTGCGGGTTCCGAATGTTCCCAGTGGAAATAGATCCCCGACATGGAGGCACACTCTGAACTCACGAATTCAAGCGGACGGGGCGTTCCGTCGGACCATTGAGAGAGGAAGTGGATGACGTCCTGTGCTGACGCGATCCTTTCCTCCGGATCTTTAGCCATCATGCACGCCATGACGTCCGTAAACTCTTCTGTCAGCAGAGGATTCAGGAGAGCCGGATTGGTCGGATACTCTGTTTCGCTCAGATGCTTTTTGACCTTTTCTGAAGCGGATCCTCCGGGATACGGCGGTTTCCCCGTCACGATAAAGTAGAGCGTGCATCCCAGCGAGTAAATGTCGCAGATCGGATCCGGACTCGCAGGGGCACGGACCTGGTCTGGGGCGATGTAGTCTGCGGTCCCGACGATCTTGCTCTTTTTTTCCGAGTCATCCGTAAATTCCCGATGGCTTGCCAGCCCCAGATCGGACAGTTTGGCCATGCCGTTCATCGTGACCAGAATATTGCCCGGTTTAACATCCCGGTGCACAAAACCCATCGAGTGTGCGTGCTGAAGTCCCCGTGCAGCCTGAATGATGATGGAAGCTGCCGATTTCTGACTTAGCGGCCCTCGATTCCGGACCAGTTTGCGCAAATCAGGCCCGGGAACATATTCCGTCACGAGGTAGTTCACGTTTCCGTCAAATCCCGCTTCGATCGCCGCCACGAGATTGGGATGACTCAGGCGGGACATGAACCGGATCTCATTTTCAAAATTTTTGACGGCTGATTCTGTCGCTTTTTTGCTTGGAAGCACTTTGACTGCGGCGATCTGCTGCGTCTCCATGTGCCGCGCTTTGTAGACTTCCCCCATTCCGCCGCGCCCGATCGAATCAAACATTTTGTATTTGCCGAGCGTAAAGCGCTTTTGCCCCTTCAGCAGCTGCTTGACCTGCCAGCTGTTTAGGATACTGCGCCGAAGCAGGATCTCTGCCAGCCGATCTGGAACTTCTTCCGGCGAAGGCAGAACACTGTCGCGCATCTCCTTCCACGCGGAGATCAGTTCGGATTCGGTCACCAGGCCGCTGGCGACTGCGCATTGTTCAAAAATGCTTTCGAGCATGGCAAATGCAATCTTCTTTTCTTAGTGTGGTGTGTCGTTTTTTTACCGGAGATGCACTTCAGCAGGCAACGGGTACTGCCGTACTTTTCGGAAGGCTTCGGTTTCAGGAGTCGGTTTCAGGAACGATCCGCGGTATACAGGATCGTTTTCTTTCTTCGGTCTGTCTCCTTTACGCGGCCGCTGCGTACGTTCAGTCTGCCGCCTTTTCTTTTTGACTTTCTTGCGCCTTTTCGACGGCGTGTTCCAGGGCACTAAGGACGTTGGATTCCGAAACGATTCCGTCAATTAGGATCGGTTCCATCTGTCCCGGGATCCAGATCACGATGAGCGGAATGGAGTTTCGGCCGAATCTCTCCAGCGTCTGCTCGATTTCTTTGGACGGCTCCGACCAGTCGGCAAGCAGCGGTACGATCTCGTTGGAGCGAATGAATTCCGCCACTGCGGGAGTTTCGATCGCGAATTTGGAATTCGTCTGGCACGTTGCGCACCAGCGTGCCGTGAAGTCGATGAAAAGGATGCGGTCTTCGGCACGAAGTTCTTCCGTCAGACCGATGGAGAAAGGACGCCATGGGATCTCATCTTCGGAGACGCTTTCCGGCGCGGCATATTGAGTCTGATGGTGCGTGTATTCCAGCGAGAATAAAACGAAACCGGCGATGGCCGAGAAGATGATCCCGGCTGCCCAGGAGGCCAGGACAGCTTCACGCGAGGCTCCGGAGAGCGTCGTTTTGCCGATGAGCCAGCAGGCGAACCAGAGCGCGACCATCAATCCCAGCGTCGGGACCGTATACTGCCCCGGCAGGACGTAAAAGAGCCAGACGACCGTACCGAGGAAGAAGAAGCCCATGACTTCTTTGAGCGTTTCCATCCATTCTCCCGGTTTCGGCAGGAAACGAATAAGGACGGGGAATGCACCGATGACGAGATACGGCGTCCCAAGGCCGAGGCCAATGACGGTGAACGTCACGAATGAGACCCAGATCTCCTGCGTCATGACCCAGCCGAAGACCGGGCCAAGGTACGGACCAACACACGGCGTCGCCAAAAGCGTGGTGAGGATCCCCATGCAGTACGCGCCAAGGAAACCCTCTTTACGCTGCATTTTCCCAAGTTTCCCGCTGGCGACCATCCCCGGGATCGGAATTTCCCAGACGCCGAGGAAACTCAGTCCCATGACGAAAACGAGTGCGATCATGAAGATGACGAATCCGGGATACGTGAACTGCTGCCCCCATCCCATGTTCTGGAGTGTCGGGAGGTACGCTGCGGCCGATTCAGGAAGGATGGTCTTCAGGAATGCCGTCAAGTCTGCGATACGCGAAAGTGCAGCCAGGAGCCACAAAACGGTCAGTAGCCCCACCGTGTAGGCTACATTCAGAAGGAAAATGCGTCCGCGGGCTTCTCCGGACTGTTTGATGAATGAATGCAGTTTCGGCGCAATGACCGGCAGGACACACGGCATCAGGTTCAGGATCAGACCGCCGAGGTACGCCATCGCCAGAATGATCGCCAGAGAGTAGTCCGCAGAAGACGGTTTTTCCCAGCCGTCGGTTTCGTCAGACTCAGCCGGATCTTCCGCGGGAACGCTGTTTTTCGCAGTTTCGCCGGCCTCGGCAGCGTTCTGTGCAGGAGAAGAGACCGCTTCTGCTGCGTTTTCTTCGGAGGAGAGCGGTTTTGGCGACGCGATAGGTTCCTCTTCAGCGTCTGCTTCTTTTTCATTAGCGTCTGCTGTTTCTGTCGATGCCGGAGCCGGTTCCTGCACTGTATCTTTTTCTGGTTCCGTATTCTTTTTCTTTTCTGGATGTTCCGCGGACGCTGGGTTCGGTATTTCATCCGAAACCTTTTCCAATGCCGGTACGGGAGCCGTGAATGGGAATTTCTTCGGCGGGAGGCAGGAATTTGCGTCGCACATCTGCGCTTCAACGCTTCCAGAGATCTGGGCGGGCGGTGTGCCAGCGTCATTCCACTGGAATTCTGCCATCCATCGGACGGACTTGGAGTGGCTTTCGATCGTGATGTCGCCCCACGTCAATTCGTCCTTTTCGCTGTGCGGCGCCGGTTCAGAAAGGATCTTTCCCTGAACCGTCACGTCTTCTGTAAGATGGATCTTTGACGGGAACGGACCGCCGGTTTCCTGCGTGAGGGAGTAGATCTTGAATCCGTCAGGGATCTGGGCGAAGATCTCGAGTTTTCCCGGTTTTCCGTCTTCCGGAAGGGAAAGGACTTTTGCCGTCACGTTCAGTGAGGGGGCAGAAACACCGAAACCAGGGACGCCCATCCCCTGGAATCCGGCCGAACTTCCAGGGAAACCGCCAGGCATTCCGGAGGGCATTCCAGTCGGCAAACCGGAAGGAGAAGCCTTCGAGCTGTCCGCTGGAGCCTGGGATCCCGAATCTGCGTAGAGTTCACGGTAGGCCGAGAATCGGTCCTTTCCTTCCTGCGCTGGGGAGGAAACTGACGCGAACAAAAAAGCGTGGAAAAGGCAAAGCAGAATGCCGGCCTGGAAAATTTTCTTCATTTTTCTCTCTCTTCTGGTGAACTGGGATCTTTTCCGAATTCCTGTGCGTATCAAAATCCGATGCTTCTGGATCTCTTCATTCGACACCGATCTGCATTTTACCAGAATTCCATGTTTTTGGCAAGAGCATCCCCCCCTGTTTTTTTGTATTTTCTTTAATTTTCAGATTTTCATTTTGGGTTTCTTCGATGGATCGGATGGAAAAATAAAATGGGTAGTTCGGGAAGAAAAAACAGGCCGCAAAAACATATGGGATCGAATGGGGATCTTTTCGTAAAAATTTTTTGGAATCTTTTTCGTTTCGCGTATTGACAGTAAAGGGAAACGTGCTATAATTGAGGCGCATACGGATCGTCGTATGGATTCCCCCTCTCGCATCGGGGGAATGATGAGTATTTTCGGTTTTTTTACGTTCCCGGAAAAGAAAACCCTGTGTACTGCCGTGAACTGCATGCATCTGCAAGGAACCGCGCGAAAAGTAGGGCAGGTGATGCTGTGAGGCGAAAACTGCCGACGTTCAGGAACTCGCGGGCGTGCGGCGGCGTCAGGACTGTGTTTGGGTAGAATTTTCTCTGGGGAACGGGATTCAGGAGAAGTTAGCCATGAAAACTGCGTATGATGTCTTGAAGGAAGCTGGGCGTGTGGACCGGTCGGTCATTGCTGCGAAAGTGAATGGAATGGTCTGCGATCTCACGACGCCGGTCGAGGAGACTGCTGAGGTCCTCCCGCTGACGTTCGAGGATGAGGAAGGCAAAAAAGTTTTCTGGCACACCAGCTCCCACATTCTGGCGGCGGCTGTGAAGCGGCTCTATCCGGAAGCGAAGCTCACGATCGGTCCTTCGATCGAGACCGGGTTCTACTATGATTTTGATTCTCCGACGGCGTTCACTGAGGAAATGCTTCGCGCCATCGAGAAGGAAATGACGAAGATCGTGAAGGAGAATGCGAAGGAAGAACGCTTCACTCTTCCGCGTGCCGAGGCGATCGCGCTGATGGAAGAAAAAGGTGAGACGTGGAAGGTCAAGCTCATCGAGCGCATTCCGGATGGGGAGGAGATCTCTTTCTACCGCCAGGGCGATTTCGTCGATCTCTGCGCGGGGCCGCACCTTTTTGCGACGGGACTGGTCAAGGCGGTGAAGCTGACGCAGACTTCCGGAGCGTACTGGGAAGGAAACGCAAAAAACGCCGTCCTTCACCGAATCTACGGTATCTCCTTCCCGTCGAAAGACCAGCTGAATGAGCATTTGAAGCAGATGGAAGAGGCTCTGAAGCGCGACCACAATAAACTGGGACGCGAGATGGAACTCTTCACGACGGTGGACTACATCGGACAGGGGCTTCCGATCCTGCTTCCGAAGGGAGCGCGCATGATCCAGCTGCTCCAGCGTTTCGTGGAAGATGAGGAGCAGAAACGCGGCTGGCAGCTGACGAAAACGCCGTTCATGGCGAAGAGCGACCTCTACAAAATTTCGGGGCACTGGGACCACTACCAGGACGGAATGTTCGTGCTGGGCGACGAATCGAAGGACGAGGAAGTTTACGCGCTGCGTCCGATGACCTGCCCGTTCCAGTACCAGGCGTACCTGAATCGTGCACGTTCGTACCGCGATCTTCCGCTCCGGTACAATGAAACGTCTACGCTCTTCCGCAATGAGGCGAGCGGCGAGATGCACGGTCTGATCCGTCTGCGTCAGTTCACGATTTCCGAAGGCCACCTGATGTGTACACCGGATCAGCTTCAGGACGAATTCAAAGGCTGCCTTGAGCTGGCGATCTTCATGCTTCAGACGCTGGGACTCTACGAGGACGTGACGTACCGGTTCTCGCAGTGGGATCCGGCGAATACGGAGAAGTACATTGGAACGTCCGAGCAGTGGGAAGAGGCGCAGGGCAGCATGAAGGCGATCCTGGACGAGCTGGGCATCCAGTACAAGATCGGGATCGGCGAAGCGGCTTTCTATGGACCGAAGCTCGACATTCAGATCAAGAACGTTTTTGGAAAAGAAGATACGCTGATCACCATCCAGATCGACCAGATGCTCGCTGAGAAATTCGGGATGGAGTACGTGGACGCGGACGGTCAGAAGAAGAATCCGTACATTATCCACCGTACTTCGATCGGATGCTATGAGCGTACGCTTGCGCTTCTGATCGAGAAATACGCCGGGAATTTTCCGCTCTGGATCGCTCCGGAGCAGGTGCGCATCCTGCCGGTCACGGACAAATTCAACGACTATGCGGCAGACCTCTGCAAGCTGTTGGAGGACGGGGGACTGCGTGCGGAAGTGGATTACCGCAACGAGAAGATCGGGTACAAGATCCGTCAGGCCGAGCTTTCCAAGGTGCCGTACATGCTGATCGTCGGCGAGAAGGAAGCGGAGTCGAACACGGTCTCGCTGCGCTGCCGTAAGGCGAAGGATAAGGCGAAGGAAGGGACCATGACTCAGGACGAATTCCTGAAGATGGCGGTCGAAGAAGTCCGTACGCGCGAACGGTAAACGGAACGCGTTAGGGTACTGATTTTGAAATGAGGTAACGTGAAGGGGACGGTGAACGTCTTCTTCACGTTTTTCAGGAAATCAGGGAAAACGCACACGAGGACGGAGGCCGGAGTAAAGCGTTAAGGGAGAACTGTGATGGAAAAACGGCTTTGGAATGCGAAAGAGATCGCGAAAGTCCGACGGGCTGCCGATGCGCTGGTACTTTTGCCGATGGCATTTTTTCTGATGGGCCTCTCATTTTTTTTCTATGACGGCGACCCGAGGCTCGGAAAACTTCCTTCGTGGCGGTTTTTGATTCCGTTTCTGACCGGCGCGGGGATGGATTTTTTTGTGCATTTGCGTCTCGCCGGTCTTCCTGCTTTCCCGTACCAAAAACTTCGGAATCGCGCATGCGAGCTGTTTGTCGTCACGCAGGGGTGGTGTTTGGCCATGCTTGCCTGGTTGGGAGTCTTTTTTTACGGTGGGCTGGATGCGGATCGGCTGTGTATCCCGCCAGTCGCACTCAAACTCCTCTGGGGACTTTTTTTCCTGCTTTTTGCGGAGGCTCTTGCCGGTCTGGAGCGAAGCCGTTTTCTGCGAGTGTCCCTTGCGGGGTTCCTGGCGGGGATCTTCGGCGGGATCCTTTTGGCGTATATCCTGATGGAACCAACTTTTTTCTTGGCAGGGATCTGGTTTTCTGCGTTCTGCCTCACGATCCTCCTTCCGCTGGCGATCTCCCGCAGTCTGCATCGGCTTGCCGATAGACAGGAAGCGGAACTGGCCTCAGGGCATCTCCAGTCTCGTGGTGAAGAACAGTCTGTTATGGAAATGGAGAAAACGGAGAGGATTCAGCTTTCGGAATTGACTTCTTCGGAAATTCGCGGTATGAAGTGCGTTTCTCTGGGAAGTGTGTTTCTGCTGGCGAGTTTGAATTGCTTCATTGGAGGGGCTCTGGCGTTTTTTTCAGCATGGGAACTGGAGTATTCCCGAATGCTCCTGTGCTGGGGAACTGCCGGAGCATACCTTTTGCTGTTGGCAGGAGCTTGCCTTTTCTGTGCGGCTCCGCATCGTTTGGGGATGAAATGTTGGGCTGTGGTTTTACTTGGAGGCATTCTGGGGATCGCCGCGGTCGGTATTGGACTGGCGGTCGCAGGAAACCGTCTTTCGGATGAACTTCTGTTTGCCGGCGGCGTTATGCTTTTTCTTGGGATCTTCACCGTGTTTGCGGCGATGTTTTTGAATGCGGTACAGAAGGCTGCTGGAAGAGATGAGGCCGTTTTGTATGAGAAATTACGAGCGAAATTTGTTTTCAGCAGTGTCGCCGCGCTGATGTTCTTCCTGATCGCGCTTGGGGTCATGAAGGTCGGTGTCCCCTTGGCAATGATCGTGTTTCTTATCTGGGGCTGTTTCACCCTCGGTATCTTTTGGAATGGTCGGGATGTGATCCTTCGATTTCTCGACAGTGAGGCGGAAACGTGAGTGTGGAATGAACGGGATCTTTTCTGGCGGGCTTGACAGAATTTCATTTTGCGGTATACTGTGAGAGATGAGGACCTGCGCGGAGTGGGAAAAATACGAAAAGCGGGACTCGCGAGCCTTTTGCGGCAGGAGAGAAATGGACGCGGAAAATTTGAAAAAGACGTCGGCAGTACGCCGAGAAGATCGGGATCCGGAACGCGGGACGGAACTTTCCGCGAGCGTGCTGGATCTGGAAAAACGAATGCGGACACTTGAGGAACGGATCGCGTTTTTTGAGCATGGGACCGATGCGCTCAACAGTGCGGAATTCGAAATGGAAAAGCGTCTCTTTCGTCTTGAGCAGGAGAATCGCCGACTTTTGGAAGAGGTTCGCCGCCTGCGGGAGATCCTTCGCGACCCCTTCAATCCCCAGCTTGAAAAACCCCCGCACTATTGAAAGTGTTGGCGAGATCTTCCCCATGTTCCGACCAGAAGAGGGAGCGTATTTTCTTCAGTCGCCCCATCTTACGGCCTATTCGGAAAAAGTTTCGTGAAATTCGTGTTTTTTTGGATTTTTTTAAGACTTTTTCGGGTTTCCCCCTGTTTTTTTCCCAGAAAATCGCGTATAATTAAACAGTGTGGACTGCAAATTGCGGTCCAATAAAATGGGAATGACTGGAATCATGGATGATGAAAGGGGAAAATTGGACATGATGCATTATGCGCAGGTCATTTTGGAAGCGAAATCGTTGGGGTTCGATGACGCACAGGCCAGGGATTTTGCTCGTCGTGTGGTCACTGCGGCGGCACTGATGTCGGTGATGCCGGAGGATGTTTTAAAGGCTTGGAAAGCCCGTTTGGAAAAACGTGAAGAGGATCAGCCGATCCTGGAGACGCTTTCAGAGCTGGATGCCGTGCTGCATTGAGGATCCGCCCTCCGGAACGGGTCCTGGGAACCACAGACGGCACGCAGGCTTTCATGGACTGAGATCCTGTGCGTTTTCTGTGGTTTTATTTTGGTTTCGAATCCTGATTTGGGTCAGGGACGGCCGAACTGCGGATTAGAGGAAAAGATTATGCTTCGTTTACGTTTACTGCTTGGATTTTCGATCGCATTTTCCATTTTGGGGTTGTGCTTTCTTGATATTTACCTGGAAAACCTGACGAATATTCCCGGAATCGCACTCTTCCCGCTTCTGATCCTCCTCATCTATCTTGGTGTTCGGGAAATGCTGCATTTGGCCAACCGAAATCATGTGTTTCCTGTGCCGTACGTGACGTACCTTGGGTGCGGACTCATTGCGGTCAGTGCGTGGGCCACTTTCGTTTTTCAGCACACGTCCTCATCTGAGGAACTTTCGCCTGTGCCGGTTTCTGTGTCAGGTGCTTCTGCCTCCGTTCCCGCCGCTGTTCCTGCTGCTGGTGGTGGACCGGAGTCTGTTTCCGTTCCCGTTGGACCTGCCGCGGAAGGCGTGAAGAACAGTACGGGCACCGCAGGCCTCGCAGATACAGTGAGCGCAGTGAGCACAGTGGGGGATGGAGCTGCGGCCGAACACGAGATCCGCCATCGGACGAATCGAAAACTTTTAGAGAAGCTGGAGCATCTGACGCCTGGAAACTGGGCGCTTTCTACGTTTGCGCTTTCGGTGATCTTCGTCTTTCTGCAGGAAATGTGGACTTTCGTGCGTCCTGGAGCGGCCGTCAATATCCGGATCAGCTACACGGTCTTCACGATCGTGTACGTTGGGCTTTTGCTGACGTACATTGCGCAGATCCGCCTCTGCCATGGGCTGCCGATGCTCGCGGCGTTCATCGCGATCGTGAAGATGGGAGATGTTGGTGCATTCACGGTCGGGAAACTTTTCGGCCGAAACAAAATGGCGCCGACTTTAAGTCCCGGAAAGACGATCGAAGGTGCGTTTGGAGCGATCCTGTTTTCGGTGCTGACGGCACTGACGTTCTTCTATTTCATCCTGCCGCTGATCGGAATCGATGCTGCGCCGGAAAAGGTCGTTTGGTGGGTCGTTTATGGTGTGGTCCTCTGTTTGCTCGGAATGTTGGGAGACCTTGCCGAGTCGCTTTTGAAGCGTGATGCGGAGATCAAGGACGCCGGCTCGCTGGTTCCCGGGTTTGGCGGTGTGCTGGATATTCTGGACTCTCTCCTGATCGCGGCACCGGTGGCGTACGCGTTCCTGACGCTGGATCTGCTTTACTGAGTTGGGAAAACGGGCATTTTGAAATGAAATTCGGGCGTTTCGGTGAAATTTTGAGGGCGTGTGCGCGGACATGAAACTCAGCTTTACGGTACGGCATCCTGGAAGAAAAAAGGCATTTCTGGCGGACCGCGCGTACTTTTTTGAACCGCCTCCCCAAACGCTCCGCGAGCTTCTTGCGTCGCTCGTGCAGCAGGAATTACGTCTTTTTCGGGAACGTGTGGAAGCGGCATCTCGTTTCGAAAACGGGGTAGAAAACGGGGAGACTTTTTCCGGCGTTCTGATCCGGGATGAGGCGCAGATCCGCGAGGAGCTTCACCAGACAGGGCGTGCAGGATTCGGGATGACCGGTAGTTGCCGCGATGTTCATGAGATCCCGGATGAAGAGGAGGCGGTCAGGACGGCGGTCTCGGCTTTTGAGGACGGGCTTTTTCGCGTCTTTGGGCCGCGCGGCGAGTTGACGGAACTGGATGGGCCGCTTTCTGTTTTTGACGGCGAGACGCTGACTTTCGTGCGTCTGACGTTTCTGGCGGGCAGCCTTTTTTAGAGATCCATGGACTGTGGGTGAGGAAGGTGAGAAAAAGGGGGTGCGGAGAGAAAGGGACGGCTTTGAGAAAAGGAACGGAGCATGAGAAAAGATCTGAGTGATTTTGAGGCGTATTTTGAGCGTCGGAAACTGCTTTCGCCGGGCGTCTGGCAGGACCTTCTTGATTCCATCGCACAGTCGGAGGGCGAGTATATTCAGGAGCGGAAGGATTTTGAAAAAGCTCTGGCGGAGGCCGGTGTTTCGGAGAAAGCGGAGCCGGAAGCGATCCTGAAACGTCCCGGCGTTTTGGAGGCACTGATGGAGGAAGAGTGCCCGTACTGGAAGATCTACCCGGAAGACTACCGTGCGCCGATGGCGAGATCGGTCCGGATCCTGATGCGCATCCCATGGCAGAATGGTCCGGCACGCCGAATGTTTCGTACGCAGGAGGCTGGAGCTCACTGCACGCAAGTCGGTTGGCTTCTTGAGGAAGTTTTGGATCTCTGGAAGTTTGAGATCCCGTTCTGTGAGATCGTGCCGGAGTATCTGCGAAATCGGAAATTCTTTGAGGAGGAGCGCACGTACATTACGGACTGCGTTCTAGGGCGTTCGTTTGTGTGTTGGCTGACTGATGCGCTGGACCGGAAAGACGAGCTGGTTCGGAAAATGGTGCGGGATGCCGTTTATGAAGCGAATGGAGCGTTGAGCCAGGCGGGCATTTTTGCCTGTTTTCGGACGGAAGATCCGGAGTGTCGGGAGTGGATGCGTGACCTTCTGCTGGCAGCGAAGAATCAGGAAGGCCTTCGGCAGTCGATCTGCGAGAAGATGGACCAGGGAACCTTTGAGTCGTTTCGATTTATGGTCCGAGTCGTGCAGGAAAACGGTCTGATCCGGTTCTCGTCGGTGCTTCGCGCATTCGGAACGTGGATCGGGATGGAGGTGGATCCGGAAGAAACGGCGAAATGGCGGCGTCTGTTTGGGGAGTTTGCAGATATTCTGGAGCGGGGCGGCGAACTGACGGAAAAGGAGGCGAAAAGCCCGCTTGCGCATTTCTTCTCGCTGACGATTTTGGCTGCGCAGGAGGTCCGGACCGCTGTTTCGCAGGCTCAGAGACTTCTGGAGGATCCGGAGACGGAGTTCCCGGTCAAGTCTGCGGCTGCGTATTTTCTTGCGGAGGCGGATGCCGGGATCCCGGTCTGCTGGACGCTGGAAATGCTTGGGAAATTCCATGAAAGTCCGGTCATTGCGTCGCTTTTGCTGAAACTTCTGCCGCGTTTTTCGTATGCGATGCGGACGGATGCCTTAGAGAATGATTTTGCGGAGAGCCGTACACTTTACTGGAAACTCCGTGAGCTTTTGGAGTTTTTTCCGGAGAAGGAAAAGACGGCGGTCCATCCCGTTTTCCCGTGGCTGACGCTGACCATTTCCCGGCAGGATATTTTCTGGAAGATGCTTGAGTGTGCGCAATTTCTGTGGACGGCGGAGGAGATCGACGACCTGCTTCTCCTGACGGGCCGGATGTCTGCGTTTCTGCGGGAGTTTTTCGTGCGGTATGTGCTTCATTTTCATCCCCTCATGCCGAGAGATCTGGGAGAAAAAAGCAAGAGAGAAAGGCATTGGCTGTGGGAAGAGACTCTAGAGAGACACAGGACCTTTCCGAGGACGCCGAAGCAGCGTGAGGCACTTTTCGCGATGCTCCGTGACCGCAGTGTGTCGGTTCGCGAGTGGGCGGCGGAAACGATTCGGCTTTTTGAGGACCTGACGGAATCGGAAATTCTTCAGCTGGAGGACCTTCTGCGTCTGAAGGCGGTGAAGGTCCGCATTGCGGTTCTTGATGCGCTGCGCAGAAACGGGAGCGCGAAGGCGTCGGCGAAACGTCTGCGGGAAAGCGGAAATTTTGAGAAAATGCGGGCAGCGAAGGAACTGGATCCAGTAGGAGAAACAGTAGACGAGACGGCTGACGGAGCAGAAGGTGAGTCGGTTGGGGGATCGATCAGCGGAACCGCAAAATGGACGCTCGAAAATGGTCTGGGACTCTTTGTGCCGGGCCGGAGGTATTGGCAGCCTCCGAAAGAATTGAGTGAATTTGATCCGGAATTTCGTCCGGACGTTTTTCTGCCGAAGTGTCTTGAACGTGCGAAAGAGCTTCTCCGCAAGCTGAATGCCCTTTTGTGGGAGAATCGCGATCTGGAGTTTTGGTACGCGGAGGACGACGAGAGAGGCGGCAGGACGCGGACACTCATGGAGTATGCGGATCAGTGCAATTTCTGGATGCTCTGCACCGGTCCGCGATCGGCAGAGCGTACTGTTCCGGAACTTTGGGACTCATTCTTTGCGGCAGAAACGTTTACGCTGCTGGAGATCCTCTCGGCACAGACGCTCCTTGCGCTGCAGAATGTTTCGCCAAAGGAACGAAAACGTCTGGCCCTCTTCTATGGTCCAGGATCCCAGAGCTGGCTGGATGGGGTTGGGGAAAATTTCGACAAAAAAACGAGAAAAACGTCCCGGAAAGCCGGAGTGTCCGATCCTGCGTCCAATGCAGAGTTGAATTCTGCGTCAAACTCCGCATTAAGTCAGGAAAACGGCCCACTGCTGCGGCACAGTCGGTTTTTCTCGGAGATCTTGGCGCGTCAGTTTTTCCGGATGGAGGACCGGGAAGCCGTCCTGCTGAAGATTTTCCGTGCATTTTTGAGCTTTCCTGCTGAGATCCTGAACGCGAATATTCCGGAGGACTGCTGGTCCAGTGCTCTCATGGAGAGCGAGGGGATCCGATTCTGGTTTTCGTTCTTCAGCGATCTCCCAATGACGGAAGAACGCTTTCAGTGTGCCCGAAAACTAACGGAGCTTTGGAATGGTTCCCGGCTTGGGATCGAGCTGGTCCTGGATCTTCCGCTTCTGGCGTATGCGCTCGAATCGGATCTGATCCCGGAAGAGGAAGTCTGCCGATTCCTGATGGAAAACAACATTTGGGGACCGATGAACTGGTTTAAGGTACGGGAAATGCCTCCGAAGTTCCGAAAACTTCTGGATCGGTTCACGCAGAGACTTGCGGAATTTGAGTTCGGGCGAACGGAAGAGGAGACTCCCGTGACGAAAAAGCTCAAGGTCATGAAGTCGCTCCCCGGCGTGCGTTTCATGGTGCGGACGCTCCATGCGCTGGGGAACTACCGCCTGATGCGCGGGGACCTGACCTGGGAAAATTCCGCTCCGGCGATCTTTTGCCGACTTCTTCAGATCAGTGAACCGGCACCGGGGGAAACTGCGGAAGGATTGCGTGCGGCACTGCGTGAATTTCCGATCCGAAACGAGTCCCAGCGTATTCTGGAGACCGCAATGTACCGTCCTGCCTGGCTTTCGATCGCGGCGGAATATTTGGGGAAACCGGAGCTTCCGATGGCCGTCTGGTACTTTCGGGCGCATATGGGGACGGAAGCGGATGCGGAGACGGAAACACAGACGGCGCGGTACTCGCAGGTCGCGCTTTCTGATTTTCAGGATGGAGCGTTTGACGGTGAGTGGTTCCGGTCTGCGTTTGAAGCGGTCGGCGAGGAATTTTTCCAGAAGATCTACGATTCGGCCAAGTACATTACGGTCGGAGCGAATCATCGCAGAGCGCAGATCTACGCGGATGCCGCACTCGGCCGTCTTGCGGAGGAGTGTGTCCTTGAGAAGATCCGCGGGCCGCGTAATCCGGATTACGTTCGAGCGTTGGGGATCCTGCCGGTTTCCGAGGAATCGGAGATCCGAAAGCGGCAGCTTTTGGAGCGGTACGCGGAGCTTCAGCGGTTTCTGAAGGCCTCGCGTCAGTATGGTGCACAGCGTCAGGCTTCCGAAAAACGTGCGGTCGAGATAGCGATCGGAAATCTCGCGCGGACTGCCGGATTTGAGGATGCAGAGCGATTTGTCTGGCGGATGGAGAAAGAGCAGTTCATGGAGCTGGCGCACTGGCAGACTCCCCGCAAAATCGGTGAATTTGAAGTCTCGCTGGCCATTGATGCGGATGGAAAACCGTCGATGCGGGTCGGAGCTGGCGGAAAAGTCTGGAAATCGGTTCCTGCGGCACTCAAAAAAGATCCGGCTGCGCTGGAACTCGCTGCGGTCGTCAAGTCGCTTCGGGATCAGCGTTCACGGGCCGTGCGGACTCTGGAGACTGCGATGGAGCGGGGAAGTCTTTTCCCTGTGGACGAATTGCGCTCGCTGGCGGAGCATCCGATCCTTGGACCGCTGGTGCATCGGCTGGTCTGGATCTCTGGAGATGGAGATCGGATGGAATTTCCGGAAAACCTCTGGACGAAAATCGGGGCTTTTGAGCCGGACACGAATGTGGGCGGGTGCGGGAATTTTCGAATTGCGCATCCTCTCGATCTGTTGGAGTCGGGGCATTGGAGCGATTTTCAGAAACGGACGCTTGAAAAACGGATCATCCAGCCGTTTCGGCAGATCTTTCGCGAGCTTTACGTCTTGACGGAAGATGAACGCCGTGCTGGGACGGAGTCATTCCGGTACGCCGGTCATCAGGTGCAGCCTCGGAAAGCGGCGGCGGTCCTGAAGTCGCGGGGGTGGACGGTCGACATGGAGGAAGGACTTCAGAAAGTCTTTCATCGTGAGGGATTCATCGCGAAGATCCGCTCGGAATTCAACTGGTTCACGCCGGCGGATATTGAAATGCCGACGCTGGAGTCCATCTATTTTGAGGACCGAAAAAGCGGGAAAAGTCTGCATTTCGAAAGGATCCCGCTACGGTATTTTTCGGAGGTCATGCGCGATCTGGATCTCATGGTCTCCGCAGCACACGCGGGCGGCGTCGATCCGGAGGCGAGCCATTCCACGATCGAAATGCGCACGGCACTCCTTCAGACGTTCCTGCCTCTTTTTGCTCTGGAAAATGTCCGGGTCGAAAAGACGCACGCGTTCATCTGCGGGACGTTCGGCGAGTACACTGTCCACCTTGGAAGCGGAGTCTGCCATAAAAAAGCCGCGGGAATGCTCCCGATCGTGCCGGTCCATTCTGCGCATCGGGGACGCATTTTCCTTCCATTTGCTGACGAAGATCCGAAGACTGCGGAGATACTCTCCAAAGTCCTTCTGCTTGCGGAGGATCAGAAGATCAAGGATCCGAAGATCCTGGAGATGATCCGGTGAGAGACTGTTTTCGGCCGGTAAGATTGGAGTAAGCGGAAGGCTTCGGGGACGTATGGATCCGGGAATCTTTCACGCGGCATGGATTTCCTGCGTTAGGCGGAATGCGAAACAGCCTGCTGGAAGAACCGTAGAAAGGAACATTCCGCGGGGATGATCTATGGAAAAGGAACATTTCCGGCAGGGAAGATCCTGACGGGAAATTTCGGATGATTTTTCCGGAAATTTGGAGGATACTGGACAGGAAATGCTTCAAATTTTTAAAAAAAGAGGGAATTTTGAAAAATATCCGGGGGGTCGGGCTTGCAGAGGAGCGCGATTTTGTGTAGGATACAGAGATTAAGTGCGGGGACGTCCCGGCGATGCCGCGGGTGAGTTCGTGCGATGACGTTTTTTGATTTCATGAAGAGTTTCGGACGATGAAAAAGATTAAGGTTTTTTCACTGCTGCTGGTTTTGTATGCGGTGCTTTTGTATTGCGAGTCCTCTCGGATCGTGAGTTTTGTGCAGGATCTCGGGTTGGAATCTGCCGCGTATGCGGAAATTTCGGAACCCACGCGCTCTGACGAGTACATTTCGATGGCGGTCTGTGCGCTTCTGCAGGAGGCTCACATTTCGGAGCATGAGCTGGATGAGGAGATCGCACACCGGATGGTTTCCGGTTTTTTGAAATCACTGGATCCGCAGAAACTTTACTTCTACCGTCAGGATGTGGACACGATCCAGGGATTTGAGAAGCAGGTCCCGAACTGGCTCCGCAAGGGAAACATCAATCTGGCGTACGTAATTTTCAAGACCTACCTGAATCGCCTTGACGAGCGCGTCGCGATGATGGAGGCGGCTCTCGACAAGCCGATGGATTTCACGCTGGACGAGACGATGAAGATCAAGCCGGAGGTCCTGGACTATCCGAAAACCAGGGCTGAAGCGGAAGAACGCGTGCGTCTGCGCGTGAAATACGACATGCTCCTGCTTCAGGTCGATGATCAGAAAGCGGCGAAGAAAACGTCCGAAACTGAGGCGGAAAAGGATGTGTCGGCAGACGGAGCACAGAACGGTACGGCGAAGGCTGCGGATGGAACTGCTGCGGCAGAAAAGGAAACTCCCAAAACTCCGGAAGAGAAATTCCAGGCGAATCGCGAAAAGCTCCGCAAACGTTACTCCAGTTTCCGAAAGCGGATGCACCAGATGGACGGAGAGGAACTGCTTGAGTTCTACCTGACCTCCATGACGAATTCCTATGATCCGCACTCCTCGTACATGTCGCCCAGCACGCTCGAGAACTTCAACATTACGATGAGTCTTGAACTTCAGGGGATCGGCGCGACGCTGACTTCGGAGGACGGTTACGTCACGGTGAAGCGGCTCGTACCCGGCGGTCCTGCGGAAAAGGAAGGTTCACTGAAGATCAACGACAAGATCTGCGGTGTGGCGCAGGGGGATGACGGCGCGATGGAAGACGTCGTGGACATGAAGCTGGATGATGTCGTGAAGAAGATCCGCGGCAAGGCGGATACGGTCGTGCGTCTGGAAGTCATTCCGGCTGACGGTTCCGCGACGAAGGTCATTCGGATCGTTCGTTCGAATATCGAGTTGAAGGATTCCGAGGCGAAGGGCGTCGTTTTTGAAGCCGGCAAAAAAGCGGACGGAACGCCGTACAAGATCGGCGTCATCAATCTGCCGAGCTTCTATCTCGACATGCAGGCGAATCATCTGTTTGGAAAAGGAAAGAGTTCCACACAGGACGTGAAGCGCATTTTGGACGATTTCAACGCGCAGGGGGTCGAAGCGGTCGTGCTGGACCTCCGCAACAACGGGGGCGGTTCTCTGCAGGAATCGATCAGTCTGACGGGCCTTTTCATTGACCACGGTTGTGTCGTGCAGGTGAAAGACTCGGCAGGCAAGAGCCGTGCATATCGTGATTTCCAGTCTGGAGTGGCGTGGAATGGTCCGCTGGTGGTCGTGATCAACAAACTGAGCGCGAGTGCGAGCGAGATCCTTGCGGGTGCGATCCAGGACTACGGACGCGGGCTGATCATTGGCGACAAGACGACGCACGGAAAAGGAACGGTCCAGACGGTCGAGTACCTGAGCCGTCGGCTTCTGGGGACGGATTCGACGAAACTCGGTGCGCTGAAAGTCACTATTCAGCAGTTCTATCGTCCGCTGGGCGACAGTACGCAGAATCGCGGAGTGAATTCCGACATTGAGATCCCCGCCATCACGACGCACATGGACCTTGGCGAAGCGGATCTCGACTACTCGCTTGAGTTTGACCAGATCGAGGCGCAGGAGATCGAAAAGTGGACTGCCGGTCCGGATCCTGCGATGATCCAGGCGTTGGCTGCTCGTTCGGCTGACCGGGTGAAGGCGAATGAAGAGTTCGGGAAACTTGGAAAGAAGATCGATTTCTACTGCCGGATCAAGGACCGGGAGGAAGTGACTCTGAACCTGGAAAAATTCATGGCGGAACGTGCGGACGTCCTGACCGACGAGGAGGAAGAGCTGGAAGAGGCTCTGACCGACGAAGCGAACGAGATCGAGCGCGATTTCTACATGGATGAGGTCCTGAACATCATGACGGACTACATCGGCGAGCTGAAAAAAGCCGGAAAATAGTCCGTTTTCCCAAAAACTTTCCGTTTTTTCGCCCCTCCCCCCTTCTGGAAAAACGGAAAAGCGGGTAAAATGAAAGAGATTTTAGTTTTCCTGAATTTCAGTCCCGGCATCCTGAACGCGATGTGTTTTGGCGGTGTCGGGGAGAAATTCTGGAATTGATCCCACCACGAAAGGAAAAGATCATGGACAGACGAGAATTTATTCAGGCTGCGGCGGTCACGACTGCGGCGGCTTTGGCTCTGAATTCCGAAAAAGAAGTCAGTGCAGCGAATTCCCAAACCAAAACGAGTTCCGAGGAGAAAAAGAACATGAAAAAAATCATCATTGCTGCTGACCCGTTTGCGGTCGATCTGAAAGATTCCATCAAAGCGAAGCTCATCGCGGACGGATACGAAGTGGAAGACGTCGGTTCCCAGAAGGGGCAGGACATTGCGTACTACGACTGTGCACCGGTCGCCTGCAAAAAGCTTCAGAAAGATCCGACGGCCCGCGGTATCCTGCTGTGCGGTTCTGGTATGGGAATGTCGATCGTCGCGAACCGTTTCGCCGGCATTCACGCTTCTGTCGTGGAATCCGTTTTCGCCGCGAAAATGTGCCGTGCGATCAACAACGCGAACGTTCTGTGCCTTGGCGCGATGATCTGGGGCGACTGGATGGCGAAAGAAGCCGTCGACGTCTTCCTCAACACGAAATTCACCCAGGGCCTGGAAGGTCTTGAAGACTTCCTCCAGGGCGCGTACAAAACCGTCAACGCGATCAAAGACTAAGGTTTTCGGAGATTTTTTCTCCAGCTTTTGAACTGTGGAACCGCAGACTGATTCCAGTTGTCCGGATCGGGAATTTACTTTTTCCGGAGGGCTGGAAAGCAGTCTGTGGTCTTTGATTTTATGGCGAATCAGGATTTTCTTTTCGATCGGAATATTTCATGGCCTCCAATTTCATTTTCACTACGTCGCAGGTCGGTGCGGAGCCGATCATCAAGGAAGAGATCGTTCGGCAGTTTCCCGAAGCACGGCTTGCGTTTTCGCGGCCGGGGCTTTTGACGTTCAAGCTGCCTGAGGGGGACATTCAGGCACTTCAGAGCATGGAGACGCCTTTGCGTTCGGTATTTGCGCGGACGTGGGGGTACTCGATCGGTTCTCTGCGCGGTGAGACGGTTGACGAGCTGCTTCCGAAGCTCTGGGAGCTGACCGGCGAGATGCGGTTTGACCGGATCCACGTTTTCGGACGCGATCTCCACAAGATCGGCGACTATAAATTCGAGCCGAGGCTGACGGAGGAGGCGTACGAGCTGTGTGCGAAGCTCTCGAATGCGTATCCGCACGACACGCTCAAGGCGAAGGATCAGCGTGAGCCGGCACTCGCGGGCGAGTTGGTTCTGGATGTCATTCTGGTGAATCCGATCCCGCCGACGCGCGTTACGGAATTCCTGGCCCGCCGTGAGGAAGGCGATCTGACGGAGCTGCCTGCGCCGAATCGCGGAAAGAAGGGAAAGAAAGGCAAAAAGGGAGAATCCGGAGCGGAAAAATCGGCTCCGCGTCACGAGTGGATCATCGCATGGCATCGCGTGCAGTCGTTTCAGTCGGCATTTCCGGGCGGGATGCTGGATCTGGAGGTCCCGGACTACGTCGTTTCCCGTGCGTGGCTGAAGATGGAAGAGGCTGTCCGCTGGTCGCATTTCCCGATGTTTGACGCGCGTGTCTGCGAGATCGGCAGTGCGCCGGGCGGGGCGACGCAGGCTCTTTTGTCCCGCGGATGCGAGGTCATCGGCGTGGACCCGGCAGAAATGGCTCCGGAGGTGCTCGCTGACCCGAAATTTAAGCACATCCGCTCTCGGATCGCATTCGTGAAGCGGCGTGAATTCCGCCGTATCCGTTGGCTCACCTGCGACATCAACGTTCCGCCGAACTACACGCTGGACGTGATCGAATCGGTGGTGATGCACCCGGATGTGAGCGTGCGCGGGATGCTTCTGACGCTGAAATTCCCGGACTGGAATATGGGATTTGAGGTTGCGGACTATATTGCGCGGATCAAGTCGTGGGGGTTCAACATCGTGCGGGCGAGACAGCTGCACTACAGTCATCAGGAGATCTGCGTCGCGTGCCTGAAAAAGCCGTTCCGTAAATAGCTCCTTCTGTTTAGAACATTTACGCGCGCCCTGAATTTCCGTGTCTTTGTCGTCTTAAAATAAGAATGTCAGGCGAAAGAGGCTGGAGCCTGGAACTCTTGGCGGGACTATGTTTTTTCTTTCAGAATGAAAACATGGCCCCGCCGGTAAATATCCTTCCCTATTTTTTATTGAGGAGTGTGAGATGCGAAAAGTTTTGATTTATCTAAGTCTGTTTTTTTCTTTTTTTCTGAGTGGTAGTTTGATTTTCGCGGATTCTCCGGAAGAAAAGACAGCTCCCGTCCGTCCTGGATGGAAATTGGTATTCGAAGACACGTTTGACGGTCAGACTACCCTGGATCCTGCGAAATGGATCGACCTCTACCGTCCGGGAAGGGCGGAATATCAGGCTGCCTTCGGGAAAAGTTCGGATATTATCGGGCGTAAAACGAACTACGTGATTGAGGACGGGATACTCAAGCTCCGTTTAGACAAAGACCTCCCGAAACGGAAAGAGCTGCATTCTCCGTGCGTTTCATCCATCCAGACATCGAAATGGACGTATGATCCGGAAACGAAGACATTTGGGACACTCGACAAATTCACTGCCAAGTACGGCTGGTTTGAGGTCCGGTGCCGGATGCCGAAGGGAAGCGGATTGCACAGCGCGTTTTGGCTCGTTCAGAAAGGAGCGCATCAGCAGGAAGTATCGCCGGACGGAAAGCAGGGGAAACTGGGGGACGGTGTCGTTGAGATCGATATTTTCGAGATGCTTGGACGGAAAGTGGACCAGCGTGTGAACGATTTCAACGTGCATTTTACGAAAAACGGTCACCATGCCTATCGGTTTGATTTTGATTGCTCCAAAGAGTTCCACACTTGGGGACTGAATTGGGAAGAGGGAAAACTTACCTGGTATCTGGACGGCAAAGAAATCCATGAGTACAAGGGGGAAACTCCGCAGCACGAGATGCTGATCCTGTTGGGACTTTACCAGAATGCGGGCTGGACCGGTCCCATGGACCCTGCCATGCCCTATCCGCGTGACTTCGAGATCGATTTTATTCGCGTTTGGCAGAAGGATACGCACTGAAGATCTAAAAAGAAAACATTCTAAAAAACTGAAAAAGCTCCTGCCGGAAAACCGACGGGAGCTTTTCAACACGTCTGGCGGGGGTCGAACCCACAACCTACGGATTAGAAGTCCGTTGCTCTATCCAATTGAGCTACAGACGCATGAGTTCAGGGAGTCCTGTTCTCAAAGTGTCCCCATTATATCGGGATTTCCAATTTCGACAAGCGGGGGGAGGGGGGAGTTTTCGGAAAAAAAACATTTTTTTGGGAAATTTTCAGAAAAAACGAGATTTTTTGACAAATTTTACCAAAAAACAGTGCCCCCCCACATGACAAAATCTTTTTTTCGGCTATAATACGGGCAATTTTATGGATTTCTTTTTTTATTTATCGAGCGTCACGGGTCACCGCGGCGAGTCAACACGTTTATCGGAGGTTTTCCATGATCGTTACCACGACCGAACTGTTCAAACAGGCTTACGGCAAATACGCCATCGGCGCATACAACATCAACAATATGGAACAGGCCGTTGGTCTTTTCCGCGGCAACCTGGGCAAATCCGGCAAAAATGATGATCCGGTCGACGGCACCAAAGCTGCTCCGTTCATCATCCAGATCTCCCGCGGCGCTCGCGGTTACTCCGACAAGCGCATCCTCGAAGGTCTGATCCGCGCCTGCGACGAAACGTTCCCGGAAGCCATTTTCGCCGTTCACCTTGACCACGGCACGGAAGAAGTCTGCTACGACTGCATCGACAGCGGTTTCTATTCCTCCGTCATGATCGACGCTTCCCACGAAGAATTCGAAAAGAACATCGAGATCACCAAACGCGTCGTTGACCGCGCCCATGCCAAAGGCATCGTCGTGGAAGCTGAACTTGGTCAGCTCGGCGGCGTTGAAGAAGACGTCGTTGGTTCCGTGAAACTGACGGATCCGGCCGATGCCGTGAAATTCATCGAAGCGACCGGCTGCGACTCTCTGGCCGTCGCTATCGGCACCTCCCACGGTGCGTTCAAATTCTCCGGCAAACAGGGCCTGCATTTCGACGTCCTGAGCGAGATCCAGAAAGCCGTCAACAGCGTGAAGCCGAACTTCCCGCTCGTCATGCACGGTTCTTCCAGCGTTCCGCAGGAATGGGTCGCCCGCATCAACAACGCCGGCGGCAACCTCGCTGGTGCTTCTGGTGTGAATGAAGACGAATACTTCAAAGCCGCTCAGATGGGCGTCTGCAAGATCAACATCGACACCGACGGCCGTCTGGTCTGGTGCGCCACGCTGCGTGAAGAATTCCGCGATCATCCGGAAGTGTTCGATCTGCGTCCGTCCGGTCAGGTCTTCATGAAGAACTACGCCGACTACATCGTCCACAAGAACCAGAAGCTCGGTTCCGCCGGTACGCTGGCTGACGTCGCTGCCGCTCTCGGCAAATAAGAATTTCTTCCGCAGTCTCAAGACTGTCTGAACGCACAAGGCCCCGGCTTTTCGAGTCGGGGTCTTTTTCTGTTTTGTTGGCTGTAAAAGGTACTGTACGAATACAGTAGTCCCTGCAAGCGAAAAATTTTCTAAAATGTTGAAAACTTTATTCTAAAATGGGAATAAAATTTTAAAAATCATGATATTTTTCCATATTTTATCGATTATTTTTTAAAATTCCAAGAAAATCTTTAAAAATAACATAGGGGGGCATTGACTTTTAGG
>JAGBAA010000025.1 GCA_017939795.1 Thermoguttaceae bacterium
ATTTGTGAGGCGGAGACTATTTTGGGAATTAAATTCCCAAAAGATTACCGTACTTTTTTGGCAAAGTGGGGATTTCTGGAATTTACCTATACATACTCGCACGATATTTACGGGATCAGGTCTGGTAACGCACAGGCTTCAGGTTATCCAAGTGCCATTTTTCTAACACTTTTTGGCCGTCAATACTCGAAACTTCCTGACAAGTATATCGCCATATGGAGCGATGAAGGTGATGAGCTTTGGTGTGTTGACACAAGTGAACCGGACGAGCCGATCATCGCGTGGGATTTTTTTGAGCATACAGTAGCCCGAAAGATCGCAGATAGCTTCATAGACCTTCTGTACCATTTTGCCGCCAACGAACGGAGGATACTGCGCGATGAAAATGGAAAATTACTGGATGAGGAAAACACCCAGTATGATGAAGTTCGGGAAATCGTATGGTGCTGCAGCTACATCCCTGAAAACTGATCGACAGCTATAGTCAACAACCACAACGCGCCGTATTCCGGCATGTGGGAGATCCCTTACGGCCTCGGTTCCTACTCCAACCCCGTCGAACAGCCTTCCAGCACGTGGCCAACGGACCCGGAAACCCCGGAGCCTTACTCGTCGCCGTCGCAGCGGTACGTTGACGATCTCGACGACTTTTTCTACGGTTACGACAACACCGACCTGTACGAGACCGGCCTTCAGGAATACGGCGAAATCACCCTCACCAACGCCTCCGGCAGCGCGAGTTATTTAGGTTCATCCGACAAGTGCGTACCGTGTTTGATGGATATTGAGGATTTTCAGGCGGAAGTACGTTAGGTCGCGGAAGCCGCAGGATCGACGTTTGAGGGGCTGGTTTTGATCGAACAGATGGGTGAGGATTACTGGAATCCGACCTGATCCGGCACTGGTCGCCGTACCAGCTGCGGCACGCGACCGCAACCTTCCTCTCCCTGCTGATGAGCCGCGACGACGCCGCGACCGCCTTGGGCCATTCAAACACCCAGACCACACGGATCTACGACCACTCCGAGGTGGAAAAGGCGCTGCGCTTCGTACGGGAACGGAACAAAACCTGCGGCGCTGCGATCGCGGGATTGATCCACCAGTTTGAATAACGAGGGATTCGGACCAAAAAACCCGGTTTTAGAGAAAAAACAACGCTCCGAAACCGGGGTTTTTATTCCTGCTTCTCCTGTTTATCTTCTTCCGCTTTCTCAATCTCTGCTGGGGCGTATTTGGCGGCTTTGCGGATTTTCATTTTGCAATATCGTTCTAGCACTTGACAGCACTGGCGCGAAAGAGTTATGCCGTTCCCTTTCGCTTCAAGAGCTAGGTAGTCCAGAACATAACTGGGAATGGTTATATTGACGTAGGTTGTACCCTTATGTGCCGTTCTTGGGCTGGGCTGTGGTGTTGCATTGTTCTGATTACCGAAACGCTCCCAAAGGATCGAGAACAGTGGGCGGTGTTCCTTTTGCGCTCTCATCAGGTAAAATGAAAACTCTTCCTTGGTCAGTATTATAGGCTTAATCAAACATGGAAACCCACCATCGTCATACTCGGTCATAATGCCATGTACCGGAGATGATTAAAAACATTGCGAGGGTCGTCAGTCAGTGGAATTTCAAAGTATGTCACAGGGATTTGAACTTCCTGCCCGAACCATTCAAGCGAGGCTGGGATACGCGAGACTGCAGATATACGGGCGAGTACCATCGCACGATCAACGGCATCTGCAAAAGATTCAAGAGGAATTGTCATCTCATTTCCGTCACGAGTTAACGTCACGGTTTCAACGACCTGTTGGGTTTGTATTCGTTCCACAGCGCGTCGGGCCTCTGCTTGGGTCATTAGCTTAACTCGGCGTTTCTCAGTCAAAGAGTCCCAGAGGAATTGAGGAGTCGTGCCTTCAATCATCGGCTCAAGATAAGCAAGCCGCTGTGTGTCATGTTTAAGGCTGTCCCCTCATCGTAATGTCTTTCAAGCCAAAGAAGAGCGTTATGCAGTGTAAAAGGACGCCTGAATCCCGTCTTGGAACGAATCCGACAAAAAATTTTAGGCTCTTTCTTTGTTGATTTGTGCATGATTGTTCCTTTCGTTTGGTTTTTGGTATTTTGCCGATCGTGAAAAGCCAGCCATACCAGTCAGACTACTTTTCATGAGGCCATTGGATCAGTCAATTATCATATATCATACTCATAAACTCTTCATAATTCAAGATTCCAACATCTTTTCCAGATTCTATCATTTTTTTTACTTTTTTGACTTTATTGGTAGATAAGTTTCCATTAGCATAGTCATTATACTCCTTTTCGCCCATTACTAAAAAATTAGTTTTGTTAGTTAAATCTCCCTTATCCGCTGCGGTACCAGCGAAAGAACGAACAATTTGAACTAATTCGGCACGTCCTACAGGCAAAGTTCCAGTAAAGGCAAAATCAACCCCCTCAAACCTTCCATCAGGCTCAGGAAGGTTTTTCAAAAGTTCTTGTCGAATTTGCTGAGGAACTTTAGTTTTATTTTTTCGGCTAATTTCGTCAATATAAAATACAAGGTTTGAGCAATAATCCTCTCCCAAATTTTCCAGAGCTAATTTGGCTATTCTAAGAGACATTTCAGCATCTTCACCCGCATTATGATGATTAAATTTAACACCTAGACAGTCTGCAACATCATGAAGTCCATAGGAACCAATATCGGGAAATAGACGCTTAGCTAAAACCATTGAACAGAGCATCTGAAAACGAGGACATGGAAGCGAATTCGCCAAAGTGTTTTTAAGAATTACGTGACGTTCTGTGCTTTTGGCATTATGTGCTACCAATAGACCACCTCCAATATAATCCAAAATGCTATCCCAGACTTCTGGCAATTTCGGAGAATCAACTACTGCTTCAGGTGTAATCTTATGGCAAAAGGAACACATAGGATCCCAATAGGTATCTGCTGGAGGCTGCACAAGCGTATAGTACACTGACTTTCCTGGACGGGCAAGTCCCACTGCACAAATAGTTTTATCAGACTGGTTTGTAAATTCAAAATCAATCGCAACAATATCCATTTTTTTCTCCTTAAATAAGTGAACTTAAACTTATATTAAGATATTATATCAAAAATGTTTTTAATATTAAAGGGGTGCTGAAGGAATAAATTACAAAAATTCTAATTTTTAGGAAAAAACTACAAGTCAATCATGATTCTACATTGCCGATCGTGGAAATGAAGCCACCGTCGCCCCTACTTTTCACGATTGGCCACGGCGGTTTAAGCGGTTCTCCAGTGCTCCGAGGAAGTTTCCTTTTTCGTTACCATTGCAGGTACGGCGTGAGTCGTTCATCAAATAGGCGGACAAAATTTTTAACTTTTTCTTTAAAGTCTGATCTCCGACGCCATGAATCTGAACACTTTATCGCATCTATTAGTTCAAACGTGGCACTTTCTACATCTTGGTAATAATCATGGTTTTCGTAGGAAACATTTTCTGTTAATTTGTCGAGTTCTGCCAGAAGTGCCTCCTGCCAAGTTTCACGGTTTGATTTGTATCCTTGCTGAATGAAACCTGGTTCATTGATCAATGCCAAGTATCTTTCTTTTTGTTCTTCCAGATAACGCGCGTGTTTGCCTATTTGTTTTTTATCTGATTCTGGGCATTGGGACCAGTCCAGAGTTGCAGATTTTAAAATTTTAGAGGTGTCCGGCGTTCCACGCCATTCCAAGTATGGCGTGCAATTTTGTTTGATGATTGCAAAATCTTTTTTTTCTTCAGCATCGTAATTTTGCATACGTAGGGCAAAATGGCCGGAAACAGAGATTAGAGCATTATATGCATCTTGAACATCGTCGAATTCTTTGAGACGAGACCCATATAGGTAGTGTGCCAAATCCCAGGAACCTTCTTTGACTTTATCTTGCCAAATATGGAATTCTTTGCAGTAAACTCTTTCTTTTCTAAATTCCGGCAGGTGTTTTAATGAAAGATATTGTTTGTGTAGTGCCCAAACATTTCGCGCGTGTTGACCAATGAATTTTTCTTCTTCCGGAGTAATCGTTCTGTAATTGTGGTGAGTCTCTGGAGATTCATTCACGACATTGGGCGTGATTGAGGCATGTTCAGTGTCTGACTTGCCAAAGTAATTCCAGACCAGAGCGATGATAAATATCCAGAGAACACATCCTACCGCGGAACCGGCAGGCGTTTTGTGGAAGGGCTTCTTTGGGTTTGGTGTTGTTTGCT
The DNA here is from genome assembly GCA_017939795.1 of Thermoguttaceae bacterium. Classification (GTDB taxonomy): domain Bacteria; phylum Planctomycetota; class Planctomycetia; order Pirellulales; family Thermoguttaceae; genus RGIG3701. Next base: position 4,232 of record JAGBAA010000025.1, read on the forward strand.
TTTTTCTTGTTTTTGGGGGCCGATTTGTGAAGTCAAGCGGGTCACGGCCTTCCCATTCATCGAAAATGTTCATGGTTTTTCCCTTTCTAACAGAGTAATTTTCACGAAATGAATAATTATCTAATAGAATTGGGGCTCATCTGGTAACTACGTACCAGAAAGATAATTAAAATGCGGCAGGTTCAAGGTATAACGATAAAAAATACCAAACCATGTACACAGGAAGAACCACATCCACCTTTGAATTATATCACAGACAAAGAGTTCGTCAATACCGAGTCATTGAAATTTTCAGAAAAACAACGCATAATCATAATAAAGGGCGCCAACAGCGGAACCATCATCACGATCGACGTTTGAGGGGCTTGATTTTGTTGTTCATACCTTAGAGCGGAGAAGATGCGTACCAAAGAAGGCCGTCGAGGCAGGTTCGGAGCGTTCGGCAAAATGCCGCAAGTGCTGATATTTTCTGGCTTTTTGTATTTTCCGGGAATTTCGTGTCAGGAAGTTCATCCTTCTTTTCAGTGTATTTTTGCGGCTTTTCTGTGTACTCAGTGGTCAAATCAGCTCTGGTTCAGTACTCAGTTTCCGAATGAATCAAGTTTTAGAAACGACCCAGAATTAAGGAGATCTCATGAAAATTGCCGATGAAATTATTGGAAAACTCGAGTTTTGGATGCTCCCAACCAGTAAAGGAGAAAACATGAAAAAGCACACGTTTGAGGAAGTTGAAGCATGCATTGCGGAATGCAAGTACTTTTGGGAAGCTCAAATAACGGCAGGGCATAAGCCCGATCCCGCTCCTGAAAGCTCTATTTGTGAGGCGGAGACTATTTTGGGAATTAAATTCCCAAAAGATTACCGTACTTTTTTGGCAAAGTGGGGATTTCTGGAATTTACCTATACATACTCGCACGATATTTACGGGATCAGGTCTGGTAACGCACAGGCTTCA